>DATMFV010000125.1:0-13286 GCA_035555975.1 Chthoniobacteraceae bacterium
CTTCTTGCAGTCGCCCTCCGGGCTCCTTTCAGAAGCCCATTTTGAAGCGAACTATGCCCCTGCTTCAGTGTCATCTGTTATGAGGCAATGAATCCCCCTCTTTTTCACCCTCCGGTGTCATTTTGACTTGAGGCAACACGCAATGGGTGGAAAAATTGAGCAAATCCCCTTGGGCGTTGTCGGATAAGAACGCATGCTTTCTTTGAACATTACCCGTTTTCTGGCGATTTTTTGCATTTCGTGCCTGCTTGGAGGCGAAAACCTGACGGCCCAGGCCGTGACGCAGCCGGAGGCTGAACCGGCTGTGAAGGCGGTGGCCAAGGCAATGCCCGCCGTCGTCAATATCAATACGGAACGAACGATCCGGCGGTTCTATCGCGATCCCGCCGACGAGTTTTTTTATCAGTTTTTTGGAGCGCAACCGCCACCCCGGCAGGTCCGGGAAAAGGTCCAGAGCCTCGGTTCCGGGTTCATCATCGATGCTTCGGGATATATCATCACCAATGAACACGTCGTCGAACGGGCGGAGAACCTGAAGATCAAGGTCACGACCTCCGACGGGAAAACCTATCCCGCCCGGTATGTCACCGGCGACCCGCTGGCCGACATTGCGCTCCTCAAAATCGAGAGCGATGCCCCGCTTCCGTTCATTTCGCTCGACGAGCCGTCGCCCAACCTCCTGGGGCAGAGCATCCTGGTCGTCGGCAATCCGCTCGGCTATGGGCACTCGGTCGCCCGGGGCATCCTGAGCGCCACCAACCGGTCGTTTACCGTGGAGAATATGGAGTTCACCAACCTGCTCCAGACCGATGCCGCCATCAACCCCGGCAACAGCGGCGGTCCGTTGATCGACCTTCAGGGGAAGCTCGTCGGGGTCGCCTCCGCCAAGATGGCGTACACCCCGCAGGGGGTGCCGACGCAGGGGATCGGCTTTGCGATTCCCGCGGCGACGATCGCCGAGAAGGTCGCGGAGTTCAAGCGCAACGCCGAAAGCGCCCGCCGCAACGGGGAGGAGACCGGCCAGCCCCACGCCCGGGCGCGGCTCGGGTTGACCTTGCAGGACCTCACGCCCCAACTCGGTGAAGCCCTCGGCCTGGAGCAGACCACCGGCGTCCTGATCTCCGACGTCGAGCCGGGCAGCCCCGCGCACATGGCGGGCCTGAGGCGCGGGATGGTGATCTACCGCATCGGCCGCAACGACATCGCCACCGCGGGCGACGCCGAACGGGTCCTGCAACAGGCCCGCACCGGCTCGGAAATCGACCTCGGCGTCGGCATCGTCCGCCGCGCTGGCCGGCGTGTCTTCGAACAGCTCCGGACCGTTTCAGTGACGGCGCGGTAGGAGCTTTCCCATCGAGCCTCTGTCATCACCCGGGTTGATTTTTCCGGTAACAGCTCGCAGGAGAGGCTTCATTCTGGTTGGTTAACTCTCTTTGCGTTCCTTGTTTTCCCGATCAAAGGCATCCAGATCGCGCTTGGATGTCATCAGGTATCCCAGCAACACGACGAGAAAAACGGTATTGATCGCCAGCGCGAATTCCCAATAAGCGCCCAGCGCCCACGAAACCCCTGCTCCGGTTCGGAGAGTCACATCATCGGTCAGATTGCCCGCCACCCGCTTGGCTTTCCCGAACAGCGTCTGCGGCGGCTCATAGGCACGCAACCTGTTGATCTGGTGCATTTCCATGTCCTTGAGCCAATTAAGGACTGAAAAACCGGCCCTCGGGAAAAGAGTTAATGGAAGAATAAAAAATTGCCATGATTCGGGGATCCACCACGATTGATGTCCCAAAGCAGCGATGCCGATGACGCTGTTTGACAGGACCGTAACCGTCATGTCGTTCGTTTTGTCGAGGATCGCTCCGAAAGTGGACGTCTGCCCCGTCCCCCGGGCAAGCAGCCCGTCTGCACAGTCACACCAAAACGATAGCAGCAGAAAGCCTCCAAGCCAAAGGCCTTGAACCCATTGAGCCCAGTTGGAGAGCATCAACGGAGCCAACGCCACAAGGGAAACGAAAAAAGCCGAAACCGAAACCAGATTGGGCGAGAGCCCCATTCTGGCCGCTATCAGCGCCACGAGCGCGCCCGGTCGGTATCCAAAATGTGCGGTCAACCAGAAAACACTCGTGCCGCGCAATTTCCAGAAATGTTGGTAGGTATAGTTCATCCCTTAAAAGGCTCTAATGCCCGTATGATCCCGCTGCCAGGCCTTCGGGAAGAAAAATGGGCAGGTAATTTCTCAGTATCTCAGCGACATCATCGCCTTCCGCCCTGCGCAGGTTATTGTCAGCCCGCCCCGGGGTGATCATTTCAGGAACGAGGGAGATCAGCTTGTCAGGCGTCACGCCATGGCGCGTTAACAACGCGGGAATGCCCATCTCCTTGAGCCAGCTTTCAAGGCCGTCGGCCAAAGTCGCAGCCGAAGTAAAACCCAGGTCAAGTGCGAGTTCCTGTAACCGGCCATCATCCGCCACGGCATTAAACCTCAAAACCGCAGGCAGGACAAACCCGCAGGCCATGCCGTGAGGCACCCCGAACCGGGCGGTTATCGGGTAGGAAATGGAGTGACAAAGTGCCGTCCGCGTTTGGCTGATGGCCAGGCCCGCGAGGAGGCTGGCCTTCATCAGTCGCTCCCGCAGCTCCGGCGAATCCAGCACAGCGTTCCCTTGCCGCATCACTTGCCAGGCTTCACGCGCCGCGTGTCGCGCCAGTTCCAGCGTGATGGGAGATGCATGGCGGTTCCAGATCGATTCCATGGCCTGGCATAGCGCATCCATGCCGGTGGCCAGTGTCACCTCCCATGGTAATCCATAGGTCAGTTCGGGAGCCAGCAAGGCCGCCTGTGGAAACAGCGGGTCCCCGGAGAGGCTGTATTTCCTGCTCTCTTTCAGGTCCCAGACGGTCGCAAACGGGGTCACCTCACTGCCGGTTCCCGACGTGGTGGGAATGGCGATGACGGGAATCGATCCCCCTTGGGGTAACGGCTGCCCTTCGCGGAAATGCCTGTGGAGAGAAAACTTTCCCTTCATGCCGAGCAACACCCCAAGGATCTTTGCCGAATCCACGGCGCTTCCTCCTCCGAGCCCCACCATCCCCTCTGCCCGGCACCCTTGCAACCTGTCGGCGAGTTGATCCAGGGCATCAAGCCGGGGGTTTGGCTCCACTTCGGCGCACACCTCCCATTCCACGCCGCTCCAGGCCTTCATCACCGTGTCGGCCGTCCCCCTGCGGACCATTCCCGGCGAAGTGATCAGGAGCATCCTGCGCCACGAAAACGTACTCGCCGCTTCTGGAATACATCCGCAACCGAACCACACCGCCACGGGGTTCCTGAATGTCCACAGCTTAGAAGGGGTCGTCACGGAAGAGGTCTGACGATCACGTGGGCTCTTTGAAATCATTTCCATCAAGGCCTTTCAATCCGGGAGCCGTGGTCCCGCCCCGCATCAGCCGGCCGCTTTGCCTTTGGCATCGGTTTTATAGTGAGCGGACAAAAGCAATGAACTGCTCCTTGTTTTCGTGAGTGGTCGTTGTTGGGCGCCCCAGATCGGGCCGACTTCCCTTGTTGACCCTGATCTCCAGGAAAGCAGGCCCCTCGGCGTGCTTTAATTTTTCGAGTAAATCGCCCATCTCCCCTGCATCGTGCGTGCCGGCGACCCACTGGTAGCCACAGGCTTTGGCGATCTCAAGCAGGTTAATCCGCAGAGCGGCGGTAGGCTGCCCGCCGACGGAGTCATGCGCCCCATTATTAATGACCACATGTTTCAAATTCCGCAGTCCCGAAGTGCCCATGATGGCCAGCGATCCCATATGCATCAGCACCGCTCCATCGCCATCCAGACAATAAACCGGTGCGTCCTTTTTCGCCAGGGCCAGGCCCATGGCAATCTGGGAAGCATGACCCATGCAGCCGACGGTCAAAAAGTCCTTCGAATGACCCTCTCCCGCGGATTCCCGATACTCAAAAACTTCTCTGGAAGTCATTCCCGTTGTGGAAACAACCACCGCTGAATCTTCGATGGTGCCCAGTACCCGCTTGACCGCATCCTCTCGTACCATGGCCAAGGGATTCGATGGATGGTGGCGTAACCGGTAAGACTCAAACGTCCCCTTGCGCACCAGCAACGCCTGCGGAGCGTTCCTGCTTTTGGCGGCGGCAACCGCCGCGCGCACCGTTTCGACCGCATCCTCCAGCGTGTCCGGCAGAATGGCGGCGGGGATTTCCAATGCGGCCAGCATATCGGGAGTGATACGGCCTTGTTTACGGTGCTGCGGCTCATCGGGAACCCCCGGCTCTCCACGCCAGCCGATGAGCAGTACCATCGGGATGGAGTAGACTTCCGGATCAGCCAGGGAAGTCAACGGATTGACCAGATTTCCAAGGCCGGAATTTTGCAAATAGACCAGGCCTACCTCGCCCGTGGCAAGATGCCATCCCGTTGCCAGCGCCACTGCGGCCCCTTCGTTTGCCGCGATGACATGCCGTCCGGATGGCGCATGATCGGTAATGTAAGCGCAGATATCCTTTAACAAGGAGTCCGGAACTCCCGCAAAAAACGACACTCCATCCCCCAGTAAAGTGTCGTAGATAACATGGCTTGGAATCATGATGTATGAACCGGCTGTGCGCCGTTGGGAATCAGGGTCAGGATCTCCTTGATCGCCATGCATTGCTCCTCCACTTCAAGCGAACGCCCCGAGCGCAAGATCGATTCCGCCGTCTGTTTCATGGCCGGATAGGCGCTCCGGAGCAGGTGATTGGCGTAAATCACGATATGGAAGCCCATTTCGCCAAGCTCCTTTTCCGTCAGATGATTATAGCTGGTGGGCACCGCCACCAGCGGCACTTTCCGTCCAAACTCCGCATACGCCTTGCAAAACTGGCGGATCTCCGCGCCATCCTTTTGTCGGCTGTGGATCATGATCCCGTCTGCACCGGCTTCGATATAAGCGTGCGCCCGCTTCAACGCCTCATCCAGGCCCGCCCCTGCAATCAGCGCCTCAATCCGGGCGATGATCATAAATTCGTCCGTGACCTGGGCTTTCTTGCCCTGCGAGATTTTGTAAGAGAAGGAAAGGACATCATCCAGCGTTTGCGCCACGTCGGTGCCAAAGAGCGAATTCTGCTTCAGGCCGGTCTTGTCCTCAATAATGACCGCTGACACACCCAGTCGCTCCAGCGTCTTCACGAGGAAGGTAAAGTGCTCTGTCGGCCCGCCGGTGTCGCCATCGAAAAGAATCGGCTTCGTGCTGACTTCCATGATCTCGTTGATGGTCTGCATCCGGGAGGTTCGGTCCACGAGTTCGATGTCAGGGCGTCCCTTGGCCGTTGAATCCGTCAGACTACTCAGCCACAGCCCGTCAAACTCCTGTTTCGCCCCGTTCTCATGAATGCTGACACTCTCCACGAGCAGGCCGGTGAGGCCATTATGCGCTTCCATGATTCGCACCACTTCCTTTGCGCTTAACAGGCGTTTGAGTTTGCGCCGCCGAATCTCAGCCGTTGTGCCCACTTCGGTCATCGCATTGATGATCTTGGTGGACGAGATTCCCTGCGTATATTCCGGCTCAACCAGTTCTCCGCCCCATTGCGTCAACGTCTCGATCACCCGATTGCGGGTCTCTTTTTGGGGTCCCGTGCGCCAGTCGGTCCCATGAACGACATAATGGGGCCTCAGCTTCTCGAGGTTGGGGACATAATCAAGCGTCTCCTGCGGCACCACGCACTCGACCCCCTTGATGTTTTCAACCACGGCCTTGCGTTCCTCCCAGGTCAGAAAAGGCAACCGTTTGTAGCTGGCGATCGCCTTGTCCGTCAACAGCCCCACCGTCACCTTCCCAAGCTTTCTGGCGTGCTCCAGAATATTGAGGTGACCATGGTGCAGAAAATCCGCACTCATTCCTACGTAAACCGTCTTCTCGGGGATCATATCGTGAAATCTTTTGCCGCGCTCCTGATTATGCAAGGGAAAAGGAGTCCCTCCAAGCGCGAAATGATCGACTTTTCCACGACGCTCCTGCCCGGAAACCGGCGGGAGGAATTTTCAGGCTTTCCGGCGCCCCTTTCACCCGCATTTCGCCTGTTTTGGCCGATTTCAAAGAGAGGAAGAGTCAAATAATGCCCGAATTACACGCCTGACCCCAAATCGGCACTTTTCTTCTTTCGCTTTTTGGCATTCGATCTCCGGTTCTATGTCCACTTCATCCTCTCTTTGGCAACGCTTCCAGGCTTACCACCTTTGCTACGAGCCGTTGGGGTTCTCTCTCGACATCAGCCGGATGCGTTTTGACGACGCATTTTTTGACCGGATGGAGCCGTTGAGCCGGAAGGCGCTCGCCTTCCAGAAAACGCTCGAAGAGGGGGCGATCGCCAACCCCGACGAAGGGCGGATGGTCGGCCACTACTGGCTGCGCAACCCGGCGCTCGCGCCGACGGCGGAGATCCGCAGCGAGATCGAAACCACCCGCGCCGACATCGCCGCCTTTGCAGCGGAGGTCCACGCCGGGAAGATCGCCGCCCCCTCGGGCCTGCCGTTTACCGACGTGCTGCTGGTCGGCATCGGCGGTTCGGCGCTCGGGCCGCAGTTTGTCACCGACGCACTCGGGAGTTCCGCCGACCGGATGGAGATCCACTTTCTCGACAATACCGACCCGGACGGCTTCGACCGCCTTTTTGCCGCATTGAGCGACCGGCTCGCACAAACCCTCGTCGTCGTCATCTCCAAGAGCGGCGGCACCCGCGAGACCCGCAACGGGATGCTGGAGGCCGAGGCCGCCTTCTCCGAGCGGGGGCTCGATTTCCCGCGCCACGCCGTCGCCATTACCGGCGACGGAAGCGATCTCGACCGCCACGCCGCCTCGCAAAACTGGCTCAGGCGTTTCCCGATGTGGGACTGGGTCGGCGGGCGCACTTCGGTCATGAGCGCGGTCGGCCTGCTCCCGATGGCGCTCGTCGGGCTCGATACCGACGCCTTTCTCGCCGGTGCGGCCGCGATGGACGAAGCGACCCGCAACCCGGAAGTCGCCCAAAACGCCGCCCTGCTCCTCGCGCTGATGTGGTACTACGCCGGGGATGGCCGGGGAAAAAAGGATATGGTGCTCCTGCCGTACAAGGACCGGCTCGTCCTCTTTTCCAAGTACCTGCAACAGCTCGTCATGGAGTCGCTCGGCAAGTCGCACGACCTCGACGGGAAGGAGGTCCACCAGGGGATCGCCGTCTACGGCAACAAAGGTTCCACCGACCAGCACGCCTACGTCCAGCAGTTGCGCGACGGGATCGCGAACTTTTTCGTCACCTTCATTGAAGTCCGCAAAGGCCGCGACGGCAAGGGGCTGGAGGTCGACCCCGGGGCGACCAGCGGCGACTACCTCCAGGGCTTCCTGCGCGGAACCCGCACAGCGCTCTACGAAGGCGGGCGCGACTCGATCACCGTCTCAATCGAAGCGGTCACCCCGTTCACTGTCGGGATGCTGATCGCCCTTTATGAACGGGCCGTCGGTTTTTACGCGACGCTGGTCAACATCAACGCCTATCATCAACCCGGGGTCGAAGCCGGGAAAAAGGCGGCCTCCGCCGTGCTGGAACTTCAGGCCAGGGTGCGCGAAACCCTCTCCGCCGAGCCTGAAACCGCCGAAACCATTGCTGCGCGGCTTGGCACCGACCCGGAGGCGGTCTACCATGTGCTCGAACATCTTGCGGCCAATACCACGGAAGTGACGGCTCACGACCCGAAGGCCCGCCCGGGAGAGGAGCGTTTTTCCCGTTCGTAAGCCGTTTCTTTCTTAGGAATCATGACACCTTCTCCGCAGCCTGAAGATGGCGAGGAACTTCTTGTCCCCTTCGACAGGGTCTCCAAGTTCGTCCGCCAACTGACCCACGACCTGCGCAACGGCCTGAGCGCGATCGACCTGGAGGCCGCCTACGTGGCCGAACTGGTCACCGACCCGGAGGCGGGCGAGGAGGTTCGCAAACTGCGGCAACTGGTTTCCAAGTCGGCCCGCTCGCTCCGGGAGCTTTCGCAATGTTTTCAGCCGATCTCCCTCCATACGCTTCCGTGGGAGGCGGCGCTCTTCGTGGAGGAACTCGGCAAACGGATCAGGACCCAGTTCCCGCAGGAGGGGGAATGGTCGGTCGTTTCCCGCCTCGAAAAGGAATACCTCTGCATCGACCTGGAGCAGATGGTCATCGCCATTTCGGCCGTGTTTCACAACGCCTTCCGGTTCCGGCCGGAAGGGACCGCCGTGCGCCTGACTGCGGCGAGGGAAGGGGAGGAGATCGTTCTGGAATTTCAACAGGCAAAACAGACGACGCCCGGCGATCTCCCGCCTGAGCAGTGGGGGGCGGAACCATTCCTGACCGGGCTCGGCAGCGGCTACGGGCTCGGCCTTTACCGGGCACGAGCCATCCTCGAAGCCCACGGGGGCCGTATGGAAAGTTTCCATCGCAACGAAGAGACGGTGGTCCGCCTGATTTTGCCCGTTTGCGAAGAACCCGTGGAATAATCTCCAGGTTACGGTAGGTTTTCAGGGAACGCGCGGTTGCAGGCAGATTGCCCTCTGTGCGAAAAAAGCTTCCTATGGAGACCCGACCGGCGCCCCCTACCATCCAGAGAAAGATCGTGGTCATCGACGATGACCGCTCCATTCTTGTCACCCTTGGCGGCCTGCTGGAACGCCACGGTTACCAGATCTTTGGCGCGGCCACGGCGGCGGCCGGGACGGCGCTTTTCGAAAAAGAGAAGCCCGACCTCGTTCTGCTCGACCTCGGCCTGCCCGATGCCGACGGGCTCGAAACCCTCGCCACCTTTCAGGAGATGGCGCCGACGATCGCCGTCATTATCCTGACGGCGCAGGATTCGCTCGGCAACGCGATCGAGTCGATCAAGCGCGGCGCGTTTCACTTCATCAGCAAGCCGTACGCCCCGGAGGAGCTTCTCTCGCTCATCCGGCGGGCGATTGAGCAGCATGATCTGGTGCGGGAAACCGCGCAACTCCGTAACGAGACGGTCGAGCTTTCCAAACGGCTGGAGGCCGCCGAACAGAAGCTCACCCCCCTCTTTGCCAGCCGCAAGATGAAGGAGATCGAGGCGCTGCTTCACCGTGTTGCCCCGTCGGAGGCCAACATCCTCCTCTCCGGGGAGAGCGGGGTCGGCAAGGAGGTGATGGCCAACCAGATCCATCGCCTGAGCCACCGCTCCAAGGGGCCGATGGTCAAGCTCAACTGCGCCGCCTTCCCGGCGAACATGATCGAGGGGGAACTTTTCGGTTACGTCAAAGGGGCGTTTACCGGTGCGGTCAACGATTTTCCCGGGATGATCTCGGAAGCCTCGGGCGGCACGCTCTTCCTCGACGAAATCGCCGAAATGCCGGTTGAACTGCAAACCCGTTTCCTGCGGGTGTTGCAGGAGCGGGAGTTCCGCCCGCTCGGGAGCACCAAAACCGTCCGCGCCGATTTTCGCCTCGTCGCCGCCACCAACCGCGTCATCCCCGAAGCGGTCCGCAACGGCGACCTGCGGCAGGATCTTTACTACCGGATCAACACCTTCCAGATCGAAATCCCCCCCCTGCGGGAACGGAGCGAGGAGATTCCCTCTCTCGTCTCCGCCTTTGCCAAACGTTTTGCCGCGCAGTTGAGCCGGCCCGAGCCGCACCTCACCCCGGAGGCGTTCCAGCTTCTCATGGATTACGACTGGCCGGGGAACATCCGAGAATTGCAGAACGCGATCGAGTACGGCGTCGTCCTCGCCCACCGGAGTTGCATCACGGAAAAGGAACTCCCCAAGGAGCTTTCCATGCCCCCGGTCCTGCGCCAGCGGGGAGGGACCGGCGGGGCGGCGTGCCACGTCGGCGGGGGGCTTTCCACCGTGAACCTCGACGAACTGGAACGCGAAGCGATCCTTGCCGCACTGGCACAAAGCCACGGCAACAAGATGAAAGCCGCGCAACTGCTTGGCATCCATCGCCCGACTTTATACAGTAAGATGAAGCGGCACGGGATTGAGGTCTGATCCCAGGTCTGGTCCCGTTGCGCGCGAAATTTCAACCCGCTGATCCTTGTGACACCGTTTTTGAGACATCGGGAAAAAGTCCTGGCCCACGCCACCGAACAACTCGCCTGCCAGGGGAGGCAGCACCCCGCCGATCTTCTCACGCTTTACAAAAAGTTCCTGAAGATCGAGAACCACCGCCTCCGGCTCAAACATTACGCCGGGGGAGGGGGGCGCGAGATCGCCCAGCAGCGGGCCGACCTGATCGACATCATGCTGCGCCACCTTTACGAGTCGGCGCTGGCGCACCTCGCCGACCGCGATCCGCAGGGGGTCGCGCCGTCGCTGGCGCTGGTGGCGATCGGCGGTTACGGCCGGGGGGAACTGAGCCCGTACAGCGATGTCGACATCATGTTCCTGCATGAAGGCCCGCGGATCGAACCGCAGGCGGAGGAGGTGATCGAATCAATCCTCTACATGCTCTGGGATGTCGGCTTCAAGGTCGGCCATGCCTCGCGCTCGGTCGCGGGAGCGATCGCGCACGCCAACGTCGACATGCTTTCCAAGACGGCGCTGCTGGAGTCGCGCCTCATCGTCGGCTCCACCCGGCTCTTCGACGAATTTCAGCACGCTTTCGAAAAAAAGTGCATCAAGGGCCATGAAAAGGAGTACACCACCCAGCGGGTGCTCGACCAGGCGGCCCGCCACGCCAAACACGGCTCCACCGTCTATATGCAGGAGCCGAACATCAAGACCGGGTGCGGCTCGCTGCGCGACTACCAGAACCTCCTCTGGATCGCCTTTTTCAGGAAAGGGGCGCGTTCCACGAGCGATCTCGTCACCGAAAAACTGTTGCCGGAGAGCGAACGACGCAAGCTCGACCGCGCGTACGACTTTCTGCTCTGGGTGCGCACGGAGTTGCACTACCTCTGCCGCCGGGGGACCGATACGCTCAACCACGTCCACCAGCTTCCGGTCGCCTCCCGGCTCGGCTACCCGCAAAAGAACCCGTTGCGCCGCATCGAGGCGTTCATGCGCGATTACTACCACCACGCGCGGGTGATTTACCAGATCACCGAAACACTCTCCGCCAAGCTCTGCCTGAGCGAAGAGGAGAGCGCGAAGAACGTCCTCACCCGGCTTCTGATGCGCAAGAAGAAGAACGAGCACTTCGACGGCTTCTTCGTTGCCGGGGGGCAGCTCTACCCCGAGGCACGCGAAATTTTTAAGGACGACCCGTTCCGGATGATGCGCGCCTTCCAGCACGCCCAGCAGCGCAAGGTGGTTTTTTCGCCGGAACTTCAGGCGCTGATCCGCCGCCGCCTCCATCTCGTCGACCGGACCTACTGCTACGCCCGTTCGGCGCGGGAGACCTTCGGGGCGATCCTGCGGCGAAAGGGAGAGGTCGGCCGGATCGTCCGGATGATGCACGAGCACGATTTTCTCGGCCGCTACATCCCGGAATTCGGCGAACTGACCTGCCTGGTGCAGCACGAGTTTTTCCACCGCTACACGGCGGACCAGCACACGCTCGTCTGCATCGAAAAGCTCGACGAACTCCTGACGACCGACAAGCCGCGCCTGCGCGGTTACCGGCAGCTTTTCGAACGGCTCGACGACCCGTTCGTCCTCTACCTCGCCCTCCTGCTTCACGATACCGGCAAAGCCTCCAACGCCCGTTACCATGCCGAGGCGAGCGCCATCCAGGCCAACCGGGTCGCCGCCCGCCTCCAGCTCCGCAGCCAGCAGCGCAAGGAGCTGATCTTCCTCGTCGACAACCACCTGCTCCTCTCCAGCACCGCCCAGCGGCGCAACCTGGAGGACCCGGCGACCATCTCGGAATTTGCCAACGTCGTCCGCACGCAGGCCAACCTGAACATGCTGATGCTCCTGACGCTGGTCGACGGAATGGCGATCGGCGACGGCGAGTGGTCGGACTGGAAGGAATCGCTCGTCTGGCACCTGTACGAAAGCACCACGCAATACTTCAAGGACGGCGTCGTCTTCTTCCACGAACGGGCGATGGAGCGGGAGGAAAACCGGCGGGTCGTGCTGCGCAAGCTCGCGCCGTCGTTCGAGGCGGAAGTCGGGGCGCACTTCCTTTACATGCCGGACTCCTACTTCCAGGCGTTCGACACGCGCGACATTGCCGGGCACATCCGGCTTTTTCGGACGTTTTTCGAACAACGGCTCGCGCCCGACGCCATCGGCCTTGCCCCGGCGATCCGGTGGGTCACCCGGCCCGAGCGGGGGCACAGCGAACTCTGGGTCTGCACCTGGGACCGGCGGCACCTGCTGGCGAAGATCGCCGGTTCGCTCGCCGCCGCCCGGCTCAACATCCTGAGCGCCGATATTTTCACCCGCGGGGACAACCTGGTGCTCGACGTTTTCCGCGTCTGCGACACCAGCTTCCAGGCCGTCGTCTCCGAACGCGACACCGCGCTCGTGGAGGAGACCCTCACCGAAGCGTTGACGTGCGAGGAGTTTGACTTCACCCCGCTGCTGGAAAAGGCCGAACGCGGGCGGGGCGGCGACCACCTTTCGCAGGAACTGGAGTTTCCGACCCGCATCAGCATCGACCCCGGCACCCATCCGGTCTACACGCTGGTCGACATCCAGACGCCCGACCGGCTCGGCCTGCTTTATTACCTCCTCAAAGCGTTTGGCGAAGCGGGCGTCAACATCGCCCTCTCCCGGATCGCGACCGACAAGGGGGCGGCGATCGACAGCTTCTACGTCACCAACCGCGAGGGGCGCAAGATCAAGGACCGCGAAAGCATCCACCACCTCCAGAAGCTGCTGGAAAAAGTGACCGAACGCCCGCATGCGCCCGAAGAGCCGGTCGATCAGCTCATCGTCCAGCGCAACCGGTAGCGGGGCTGATGGCGTCCCGTTCGTCAGCCGGCGTTCTTTTTCCCGCCCGGGTTCTTCAACTGATCCTGAACGAAACCTTGCAACGCCTCGGCCTGTTTGACGAAGTTGTCGGCGAAATTGGCGGGGCCGTTTTCAAAAAGGACAACAAATCCAAGCGTCGAGATCAGGAAAACGACGATCCAGAAGAGTTTTCGGATGAGTGCCATGCGCCTGCGATGGTAACGCCTTTACACCCTGCGTCAATCCCGCTTTTCCAGTCGGGAGGGGGAACGGGTATGCCGATAGGAAGCAACCTGAAGGGTTGCTCAAGCGGGGCAGCCGGGGGTAAGCGCGAGAGCGCGCCACCCCCGGAGAACCCGGTGGGAGAGAAATCGACCCTGAAAGGGTCGCAGCGGATCGTCTTGGGGTAAGGTCCCTTTTTCTGCG
>DATMFV010000126.1:0-16262 GCA_035555975.1 Chthoniobacteraceae bacterium
TGCCGCTTCCCGCGCCGCCTATATTGACTCCAATCTGAACCGTGCTTCCTCCCCCTCCGGTCACCGTCAGGGAATGTCCGTCGCCGAGGGTCATCGAACCTTCCGCAGGAAGACTGGAAGTCGTGGAATGACCGATCAGCAGATGGACCGTATTGATGGCGGCTTCATCCAGCCCCTCCAGATTCAGAATGCCGACACCTTTGAGGGCCGCATTGTTGCCTCCTCTTACATTCTGCCCGACAATGAGCTGGCCCAGATAAGCCGTCAGTTCCCCTCCCGTGGCTGAAAATGCGCCGCTCGAAGAGGTGTTGCCCAAGCTGGTCTTCCTGCCGATGAACCAGTCAGCCCGGTCGGAGCTTGAGCCGAGATTCAATTTCGAACCGCCTTCCATCATGAGCGTTCCCATGGTGGCGCCTGTCGCTCCGGCTGTATTGGCGCTTTGTCCCCCCATGTAAAGTGTGCTGCCGGTTCCAACCAGGTTCAGTTCCGTGCCGGAAGCGAGCACAAGGGTCCCTGATGTGGTAGCGGTGTCGCCGCTGGCGGCGGTTCCCGCTCCGATAAAGATCGAACCGGGCGCGGCGATGCTGCCCACCGTCAGCGCAGGTCCGCCGCTTTGCAGGACGATATTCCCCGCAACTGCATCCGAACCGGGATTGTAACCAACCCCCAGCATTCCGATCGTCGGCGCCACGTCGAGAGAGATCGTTCGTTGCGTTGCCCCTGTATTGAAGATGGCCCAATCATTGACCGTTGCGGGAAATCCCGTGTCCGGGACCCATTTGATGGAGTCTGTCCAGTCCCCGGTTGCGTCTTCACCCGTCACTCGCGTGAATTCCGTGGCGCGGGAGGTCAAGGGAGCGGCCATGGGGAACAGGACGATTGCGGTCAGCGCCCACCGAAGTTTTTGAAGGAAGCTTCTCATAGGTAATTCTGGGTTGTTGGAAGCATCCCTAGGTCCCTCCGCCGGTCTTTACCAATGGAAAGCTGTTGTACTCCTAAAGTTGATTTGTCATCGTTATGACAGAATTCAGGAAGTGGGAGGGTAGAGATCCAGAGTCAGGTTGATGCCTTGTGCCGCCAGTCGTTTCAGCAGGGAGGAATCGAGTGTCATCGACCCCTGGCCATCCTCTGCGCCATACATGCAGAAAAGGTCGATGTGCATTCCGGCAATCTTTGTCAGGTAACTCCAGTCCGAGTTTTCCAACAACTCCAGCAGGACGCAAAGATGTTCTGAAAGCTCTTCGCCGTCAGCCAGTCCGGAATCATAAATCCACACATGATGCTTCCTTGACCCATCCGTCGCAGAGACGCCAAAGACATTTTCAATCTCGGAAACGCTGACTGAGGTTCCGCTGACACGCAAGGCTGCCTTGAAGGTCTTTTTTCCCGATTCCATTCAGGACTCTTGCAAATGCGGGTTCCGCTGGCAAATCAGGAAACCAAAAAGCCGGTCTCTTAAGAAGTGTTTCCACTTTCAAGAGACCGGCTTGCGGATTCGATCAACTCACCGAAATGAGCTGCGTCGGCATCGCGGCTTAGTAGCCCATGCCGCCCATGTCACCCATGCCACCGCCGCCCGGAGGCATGGCCGGCTTGTCCTTTTCGGGGACTTCGGTGATGAGGGCTTCCGTGGTCAGGAGCAGACCGGAGATCGAAGCGGCGTGCTGGAGCGCGCTGCGGGTGACCTTGGTCGGGTCGACGACACCGGCCTTGACGAGGTCTTCGTAGACGCCGGTGGCGACGTTGTAACCTTCGTTGTCCTTGCTCTGCTTGACCTGCTGGACGATCAACGCACCTTCCTGCCCGGCGTTGTCGGCGAGCTGGCGCAGCGGGGCTTCCACCGCGCGGCGGATGATTTCGAGACCGATCGCTTCGTCGCCTTCAAGCGAAAGCTTGTCGAGGGCGCGCTGGGCGCGGATGAGCGCGGTGCCGCCCCCGGGGACGATCCCTTCTTCGACGGCTGCACGGGTGGCGTGCAGGGCGTCTTCGACGCGGGCCTTCTTTTCCTTCATTTCGGTTTCGGTCGCAGCGCCGACGTTGATGACGGCAACCCCGCCGGCCAGCTTCGCGAGGCGCTCCTGGAGCTTCTCACGGTCGTAGTCGGAGGTGGTTTCCTCAATCTGGCGGCGGATCTGCTTGACGCGGCCCTGGATGTCGTTGGCCGAACCTTCACCTTCAACAATGGTGGTGTTTTCCTTGTCGATGCTGACACGCTTGGCGCTGCCGAGATCGTCGATGGAGACGTTTTCGAGCTTGATGCCGAGGTCTTCGGTGATGTTGCGCCCGCCGGTGAGCACGGCGATGTCTTCGAGGATCGCCTTGCGACGATCGCCAAAGCCGGGAGCCTTGACGGCGGCGATCTGCAACGTGCCGCGGAGCTTGTTGACGACGAGGGTCGCCAGCGCTTCGCCTTCCACGTCTTCAGCGATGATCAGGAGCGGACGGCCGCTCTTGGCCACCTTTTCAAGCAGCGGGAGGAGGTCCTTCAGGCTGCTGATCTTCTTTTCGTGGATGAGGATGTAGGCGTTCTCGAGAACGGTTTCCATCGACTCGGGGTTCGTCACGAAGTAGGGCGAGAGATAGCCCTTGTCGAACTGCATCCCTCCGACCACGTCGAGGGAGGTTTCGATCGACTTGGCTTCTTCGACCGTGATGGTGCCGTCCTTGCCGACCTTGTCCATCGCTTCGGCGATGATGTCGCCGATCGCGTTGTCCCAGTTGGCGGAGACGGTGGCGACCTGGGCGATTTCCGTGCGGTCCTGGACCTTCTTGGAGATCACGGCGAGTTCGTCGACGATGGCGGCGACGGCCTTGTTGATCCCGCGCTGGAGCGAGGTCGGGGTCGCACCGGCGGTCACGTTTTTGAGCCCTTCGCGGTAGATCGCTTCGGCGAGAACGGTCGCGGTCGTGGTGCCGTCACCGGCGATGTCGCTCGTCTTGGAGGCGACTTCGCGGACGAGCTGGGCGCCCATGTTTTCGTAGGGGCATTCCAGTTCGATCTCCTTGGCGACGCTGACGCCGTCCTTGGTGATCGTGGGGCTGCCGAATTTCTTGTCGAGAATGACGTTGCGCCCGGCCGGCCCAAGCGTCGCCTTCACTGCCTTGGCGAGTTTTTCGACGCCGCGCAGAAGCGCGTGACGAGCCGCTTCGTCAAACTGGAGTTGTTTAGCTGCCATAGATAGTAGTCTTTAGTGAGATGAGGTTTTAAGAGTAAAGTGTGTGGTGGGAGATCAAAATATCCCTTAGCCAACGATGCCGAGGATGTCGTCCTCGCGCAGGATCAGGTAGCTTTCGCCGTCGACTTTGATTTCGGTGCCGCCGTACTTGGAGATCAGAACGCGATCGCCGACCTTGACGGTGAACTCGACCTTGTTGCCTTTTTCGTCAACTTTGCCGGTTCCCAAAGCGATGACTTTGGCTTCCTGTGGCTTTTCCTTGGCTGCATCGGGGATGATGATGCCGCCCTGCTTGACTTCGGTTTCTTCGATCGCCTGGATCAGAACGCGATCTCCGAGAGGTTTGACATTAGCTGCCATAAGGTAGGTGTACTTTTTGGTTTCTTTGGTGTTGGTGGATTTACTCCGGCAGCCGGACCGGGAAAGCTATCTCCCGCCCGGCTGCCCGGGTAAAAGGGTTAGTCTTTTTTGTCTTCGTCGATGACTTCGAAGTCGGCATCGACCACGTCGCCGTCCTTGCCCTTGGCGCTGGAACCGGCGTCGGCCGCTGCTGCGCCGCCCTGCGGTTGCCCGCCTTCGGGAGCCGCCCCGGCCTGGGCTCCGGCGGCCTTGTAGAGTTCTTCGCTGGCAGCCTGGAAACGATTCTGGAGCGTGTCGTAGCTGCTCTTGATCGCTTCCACGTCGTCACCCTTGAGCGCTTCGCGCACGGCGTTGATCGCTTCCTCGATTTCCTGCTTCTTTTCGGCAGGGATCTTGTCGCCGACTTCCTTGAGCTGCTTCTCGCACTGGTAGGCGAGGCTGTCGGCGTTGTTGCGGATTTCGATCGCTTCCTTCGCCTTGCGGTCTTCCTCGGCGTGGGTTTCAGCTTCCTTCTGCATCTGGTCGACTTCCTCCTTGCTCAGACCCGAGGAACCGGTGATCGAGATCTTCTGTTCCTTGCCGGTGCCGAGGTCCTTGGCCGAAACGTGCAGGATGCCGTTGGCGTCGATGTCAAAGGTGACTTCGACCTGTGGCACGCCGCGCGGGGCCGGCGGGATGCCGTCGAGGTGGAACACGCCGAGCTGCTTGTTATCGCGGGAGAGCGGGCGCTCGCCCTGGAGAACCTTGATTTCGACCCCCGGCTGGTTGTCGCTATAGGTCGAGAAAATCTGCGACTTGCGGGTCGGGATCGTCGTGTTGCGCGGGATCATCGGGGTCGCCACGCCGCCTGCGGTTTCGATCGCGAGGGTGAGCGGGGTGACATCAAGCAGGAGGACATCCTTGACTTCGCCGCGCAGGACGCCGCCCTGGATGGCCGCGCCGATGGCGACGACTTCGTCCGGGTTGACCCCCTTGTGCGGTTCCTTGCTGATCAGGTGGCGCGCGGTGTCGATCACCTTCGGCATGCGGGTCATCCCGCCGACGAGGACCAGTTCCTGAATGTCGCTTTCAGTCAGCTTGGCATCCTTGAGGCACGCCTTGACCGGGATGATGGTCCGCTCAAAGAGATCGTCGGTCAACTGCTCGAGCTTGGAGCGGGTCAGCTTCTGCATGATGTGCTTGGGCCCGGTCTGGTCGGCGGTGACGAACGGCAGGTTGATGTCGTATTCCTTGGAGGAGGAGAGGGCGATCTTCGCCTTTTCGGCCTCTTCCTTGATCCGCTGGATCGCATCGGGCTGCTTGGTCAGGTCAATGCCGGTGTCGCTCTTGAACTGGTCGACGATCCAGTCCATGATCCGGTGATCCCAGTCATCGCCGCCGAGCGCGGTGTCGCCGTTGGTGGCGCGGACTTCGAAGACGCCATCGCCGATTTCGAGGATCGAGATGTCGAACGTCCCGCCGCCGAGGTCGTAAACGGCGATTTTTTCGTCCTTCTTCTTGTCGAGCCCGTAGGCGAGCGAAGCGGCCGTCGGTTCGTTGATGATGCGGAGCACTTCGAGCCCCGCGATCTTCCCGGCGTCCTTGGTGGCGGTCCGCTGCGAGTCGTTGTAGTAGGCGGGAACGGTGATGACCGCCTGGGTGATCTTTTCGCCGAGTTTGGCTTCCGCGTCGGCCTTGAGCTTGGCGAGGATCATCGCCGAAATTTCAGGCGGCGAGTAGGTCTTGACCTCGCCGTTGATTTCCACCTGCACATGGGCGTCGCCGTTGGCGGCCTTGACGACCTTGTACGGGACGCGGTGGAGTTCGTCCTTCAACTCGTCGTACTTGCGCCCCATGAAGCGCTTGATCGAGAAGATCGTGTTTTGCGGGTTGGTGACGGCCTGCCGCTTGGCGGCCTGGCCGACGAGCCGTTCCCCGTTTTTGGTGAATGCCACGACCGACGGAGTGGTGCGTGCGCCTTCGCTATTTTCGAGGACGACCGGCTCACCACCTTCCATGACGGACATGCAGGAGTTGGTCGTCCCAAGGTCAATACCGAGAATCTTTGCCATAAAGCTGTTAAATAAAGCTGTTGAATTGTCGCCGTAACGAGTACCGGCCCGTGCGAGAGTCTCTGGAACAACACTTCAAATGGATGTTTTTCCAGGGAAAGACGCTCGGTATGAGGTCGCTCGGAAATGCGTAGGTTCGCTCTCTCCCTTAGCAGAGGGTGTTCCAGGTAGGTGTAAATACCATAACGTGCTGATTATGAGCGGCTTATGATATAATGGGTCGATTGGATGTCTGAAAAAGGTGTGCCAAATTGTCCCTGGTGGGACATCCTGACCGCCCGAATTGGGACATCATGACACCTCCTTTATCGGATTCCGGCAAAAGCCAGCAGCGCGGTGAGATCGGAGTACCGCACGCGGCATTTTGCGGCGGCGGCAACGTTTGGCTTGGCATGGAAGGCGACCCCGAGCCCGGCGCGCAGGAGCATCGGCAGGTCGTTCGCCCCGTCGCCGACGGCGAGCGTTTCATGAAGGGGAATGCCCATCTCCGTCGCCGTCCGTTCCAGAAGCTGTTCTTTTACTTCACGCCCGAGGATCGGCTCCACCGGTGCGCCGGTGAATTTGCCGTTTTCGATGACAAGGTCGTTGGCGGAGTCGCCATCCGCCCCAAGAATCTCGCGCACCCGCCCGGTAAAAAAGCGGAACCCGCCGGAGACGATCAGGGTCCGGACCCCGTTGGTGCGCAACGCGGCGAAAAGCTCTTTTGCCCCCGGCATCCAGCGCACCCCCTCCCACGCCTTTTCGAGCAGACCCTCCGGTTGACCCGCGATCAGCGCGAGCCGCGCCTTGAGAGCCCCGGCAAAGTCGAGTTCGCCGTTCATCGCACGCGCCGTGATGTCGCGAACCCGTTCGCCGACTCCCGCCAGCGCGGCGATATCGTCGAGAAATTCGTTCTGCACGAGGGTCGATTCCATGTCGGAAACCAGCAGTCGCTTCTGCCGGTGTGCCGCCGGTTGAAGCGCAAAATCGACCTTCCACTTTTCGGCCTCCGCCTCCAGCCCGGTCGGCGTTCCTTCAAGGGTGAGATCGAGGGCGTTGCCATGGCGGGAAAGTTCGTGAAGCGTCACCCCTTGGGCGCGGAGAAAGGCGGGTGCTTCGTGTTCGATTGCGGCATCAAGGCCGCCGGTGTTGACCAGAGTAAGGATGGAGACCATGTCGGGCCATTGAGGATAGAGGGTGGACGCGCGGAGGAAAGCCTTTTTCCCGCTTCCACCTTCAACCCTACTGCGGACGCTTACACCCCGCCGCCCAAAAGCAACAGCACCCCCGGCACGATAAGCACCGCATCGACCATCATAGGCCCGATCGCCTTTCGCCGCAGGAGCGACGGAAACTGCGCCAGCAACGCCAGCAGCCCGCCCGCCACCAGCAGCGCGAGCCGCCCGTTCCACGAAGCCAGAAACGAGCCGGCCAGCGCAAGGGCGGCGGCGATCCGGCAGGCCCAGGCGATTCCGCAAAGGTTCGGCAAACTGAAAACCGCCTTGAGCCGGTCCTCCTCCAGGTCCTTCAGGTCGCACAGGACGCAGGCGGCGGCGAGCAGGAGGAAGAGCGGCAGGGTGACGTCCCACGGAAACGAGTTCCGGAGCGAAGTCTCTGTCCACGCGCCCGGCTGGCAGAACGGAAAGAGGGCCGCCGCCGAGGTCCAGGCAAGCGCCACTGTAACGGTTTTCAGAAGCGGAAAGCGCTTGAGCCAAGGGTAGGCGAGCGTCGCCAGCGCCAGCAACCCGGCGACTTCAACGGTCAGAAGCGGCATCCGGAGCATCGCCCACGCCGTCGCCCCGCCAAACCCGGCAAAGCCGATGCAAAGGGTCCACCAAAGCCAGCGCGGGTAGCCGGAAGCGGGGCGATCAAGCAGCCGGTCGAGGCTGTAAGCGCTGCCGATCCCCCCGAGCAGGAGCGTCAGCCCCTCCGCCGAAAACGCCGCGCCGCTCCGGTGCTGCATCACCATCGCCAGCGACCACCCCAGGCCGAGCGGCAGCCAGTAGTGCAACAGCAAAAGCCACGGCGACCGGACGGAGCAGTCCGGATGGGCGGCGGCGGTTGGCTGGGCCGGGGTCATAAGGGCGTGGCGCTTCCAAGAATAAACCACCGATGCGCGCAGCGCCAGAATTTCTAGGGCCGGTATCGGATCTTCCAGATCGTGTTATTGCCATCTTCACTGACCAGCAGTGCCCCATCGTTCGTCACCGCCAGCCCCACGGGCCGCCCCCAGACATCGCCATCGGGAAGGATGAACCCGGTCAGGAAATCTTCGTAATACCCCTGCGGTTTCCCCTCTTTAAGCGGCACGCGCACCACCTTGTAACCGGTGCGCGAGTCGCGGTTCCACGACCCGTGAAACGCCGCAAACCCGTCGCCATGGTACGCTTCGGGAAACGCCTGCCCGGTATAAAAAACCATGTTGAGCGAAGCGGAGTGCGCCTGCACGAGCACATCGGGGACGATCACCTTCTCCGCCAGTTCGGGGTGAGGATCGTCGCGATGCCGCGGGTCGGGATGGTTTCCAAGATAATACCACGGCCAGCCGTAGAAGCCCCCTTCCTTCACGCGGGTGATGTAGTCGGGCACCAGATCGTCACCAAGCCCGTCGCGCTCGTTGACCGAAGCCCACAATTCGCCGCTCGCCGGATGAACCGCGATGCCGACCGCATTGCGCAGCCCCGTCGCGTAAGGCCGCATCTCCGAGCCGTCCGGTTTCATCACGAAAATGCGCGCCCGCTCGTTCTCGACCGCCTCGTGGCGTTCATCGACATTGGTCTTCGAACCGACCGAGGCAAAAAGCCGCGTACCATCGAGCGAAAAGGCGATGTCGCGCGTCCAATGGCCGCCCCCGGTCAACCGCCCGCCCGAAGAGAGCGGGGCGACCGGTTCGGGTTTCGCCGTGGCATGAAGATCGCCTTTACGGTACGGCACCCGCACGATGCCGTCGGTATTGGCAATATAGAGGTGGGTCGGCTCCGGCCCGGGCGGATAAAAAGCGATGCCAAACGGCTGCTTGAGCCCGTTTAAGAAACGTTCGTTGATCTCCGGCTTCCCGTCCCCGTCGGCATCGCGCAGCACACGGATCTCGCCCAGACGGCTTTCGACGACAAAAAGATCGTCGTTCGGCGCGACCAGCAGATAACGGGGTTGTTTGAACCCGCTGGCATACAGGCTCACCTCAAACCCATCCGGCACCTTCGGCTTCGCCCCCTCCGGCGCGGAAACCACGGAAGGCGGGTTGCGGGCTGACTTCGTTGCATATGGCTTTGGGATTTCGCTGACCGTTACCGTGTGCCGCACCCCCGGTGCATCCTTTTTCCAGTCATCTTCAGCCGCCCGGGCCGCTCCGGAAACAAAGAGAAGGGTTGCCGAAACAGCAAGGGAGCCACGGATCAGCCAAGGGAGAGAAGCCATGCGGCAATTTTTACCCGATACCACGGGAAAAGACAACCTGCCGCCCGGGTGGGGGAAACTACCGGCTGCTTTCAACGCTATTGATGAGTTGTTGTCCGCCCGTGCTCGGAGACTTGTCGTACACTTTCACGCCGGATGCGATCATTGGCAGTACCTGGGTGGATCTCCGTCCGCCGCGGTGTTTGACCATGGCATCAAGGTTCCAACGCATCCCCCAGCCCCGAGACCCGTTCCGCCCGCCGTGCCACCCCGCGCGTGAACGCCTCCGGTTCAAACCAGAGGTCGACCTGTTTCCTGGCGCGGGTGACGCCGGTGTAGATCAACTCGCGGGTGACGACCGCGCTTTCGTGGCCGGGGAGGATCAGCGCCACGCGGTCGAACTCCGAGCCCTGGCTTTTGTGGACGGTCATCGCGTACGCCGTTTCGTGTTCCGGGAGGCGGCTGGGGGCGATGCGGCGGACGGCGGGGCCTCCCGCCTGTTGTTCCAGCGGGTCGTTCGGAAACCACGCCCAGAGCCGGGGGGAACCGGCCGGGTCGGACGGATCGGGCAGGAGGATGCCGATGTCGCCGTTGAAAAGGCGCAGGGTGTAGTCGTTGCGGCGGATCAGGACCGGTAGCCCGGCATAGTAATGGTGGCTTTCGCCGATCAACCGGTGCTCACGCAGGATCGCCTCCGCCAGCCGGTTGAGTTCGGAGACGCCATACGGACCTTCGCGCACCGCCGCCAGAAGCCGGAACTGTGCAAAGGAGGCAAGGGCGCGCTCGGGTTCCCGTTCCCGCAGAAAGGGGCCGTAGCCGTCGAGGATCGTCGCGGTCAATGCTTGGGAAAGCCGGTCCGGCGAGGGAAGGGGATGGCTCCCAAGGTCGGCATACCCTCCTTCGTCGAGGATCTGCACGGCCCCGGCGCTCTCGCCCCTGCGGATCGCCTGGCAGAACCGGTGAATGCCGCTCTCGGTCTTGAACCGGAAGTTCTCCACCAGTGTGACCAGCGACCCCGCGAGCGGGTTGCCGGGCCGGGCGGCGGCTTCGGCGAGATCGGCCAGCAGGCTTCCCGGCGCGACCGACGCGAGCTGATCGCGGTCGCCGAGCAGGATCACCCGCGCCTGCGGCGGGAGAGCCGCGAGAAAACGGGCCATCGCGGGAAGTGCGACCATGGAGGCTTCGTCGACGATCGCCACATCGACGGGCAGCGGGTTGTCGGCGTGGTGACGCAACGCAGCCGTGCCGGGGCGGGTGCCGAGCAGCCGGTCGAGCGTCGCCGCCCTCGGGAGTTGGGCGAGCAGGCGGTCCAACGCTTCGCTGCGGTCCTCTTCGGGCAAGGTGTCAACGCCGTTGCGGACCGCCTCCTCCAGCCGGGCGGCCGCCTTGCCGGTCGGGGCGGTCAGGACCACACGCGGGAGCAGTCCGTCGCCCGCTTTCACCAGCCCGGCGAGGATTTTCAAAACCGTGGTCGTCTTGCCGGTGCCGGGGCCGCCGGAAATGATGGTCAACCGCTGCGCCAGCGCGGTCGCCACGGCGGCAGCCTGCCCCTCCGCCGGGGTGGAAGCCCCCGCGTCGCTGCGAGCCAGCAACGCCGCCGCGAGTTCCTGTTCGTAGAGGTAAAAACGGCGGAGGTAGAGCCGGTCGGCGGGATCGAGAACCAGCGGGGCGACCGGCAGTTCCTCTCCCTGCCGGACGAACGCCACCGCCGGGGAACACGCCAGCCGTTCCCGCCATTGCGAAGCCGAAAACCAGTCGCCTTCCGCCCCCTCGGGCGGTTGCTTCAGGTCGAGGCAGATATGCCCCTGCCGCACGGCCCGGCTGAGGCAGGCGGCCACCCGCGCGATCGGCTCGCCGCCGCCGAACCGGGCGATAAATTCGCCAAAAGCGGTGTCGGTTTCGTGAAACCCGGCGGCCTGTGAGGGGTGGTGCAACGTCGCGGTCATGGAAGGGAAAGCTGGCGCAGCGACTCGACCAGCGCGAGCGGCGGCCTCTCGCGGTAGATGCCGCGTGCGGGGTTTTCGCGATCCACGCCGCGCAGGAAAAGGTAGAAAAGCCCGCCGAAGTCGCGTTCGTAATCGTAACCGGGAAGCCGCGCGGCCAGAAAACGGTCGACCGCCAGCAGGTAAAGGTGCGCCTGAAGCCCGTAGAGGTGGTGTTTCATGGCGGCGAGCAGCCCGGGCGGGTCGTACGCCTGCGGGCGGTCGCCGAGCCAGTTCGATTTCCAGTCGAGCAGGTAATAGCGCCCTTCGTGCCGGAAGAGCAGGTCGATGCTGCCGCGCAGAAAGCCGTCGATCGGCGAAAACCGGAGCCGCCCGAGGTCCGGCGGCTGGAGCGTCGGCACATCGTGCTGGCGGAAGAGGGCCACCAGCCGACGGCTGCTCAACGCCGGGAGCCGCAGGGTGAAAGGGGTCTCCGAAAGCCGCTCGCCCCTGGAGATTTGGTTGAGCCGCAAACCCGGTTCAAGCTCCACCTCCAGCGCGGCCAGCAATGTTTTGCGCAAGGTCGCTTCAAACGGGGAGGGGGCCAGCCCGTACTCCGCGAGTTTCTCGGGAAGCAATCTCTCCAGTTGTTCCGGATTCCGGAAATCGAGCGCTTCGAGCAGTTCGTGAAAGAAATCGCCCGCGCGGATGCCGCGTTCAAACCGGGAGATCGGGTACGGGTCGGGATCGACCGCGAGCGGGGCAACGTCGCTTCCCGTTTCCGGAGGCGGGAGTTCCGCAACCGCCTCCACCTCCCGCGTTTCGACGACTTCGATCACCGGTTTCGCCCCCCCGTGGCTTGCGGCGGCGAGGCTCGTGAAACTGGCGATCCACGAGGCATGGGTGGAGAGATCGCCGCCAAAACAACGCGCCGCTGCCGGTTCGGGCTCGGGCGCGACAACCGGCGGCAACTCCGGAGCGTCGGGCGCATCCGGCTCGATCCATTCAAACCCGATGGAGCCGGGGTGCGCCTTTGCGAGCGCTTCCAGCGCCGTCGGCAGATCGCCGCCCGCCTCCCTTACGAGATGCGCCAGCGCGGAAGAAGCGGCATCGCGATAGTCGCAGGTGTAAAGGGTGCAGCGGTGTTGCGCCCGGGTCAGCGCGACATAAAGCAGCCGCGCCTCTTCCGCCAGCGTCTCGCGCCGGTGCGTCTCGACATGTGCTTCCGGCGCCTCCTTCCGCTTGCGCAGGTCGTGCGTCATCACCCCGTCCGCGCCGTGGAAAAAGATCGTGTCGTGGTAGGGCGAATCATCGGGAATCCAGAGAAAAGGGCAGAAGACGACCGGGTACTCCAGCCCCTTGCTTTTGTGAATGGTGACGATCGTAAGCGCCTCGGCGTCGCTTTCGAGCCGGAGCTGGGCGGCATCCGACGCGTTTCCCCCTTCATGCCGCTGCCGGTGGAGCCAGTTGCAGAGGGCTTCCGGGGCGAGCTTTTCCTCCGTCTCCTGCTGGTGGAGAAGTTCCGCGAGATGGAGCAGGTCGGTCACCTGCCGCTCCCCGTCGGGCATCGAAATCAACCGCTGGCGGATGTTTTCGTCCACC
The DNA here is from genome assembly GCA_035555975.1 of Chthoniobacteraceae bacterium. Taxonomy (GTDB): domain Bacteria; phylum Verrucomicrobiota; class Verrucomicrobiia; order Chthoniobacterales; family Chthoniobacteraceae; genus DATMFV01. The sequence goes on from DATMFV010000126.1 coordinate 12,487, forward strand.
AGCGCGCGCCGGAACATGGCAATGAAACCGTGTTCGAGCCAGAGTTCATGCCACGCGCTGAAACTTTCAAACCAGCGCTCCAGCAGCGCCTCGTCTTCCTCCAGCGCGGCGAAGGCGGCGGTGTCGTACCCGAAAAACGAGGTCGCCAGCGCCGTGCGGAGCCGATCCTCGCGCCGGGGCTGGATCACCGCCTCCAGAAACCGCTGGAGGTCGACCGCCTGAACGCTTTTGAGGACATTTTCCCGGCTATGGAGCACGGAGCGAACCCCCGCGCGCCGCAACGCGTTGCGGACCGCCTCGGCCTGCGCATGGTTACGGACCAGCACGGCCATTTCTCCGACCCGCCACGGCCCGCTGGCGGCGAGCGCGGCGATCTCCCGGGCGAGCGCAGCGCAAACCTGCGCGATCCCCGTCTCCTTGTTGAGCGTCTTGTCGCCACGGTTGCGCAGCGAACGCAGCAGCAGCGGCGGCCCGGGCAGCGGAGGCGGCTGCTGCCCCTCGGGCGCATGGACCGGCAGGTAGCCGATATCCTCAATGATAAACGGAGCGGGGCTGATTCCGAAGAGCGCATTAAACCCGTCGAGCAGCGCGGCGTCCGAACGCCAGTTGACGGCGAGATTGTACTGGTGGTCGGCCTGTTTCGCGGCGGCGATATAGGCAAACACATCGGCCCCGCGGAAGCCGTAGATCGCCTGCTTGGGGTCGCCGATCAAAAAGAGTCGCAGCCCCGGCCCCGAGAAAAGCCGGGTGAAAATGGCCGCCTGAAGCGGGTCGGTATCCTGAAATTCATCAACCAGCGCCACCTGGTAGCGTTCGCGCAACCGTTGGGTGAGCCGTTCGCCCATCGGGCCGATCAACGCCCGGTGCAGGAGGTTGAGCAGATCGTCAAAGGTAAGCTGGTGCCGCTCCCGCTTGCGGCGGCTCAGTTCGTCGTCGGCATAGGCGAGGAGCGTGTGATCGATCTGGAAAAAATAGTCGCGCACCCCGTTGCAGAACTGCTCGCAGAGGTCGAAAAACGGGTGCTGCGGCGCGCTTTTCCCTTTCTTGAGCTGGGTGGCGATGAAGGAGGAGGCGAAAAACGCGGGAACCGCGGGGGTCGCCGGGTCCACCTCCGGCGCGAGGGCGCACGCCCGCCGCAGGGAGGCGAGCAACCCGTGCAGATGATCCTCCCGAAAGGCATCCTTTGTGCGCCGCAGGTCCCTGCTTTCCAGCAGCAGCGCGGAGAGTTCGCTCTCGCAGCCGTTCCAGAGGTCGAGCAACCCGTTCCAGCGGGTGATGAGATCGCTCTCCAGTTGTTTGAAGGGGAGCGCCGACGCTTCGGGGACGAGCCGCAGGTTCGGGTGGTTGGCGGTCGTCTGGAGCAGGCGGCTCCACCGTTCGGGCGCGAGCCGACGGTTCAGAACGAGCGCGGCGGGAAGCGGGTGCGCGTCGTAAAAAAGGCGTCGCCAGAGGTCGTGCGCCACTTCGTTGTAAAGCGGTGAGGCATCCTGAACCGTCTCGGCTCCGTGGCGCATCCCGGTTTCAAAGGCATACTCCTGCAACACCCGCTGGCAAAAGCCGTGGATGGTAAAAATCTGCGCTTCATCAAACGACGCCGCCGCCAGTTCGAGCGCCGCGCGGGCGGGGGCGAGATCGGCCTCCTCCCGCCCTTCCAGAAACGCGGCGAGCACCGGGTCGTCGCCCGGATCGGGCGGAGAAGCCCGCAAGGCATGCAACCCGTCGCGCAGGCGCTGGCGAATCCGTTCCTTGAGTTCCTGCGTCGCCGCCACGGTGTAAGTCACCGCGACGATGCTCTGGAGCGGCAGCCGCTCTTCGAGGATGAGGCGGAGAAAGAGCGCGGCGATCGAGTAGGTCTTGCCCGTCCCGGCGCTCGCTTCGATCAACGCCGTTCCGTGGTGGAGCGGCACGCGTGCAACGTCGAGCGGTTTCATGGGGCGGCCTCCTCCAGCGCTTCAACGGTTTCGAGCATCGGGCCGAAAAGCGCGAGGGCGAGCGCTTCAAACCGTTCGTCGAGCGGATCGCAGTCGCGGAAGCAGAGCGCAAATGCCGCGTCGTTGTTTTCGGAGCCATCCTGCATCCCCTCCCAATGGCGGCGGGCGGCCTTGAGCGGATCGGGGTTTCCCGCTGCTGCCGCTTCGGCGTAACCGAGCGCGCTTTTCGGGAAAAACGGCACCGGCTCGTTCTGCCCGGCAAGGTAGGTTTCCACCAGCGGCTCCAGCCACGCCGCCGCCTGCTGCGGTTCGAGCACGGGGAAACGGACTGCCGCATCCTCGGCGATGGCCAGCGTCTCCTGCGGATGGGGAAAAGCCGCCGCCATGCGAAGGAGATGGAGCGTCCACGCCCGGAACTGGTCGATCGCGCGGAGTCTGGCCGCCCGGAAGCAGACCAGCCGCCCGTCGTAAAGCGGAGCGACCACCCCGGAGAGCGTCACCCCGGCAATGGGCAGGTGAACGGCAAGCGTCGAGGGGGCGGCTCCTGCGAGCCACGGTTTGAGGCGGGCGGCAAAAACCTCGGCGCGCCGGTCGCAAAGGGCGAGGTGGTGTTCCCCGAGCCTCCCGGGCGGGAGGATCGCCCGGGCGGTGTAGCTGCCGATCCCGGCCGGCTCTCCTCCCCGCAGGCGGTTCTCAAACCGTTCGGTGCGCACGGTATATTCCCCGAGCGTGTCGATGCAGAGCGGCTCCTCCTCCAGCAGGGCCGCCGCCCGTTCGTCGAGCCGCAGGCCGAGCCGTTTTTCGAGAAAAAACCGGGCCGGGTTCGCAAAAAACCGCAGAAAGCCTTCGAGCGGCACCAGCGTCGTCTCGCGCGCGGGGAGCGGAGCCGGGGCAAACGGCGTGGTCTGCGCCGGGGCGGGGCGGAGGATCGTCTCCGCCGTCACGGCATTCGCCCGGGAGTAGCTCCAGAGCCGGTCGCCGCGCCGGAAATAGTCGGGGCTGAAAGCGTGGAGGCGATGTTCGCAGACAATCTGCCCGCGCATCCCGCCGGGAGGGAACCAGCCGGTCGCCTCCAGGTAGTCGAGCAGTTCGCTCACCACGATGGAGGGAGGGATCGCCTCATTGCTCTTCTGGCAACGGCCGACGGTGCTGATCAGGAGCCGTTCGCGGGCGGAAAGGAGCGCTTCGAGGAAAATGTAGCGGTCGTCGTCGCGTACGGAACGGTCGCCCACCCGCCAGCGGTTTGCCATCAGGTCGAACGGGACGGGAACCGGTCGGCGGGGGAAGGCCCCGTCGTCCATCCCGAGCAGGCAGATCACCCTTGCCGGGATGCTCCGCATCGGTTTGAGCGCGCAGAAGGTGACACCCCCGGTCAGGAACCGCCCATGGCTTTCGCCCTCGCCCAGAAGCGCGAGGAAGCTCTCCCGGATCACGGCGACGTTCACCGGCGGCGGCTCGACGCCCCCTTCTTCCGGGATCGCGGCTTCGGCTTGCGCCGCCAGGTCGGCGAGGGTGGTTACGCAGATTTTCCGCAGATTGCGGATCGCCTCAACCTCGGCGGGGGAGGGGGGCTGCGCGGTTTCAAAGAAACGATCGAGCAACGCCGTCAGCACCCCGGGCCATTCGGAGAGCTTTCGCGGGGTCTGCAACGTCCGGCAGGTAGTAAAAAGCGCTTCCACCGCCGTGACAAACCGTCCGAGCAGTTCGGCGTCGCCGCTCTCCACGTCGTCGTGGGGGAGGATTCCTTCAAACGCCACCCGGTTCTGCCCCGACATCGCGTAGCCGAGCAGGAGCCGGTCGAGCCCGCTCCGCCAGGTGTTCGCTTCAAAGGCCGGGAGGCCGAGT
>DATMFV010000127.1:0-3642 GCA_035555975.1 Chthoniobacteraceae bacterium
GAAAAAGTTCGAGGTGATTTTTCGTATTCTCCAAGGCGCGAGTAAGGGCGGTATCCTAAGATACCGACCGCAACGAGCAACGCCGGAGAATCGGAAAAGCGCCCGAAATTTGAAAAGGAAATAAGCTAACATGACACTAGCCTTCCATTTCAGCCGACCCGGTGTTTTGTTTTCATGAAATCAGAAACACCGGGTCTTTTTTTGCCATTTTTCGCCAAAGCGCAAGAATTTAGCTCTCCACGGCAAGAGGCGGCATGGCCGGAAAGGGGCTCCTGCGGGTAAAAAGCTCTCCATGACTCAACCGACCGCCCGCTTTGACAAAACCACCCTTTTCAATGTCCGCGATTTCGGCGCTTCCGGCGATGGTGCGACCGACGACACCGCCGCGATCCAGCAGGCGATCGACATCTGTTCGCGCCACGGCAACGGGATCGTCCTCGTTCCTGCGGGGACCTATGCCATCACCCCCCTTTACCTTCGCAGCCACGTCCGCCTGCACCTCGAAAAAGAGGCAACGCTTCTGGGGAGCCCCAACCCGGACGATTACCGCGACCTGGAAAGCGACAAAATCTTCCCGCAGGCAGCTCCCTACAACTGCAAGGCGCTCCTGATCGCCGAGGACGAGGAAAACATCGCGATCACCGGGGAGGGGACCATCGACGGGCAGGGGGATGCCTTTTATGACCAGAGCCAACCCGACCTCCGCTGGTGGCCGGTTCTGGACAAAAAGAGCCGCCCGGGGCGGATGGTGATGTTCCTGCTCTGCCGCGACGTGCGCATCGAAGGGGTCCGCCTGGTTCAGGCCCCGGCCTGGACCTTCTGGGTTTTCGGATGTGAAAAGGTCGCTTTCCATGGGGTGACGATCCGGACCAACCCGCGGGCGATCAACACCGACGGGATTGACATCGACGCCTGCCGCGATGTCACGATCTCCCACTGTTCGATCCACACGGGCGATGACGCCATCATCCTCCGCGCGATCGACCGCGTTTTCAGGCCGGAGGGCGACCCGTCGCGCGTCAGCCGGAGCGGCCTCGGCTTCGGCTCCCGGCCGTGCGAGCAGGTCACGGTGGAAAACTGCGAGCTGGTCTCGTACTGCAACGCCATCCGGTTCAGCTACATCGGCGACGGGACGATCCGCAACGTGGTGATGCGCAACCTCTCCATTTCGGGCTCGCGCCGGGGGATCATCTGCCAGATCCCCACCCGCCAGCAGACGCCCGAGCGCAACAATACCCGCACGATGCCCGAGGAGCGTTACCTCGCGCCGGTGGTGGAAAATCTGCACCTCTCCAACATCACCATCGAAGCCAATCAGCCGCTCTGGTTTTTCCTGGCGGACGAAGCGACGGCGACCCGGCTCGGCAACATCACCCTGGAAAACATCCGGGCGACGGGCGGTTGCGCCTCGGTTTTCAAGGGGAACGAAACGACGCCGTTCGAGAACGTGGTCCTGCGCAACGTCCGCTTGACCCTCTCCGATCTCGACGCGATGCCGAAGACCGAACTCAAGGAGGAAGCCGCCGCGCTCTATCTCGACCATTGCTGCGGGGTGGCGTTGCAACAGGTCGTCTTTGAGGGGGAAACGGCACGGTTCGAACCGGAAACCCCGTTGATCTCGTGGCAGAAGGTCGAGGCAATCGACGCAGACGGCGTCGTCAACCGGACGCGGTTCGGGCTTAACGTCCCTGCGGCGGCGGTTTAGCCCCAAGGTAATAGAGCTTGCCCCACGGGCTTTCGGCAAAGGGAGCGATCGCCCCGATGCCGGAAGCCGGCGGCCAGTCGCCGTACGCCTGTTTTTCTTCCCTGCCCCAGAAGAGGTAATCGATGCCGAGGGCGTGCGCGTCGTTTTCCCAGCCCCGTTCGCCGCGCAACACCCGTTGCAACGCCTCGAAGGCGGGTTGGTACGGGATGCCGTGGCTTTGCAGGTGGCCTTCGTAACCGGCGACCATTTTTCGCCCGAGGAGGAGGAGCGGATGGTTGAAGGTCGGGTGCCCGGCAAAAGTTGCCGTGATCGGGATCTTTGCCACCATCGGGCGGATGTTGTCGAGTTCCGAACGGTGGGCCAGTGAATAGCCGGTCCCTCCCAGGCCGCCCCAGAGGACGAAAAACCCGGAGAAGAAGAGGAGGAAACAGGTCGCCCACCGCACCACGATGTGTTGCCGGGCGAGCAGCGCCCCGATGGCCGGGAGCAGCGCCAGGTAGCTCCAGAGCATCAGCTTGGTGTTGTCCCACTCCCACGGCGCGAAAAGGACGAAGCAGGTCAGCAGAAAAATCGCCACGCAAGGGAGGACGATCGCCGCCTCCCGTGCCTTGTCGACCGTCGGCTTGCGCAGGAGATGCCAGAGGACCGCCGCCACGCAGAGCGGAAAAATGCCGAAGTTGCCAAACCAGAAAAGAAACGGGTTCTGGTCGTGCTGCATCCAGCCCGGCTGGAAGCGGATCTGCCCGCCGCTCTGGAGGCCGCCGGTCAGCTTCCAGACCAGCAGCGTCGCCGGAACAAAGGCGAGCGCGACAAACCGCAACAGCGCCAACCGGCTCGAAGGGGGAAAAAGCTCCTGCCAGACGCCCTCCAGAAACGAAAGAAGAAACCACCCGCCCAGCAGGAGCGAAAGGAAGAGGAAGGTATGGAGGTGAAAGAGCGGCAGGGTGGCGTAGAGAAAAAGTTCCACCGGCAGCGGCACGGCTTTCACCCGGTGGAGGAAACGGCTGCGCCAGCTCCAGAGCAGCAGCAACCCGGCAGGGATGGCATAGAGCAACCCGCGCTGGGTGACAAAGAGCGCGAGCGGAATGCTCTTCCAGGCGACCTCGCCCTGGGCGGCATCGATCTTCCACTCCGTCAACAGGCTCAGGCCAAAGAGGCCGCCATTGAAGAGAAACCCGGCGAGCGCAAACGGGCCGCCCCAGCGCCAGAGGGCAAAACCGGTGGCCGCCGAGCCGAAAAGCCCGGTCCAGATCAACCCCCGCATGAGGTCCGCGCCCGCCAGCACCAGCAGGGCGTTCCAGAGATCGACGCCAAAGGGGTAGTGCAGCGGGGCGGCGGCAAAGATCGGGTTGGCGGGCCAGAACGGCGCGCCATTGGCGAAGTAGCCGATCATGGTCAGGTGGATCGAGAGATCCCCCAGATTGTTGGGCGAGAGGAACATCCATTGGTCGCCGTTCTCGAAAAAGAGCCAGCAGAAGGAACGGAAGGCAAAGAGGGCAAAGCACGCCACCACCGCCCATTCCACCCAGCCGGAAGGTCGCCGCAACGGCGCCCGCGTGCGTGGTACGAAAGCGGCGCTCGCCACCCCCGCCACGAGGCCGAGCCCCAGCGCGCTCCAGGCCGAGCGGCTCCCGAGGCCCCCGCCCATTTCGCCAAAAACGACCGCCGCGATCACCGCCGCCGCGACGGTGACCAGCCCCCCGACCAGAACCTTCGGGCCGTGGCCGTTCATTGCACCGGCTCCTCCTCGTCCAGCGTTTGCAGCGGGCCGACCCGTTCCGGTGCGCGGCCGGGGAACGCTTCGTGGAACCAGCGGTAGTTGAGGTAGAGCTTCCCGCCCGACATCCCGTCGCGAAGCTGGAACGGCGTGACGAAGTACGACTCCTTCAAGGCCGCCTCCACGGTCGGGACCCGCTCCTCCTCAACCACCAGGAAAG
>DATMFV010000128.1:0-145030 GCA_035555975.1 Chthoniobacteraceae bacterium
CACGTCTTCCCCGGTTCCATGGAGCGGCAGACGGCGATGTTCCATACCGATTACAACCTGCTGGTCGCCCTGGTGGCGCTGCCGCTTCTGGCGCCGATCTGGAAGATGATCAAGGTGATGATCCCCGACGAGACGGCCGACCACTTTGCCCCGGGCGCAAGCTACCTGGACGACAAGGCGCTGGAGACGCCGTCGCTGGCCCTGGCGCGGGCGAGCCGCGAGTGCATGCGGATGGCGGAGCATGTCCGCTTCATGCTGGAGCAGTTCCGGTGCGCCTATTCCGGGCGCGATGCGATCCTAGCCCGGCGGGTGCAGAAGGAGGATGACAACATCGACGCCATTAATCTGTCACTGAAGGATTACCTCATCCGGCTCGGCGACGACCTCCCTCCCGGCGAGGTGCAGTGGCAGTTTGCATTGCACGGGATTTCCAGCGAACTGGAGGCGATCGGCGACGTGCTCGACAAACACCTCTGCGATCTCCTGATCAAGCAGGTTCAGGAAGGGGTGGCGATCCGGGGACGCGACGAGGAGATGCTTGATGAAGCCTTCAACCGCATCCTGATTCATTTTGAAAGGGGCATCGGTCTTCTGACAACCCGCGACCCGAAGGGGGCGCGCGATTTTCTCTTTGAAAAGGAGAAGCTCAACGACTGGCTGCGCGCCATCCAGACCGAACACTATACGCACCTGAGCAGCGCCAACCGCGGCGAACTCGCCTCCAGCGCTTCGTTTCTGGACATGGTCAACGGCATCCGCCGGATCAACGGCCATATCAGCACGATCGGTTATGCCTTTGCAGGAACCCCGCAGGAGGGCGAAGGGTATATCCCGGAGAAAAGTTAGCAATACCACCCGTCCCGCGTGAGCGGGTGGGGGCTCCGGCCCGAGGCGGTCGGTTTTTCCAGCAGGCTCTGGTAGATGGCGAGCTGATGGCAGGCGAAGCTGTGGGCGCACCCGGCCATGTAGAGCCGCCAGATGCGGTAGACCGGTTCCTCGACCCAGTGGAGCGCTTCGTCGTGGTGTTGTTCGAGCCGGCGCACCCAGTGGCGGAGGGTGAGCGCGTAGTGTTCGCGCAGGTTTTCCACGTCGCGCACGGAGAATCCGGATGTTTCCGCAGGGTGGAGCATTTCCGCAATGGAGACCAGCTCGCCGTCGGGGAAGACATATTCGTTGATGAACGAGCGGGTGCCCCGGTTGGCAAAGGCGGCGATGCCGGTGCCGATCCCGTGGTTGAGGAAGAGCCCGCCGGGTTGCAGCAGCGCGAACGCCTGTTGAAAGTAGAGGGGAAGGTTCCGGCGGCCGACGTGCTCGACCATGCCGACGCTCGCGATGGCGTCGTACGGTTGCGGGGGGGAGTGTTCCCGGTAATCTTCGAGGCGGATTTCCACGCGGTCTTCCAGCCCGAGTTCCCGCACCTGCTGCCGTGCGTGGTCGGCCTGGCGAGCGGAGAGGGTGATGCCGGTGGCCGTGACGCCGTAATCGCGGGCGGCGTGGATGACGAGGCCGCCCCAGCCGCACCCGACGTCGAGCAGCCGCTGGCCGGGGCGCAGGTCGAGCTTGCGGCAGATCATCTCCAGCTTGCGCCGCTGCGCGCTCTCGAGATCGTCGCACCGGTTTTTGAAACAGGCGCACGAATAGACGCGGCGTGAGTCGAGCCAGAGGGCGTAGAAGGCATTGGAGAGATCGTAGTGGAAATGGATTGCTTCGCGGTCGCGCGAAGGGGTGTGCCTGCGGCCGTTGAGGGCGGCGCGGTGCGGTGTGGCGGCGTCGGGGTCGCCGGAGTCTCCGGGCGGCTCGGGAAGTTGCCGCAGCCAGGCGGAGACCTTGAGCTTGCGGGTCCACCCCCCGGTTTGAGCGCTGATCACGTCGGCCAGTTCAAAGGCGGCTTCGAGGTCGCCCTCCACGTCGAAGTCGTCCCGCAGGTAGGCTTCCGCTAGCGCCACTTCGGTCCCGGCGGAGAGCATGGCGCGAAGCGCGCCGGGGTGGTTGAGCCGCAGGGTGGCGCGGCGCGGTTCGGCGTCGGGCCAGCAACTGCCGTCCCAGAGTTTGACGCGGACCTGCTTCAACGGACGTTCCCCGACCAGCGCATCCAGAACGGAGCGGGTCAGTTCCCCGGCATCGCGCCGTTTGACATTTTCAAGAACAGCGGTGAGCACCTTCATCGGCGTAGGGGAACCGCTGATTTAAGCAAGCTCGTTCGTAAACTGGTCATTTTTGCGTATTTTTGGCCCGATTTGTCCTCACCTGTCTTGGGACAGGCTGCGGAAATCGAACCAAAAATACATCAAAACTGCCTGCGTTTCCGCCCGGCTCCATTAAATCAGCAATTCCTAAGTTTTTTTGATTCGGGGGTAAATACGAAGCCCGCCGCCTTGCGGGGTGTCTTTTTTAGCTTGGCAAAGGGTGAAACGAGTGGCTGTTTTCTTCGTTCCCGGCACGCGTCCGGCTCACACCCGGAGTCCGACGTTTTCCTTTCCTTTCTCCTTTTCCTCTGTTTTGGTGGTCATTCCGTTGTTTCCTCTTCCCATGCCGTTTTTGCGTTTTTTCCTCCTTTTGAGCCTCCTTTTTTCGTTTCTGCCGACCGGGTTTGCCGCGCGGCGGACGGAGGGCAAAGAGGTCGCGGAACCGGTGACCGGCCGCCCGGCGGTGCTTCGCCTGACGCTCCGGCAGGCGATCCAGCTTGCGATCGAGGAGAACCTGGCGATCAAGGTCGAGGCGTTTGGCCCCTCGATTGCGCGGACGCGGACGGTGGAGGAACTCGGCCGGTTTGATCCCGAGTTGCAAGGGGCGTTTGAACAGGGGATGACCCGCACGAGCCTTGGCGGCGAGCGGCGTTTCAGTTCCTTCGAACTCGGGGTCGGCGGGTTGACGCCGCTCGGGACGGTCTACAATTTCGGGCTGCGGACCGATGCGGACGACTACAACTCCTTCCGCTCGGGGCTGGCGCTCGGGATCACGCAACCGCTGCTGCGCGGGTTCGGGACCGATGTGAACCTGGCGGGCCTGAGGATCGCGCGGGTCAACCAGGAGGGGAGCGAATGGGCCTTCCGCCAGCAGGTGATCGAGGTGGTCACCCGGACGATCTACACTTACAACGCCCTCTACTCGGCGCAACGCCAGCTTGAAGCGGCGATCCGTTCCCGCGATGCCGCACGGCAACTGGAGGAGGACGAAAGGCGTCGGGCGTCGATCGGCGTCCGCATCGGGCTCGATGTGATCTCCGCCCGCGCCGAAGCGAGCGCGCGGGAGGAGGCGGTGCTGCTGGCGCAATCGCAGATCAACGACCAGGAGCGGTTCCTCAAACAGTTGATCACCACGGAAACGCGGGCGCTGCTTGATACCCATCTCGAGATCGCTCCGCCGCCGACGCCGATGGTCGGGGAGGTCGACCTCGACGCGGGCCTGCGCGACGCGCTGGAACTGCGGCCCGATTTTCAGCAGGCGATCCTGGAACTGACGATCCGCGACATCAACATCGTCACCGCGCGCAACGAGACGCTTCCCCGGCTCGATCTGACGGCCAGCCTGAACCTGCTCGGATTTTCGCGTTCGGACTTCCACTCCAGCCTGAATATCTTCGACGCCGCCAGCAGCGCCCCGGAAAGCTGGGGGGCGGGGTTGATCTTTCGCCTGCCGATCCCGAACCGCGCCGCGAAGAGCCGCCACGAACGCACCCGGCTTCTCAAGGCGCAGGCGCTGGTGGAGTTGCACCGGATGGAGCAGGGAATCATCGTGGAAGTCGCCAACGCGGCGGGGCATATCGAGACGGCGCGGCAACGGGTCGAGACCACCCGGGAGGCGTTGCGGCTGGCCAGGGAGAGCCTCGCCGCCGGGAACGAGCGCCTGAAGGCGGGGACGGCGACGGCGTTTGAGGTGCTGGAACTCCAGCGCAAGGAGACGGAGGCGGAGGCGTCGCTGATCAAGGCCGAGGGGGATTACCGCAACGCGATCAGCGAATACGACCTGCGGACCGGGACGACGCTGGTCCGCAACCGCGTGACGATCGCCCGGTAAGCCCGTCAAGACACCCCATCTGGCACGAAAACGGCTCCAACGGCGTCCGAAACGCGGGGGTTGAGCGTTTTCTTTTTCAAAGGCCTCTTCCCTTTGTCGCTTTCCGGGGAGTAGGCTTTCACTTTGTTGTTGAACCATGTCGTCATCGCTATTCGAGTTAACGGGTCATCTGATTGACGCGATCAAGATCAACCGGATGGTACGGCGGGAGCGGGAGGGACGCCCTTTCTGGGTGAAGGAACGCCGGATCTGGAGCGGGGCGGTGATTGGCGCGGCCAATGCGTTTTTCCATTTTGCGGGCAATCCGGTGGTGGTCCATGCGCAGAGCGGCGAATGGCAGCAGTGCGAGGTCTCGTGCTATCGCCTGCTTCACGGCGGGGAGGGGTTTGAGGTTTTTGCGCAAGCCCCGGCCACGGTCTGGGCGGAACAGCTTCCCGGGGTGCCGCTCGATCATCATGCGTTTGGCGGGACGTTGACGCTGGAGATGGTCCGCGCCGCCGGGAGGGAACTCAAACGGGGGCATGCCCTGCGCGATCCCGTGACAGGGAGTCTCTGGTCGCACGGCGACCCGCATCTGGGCAATTTCATCTACGACGCCTGCGAGGGGCGGGCGCGGCTGATCGACTTCGAGGTCCACCACCGCCACGAAATGAGCGAAGCCGAATGCCATGCGGACGATCTGCTGGTGGTGTTGCTCGACCTGCTCGGCCACGGGGAGGAGGTCGGCTGGCTCGAAGCGATTCCGTCGTTTCTGGCCGCTTACTGGAGCGAGGGGGTCGCACCGGCGGCGGGGCTGCGGGAACTCCTGCGGGAGCGGGTGGGCGAACCGAAGGGGTTGAGCCGTCTCTGGTGGGGGATTCGTACCGGCTACCTCGGCCGCGCCGAGCTTTGCCGACGGCTGGCGACGCTGCGGGAGATGCTGGCGGCGGAACCGGTCGTCCCCGCGCCGGTGAGCCGGAGGCAGCCGGTCAGGGCAAAAGGCGTTCCGCTGGAAACTGCCGTTGCACGAGCGCTTCCCTGAGGATCGGGCTCAGGATGGTGATGCGGCCCCGGAAGGAGCGCAACGCCGCTTCGATGACCTCCAGTTCGTGGTTGCGTTCGTGATACTGGGAATAGGCGTTGATTGCCTGGACCTCCCCGGGGTAGCGGCCGTCGGGGTGGCTGAAGAGGTCGATTCCCCCGATGGTGATCGCCTCGGGTTGCAGCGCGGCGGCGGTGGCGATCATCAAGGCTCCGTTGCTGGCGCGGGTGTGGACCCCCTGGTCGTGCTCGAGCCAGTCGCAATTACGCGTGGTCGGGATGAAGACTTCGAACGGTTCGCGGTTTTCGAGATGGTTGTCCTCCAGCGTCTGGATGCGGCCCATCACTTCGCTCAAGACAAAGATCGGCCCTTTGAGGGTGCGCAGCGTTTCGCGGCTTCCGGCGAAGACGACCTTTGGCGCGGTCAGGATGCCCCGGTTGATCCAGCGGTGGTTGGTGCGAAAGAGGGTGTCGTGCGGGATCTGCGTGATCTCGGGCAACTCGGAGGTCGGGCCATTGCCGAGACAGAGGATGGAGCGGTACGGGCGGAGCCGTTCGCGGAAGGCGGGCCAGTCGGGGATTTCGATCTTCGGGATGACGGCGGAAGCGGTCGCTGCGGAGGGCGGGGGACGCCAGTCGGACGGCTCGGCATCGGCGGGCGGCGAGGGGTAGTGCGGGAGGATCGCCTCCAGCGTCCGTTTCGCCGCGCCCCGGGATGAGGAGAAAAACGGGGCGGCCCGTTCGGCGGCGTTGGCGGCCACTTCCGCGGGATCTTGTTGCAGGAAGGTGGCGAGCAGGGAGCTAAGACGGGTCGGAAACGACCGGAACGCGGCGTGGTGCCCGATCACGGCACGAGCCGCCAAGGCGTTGTGTGGGAGGAACGGGCCGTAGATGACCGGGGCGTGAAGGGTGTACGGCTCCGCATACGGGAGGAGGGAAGGGAGCGGTGTGAAGGTTCCCCCGGCGAGGATGGCGGCGCAGGCGGGGTGGAACGGCTCGGCGGAAAGGGTCGGGTCGAGGAAAAGGAGCGCCGGGGTGGTGTCGGAAGGAGGGGTGTCCCATCGCCGGGAGGGGAGGCCGAGCTTTGCGGCCAGCGCTTCGGCGCGAACGAGCTGGCGGGCGGCGACCGTCTTCCAGAGAAGCGTCGCGCCCGGGTGGATAGCGCGGAGGCGGGCGAAGAGGGTCAGAAGCGGGCGCTCTTCGCTCTGGTGGAGGTGGTCGGCCATGATCAGCCGCGTTTCGGCGGGAAGGTGCAGTTCCCGTTTCAGGTAGTCGGCATTGCTTTTGGGGGTGATTAGCGCTTTTTCGAAGCCGATGTCGCCTGCGACCGAGATTTTTTCCTCCGGAACCTCATGTTCCATCAGGACCCGGGCGAGTTTCGGGTTCTGGACGACGTAATGGTGAAAAACCGGGTGGCCAAGGCTCCGGGCCCACGAGCGGGTGCATTCCCTTGGGCGGGGTCGCCCGTCGATGAGGACGGCAGGGAGGCGGCGCGCGGCGGCGAGACGCAGGAGGAGCGGGTTCACCCCGCGCGCCGATTGCAGTACAACGAGGAGGGCGGGTTGGAGCCGGTCAAAAAAAGAGGCGATCTCCTCCGGCCCGGGACCGGGGGCGGGGAAGGCGTGGTCGTTCGGGTAGCGGCGTTTGAGCCAGGCGTAGGTGTGGGGGGCTTCCGAGAGAAGGACGAAACAGCTCTCCGGAGCGGCCTGTTTGAACCCGGCGATCACTTCATCCGCCGCGACGAACTGCGAGGGGAGGTCGCCGCAGATCCAGATGGAGCGCCGGGCGCGGAAGCGGAAATCGCCCCGCCGCAGCCGGGCTTCATTGCGCAGGAACTGGTCGTTGCGCCCGTCAAGGGAATGGATGTAAACGCGGGGGAAATGATTCTCCGCGCGAAAACGCCACTCCGCCACCCTTTCCCGCAGGGACGAAGACGGCGCGCCTTCCGGTTCCGGGGGAGTACCGGAGGCGGGGGACGCGGCGTCGGGTGGGATCGGGTGCATGGCCTTCAAAGATCAGTTCAGGGATCAATAAATACGCCTCGCCATCAAAGACAAGTGCCGGATTAAGAAGGCTTTATTTTTTTAAGGGTGCGCGCCAAAGGCGCTTGCAATCCGGCCAAAAGACCCCTATTTTTGCAGGCTCTTTTCCCCGTGACAGGTTCGGCCTGGGAAAGACTCCCCTCCACCGGGGGAGACGGGGCGTACCCGGGGGAAAGAAAAAAAATGGCAACCGTGGCGTGAGTTTCAAATTCCAATGAATGAGATGCAAGAACTGATCGCGAAATCTTTTCGCGATTTCAAAGAGGGCAGCATTGTCAAGGGACGTGTCCTCGAAATCAGGGCTCGTGAAGTCCTGGTCGACATCGGCTATAAGAGCGAAGGGGTGATCCCGCTCTCCGAATTCGACGATATGGAAGACCTTCAGGTCGGCGATGAAGTGGAAGTCCTTCTGGTCCGCCTCGAAAATGATGAGGGGATGGTCATCCTCTCCAAGGAAAAAGCGGCCTACAAGCAGAACTGGGACAAGATCGTCAAGGTCTTCCAGGGGGGTGGTTTGATCAAGGGCAAGGTCAAGGCCGTCGTCAAGGGCGGGCTGACCGTCAATATCGGTGTCGAAGCGTTCCTCCCGGGGTCGCAGATCGACATCATTCCGCCGAAGGACCTTCAGCAGTTCGTCGGCAACACGTATGATTTCAAGATCGTCAAGATCAACGACGAACGTAAAAACGTCGTCTTAAGCCGCCGCGAGATCATCGAACAGGAGCGCGCTGAAAAGCGGGCCGAGTTCCTTGAATCGGTCAACATCGGCGACACCGTTCGCGGCACCGTCAAGAACCTCACCGACTTCGGGGCGTTCATCGACCTCGACGGAATGGACGGCCTGCTCCACATCACCGACATGACGTGGGGCCGCCTCGGCCACCCGAGCGAACTGCTCAAGGTCGGCCAGGAACTCGACGTGATCGTCCTCGACATCAACAAGGAGAAGGAACGCGTCTCGCTCGGTCTCAAGCAGACCCAGAAGAACCCGTGGGAAGAGACCGAAAACCGGTTCCCGATCGGCACGAAGGTCAAGGGCAAGGTCACCAACCTGGTTCCCTATGGCGCGTTCGTGGAGATCGAAGAAGGGGTCGAAGGGCTCATCCACGTTTCCGAACTCTCCTGGACCAAGCGGATCACCCGGCCTTCGGATGTCCTCACCATCGGTCAGGATGTCGAAGCGGTCGTTCTCGGCGTCAACAAGGAAGAGCAGAAGATCTCCCTTGGCGTCCGCCAACTGGAACCGAACCCGTGGGACGAAATCGAGCACAAGTACCCGATTGGCAAGCAGGTCAAGGGGACCGTCCGCAACATGACCGCCTACGGCGCGTTTGTGGAGCTCGAAGAAGGCATCGACGGGATGATCCACGTCTCCGACATGAGCTGGACCCGCAAGATCAATCACCCGAGCGAAATGCTCAAGAAGGGGGACGAGGTCGAAGCGGTCGTCATCGACATCGACAAGAACGCCCAGCGCATCAGCCTCGGCGTCAAGCAGCTCGACGAAGATCCCTGGAAGTCGATCGACCAGCGCTACAAGATCGGCGATCTCGTGCAGGGCAAAGTTACCAAGCTCGCCAGCTTTGGCGCGTTTGTGCAGCTTGCCGACGATATCGACGGGCTGGTCCACATCTCGCAACTCAGCGAAGATCGCGTGGAGAAGGTCAAGGATGTGCTCAAGGTCGGCCAGGAAGTGGAAGCCCGCGTCATCAAGGTCGACAAGACCGAACGGCGCATCGGTCTCTCCGTGAAGGCTGCCAACTACTCCGAAGAAGAGCTTCGCCGCGAAACCGAAGCCTTCGACAGCATCCGTCCGGGTGAAGACCTCGTCGGTCTGGAACAGGCGTTCCAGGTTGCCGAAGAGGAATATCGCCCCGGCGAACGCAAGAAGTAAGATTTAAACCACTGCTTGCAGTGAGTTCGCATGGCCCCGGCAGGAAGTAATTTCTGCCGGGGCTTTTGTTTTCAGCGAAGCTGTGTTATGGGTATGGTCCGACTATGGAAAAACCACAGATTACCGCCTACCTCAAAACGCATTGCGGCTGGAGCCGCGGCGTGCGCGCCATCCTGGCCAAGTACGAGCTTGAATACACCGAAAAGGATATCATCCAGAATCCCGCCTTCCGCTGGGAGATGGAACAACGCAGCGGGCAGTCACTTTCGCCGTGCGTGGAAGTCAACGGCGTGATGCTCCCCGACATCAGCGGGGAGGAAGTCGAGGCTTACCTCCTGAAGGAAGGGCTCGTCTCGGCGAATGAACGCCCGGTCGACGTACCGACCAACTCGTCGTGCTCCGACGCGGAACATGCCGCGATGGACGCGGGAGCGCCGCTTCCGTTCCGGCCGTAACGGCCTTTGAGAGGCTGTGAAAAAAGCCCTTCAAAGGCCATGGAGCACCTCTTTTTGCCTCTAACTGCATTCCTTCTCCCTTCTGTATTCCCTGAATACAGGCGGTCGTCAGAATTTCGTTATAGGCTAAAAACAGGGGCTCCGAGGCCATTAAAATCATTTTTTCACAGCCTCTGAGAAGAATCCCGAAGGGATTTCAAGCGGAGAAGCCGGGGGTTGAGCGAAGCGACACCCCCGGTTAGCGGTTCGATTCTTTTTTCGTGAGGCTTTCCGGGGGTGGTGCGCTCCCGCGTTTACCCCCGGCTGCCCTGCTGGGATGCCTTCGGCATCCTTTATCTGCGGCGGCGTTTTTCGACTAGGCGCTGGAACTCGCGTTCGCTCTCTTCGATCATCGTGCGCAACATTTCGGGGGAGAGGCACGAGGTCGCGCCGAAGCTGATGACGGTTTGCGCTTCGAGGTGGTCGGCGGTGGCGACGTAAAGCGCGTGTTGCCCGGCGTATTTGGCGACGAGCCGTTCGATGATGGCGTCGGCGCTCAGGCCGTTGCCGGAGTAGAAAACCTGAATGCCGCCGGGCACGGTCGCTTCGTTGGCGCGGGCGCTTCCCTTCCCGTCGAAGACGACGACAACGCGGTAGTCGCCGGTGTCGTGGAAATGAGTCAGGCGCTGGAGGAGCGCCTCGCGGGCAAGGGAGAGCCGCCGTTCGTGCAGGGCTCTTAAATCAGGCCAGGCGTAGATGATGCTGTAGGCATCGACAATCAGGTAGCGCGCCACAGGGAAAAGACTCTCCGTGGTTGCATCAAATCGGAAAAAAAGGGGGGGTGAAGAAAGGAGACGAACCCCTTTCTTCCTAGGCCCTGGAAATCTTACCGCTTCGCGCCGGTGATGGCGGCTACTTTGGCGGCTTCTTTTTTGCGTGCCTTGTAGGCGATGCGGCGGCGGCGTTTGGCGACTTTGCGTAGTTGTTGACCCATAAGTAGGGCCGGTTATACGGCAGGCATGGAGGAAGGCGCAAGCGGAAGGTTGTTTGTCGCGCGATATTTTGCTTTGATCCCAGATCATTCCTTATGTTTTTTGTGCGAATCGCTCTGATTTTGGTTCTGGCGCTTTTTTCAAGCTCGTGTGCGACGGGGCGGAAGGAGGCGCAGACGCCTCCCCCTCAACCGGCCGAGGTGCATCACCAACTGGTCGGCATCATCTCGACGGTGAACCGCGACCACGGGTTTGTCCTGATTCATTCCAACGACCTGCGCCCGGCGGGGAGCGCGCTGATGACGCTGCCCGCGCACGAGGGGACGCCGCAGGCTCACCTGCGCGTCAGCCGGGAGCAGCGCCCGCCGTTTTTGATCGCCGACATCCTCGACGGTGAACCGCTGCCCGGGGAGACGGTGGTGGATGCCCCCGCTTCGCCCCGGCCCGCCACGGGCGAGGTTCTTTCGACCGGCATTGCGCCGCCTTCCGAGTTGTGAGCCAGCTTCTCAAGATCCTCAAGACGACCTTCGGCTACGATGCCTTTCGCCCGCACCAGCGCGAGATCATCGAAGCCTCGCTTTCAGGGCGCGATACCTTTGCCCTCCTGCCGACGGGAGGGGGTAAATCGCTCTGTTTCCAGATCCCGGCGCTGCTGCGCGACGGGTTGACGGTGGTGGTCTCGCCGCTGGTGGCGTTGATGAAGGATCAGGTCGACCAGCTTCAGGCGGTTGGCGTGGCGGCGACATTTCTCAACTCAACCCTCTCGGCGACCGAGGCCCGGGCGCGCCTGCGCGGGCTGCACCAGGGGGAGTACCGGCTGCTCTACGTCGCGCCGGAGCGGCTGATGCTCGACAACTGGCGCGAGAACCTGCGGAACTGGAACGTGGCGGCGCTGGCGATCGACGAGGCGCACTGTGTTTCCGAATGGGGGCACGACTTCCGGCCCGAATACCGCCAGTTGGCGCAGTTGCGCGATCTGCTGCCCGACATCCCGGTGATGGCGTTGACGGCAACCGCCACCGAGCGGGTGCGCGACGACATCATCCGCGAACTGCGGCTGGCGGACCCGGCCGTTTTTGTGGCGAGCTTCAACCGGCCCAACCTGACCTACCGGGTCATCCCGAAGGAGCAGCCGCAGCAGCAGGTGATCGCTTTTATCGAACAACGCTTTCGGGAGAGCGGGATCGTCTACTGCGCTTCACGCGGCGCGGCGGAGCGGGTCGCCGAGGCGCTCCAGCGCAAGGGGTATTCGGCGCGACCTTACCATGCCGGGCTGACGGCAAACGTGCGGGCGGAAAATCAGGACCTCTTTCTTCGCGACGAGGTGCGGATCATCTGCGCGACGATCGCTTTCGGGATGGGGATCAACAAGCCGAACGTCCGCTGGGTAATCCATCACGATCTCCCCAAGAACATCGAGGGGTATTATCAGGAGACGGGCCGGGCGGGGCGCGACGGGCTGCCGAGCGATTGCCTGCTTCTTTTCAGCCCGGGGGATGTCGCCAAACAGATTCATTTTCTGGACGAAATCTCCGATCCCGAGGAGCAGCAGAACGCGCACCGGCAACTGCGGCAGATCGTCCATTACGCGGAAAGCAACCTTTGCCGGAGGGTCGACCTGCTCGCCTACTTTGGCGAAACCTACCCCGTACAGGGGTGCGGCGCGTGCGACAACTGCCTGGAACCGCGTGAGACCTACGACGGGACGCTTCAGGCGCAGAAACTTCTTTCGTGCGTCTACCGGGTGGCGCAGGCGAGCCGGTTTGGCGTCGGTTTCAAGCATTTGATCGACGTGCTGCTTGGCGCATCGAACGAGAAAATTCGCCGGTGGGGTCACGACCGGTTGACCACCTACGGAATCGGCAAGGAGTTTTCGCGACCGGAGTGGTCGGCAGTGGGGCGGGAGTTGATCCGGCTCGGGTTGCTGGGGCAGTCGCAGGGGCAGTTTCCGACGATCGAACTGACCGCCGAGGGGGTGGCGGCATTGAAGTCGCGCCGGACGATCCTGCTCACCAAGCCGCTTTCCATTCCCAAGGCGAAGAGGAGCCGCACGAGCGAAGGGACGATTGCCTGCAACGAGATGCTCTTCGAGCGGCTTCGTTCGCTGCGCAAGCGGCTGGCGGACGAACGGCAGGTGCCGGCCTATGTCGTTTTTGGCGATACGACCCTGCGCCTGATGGCCCGCGACATGCCGACGACGATGGAGGCGATGGCGCAGATTTCCGGCGTCGGGGAGAAAAAGCTGGCCGAGTTTGGCGAACTGTTCCTTGAGGAGATCAAGGGGTTTGAGGAGTTTGAGGAGGAGGAGTAGCCTCCGGTGTCGCGGTGGGAGCCGGCTGGGGGGCGGGAAGCTCCGCGGCTTCTTCGAACGCTTCGACAGGTTCCTCCTCTTCGATTTCGGGTTCCGGGGTGGTCTCTGCGGAAGGGGCGGGAGTGGCTGCCGGGGGCTTTGATTCGGGTTCCGGCTCTGGAGTGGCGGTTGGCTGGGGCTTAGGTTTTGTTTTGGAGGCTTTCCATTCGAAGTCTCCGGCGTTGAACGACATGATCCGGTCGAGGCCCGAGACCCTGAACTCGGCGATGGCTGCGCCGTCGCTTTCGTAAACGATGATCTCCGAATCTTTTTTGGAAGCGCGCCCGAGGGCGGCCCAGAGGAGGTGGGGCGTTTCGCTGATGCGGTCGAGGATCAGGCCGTCGGTCGTGGCGAGATAGCTTCCCCCCTTGTCGAAGCTGGCGCGCAGGGTGATGCGGGGCGGTTTTTTCGCTTTCAGGAGCGGGTTGTGGATCGGCTGGACCGGGTGGGTCTCCACGATGTCGACCGGCTTGCCGTCGGAGAATTTCAGCAGGTCGGCGGCGGCGGCGAGGGTGTGGCTGAAATGGATGGTCTTGATGAAGAGCGCTTCGGCTTCATCGGGAGCGGCGGCGGGCTGGGGAAAGAGCAGCCCCCAGAGCCGTTGGAGCGAGTCGTTTTCATCGAGGACGAACAACGCATGGGCCGAGGGGGAGAGGGCGAGTTGGGTGGGCGAGGGGTCCTCAGAGTTCTGGACTTCAATGGTATGGCCCGACTCGCCGTTGATGAGTTGAAGCAGGGTGCTTCCCTGGAGAAGCCAGATGACGGTCGGGGAGGGGCCGGGGTGGGCTGCTGCGGTGGAGGCCGGGAAGAGGGTCCCTTCCGGGGCGGGGGCGAGGGTCCAGTCGGACCGGGCCGCTTCCGCCGCTGGTGCGGGTGCGGCTTCGGGCGCGGGTTGGGCGGGCGCTGCCTGCTCCGGCGTGGCGAGGAAGAGGAGCGAATCGTCGCGACCGGGCACTTTCCCTTCGATCAGGAGTTCGCGATCGGAAAGGGCGGCGATCCGCTCGATCCGGCGCAGACGCGGCTCGTCGGGGTGGTCGATCCAGTCGTTGCCGCTGAAGCCGACCCCTTCGACTTTGAACTCGCCGACCCGGTAGCCGCGTGCGGTGTAACGCCCGGAGGGGAGTTCGGCCCCCTGGTCGTCCTTGCCGTCCCAGTAGGTGATCAGGCCGTTGAGGGCGATCGTAAAGGCGTCGAGCGTCGCCTCTTCATGGAGGGTGCGGACCAGTTTTCCCTGCGCGTTGTAGATCCCGAGCGAGAGGGTTCCCTCCATCGGCGGGGGAAGGAACTCGATCTGCACCTTTTCCGCCTGTGCCGCAGCGGAAAGCAGAACGGCGGCGAGACCGGCGAGCCACGTCTGCCGGTGGAAAAGAGGTCTCGGGAAAAGAAAGGAAAAGGGTGCCATGATCAAGATGATCGAAGAGGTTGTCCCTCTGCGGGTTTCTGGCAAGGAATTTTTTTGGAACGGTTTGGGGATGATGCCGCTGCTCTTCTTACCCCTCGGGCGTCAAACCCCGCGCCGACCGTGGCGTTGGACTTCGGTTGACATGGTTCCCCCCGTATCGGATCTCAAATGGCTAATACGGCAGACCGGCCGGGTGGGTCATGTTGGCGGGGTCGAGCGCCGTTTTGAGCTGTTCGGGCGGGAGGACCTTCCACTCGGTACAGATTTCGCGGATGGTGCGGCCGCTGGTTTCACTTTCCTTGGCGATTTCGGCGGCGCGGTCGTAGCCGATCAGCGGGGCGAGTGCGGTGACCATCGCCATGGAGCTTTCGACCAGCGAGGTACACCGTTCGGCGTTGGCGGCGAGCCCGTCGATGCATTTGGTCCGGAACAGGTCGCACGCGTTGCTTAAGAGGCGGATCGACTCCAGCAGGTTGTGCGCGAGGACGGGCATCATCGTATTGAGTTCGAAGTTTCCGTTGGCCCCGGCCCAGGTGACGACGGAGTCGTTGCCGATCACCTGCGCGCAGACCTGCATCATCACTTCGCTCATGACCGGGTTGACCTTTCCCGGCATGATGGAACTGCCCGGTTGCGTCGCGGGGAGCGCGATCTCGCCCAGGCCGCAGCGCGGGCCGCTTCCGAGCCAGCGGATGTCGTTGGCGATCTTGAAAAGCGCGACGGCGATCGTCTTGATCTGTCCGCTGGCCTGGACGAGCCCGTCGAGGGCGGACTGCGCTTCGAAATGGTTGCGCGCTTCGCGGAAGGTGATGCCGGTCTGCCCCCAGAGGTAGTGCATCACCTTGCCGGGGAATTCCAGATGGCGGTTGAGCCCGGTGCCGACGGCGGTGCCGCCCAGGGGGAGTTCTTCAATCGCAGCGATGGCGTTTCCGGCCCGCAGCCCGGCGAACTCCACCTGCCGGGCGTAGCCGCTGAACTCCTGGCCGAGGCGGATCGGCGTGGCGTCCATCAGGTGGGTGCGCCCGATCTTGATGATTTCCCAGAACTCCAGCGCCTTGCGTTCCAGCGAATCGTGCAGGGCGTCGAGGGCGGGCATCAGGTGTTGGCGCAACCCCTCGGCGGCGGCGATGTGGATCGCGGTCGGGATGACGTCGTTGCTCGACTGGCCCATGTTGACATGGTCGTTGGGGTGGACCGGCTCCTTCGAGGCGAGCGGCTTCCCGGCGAGCTGGGAACACCGGTTGGCGATCACCTCGTTGATGTTCATGTTGGTGCTCGTCCCCGAGCCGGTCTGGAAAATGTCGACGACGAACTGTTCGTCGAGCTTTCCGTCGATGATCTCTTCGGTCGCCTGGACGATCAGGTCGGCCCGTTCCTGGTCGAGCAGGCCGAGTTCGAAGTTCGCCTGGGCCGCCGCCCATTTGACGAGCGCGAGTGCGCGGATGAAACCGCGCCCGAACCGGTAGCCGGAAACGGGGAAGTTCAAGACCGCCCGTTGCGTCGAGGCCCCATAAAGAGCTTCGACCGGAACTTCCATCGCTCCCATTGAATCGCGTTCGACCCGTGTGTGGCTCATGGGGGTTCATTCTGGCGTGAAAAAGCGCGGAAAGAAAGAACCTTTTTCCTTGTGCGAAGCGTTGTTCATCCTTTTGAAAGCTCAAAGTGTTTGTTAGGAAAACATTGAAAATTATGGAAACACCGTATGATGTAGTGATTATCGGGGGTGGGCCTTCGGGCAGCGCCGCAGCGACCATCCTTGCCAAGGCCGGACGAAAAGTGGTGGTGCTGGAGCGGGAGCGTTTTCCGCGCTTCAAGATCGGCGAGTCGCTGCTCCCTTTCAGTATCGAGGCGTTTGAGCGGCTCGGTATTCGCAAGAAGCTCGACGAGCGTTTCATCATCAAGCACGGCGCGGAGATCGTCACCTCGTGCGGGAACCATAATATCAAGTTTTACTTCCGCGAGGGGTTGAAGAACCCGCACCCGACGGCGTACCAGGTGACGCGTTCGGAGTTTGACCTGCTGATGCTCGAACATGCTCAGGAGGCGGGCGCGGAAGTCCGGCAGGAGACGGCGGTGAAAAAGGTGCAGTTTGATGGCGAGGGGGGCGATGTTCACCTCGAAAACGGTGAAGTGCTCCGCGCCAAGTATGTGCTTGATGCGAGCGGACGGCAGTCGGTGCTTGGCACGCAGTTCGGCAGCAAGGTGCAGTACCCGAACCTGCGGAAGTTTGCGGTATTCGCCCATTTCGAGAACGTCCAGCGCGAGCCGGGCGAGGACGGTTCGCTCATCCGCATCATCCGGACCGACGACGGCTGGTTCTGGATGATCCCGTTGACCGAGACGCGCATGAGCATCGGCAAGGTGATCGAGCAGGCCGACTTCAAGCGGGCCAAACTTTCGCCGGAAGCGTTTCTGGACAAGGTGATTCAGGAGCAGCCGGTGGTGATGGAGCGGATGAAGCACGCTCGGCGCGATTCGCCGGTCTATGCGGCGGGCGATTATTCGTACCGCAATACCCGGCTGACCGGCGACCGCTGGATGCTGATCGGCGACGCCGCGGGATTCATTGACCCGGTGTTCAGCACGGGCGTTTTCATGGGGCTTTACTCCGGGTTGCAGGCGGCGGATGCGATCGGCATCGCGCTCAAGGCACCGCGCCGGGCCGTGCATCATTTCCAGGCCTACGAGAAGGGTCTCAACAAGGTGATGGATCTCTACCTCCGTTTTGTCTCGGCATGGTATCAGCCGGAATTTATCGACATCTTTGTCCGGCCCGAAGAGCGGCTTCAGTTGCCGCAGGCGGTCAACGCGGTCTTGTCGGGGAATTTGGGTCGCGTCTGGGCGGTCAAGTGGCGGATGGAGATTTTTTACCTGCTCGTTAAGATCCAGAAGTATATCGCCATTGTGCCGCGCCTTGACCTGACGCCGCGTGAACCGAAGGAGAAGCGACCGCTCGCGCCTTTGCCCGCGTCAGCCCTGGCTTCCGGGACGGCGGCGGATTAATTTTTGAACCTTGTATGAAAGCGATTGTTTTAAGCTGTTTTCTTGCTGCCGCGCTTCTCCTGCTCCCGGGATGCCAGACCGCGCCCCCGCGCGGAGCGAGCCCCTTCCCGGAACCGGGGGCGGACTGGACGACGCTGGTCGGGCAGCTCCGCTATGTCACGCCGGAGCGGGCGGTGATCGGCGAGGTTGTCGTCAGCTATCAGGGAGAGGAGCATTTCCAGCTCGATTTCCTTGCGGGCCCGGGGGTGCCGCTCATGCGGTGGCGCGAGGCCGGTTCCCGGGCTGAAGCAGAGGGTCTTTTTGCCAGGGGGTATTGGCATGGAAGCCCGCAGCGCGCAGGCCGTCTCGGAAGCTGGGCACGGTTGAGTGATGTCTTTTCCGGTGTCGAAAAGCAGGAAGGCGTCGTCGAGAGCATGTCTGTGGGTACTTCACCCACGGAATGGAAAGCCCGCAAGGAATGGAGCGGTGGCCACCTCAAGCAGATTGCCATTGATTTCCCTTCCACCAGCGAGCGGTTTATTTTTGTGTTTGCCCGCTGACGTTGATCGGCTGCCACGGGTTCCCCTCGGTGTCGGCGGATTCCCTCGCGGCGAGCGCGGCGGCATTGGCGTGGAGCGAGTCGGCGGTGGAGAGCGGCGTCGTGGTATCACCGAGCGCGGCGGCGACGAGGTCTTTCGAGAGGGTGACGCCGAGGTTCGGCTCGTCGGCGAACGTCCACGTTTTTTCGCCGTCCCGGCTGATTTCAAGAAGCTCGCCCCTGCGGATTTCGAGCAGCCCTTCGGTGCCGGTGATTTGCAGGCGGTCGTCGCCGTGGGTTGAGGCGTTGTCGGGTCGCAGAAAATCAGCCGTCATGATGCACGGGACGCCGCCGCTCATCCGGAAGAAGAGCGCGGCGTGGTCCTCCATTTCCGGGTAGTCGGAGAAACGGCGGTTGCCGTGGGTGGCGGTGGCGGCTTCGTAATGGAGGCCGGTACACCAGGCGGCGTAGTCGATGGCGTGAATGGCGACCCACGGGATGATGCCGCCGAAGAGTTCCCGCTTGCGGTAGAAGTCGGGCCGCTTGTTGCCGAAACGGTAGCTTTTCTTGGCGCGGATGTGGGTCGGCTCGCCGATCGCGCCGGAGCGGATCAGTTCGCGGGTTTTGCGGAAGGCGGGGTTCCAGCGCATCGTCAGTTCCGCGATGATGCGGCGTTTGCCCGGGGCGGTCAGCTCCCGGAGGCGGTGCCAGGTCGGCCAATCCCCGGCGATCGGCTTTTCGCTGACGACATCGAAGCCTGCCTCCAGCGCGCGGACGGCGAGCGCGCCGTTGCGGGCGTAGACGGTGCCGATATAGACAAGATCGGGCTGAAAATCGTGCAGGAGGTCGTCCATGGAGGCGTAGACCCTCCGGCAGTCGAGCGTGGCGGCGCGCGCGGTGGCGGCGTCGTCGTAGCCGTCGCAGGCAAACGCGAACTCCGCGCCGGGATAGTTCCGCACACAAAAATGTCCATAGCCGCCGATGATTCCGATTTTCATGGGGCTCATCATCGGGCGATCGGGCGGCGGGAGGCAATCCTCTTTTCCACGGCAGCGGCGGGCGGGGGGAATGCTCCAAAATTGCCGCCGACCGATTCTTTCCCGGGAACCGTTTCAAAGGGGCAATGCGGGGAGGTGGGGGCAGCGATGGTCTCTCCGCAGGTTGTGTTAACTCCTACGTGACGAAGAACGATGGCGCAGATTTTCAGGCCCTCCAGCAACACCGTCGCGCCGGGTGTGCTGGTGGCTCTGGCTTTGACGCCCTTGGTGCTCGGGGGAGTGGTCTGGCTGTTGGTCTGGTCGCCCTACTCGACGGCGGTCGGGGTGCCGATGAACCAGGCGGTTCCGTTCAGCCATCAGCACCATGTCGGGGGGCTGGGGATCGATTGTCGCTATTGCCATACCGGAGTGGAGACGGCGGCCTTTGCCGGAGTGCCGACGACCCGCACCTGCATGACCTGCCATTCCCAGCTTTGGACCGAGGCTCCCCTTCTTAAACCGGTGCGGGAGAGCCTCATCGCGAACGAACCGATGCGGTGGAAGCGGGTTCATGCGTTGCCTGATTATGTCTATTTCGATCACAGCATCCACGTGGCCAAGGGGATCAGTTGCGTCAGTTGCCATGGCCGGGTCGACCGGATGCCGTTGGTGGCGAAGCAGGAGACGCTCTATATGCGGTGGTGCCTTGATTGCCATCGCCACCCGGAACGGAAGCTGCGCGCCCCGGGGGAAGTCTTCGACATGGCTTCCCGCGATCCGTCGCCGGAGGTCGGGCGGCAACGGCTCAAAGCCTACCAAATCCAGCCGGCGCGTCTTCTCGATTGCAGCCTGTGTCACCGTTGAAAAGCAACATGGACTTGACTGAACTCAAACAGGCGGTTGAAAGGTTGCAGCGATGCGGCGGGGAGAAAGGGCGGCTGGAGGGGTGGCGATCCCTGGAGGAACTGGCGGATACCACGGAATTTCGCGAACTGCTGGAGCGGGAGTTTGCCGTTCCGCCGGATGAAGCTGACAACCGGGCCGGGTTGAAGCGCCGCGAGTTTCTGCAAATTTTGGGAGGGACGCTCGGGCTGGCGGGGCTTGCCGGGCTGGCGGGGTGTACGGTCCGCCCGCGCGGGGAGATCGTACCGTATGTGGAACAGCCGGAAAGCCTGGTGCCGGGGAAGCCTCTCTTTTATGCGACGGCGCTGGAGTTTGGCGGTTACGGGCGGGGCGTGCTGGTCGAAACGCATGAAGGCAGGCCGACCAAGGTGGAGGGCAACCGGCTCCACCCGGCCAGCCTCGGGGCGACCAGCCTTTTTGAGCAGGCGACGATCCTTGATCTCTATAACCCGGCGCGTTCGGCTGCGGTGCTGCACCGGAACGGGCCGGGCGACTGGCCGGCCTATCTTCAGGCGTTGCAGACGGCGCTCCTGAAGCTGCCGCCGGGAGGGGAGGGGTTGCATCTGTTGACGGGGACGATCACTTCCCCCGCGTTCGGGGAACAATGGAACATGATCGTACAACGCTACCCTGCCGCGCGGTGGCACCGGTATGAGCCGATCCATGATGACGCCTTTCTGGAAGCGGAGCGGGGAGCGGGATGGGAGCCGTCGGAGCATCGCTACCATTTTGACCGGGCAAGGGTGGTGGTCTCCTTTGGGTGCGACTTTCTTTTTGCCCTGCCGGGAAGCGTTCGCTATGCGCGGGAGTTGATGGCGGGGCGAAGCGGGGAGCGGGCGGAGATGAACCGGATTTATGTGTTGGAAAGCGTGCCGACCCTGACCGGAGCTTATGCCGATGAACGCGAGGCGGTGCGGACGGCGGGGCCGGACGGGATCGCGGCCCATGCGGCGGCGCTGGCGGCGGAACTGGGGGTGGAGGTGAGATTTTCCGGCACATGGCCGGGAGGCGGCGCGGCGGCGTGGGCCCGCCGGGTGGCTGCGGACCTGCTGGCGGAAAGGAATCGCAATGGCGCGCTCCTGCTGGCGGGCGGGGACCAGCCGCCGGTGGTTCATTCTCTGGTGCGGGCGATGAACGCGCGGCTGGGTAGCTATGGAGACGGGAAGGGGACGATTTCGCTCCTGCCGCCGCTGGTGCAAAACCGGGTTCATCAAGGCGAGTCGCTGGCGGAACTGGCGGCCGCCATGAAGGCCGGAAAGGCCCGGGTGGTGATGATGCTGGGAGGGGATTGGGTGCAGACGGCTCCGGCGGATCTGGACTTTGCGGAAGCGCTGGAGCAGGTGCCATTGAGCATCCACTGCGGGCTTTACCTCGACAAAACGGCGCGGCGGGCGACCTGGCATCTGCCGCAGGCGCATCCGCTGGAGGCATGGGGGGATACGCGCTCCTTCGACGGCACGGCGTCGCTGTGCCAGCCGATGATCGAGCCGCTCTATGGCGGCCATTCGCTGCATGAAGTGCTCGACGGGCTGGCCCGGTTTCCGGGGCGCAGCGGCTATGAGATCATCCGCAGCCATTGGGTGGCCCCCGGGCGGCTGGATGAGGCGGCATGGCGGCGGGCGTTGCACGACGGGGTGGTGGAAGGGAGCGCTCCGGTCGCGGCGGCGGCGAATCCCGGTGGAGGGGGGCAGGTCGAAGTCGCGCTTGGAGAGCCGGAAGCGGGGTTGGAGCTGGTGCTGGGGCCGGACCCGTCGCTCTGGGACGGGCGGTATGCGCAGAATGCCTGGTTGCAGGAGTTGCCGCGCCCGATCCATCATCTTTCGTGGGGAAATGCGTTTCTGATCGGGCCTGCGACGGGCGAACGGCTCGGTCTGGAGTCGGGCGAATGGGTGCGCGTGCGAGGAGGTGAGGAGGAGGTGGCTATTGAAGGTCCCGTCGTGATCCAGCCGGGGGTGGCGGATGGGGCGGTTGGCCTGACCCTCGGGTGCGGGCTCTGGGCCGGAAGCGATGAGAGCCCTTTCAGGGTCCGGCAGCCGACGGTGCTGCTTAATCGAACCGAGGCGGCGCATGAACGGGGCGAGTCGGGAGTGGATGCCTACCCGATCCGTACCCGCGCGCACCCATGGCGGCGGGCGGTGGTGCTGGAAAGGACGGGGCGCAACGACCGCGCGGTCACGACCCAGCATCATCACCTGATGGAAGGGCGCGATCTTCTCCGGATGGGGACGCGGGCGGAACTCCTGGAACGCTACCCCGCGTCCGGAAACGAGCCGTTGCCGACGTTCTATAACCTGACCGAAGAGATGAACGATGCCTATGCCTGGGCGATGGTGATCGACCTGACCCGCTGCATCGGCTGCAACGCCTGCGTGGTGGCGTGCCAGGCGGAGAACAACATTCCGCCCGTCGGGAGGGACCAGGTGGAGCGGGGTCGGGAAATGCACTGGATTCGTGTCGATACCTATCATTTCGGCGATCCTGACCAGCCGGAGTTTGGCTTCCAGCCGCTGGCGTGCGTCCATTGTGAAACCGCGCCGTGCGAACCGGTCTGCCCGGTCGAGGCGACGGTGCATGACCGTGAAGGGCTTAATCTGCAAGTCTATAATCGCTGCATCGGCACCCGTTACTGTTCCAATAACTGCCCGTACAAGGTGCGCCGGTTCAACTTCTTCCGTTATGCGGAAGGTTCGGCGCGCGAGCCGCTCCAGTTGATGGCCAATCCGAATGTTACGGTGCGCGCCCGCGGGGTGATGGAGAAATGCACCTACTGCGTGCAGCGGATCAATGCCGCGCGGATCTCCGCCCGCAAGGAAAATCGCCTGATCCGCGACGGCGAGGTGATTCCCGCCTGTGCCCAGGCGTGCCCGACGGAGACGATCGTTTTCGGCAACCGGAACGATCGCGGCAGCCGTGTGGCGAAACGGAAGGAGAGTCCGTTTCATTATGCCCTTCTGGGCGACCGGAACACCCGGCCGCGTACGACTTATCTGGCGCGTTTGCGAAACCCTGATCGCCCGCCCTCTGCAACATGAACGACGCAACTTCCAGCACCGAAACCAAGGGGCCTCCGCCGCCGCCGGGCACTCCCGTGTCTCCGACGACGGAGGCCGAACCGGTGTTTTCGCCGCTTGGCTACCCCCAGCGATTGCTCGCCCCCGGGTTGACCTACGCGAGCATCACCGAGGAGGTGGCGTCGATCCCCCTGCGCCGGATTCGTTCCGGCTGGTGGTGGGCCGCCTTTGGCGTGGCTGCCGCGCTGCTTTTCCTGCTGGTGGTGGCGGTAAGCTGGCTTTTTGTCACGGGGATCGGGATCTGGGGGGTGAATATCCCGGTGGCGTGGGGGTTCGCGATTGTGAATTTTGTCTGGTGGATCGGGATCGGTCACGCCGGGACGCTGATTTCAGCCATTCTTCTGTTGCTCGCCCAGCATTGGCGCAATTCGATCAACCGGACGGCGGAGGCGATGACGATCTTTGCCGTGATGTGTGCGGGGCTTTTTCCCCTGCTCCACCTGGGGCGGCCGCAGGTCTTCTATTTTCTCTTTCCCTACCCTGATACGATGGGGCTCTGGCCGCAGTTCCGCAGCCCGCTGGTCTGGGATGCCTTTGCGGTCTCCACTTACTTTACCGTTTCGCTGCTCTACTGGTACCTCGGCCTGGTGCCCGATTTCGCTACCCTGCGCGACCGGTGCGCGACGCGCGGGGGGCGGTTCTTCTATGGCGTGGTGTCGCTCGGGTGGCGCGGCTCGGCGGCCCACTGGCACCGGCACCAGATCGCCTACCGGCTGCTGGCCGGGCTGGCCACCCCGCTGGTTCTTTCGGTGCATAGCATTGTGAGCCTTGACTTCTCGGTGGCAATATTGCCGGGGTGGCATTCGACGATCTTTCCGCCCTATTTTGTCGCGGGGGCGATCTACTCCGGTTTCGCGATGGTCCTGACGCTCCTGATCCCGTTCCGGAAGGTCTTTGCGCTTGAAGGACTCATTACGCCGCGGCATCTCAACAACATGGCGCTCGTGATGTTCATCAGCGGGTTGCTGGTCGGCTATGGCTATTTCATGGAAGTCTTCATGGGGCTCTTGAGCGACGATCCCTTTGAACACGCGGGGACGCTCTCCCGGCTCTGGGGCGCGCATTCGGTCATCTTCTATCCGGTGCTGCTCTGCAACGTCATCGTGCCGCAGTTGCTCTGGTCGCGGCGTATCCGGATGAATGTCTGGGCGCTCTTTGCGCTCTCCATTGTGATCAATATCGGGATGTGGCTGGAGCGGTTGATGATCGTGGTCAGCAGCCTTTCGCGCGATTTTCTTCCCTCAAGCTGGGGCGACTATTGGCCGACGTTCTGGGACTGGGCCACCTTTCTCGGGACGATGGGACTTTTTTTCACCTGTTTCCTCCTTTTCCTGCGGCTGGCCCCGGCACTCTCGATGAGCGATGTAAGGGAACTTCTCACACCGGGCGAAGAGGGGCCGCCTGTGGATGAACCTCAACCGGAGGCGAAGGTCTAGGTAAAATGGAAAAGACCCATCCAGAGCCGGTTTACGGGGTGATGGCGGAATATGAGAACGCCCGGCAACTGCTCGCCGCCGCGCGGGAGGCGCGAAAGCAGGGGTATGTCAGGATGGATGCCTATACCCCGTACCCGGTGGAAGGATTGGCGGCGATCGTCGAGGGAAAGCGTTCGCGGCTTCCGTTGGTGTTTCTGTTGGGCGGGTTGATCGGCGGGGGCGGCGGCTATGCGATGGAGTGGTACGCCATGGTGCTTGCCTACCCGATCAATGTCGGCGGACGGCCGCTTCATAGCTGGCCTTCGTTCATTCCGGTGACGTTTGAACTGACGATCCTGCTTTCGGCCTTGAGCGGGATGGTCGCGCTTCTGATCGCAACCCGTCTGCCGCGCCTTCACCATCCGGTTTTTGCCGTGCCGGAGTTTGAGCGCGCGACGGTCGACCGGTTTTTTCTCTGTATTGAAGCGACGGACGGGAAGTTTTCGCCCGATGCGGTCACCCGGTTTCTGGAGACCACCGGGCCGGTGATGGTGAAGGAGGTGCCGCGATGTTGACGCCCGTGCACCGGAGCCTTCTGGCGGCGGTAACCATCGGATCGCTTTTCCTGCCCGGCTGCCGGCGGGGCATGGAGGTCGATGGGCGGATCAAGCCGTTGCAGGAGTCCCGCTTCTTTCCTGACGGAGCGAGCGCGCGGCAGCCGCCGGAACAGACCGTGGCGCGGGGCGAACTCGACGCCGATACCTTTTTCCACCAGGGGGAGGTGGACGGGCGGCTGGTGGCCAGCTTCCCCGGGCCGGTGACGCTTGCGGTCCTGAAACGGGGGCGCGAACGTTTCGACATCTATTGTGCCGTCTGCCATGGCCGGACCGGGGAGGGCGACGGAATGGTGGTGCAGCGCGGGTTTCCGGCTCCGCCCAGCTATCACCAGAAGCGGCTTAGGGAGGCTCCGGTCGGGTATCTCTATGGGGTGATCACGCGTGGTTATGGGGTGATGTATTCCTATGCCGACCGGGTGACGCCGGAAGACCGGTGGGCGATCGTTGCCTATATCCGCGCGTTGCAGATAAGCCAGGACGCGCGGCTCGACGATGTGCCGCCACAACAACGAAAGGAGCTTTTGCCGCCATGAACGGGAATCGACGTTTGACGCTGGGGAGAGGCGCTGCGGTGGCGGCGCTGGTGTGCCTCTTCTGTGGATTGCTCAACCGGGAAGTCTTCTTCCGGTCGTGGTTTTACGGATTCATGCTCTGGTACAGCGTTTCGCTCGGCGCGTTGGCGGGCCTGATGACTCATCATTTAAGCGGGGGGCGCTGGGGGTTTGTGACCCGGCGGCTGATGGAGGCTGCCCTGACGCCGCTTCCAATGCTGGCGGTGGCTTTCTTTGTCTTCTTTTTCGGCACTTCCCTGTTGCGGGAGGGAACGGGCTATTTTCACCCGGTGGCGGTGGCGCTTCGTGCGGTGATCTGTTTCGGCGTCTGGATCGGGCTTTCGGCGGCGCTGCGGCGGCGGTCCCTGCTTCAGGATGGGACGGGCGACGAGACGCCGACGCGCGAGATGCGGGCGATCTCCGGCCCGGGGCTGGTGGTCTATTTCCTGACGGTGAGCCTGGCGATGACCGACTGGGTGATGGCGCTGGAGCCGGGTTGGCGCTCAACGATGTTTCCGGGGATCATGATTGCCACCCAGGTGTTGATGTCGCTCAGTGCGGCCACGGCGGGGGCCGTCTGGCTTCTGCCGGAGGGGGCGGAGGTTGAAAGATTAAGGACGGCGCAGACCTGGATGGATCTCGGAAAACTTCTCTTTGCCTTTGTCATCTTTTGGGCGTACGTCGCCTTTGCACAGCTCTTGATTGTCTGGTCGGGGAATTTGCCGGACGAGTCGGTCTGGTATCTGGCGCGGAGCCGGGGCGGCTGGGAATGGCTGGCGCGCGGGGTCGGGGCGGCGGCTTTTTTTGCGCCTGCGGGGGTGCTGCTTTTTCAGGCCCCGAAGCGAAACCGTTTTGTGTTGGCAAAGGTGGCGGTCGGGATCTGGGTGGCACAGGCGATCTATCTCTTCTGGGTGGTGATGCCTGCGTTTTACCCCCGGTTTCACGTGAGCTGGATGGATGGGGTGGTCCCGGCGGCGATCGGCCTCTTCTGGAGCCTCTGTTTCTGGATGGGGTGGAGCCGTGCGCCGCGAATCGCCCGAAATGATCCACGGATTCAACGATTGGGAGTCTTAACCTCATGAACGAACCTCATCCCGAAAGAGAAACGGAGGGAACCGGCTATGAACCGCGCGATGTCGATCCAGGCGGGGTCGGGCTCGTCGGTGCGATGCTGGTCTTTGGGTTGATGTTGGTTTCGATCGGGTGTGCCTTTTTCTATCAGACCACCGCCCACCGGACGGAGCGGGCGGAGGGACCGCTTACGGTGCCGGTTCCTGAAACCCGTGCCAGTTTTCCACCGCCGGAACTGGAGAACCATACCGGCGAGGTGCTGGCGGGGTTTCGCGCGGCGGAAGAAAAGGTATTGGGTAGCTATGGATGGGTCGATTCCCGGCGCGGTATCGTGCGCATCCCGGTGGAGCGGGCGATGCAACTGGCGGTCCGGCGCGGTTTTCCGGTTCGCGGGAGCCAGCCGCCCGATGCCCCCACCTGGGAGGAGATGCTCCATCGTCGGGGCGAGGAAGGAAGCGCTGCGGTGGAAGCGGAAAGGAGACGGCCATGAAATGTTGGTGGGTATCTTTGATTGCGGTGATGGTGTTGGCGGGAAGTCCCGGGGCTTCGGGTGAGACGCCCCGGGAAGATAGGACGACGCGGTTGACCGATGGTGAGTTGCAGCAGCTTGATTTCAAGCAGTATCCCGGGCGTCGTTTGCCGCTCGGGCTTTCCCTGGTGGATGAAGAGGGGCGCGAGGTCCGCCTGGGGGACTTTTTTGATGGCGGGAAGGGCGGCGAGGCGGGGAAACCGGTGATTCTGGTGCCCGGTTACTTCGAGTGTCGCACGCTCTGTTCGGGACTTTCGGACGGTTTGCTGCATGCCTTGCAGGGGAGCGCCAAGAGCGCCGGGAAAGAGTTCCGGGTGGTCTATTTCAGCATTGATCCCAATGAAACGCTGGCACAGGCGAGGGAGCGCAAGGCGACCTGGATAAAGCGTTATGGGAGGCGGGGGATCAGCCCCGATGCGTGCCGGTTTTTGAGCGGCAGGCCGGAGGTGATCGCGCAACTGGCGGAACAGATCGGCTTTGAATACCGCTACGATCCCCCGACCGGGGAGTATGCGCATATGGCAGGGTTTCTGGTGGTACGGCCCGATGGGCGGATTTCGCGGTATTTCTTTGGCGTCAGTTTTTCCGCCGGGGAACTCGATCGGGCGCTGGATGCCGCCGCGCAGTTCAAGACCGGCTCCATCATCGAGAAGTTTCTCCTGCTCTGCTTTCACTATAACCCGATCCGCTCCCGTTATGGGGCGGCGATCATGTGGGCCGTCCGCGGTCTGGCGCTCGCCACCATCGCGGGGTTGATCTGGCTGGTGGCGAGGTATCAGCCGAAGAAGCGCCTTTCCGGCAAACGGAGCGACCCGCAAACCAACCCTTCCACCCGCCTGACGCCATGACGTTTCCCTTGTTTCCGGAACAGGCTTCCCTCGGAGCGCGGGAAGTCGATTACGTGATGCTCTGGTTGATCGGCATTTCGTGTTTCTTCCTTCTGGTGACTGCCGGGCCGATTGCGTTTTTCTGTTTTCGCTACCGTCGGGGCAATCAGGTGAACCGGGTTCACATCCGCAAGGGAGCGCTGGCGCTGGAGTTTACCTGGACGATCATCCCGATCTTTGTGGCGCTCGGCCTCTTCGGGTTGGGAGCGTCCGCCTATTTCCGGCAGCGGCATCCGCCGGAGGAGGCGATGGAGCTACACGTCGTCGGCAAGCAATGGATGTGGAAGATCCAGCACCCCGAAGGCAAGCGGGAGATCAACGAACTTCATCTTCCCGAAGGGGTGGCGGTCAAGCTGCTGATGACTTCCGAAGATGTGATTCACAGCTTCTTTGTGCCGTCGTTCCGGGTCAAGCAGGATGTCCTTCCCGGGCGTTATACGACGATCTGGATGGTGCCTTCCAAGCCGGGAAGCTACCATCTCTTCTGCGCGGAATTTTGCGGCACCAGCCATTCGCGGATGATCGGGCGGGTGACGATTATGCCCCGTGCCGAGTATCAAGCGTGGCTGCTGACCGGGGAGCAGGGAGAGAGCCCGGTGGCGGCCGGGGCGCGGCTTTTCCGGGAACTCGGCTGCACCGGGTGCCACGTCGGGAGCCCGGCGGTGCATGCGCCCAACCTGAACGGGCTCTTTGGCTCGGTGGTGCCGCTGGAGGGAGGGACGACGACCCTGGCGGATGAACGCTACCTGCGCGATTCGATCATGCTGCCCAACCTTCAGATCGTACACGGGTACGAGGCGCTGATGCCATCCTACCAGGGGAAGGTGTCGGAGGAGGAACTGATGGCGGTCATTACCTATCTCAAGACGCTCGGTTCCGGAAAGAGGGGGGAACGGATCGGCGGCCCGGGAAGCGCCGGGGCGGTCGAAGCGGGCGGGGAGGCAGCCCGGGTACAGCCGTTGCATCTTGACATGAGAACGCCCGCCCCCGCCGTGGTGCAGCCCGACGGCGCGCCAGCCGCCGGGGGGCCGGCCAAAGGAGGAACGCCACCATGAACCATTCTGAACTGACGCAACCGGTCGATCTCCCCGCAAGGGAAAACGATAGCTACCTTGCGAAGCATACGGTGCGCTCGTGGCTGCTGACGACCGATCACAAGCGGATCGCGATCCTCTATCTTCTCTCGATCCTTTTCTTTTTCCTGATTGCGGCGATTGCGGCGGCGATCATCCGGATCGAGCTGGTCACTCCGCAGGAAGACCTGATCGGGGCGGATATGTACAACCGGATGTTTACGCTTCACGGCGTGCTGATGGTCTGGTTTTTCCTGATTCCGGCAGCGCCGACGGTCCTGGGCAATTTTATCCTGCCGCTGATGCTTGGCGCGCGCGATGTCGCCTTTCCCAGGCTGAATCTTCTAAGCTGGTATCTCTTTATCACGGGCGGGATGGTGAGCCTCTATGCGATCCTGGTTGGCGGGGTCGATACCGGCTGGACTTTCTATACGCCCTACAGCACGACGTTTACCAACGGACATCTCGTGACGATGGTGGCCGGGGTGTTTATCGCCGGGTTTTCGTCAATTCTTTCCGGGCTGAATTTTATCATTACGACCCACAAGCTGCGCGCGCCGGGGTTGACCTGGTTCCGGCTTCCCCTTTTTGTCTGGGGGCTTTATGCGACGAGCATCATCCTGGTGCTGGCGACGCCGGTGCTGGCGATGGTGCTGGTGCTCATCGCGGCGGAGCGGCTTTGGGGGATCGGGATTTTCGACCCGGCAAAGGGGGGCGACCCGGTGCTCTTCCAGCATCTTTTCTGGTTTTATTCCCACCCGGCGGTCTATATCATGATCCTTCCCGGCATGGGGGTGGTCAGCGAACTGATCCCGTGTTTTGCCCGGAAGCGGATCTTTGGCTACAAGTTTGTGGCGGCGGCCAGCGTGGCGATTGCGGTGTTCAGCTTTCTCGTCTGGGGGCATCATATGTTTGTGAGCAGCCAGTCGGTCTATGCCGGGTTCATGTTTTCGATTTTAAGCTATATGGTCGCGGTCCCTTCGGCGATCAAGGTTTTCAACTGGACGGCGACGCTCTACAAGGGGTCGATCTCGTTCGATACGCCGATGCTGTATGCGCTCGGGTTCATCGGGCTTTTTACGATGGGCGGGTTGACCGGGCTTTTTGTCGCGGCGATCGCCGTCGATGTTCACGTGACCGACACCTACTTTATCGTCGCCCATTTTCACTACATCATGGTCGGCGGGATGGTGCTCGGCTTCATGGGCGGGCTTCATTTCTGGTGGCCGAAGATCACCGGGCGGATGTACCCGGAGGCGATCGGCAGGCTGGCGGCGCTGGTGACGTTCATCGGGTTCAACCTGACGTTCTTTCCGCAGTTTGTGATGGGCTATCTCGGGATGCCGCGCCGCTACCAGGTCTACCCGGAGGAGTTTCAGTTTTACCATATTCTCTCCAGCGCGGGGGCGAGCATTCTCGGCGTGGGCTACCTTCTTCCGGTGATCTATTTCATCTGGTCGCTCAAGCACGGGCCGCGTGCGCCCGACAACCCGTGGAGCGCCACCGGGTTGGAGTGGACGACGGCCTCGCCGCCGCCGGTGCATAACTTTCACCAGATCCCGGTGGTGGTTGAGGAAGCGTACCAATACCCGGTTCCCGCATCGCCCCCGCTCGAAGCGGCGCTTCCGGGCAAGTCGCAGAAAGGAGAGCCGCTATGAAGGTCGAGGGTCAGCCGCTCCATTCGCATTTCGAGACGTTGCAGCAGCAGGAGAATGCCTCGACGCTCGGCATGTGGGTATTTATTGCGACGGAGGTTCTCTTCTTTGGCGTGATCTTTACGGCTTATGTCTACCTTCGCTGGGAGTACCCGGCGGCGGTGAGGGCGGGCAGCCTTCATCTGGAGATCGTATTGGGCAGCATCAACACGGCGGTGCTCTTGACGAGCAGCTTCATCATGGCGACGGCGGTCCTGATGGCAGAGGCGGGGCGGCGTCGCCTTGCGTCGCTCCTCGCGGCAATAACGGCGGCGATGGGCGTCGCCTTTCTGGTCATCAAGGGGACGGAGTATTCCATGGTGATCGCTCACGGGTTTTTCCCCGGTGCGGGAGGCGGGCCGGTC
Organism: Chthoniobacteraceae bacterium; assembly: GCA_035555975.1. Taxonomy (GTDB): domain Bacteria; phylum Verrucomicrobiota; class Verrucomicrobiia; order Chthoniobacterales; family Chthoniobacteraceae; genus DATMFV01. The sequence continues at coordinate 30,825 of DATMFV010000128.1, forward strand.
CCGGGGCGGGAGGAACTTTTCTTCTGGCTCTATTTCCTGATGACCGGCCTGCATGCGCTCCATGTCTTCATCGGCGTCGGGTTGCTTTCAGGGGTGGCCTTCTTTTTGCGAAGGCCGCGCGGGGTCTCCGTCAATGCCGTGCGGAACATCGGCCTTTACTGGCACTTTGTCGATCTCGTCTGGGTCTTCCTCTTTCCGCTGCTTTACCTCGCCAGTCATCGTTAACCTTGCCCCATGCCATGAAAACCGACAAGAGAGCTTCCATTGCCGCCCATCCCTCCGTCGTGATCTACCTCAAGGTATGGGGAGCCTTGATGGTGCTCCTGTTGCTGACCATTGGCATCGCGCATTTCGACCTTGGCGACTGGTCGGTGGCGGTGGCGCTGTTGATCGCGGGGGTGAAGGCGCTGCTCATCCTCCTCTTCTTCATGCACCTGCGTTACGACCGGCGGGAGGTGCTGGTTTTTGCCGGGGCGGCCTATCTCTGGCTGATGATCCTGATCATCGGGACGCTCCACGACTATCTCTCCAGGAATTGGCTGCCAAGGCTATGAAGCGGGCTCCAGCCGGGCCATGGCTGCCGCGATCTCCTGGACTTCCGGGTAGTGCAGGCCGTACTTCTCCCAAAGGGGGGCGAGCATGGTGATCGCCTCCCTCTGAACCGGCACGGCCCGTCCATCAAGTTCCTTCGCGAAGCGTTGGTCGCCCACGACCATCAGCGCGATGACGAGCTTGCGCGCCTGCCAGTCGTAATCCTCCAGTTCCAGGGTATTGTCGGCGGAGTCGTCCATCACCTTCAGCAGGGCCTCCAGCGAATAGTCCGCGGGAAGCGTCTCGTCTTTTTTCCACTGGTAGTGTTTGCGGAGGATGGCCATTTCCTTCGGGCTGACCCCTTCCGCTGCTTCGGCCGCCGCCTTCCCGGGGGGCTTGCCGGTCTCCTGCCCTGCCTGGAGGGGCATCGCGGCGGCGAAGGCGATGAGGAAAAGGAGCCTCGCAGAGAGGTTGAGGTGGTGGAAACGGGAAGAAGGGCGCGGTCCGTTCATCATGGTATTTAAGGAAAAGAGGGAAGTGCGTAGCGCAATTCTGTAGCAATTCCGGAACCCGTCGCCAACGGAAAATGAAAGGAAAAAACTTGCTGACAAGGGCATGCCCGGGGCAAGACAGGGGAGAACTCCAAACCGATGAGCGCTTCCACCAGTCCCGCCGTGAAGACCGTCTACCTTCAGACCGATATTGAAGGGGTGGCCGGTTTTACCCACTACTACTCCACCAGTTCCTCGTTATGGAACTTCCATCATGTGCAAAGGATGGAACGGCTCCTGACCGGGGAGATCAATGCCGCCGTCAAGGCATGCAAGGAGGCGGGGGCGACGACGGTGCTGGTGAACGATTCGCATGGACCGGGGTATTCCATTCATTTTGAGGATCTCGACCCGATTTGTCGCATCATCCACGGAAGGGGCGGTTATGGCCCGGGCTGGCTGCCGCTTCTGGACGAAACGGTCGACGCGGCGATTGCGATCGGGATGCACGCCCGGGCGGGCGCGACCGATGCGGTCTGCAATCATTCGCTCTGGCATGTGACCGACGGCGACGGCAGGAAGCATGAATGGAGCGAGGTTTCGATGTTTGCCCATCTCTGCGCCCGTTACGGGGTGCCGCTGGTGGCGATTTCCGGCGATCAATGGATCTGTTCGGAAATCCGCGAGGTCGTTCCGGGTTGCCGGACCGCCGAGGTCAAACAGAGTCTTTCGCTTCAGAACGCCTGTACGCTCCACCCGGTGGCGGCCCAGGCGCTGATTTACGAGCGGGTGCTCGACGGGTTGCGGCACCGGGCCGAAATCGCGCCGCCGACGCTGGCGACGCCGATCCGCCTCAATGTCAGCGATCGCGATCCGCAGAAAAAGGCCCTTCCCGAAGACCTGGAAGGCGATTGCCTCTGGACGCTGATGCACGAAGCGTGCAACCGGAACTACGCTCATTTCGGGGAACCGGTCTCCGTGGATGACCGTTCGTGGCGCTACCCGGATTCGGTTTTTGTGCCCAAATCTTAGGCCGACGCCTTCACTTCACCGGCGCTCCCTGCCGGGTGAGCCGGTATTTCGACTGTGCCTCGCTTCACCGTTTTATCGGGGAAATTCCAGGTCATTCCTCACCCCAGATGTCGGTTTCAGCCAGGGTGAACCCGGGGGCGCCCGGGGTGGGACTCAACAGCAGTCGAACATACGAGGCCCGCTTTGAAGGCAATTCCACCGTCTGCTTTGCCACGGCCTGTTTTTCCTCGATGAGCAGGCCGTCCCAGGCAGCGCGGCCCTTCCATTCGGCGACGGCATTCCACGTTTTACCGTCACTGGAGATTTCGCAGGTTCCATCAGGTAGCGTACCGGAGAAGAAGAGCCGTAGTTGTTTTACGGTCACCGGCTTTTCGAAATGATAGACGATTTCAATGGAGTCGCTGTTCTTCCAGGTCAATGCCAAGTTGGACGGCGGTGCATCGTTGGGGCCTGCCGTTGCTGAGAGGCGGTTGGTCAGCCTCCCGACGCCAAAGGGAATGGCCGTTCCCGTCGGCTCCGACGACCCGTCCGGAGCATTCCCAAGACGGTAACTGCCGCCAACCGACGAGTTTTTCATTGGAACAGGAGTGCTCATGCTCCATTCGAAGTAGTTCCCGGTGAGGCAGACCCCCGGCGGCCGGGGAGGTGCTTCATAGGGCGCCCCCTTGGGTAGACGAAACCGCCAGACCGTGTTGGCTGCGGACGCGCCTGCCGTGCGCTGCAAAATGCCAAACCAGTTGATCCAGTGATGGTCCTTAATGACTCTGGTCGTGAGCGGATTGAATCCGAAGAAGATGACGCGCCCCTTGCCGACGGTGCGTTCCACCATCGCGCGTCCTCCATCCGCATAGGTGGCCAGTGGAAGATCGTCGTTGTGCGCGAACGAGTAACCGGAGCCGAGGGCCGGCAACTGCAGCGGGCTTTCTCCGTTCTGTACGGTGATCTCTCCCGACGTGGCGGGCCGGGTTGATTCCAGCGGCGGCAGAAGCGCTCCGGCCTGGCGTTGGCTCCCATCACTACGGTTGCGGAACGCCATCGGATCACTGACGATCAGGGTTCCGCCCTGGCGAACATAGGATTCGAGTCCTTCGAGTTCCCTGTCATCGGTGATCGGCGCATACGGGATATGGATCACCTTGTAGGATAAAAGCTTTTCCGGCTCTTCTCCACACAACAGATCATCAATGAACTTTAACGCCGACTGAAGGCGGGGCCCAAGAATCGTATAGATCCACTCCACTTCTCCGCTTTTGTGGAAATCGGGCTGTCCCTGATAGCTTGTATTGCTATAATAGATCGCGGTGTCCGGCACCGGTTGCCTGACCTTGAAGGGATGCCGGGCAAGCCGGTGGTTGATGGCGCGCACGGCATTCCAACGCTCCGGTGCACCGATGGGGTCGACCCGAAAACCTTGACTGCCGATGCGGTTCTGTTTGATATCCGGCGGCCAAAGATACAGACCGGTCCCTCCATTGCGTAAGACTTGACTGATGAGTTCCTCCGTTTCCTCGGGTGTATGGTTATGCCGATAATGTTCCACGTGGGCGCAGGGCCAGACTTCGGCGCTACCGGAGAGGTCGCTTAAAAGCTTTGTGATAAACCCCCAACGGTGTCGATCCGGCCCTCCGGTGCCTGCGGGTAGCTGTCCGGTGATAATGTCGAACACTTCACCCCACCGGCTGATGTTGAGTGGGAAGTGACCGCTGTGATTGACCCAGGAGATGTACTTCAGCCCGGGCGCTTCCTCCCGGAGCAGGGCGCGCACCTGCCTTGCATTGGCGAGCATCTGATCGTTGAGCCAACGCTGTGTGGCGATCCAGCGGTAGGGATTGGTATCGGCGCTTGACTCGGGCAGGCCGAACTTCCCGAACCCGTAGTTGGTTCTGATCTCCTGCTCGGTTTGTGCCAGCGCAGGATATTCTCCCTTTCGGTCGAGCATGAGGCGCAAGATTTTGTCCATGTGACCGAACGCCTCGTCGCCCGCCATCACTCCCCAGACCAGACCGGGATTTTCCCGCGAAATGGCGATCGCCTTTCGAGTGTCGTCGAGTTCCGCCTTGATGCTTCGGGGATCAGGCGCCCATGGCATTTCACGGCCGGATCGGGTCCATTTCGGTACACCCTTTCTGAATGCCGGGCGATTGTCTAGCTCGACCACCACTGGAACTTTATATTTTTTTGAATAGCCCACCCGGGATGGGAGGCCCCAACCTTGGGTCTTGATAGGGCGAATCGCGTAATCCTTCTTCAACTCCTGGAAGACGGCATCCATGGAATACTCCGTGCCTGTACGAAGCGCCAGACGGCTCATCTCGTCGACCTGGGTTACGGCGGAGCCCCATATGAGCGCTCCCGCTCTGGAAAGTCCGTCGGGACGATCCTCGATCAGTTCTTCAAAGAGTGGAGCCTTTGTCTTTTGAACGGGGCCGGGCATGTCGCCGCTTCGTACCGAATACTCGGAATGGTAGATTTCGCTGCCTTCCAGAACCAGCGTACAGCGGTTCATGGCCTCAACGTCTTCGGGAGAAATGGGAAAAGAGAGGGTATGATGTCCGGGCTTGATCGTCTCGCGTCGCGACTCCGCAGTCTCCTTTCCAAAGCGGGCTTCCAGTGTCACCGCCCCGGTTCCCTTGTTTTCGATGTCAAACTCCCATTTCCCGGACAATTTCCCGACCGCCTTTTGATAGAAGGGACCGCGTTGGGTGGAGACCAGAGACAGATTTTCGGAGGCGATCCTCCCCTTCACAAGGAGAGGGATGAAGTTCGCGGGTTCGGAGTATCTTCCTTTTGCCAGGCTGCTGATTTGCCTGGGGGTTTCTGCACGACGCGTCCTTGCGACGTTGATCGCGAAGACTTCTCCTGCGACAAACTGATGTCCAAGGGACTGCATCGGTAGGGCCATCTCCACTGCCCACGAGGAAGCGCCGACGTGCGCGCGCACGACGGCATCGGAGTCCCACATCTCAGCCGACCGGCGATCGCCGATGACCTCCGCATCGTAGAGGGTTCCCTCTGAATTGACAGTGAGATGATAGAACGACTTGCCGGTTCTTCCCACATCAATGAAGAAGTCGACCGAGTCGTCCGCATAGACGTCGCCGTCGCGTTCGTCGCGGATGGTTTTGGTCCGCATGCGACCGGGTGTAGGCTCTTCACACCGTATGGCGAGGTAGAAGACGGAGTCGTGGATCCCCAGCCATGCCTGGGTTTTGTACTTAGGCAGGTTTCCATCGGTGCCGACCAGCTCGCCAAGGGGCAGGGCGTCGGCCCATTCTTCCGTATCGATCTTTCCGTCGAGCGTTGGAGCGCTGTTGAGGATGGGGGCGATCCTTTCGGCTGCCGATAAAGGGAGGGCATGACAGGCAAACCATGCCAGGGTGGTAATAGAGACGATGTAGCGCTTCATAGGTTGGTGGATTAGTGGCAAAGGCCGCTCTTTGATCCTCATTTCCCGTAGTGTTAACAGCCCCTGACTTTAGCCGGGACCGCCAATGGGGCTCAGATTAAGGATGGCGTCCGATCCCAGGGAGTCGACGTGTCCGTCGAGAAAGAGCACGTTGGCCTTCTTCTGATGCCGGGGGGCGATCCTGCTCAACGGATCACTCCAGGCCTTCAGGTTGATCTGCCAGGCGGTGGCGTCCATCACCTGCGGCACCTTGCTTTCGCGACCCTGGAACACACGGAAGGAGGTGGTCATTCCGTAGTGGCTGGTTTGGTAAAAAGCGTAGGGGTTCACACCGTAGGAGATGAAGTGATGGTCAAATTGAGCCCGATATTTAGCGCTGCCGTTTCCACCGTCGAGCCAGGCACCGCGGCTGGCTGTTGTGGACGTCGGACATTGCATCTCCTCCGCCAGTTGGATGACTCCGCCGTCAAAGAAGTAACGGCTGGGCCGCCGGGAGGCTGTCTCAAGGGGAGGCATCAGCCGCTCATTGTTCTCGGTGCGCCAGACGCGGATATTCACCCCAAGCTGGCGGAGTTTTCCAATACATTTTGTCGAGCGGGAGGTCTCGATGGCTTGAGAGATCGCAGGGAGAAGCAACGCGATCACGATTCCCAGAACGGTAGCTACCACGAGGATCTCGACCAAAGAGGAGCCGGAGCACCCACGCTTTCGCCCGGTATTCATGACAGCGTGCGACGACGCAACACGATTGCTGCGGTAAGGAGCCCGGCCAGACTCAGCGCGACACTTGAAGACTCGGGTATCGCGACGAGTTTCCATTGGCCTTGTTCATTGAATTGATCGGTATTCCAGAGGAGGGGATCAAGTTGGCTCAGGTCGAACGTGGCCGTGATGCCGCCGGTCTCTCCTGTAAACAACGTCCACGATCCTCCCGACTCGGGCGTGTAGCCATTTTCGAACACGAGACGGAGCGTCACATTTCCCGTCAATAGCCCCCCTTCCGGTGCAAAATTGATCTGATCGCTGGTGTTCCCATTGAAGATCGACATCTCAAGGAGACTCCCCGCGGTAAAGGCGACGGTCGATTGGAGCGTCAACAGACTTGCAGTCGTATTCCCTGTGACGCCATCGGTCAGTCCGATCGCGAAGGTTCCGTTGGCGGCGACGCTGGTGGTTACCGTCTGCCCGAGGCCGGTTCCAGCCACCTCGAAGCGGCCTGTCGAGGTCACGCTGACGCCAAGCGCCTGCGGGTCGCCCAGGGCGTCGGCTCCCTCCAGCACGCCCCCGGCGGCCAGTTGCAACAGGGAGCGGTTTTCAATCGTGGAGGAGGAGCGGAACGTCCCGCCGTTTGCGATGGTGAGCCGGTTGGCTCCGACCCCCAGTGTGTTGATGTAGTCATAGATCGTCGTTTGACCGTTGGTGACAACTTTGGCTCCGTCGCGAACCTCCAGGCGATTGTCCCCCCGGTTGTTCTGGCTCGTGTTGCCGATGTGGATGGCGCTGCCGTCCTTGAGGGCCAGGGTCGAGTCGGCGCCTGTCACGATCACCGAATTGGAGCGTGCCCATTCGCCGGTGCCGATGGAAAGATTATTCTGGTTGGTCCCGCCGGTTCCTGTCGTGACCTCGACAGTGGCCCCGCTTTCAACGCTGAGCGAGTTTCCATAGGCGGCCGCGATAGTGGAGGTTCCGCCGAAGCTTCCGATTCGTAAGCCGATATTTCCGTTTCCTCCACTGATGACCAGTTTTGATTGCGCGCCTTTGACCACGACGGCGTTGCCGTGACCATTGGTGGTAGTCGCGGTTCCATTGCCTGCCCAGAGCGAATAGAGTTCGACCGATGCGCCTGCTTCGACGTTGAGGTGATTGTCGACCCCGATCATTCTGCTTTGGCCGTTGTTGGTCACTGTGCTTGTCACGGCAAGGTTGGGCCCGGAGAAGGTGAGCGTGCTTGCGTTTCGGAATTCGAGGAGACCTCCAAGGCTTACCGTGCTGTTGCCTCCTGCGGAGCCTTTCATGGTCAGGCTCGCGGGTGCATTGGCAACTCCGGTTTCAAGATCGGTGCCAACGGCAATGGACTTCGTTCCCAGGGAGAGAGCGGTCCCGGCATCGAGTTCCATCGTCACTGCCTTGCCAACCCCAATGACGATGCCGCGCGCTGCGGTAGCTCCTGCCAGCGTCACCTTTGCCGTTGGTGCATCAAGGAGGTTGTTATCGAGATAAAAATTGGCGATATGGTTATCGGAACCAGTATTGACCGGTACGCCGACGGGGTTCCAGTTGCCCGGGGTGGACCAGCTTCCGTTCCCACCGTCGCCATGGTCTCCGAGCCACGATCTTCCGGTCACCTCAGCCGACAAGGGGGCCATGGAGCCTGATCCGGCGAAAAGCAGAAGAAACCAGAGGCGCGAAGCCCGACGTGCGGAAAGGGGAACACTCATGAGGGTAATCATGCAATTTTCTTAAAATGAGTCAAGTCATTTTAAGAAAGAATAGACAGAGATTGCGTGATTTTGGATGAATGAAGTGATTTGTTTCTGATTTTTGGGAAGCGCCCGGAGGTGTTACGGGAGCAGGCCAACCGCCCGCAAGCAGGTATTCTCCGCCGGGGTGGTCGAGCCGCCGCCGGTCCCCTTGAGCGGGATGTAAACACCGGGTACGGAGCGTTGGGGGTGATCGAGTCTTTCAATCATCATTTCAATCATGCTCTCGCCAATGGCTTCGTAGGAAACCGCAAGCCGGGTCAGGTCGGGAAAATGCGTTCCCGTGAGATCGCGTCCGCCGCCCCCGACCACGCTGACGTCGCCGGGCACCCGCAGGCCCGCTTCTTTCAACGCGCGAACCGCGCCCAGAGCGAGAAAGCCGCCAAAGCAGTAGATCGCATCGGGCTTTTCCCCGCCGCTTTTGAGGAGTTGTCTGATCTTTTGATACCCGCTTTCCTCCTCGACGCCGGGCGCAAAGATCGGCCGCACGAAGCCGGTTTCCAGCCCGCCCCGCGCCGCTCCCGACTGGAGCCCGATGTGGGCGAAAAGCGTGGAAGTCGTCGCGTTGAGCGATTCGCGCATCAAAAACGCAATCCGCCTGCGACCGTTCTTAGCCCAGGCAAAGGCGACCTGGGACGCAGCGGTAAAGTTGTCAATTGCCACAAAATTGGTGGCTGCCGTGATGCCTGGAGAGCCGAACCGTACCACCGGCTTGCCCCGGGATTCATAGAGGTTGATCAGGTCATCCTCGCTTTCGGCGAATTCGCGGGTTCTCGATATGAAGATGAGCGCGTCGATTTCGTCGACTTCGTTGGCCAGAAGATCCTGATGGGTTTTGGTTTCGAACGCTTCGACGGGGATGGGCCGCAGGTTCAGGCGGGAGCGCCACTGCATGGCCGCCTGAATGATGGCGTGGTTGATCAGATGGCCCCAGCTTGTGGGGTTGGCGACAATGGGCCAACTGACTCCAATGCAAAGCGGGCGCTGATCGGGCTTTGCCGGTTTGGCAAGAAGGTAGCTCCCGCCGCCGGCGGCGGTATGCAGTCGCCCTTCCTTCGCAAAATCCTTGAAGATATGGTAAATCGTCGCGGTGCTGACTCTCAGATGGCGCGAAAGATCCCGCACCGGGGGGAGTTTGATCTCGTGGTTCCCGCGGGAGGAGGAAAGTTGGTTCTCCAGATAATGGCGAACCCGGTCCGACGCGCGCAACCGGGTGGGCAAGGAATCTGCGCTGGGGGCTTTGGGGTCAACGGCGTTCATCGGTGTTTACAAATCACGTGGGAAACTACGGAATCGGTCGACTTGAGTCAAGGGAGCTGCCGGGATCGCTCGTGGTGCGGGTGGCGGGTGGTTTTTTGAGAAAAACGGGAGGGTTGATTTTTAAGATTGAATAAAATTAGATGTAAGTCAATTTTATATAAATGGATTTCCTTTCAAAGAGAACCGATCGTTTTCATGCTCAGGCCCTCGCCTTTAGCCAAAGTCGTCCGGACATGATCACCGCCACCGCGGATGAAATCCTTCGTCATCAATTTTCGTTCTATGGGGAACGCCATTGCCTGGATTGCGCCATCGACTGGGATGCCAACCCCGGTACCGGTCACTGGGTGCATGATCTGAACCGGTTCCTGTTTCTGGACCCTCTGGTGGCGGCCTTCCGGGAGACCGGCGAGGAGCGTTATGCGGGCAAGTGCATTGAGCTGATCCTTTCCTGGATCGCGCAAAGCGAACGGCTCGGGTTTTCAGGCACCCGCTTTATGTTCAAGAGCTACCTGAATATAGCCATTCACCTCAAGGCGTGGGTGGAATGCCTGGCTGCCATTGACGCCTTGAACTCCGAACTGCTTGACGACGCAGCCTTTAAGACGATTTGTACGAGCATCGGTCGCCAGCTTGAGTGGCTGGATCACGCCGTCCCGCGAGCACGCAACAACTGGGTTTTCATCGGCTGCATGGGAGCGCTCACCACGGTGGCCTTTCTTCCGGGGCTGCCGGGCAGCACGGAAATCAGCGCAAGATCGTGGAGCCGGATTGAGGAAGCCCTGGCAAGACAGGTGCTGCCCGATGGCGTTCACGACGAGATGACACCTCATTACCATCTCACCGTGGTATCGTGCGTTTTGAAAAGCCTCGCTTACGCCGAATGGACGCCGACGCCTCCTTCGCCGGCGATCCGTTCCCGGGTGGGGGCAATGCTCCATTATCTTGAACAGACGTTGACTCCCGACGGTTTGCAGGTCGCTTTCAACGAGTCCGACCCGGACTGCACAAGGTTGGTCCGCCGGACGCTCGCCATCCCCCTGGCCTCCGGGCTTTTGAAGAGCGATGGCCGGGCGCTGGAGAGCGAGTGTTTCCCATGGGCGGGAATGATCTTTATGCGTGAAGGAACTGCCCGCGGTCGGGAGGAGCTTTATCTTGCCTTCGATGCCGGGTCGTTTGGGGTCAGCCATCAACATGAAGATAAACTAGGCTTTTGGTTGAGCGCGTTTGGCCGCTCGCTGGTGGTCGATCCGGGGCGTCATCTCTATGATGCTTCGGAAGCTTCCTTCCGCTCGTTCCTTGCCTCCACGGCGGCACACTCCACCATGACAATTGACGGGCAGGGGCAGAATTCGCTGGCGGCAAGGGAAAGACCCGGCGCCTGGCGGCCTCTGGCGCCTCAACCGCTGGTCTGGAAAAAATACCCTGATGGAACCTGCGAGGCGGGAGCCTTTTACAACCTCGGTTATGGAGCGACGCAGATGGCGGTCACTCATTTTCGCATCATCTTCTTTTTTTCCGATTTGCAGGCCTGGGCGGTGGTCGACGCCATCGAGGGCGAGGGAGAGCATTTGATGGAGTCGCGGTTTCAGTTTGCTCCCGGGGTTTTGAATGCCGGTCCCTCTCAGGTGCAGACCGCTTTTCCTGATGCCAATCTCCTGATTCAGGGACGGCGGGGCGACTGGGCGCAGGTCAGCATCCACTGCGGCGAGCAGTCGCCCAGGGCGGGCTGGTTCTCGCCCGGGTATAACCGGATTGAGCCTGCGCCGTGCGCTCTTTTTTCAACCGGGACCAGAAGGCTGCCCTGGCTGGGGGTGCTGGCCCTGATTCCGTTCAGGGGAACCGCGCCGGTCGATCCCGCCATCACGGCGGAGTGCCTTTCGCGGGCGGAGTCAAAATATCTACCGATTTTGCAGGAGCTTCGCGAAAAGGAAGCCGTGTCGTGAAAGGTCAGGTCGCTCTCGCCGGCGCTCCCTGCCTGTCGACCTGGTATTCGCCGGAGAGGATCGCCTCCCACCATGGGCGGTTTTCCAGATACCAGCGGACCGTCTTGCGGAAGCCGGTTTCGTGATCCTGCCGCGGGGTCCAGCCGAGTTCCCGGCGGATCTTGGAGATGTTCACCGCGTAGCGCCAGTCGTGCCCCGGGCGGTCGGCGACGAAGGTGATCTGTTCGCAGTACGAACGCCCGTCGTTGCGGGGTGAAAGCTCGTCGAGCTGGGCGCAGAGGGTCTGTACGAGGTCGAGGTTCCGCCGTTCGTTTTCCCCGCCGATGTTGTAGGTTTCCCCCGGGGTGCCCTGTTCCAGCACGGTGAGGAGGGCGTCGGCGTGGTCTTCCACGTAGAGCCAGTCCCGCACCTGGTCGCCGCGACCGTAAATCGGGATCGGCTCGCCCGCGAGCGCCTTGAGGATGACGACCGGGATCAGCTTTTCCGGGAACTGGCACGGGCCGTAGTTGTTGGAACAGTTGGTGACGATCACCGGCAGGTCGTAGGTTGTTTTCCAGGCGCGGGCGAGATGATCGGAAGCGGCCTTGCTGGCGGAGTAGGGGGAGCGGGGATCGTACGGCGTGGTCTCTTCGAACGTTCCCGTCTCTCCGAGCGAGCCGTAGACTTCATCGGTGGAGACGTGCAGGAAACGGAAAACGGCGTAGGGCGCGAGCGTGGCGGCGTGGCGTTGCGCGGCCTGGAGCAGGGTGTAGGTGCCGACGATGTTGGTTTGGATGAAGGCGCCCGGGGAGTCAATGGAGCGGTCGACATGCGATTCCGCGGCGAGGTGCATCACCGCCTGCGGCTGGAAGCGGTGGAAGGCTGCTTCCATGGCCGGGGCGTCGGCAATATCGGCGGCGAGCCATTCGTAGGCCGGGTGCGGCTCCACGTCGCGCAGGGAGGCGCGGTTCCCGGCATAGGTCAGTTTGTCGACGTTGAGCACGGAGTGTCCGCGCGCGATCAGCAGGCGAACCAGATGGGAGCCGATGAAACCACAACCGCCGGTGACGAGGATGCGCATTACAGGGAGAGAAAGGTTCGCAGGAGCGGCACGGCGCGGCTTCCCCGGCTGTACCATTGTTCGAGCTGGCTGACGCGGTTGCGGTAAAAGCCGTCGCGGTCTTCCATCGCTTCCTGCTGTTTGCGCAGCGCGTCGATCCGCTCGCGCCCGCTGGCGATGTGGCCTTCGAGCTCGCGCTCCAGATAGCCGTTGACGATCCGTTTCAGGCTGATTTCGGCCTGGTAGTAATCGCGCCGCTCGCCCTCGGTCCGGACTGCCTGGACCGCGCCGAGTTCCCGCAGGAACTTCAACCCCTGGCTGGCGGACCCTTTGCTCAAGGCGAGGCGGTCGATCAGGTCGCTCATGGAGAGCGGTTCGCGGGAGATGAAGAGCAGCCCGTAGATCTCGGCAATGGAGCGCGGCTGGCCGATCAACCCCGCGAGGGCCACAAAAAAGTCGATGACTTCCGTTTCCAGCGGGGTCAGCGAAGGCGCGGCCGGGGGCGAGGCTTCCAGGGTCATGGCACGGTAACCTGAACCACGACGCCGGGAAGTTCAATGAAAAATGAACTCTTTAACACCCGGGGACGAAGCAGCTCCGCGCCATTTCGCGCAGGTTGGGCGAGACGCGCGGGCGGAAGTCGAGATGGGCGAGGATTTCGCGTTCGAGGTCGATCCCGGGGGCGATTTCGATCATCGTCCAGCCTTCGGCGTCGAGTTCGAAGACGCACCGCTCGGTCACCAGCCGGACGGCGAGCCCCTTGGAGAGCGCCTGGGCGGCGCTGAAGGTCACCTGCTCGACTTTCCTGACGAATTTGCGGAAGCGCCCCTCCTGAAGGACGCGCACCCGGCCTTCCTCGTAGGCCAGCTTCACGCCGCCTGCGGTGAGCGTGCTGCAAAAGACGATCCTCCGGGCGTTCTGGGTAATGTCGATAAACCCGCCGCAGCCGGTCGGTTTTCCGTCGAAAAGGCTGACGTTGATGTCGCCGTTTTCGCCGACTTCCGCCGCGCCCATGACGGTGATGTCGAGGCCGCCACCGTAGTAGAAGTCAAACATCGCCCCTTGGTCCATCCGCGATTGCGGGCAGACGGCGATGCCGAAGTTGTTGAGCCCGATGCCGACGCCGCCGATGACGCCCGATTCCAGCGTCGGCGTCACTTCGCCCAGGCGCCCCGCTTCCGCGAGCGCGGCGGTGACGGTTTCGCCCGGGATGCCGATGCCGAGGTTGAAGCAGTCGCCGGGGTGGATTTCCTGCGCCGCGCGCCGCCCGATCCAGCCGCGCGGCCCCTCCGGCACCGGCGGCAGTTTGACGGCATCGGCCGCGCCGCCGGCCACGAGCAGGTAGGGATCTTCGTCGTACGCCTCGCACTGGCGATGGTTGCGGCTTGGATCGTCGGCGACGACCAGGTGGTCGATCAGGATGCCGGGGATGGAGATTTCATCCGCCGGGAAAACATGGTCGCGGTCGTGGTAGCGGACCTGACAGATCACCTTGCCGCCCTGTGCCCGGGTCGCCAGCGCGATTTCAAGCTGGGTGAGGCTCAACGCTTCCATGCCGAGGCTGACATTGCCGTGCGCGTCGGCGCGCCAGCCGCGAATGACGCCGAAGTCAATCGGCAGGTGGCTGTAGCGGAGCACTTCGGAGCCGTCCGGAGCGGTTTCCAGCGAGATCATGCTCCCGGTCTCCCGCGCCTTGGCGTTCATGCAGCCGCCCCAGTCGCGCGGGTCGATGAAGGTCCCGAGGCCGACCGGGCTGATGAAGCCCCATTGGCTGCCGTGCGCCATTTCGCGGAAGGCGCGGACGATCATCCCCTGCGGCCAGTTGTGCGCCTCGATCCGGTTTTCAGTCATGCCGCGCCGGAGGTGATCCATCAACCCCCAGTGTGCGCCGACCACCCTGGCCAGCAGCCCCCCTTCGGCGAGCCGGTCGCAACCCCACCCGCCGCCATGCCCGGCGGCGTGGTAGGCGGTCAGTTCACCGGGGGAGCCACACTGTTTGAAGCGGGCGATCATCGCATCCATCACCGCCTGGGCGATGCCGACGGTGGCAAAACCGGAAAAGGCGAGGCGGGCGCGGTCGGGGATCAGGGCGGCCGCTTCCTGCGGCGTCATGAGAAGGGGGCGGTTGGGCGGGAGGTGTGACATAGAGGGGAAAAAAGGCGTTAAAGAGCTTCGAGAGTGGCGGCGATCCCCATTCCTCCGCCCACGCAGAGCGAAGCAAGGGCGCGCCGTCCGTTGCCGTGGGCGAGCTGGTGGGCGAGGTGGACCACCAGCCGCGCGCCGCTTGCCCCGATCGGGTGACCGAGCGCGATGCCGCTGCCGCACCGGTTGAACCGGGGGTCGTCGGGCGCGAGGTCGAGTTGTTTGAGGCAGGCAAGCGCCTGCGCGGCAAAGGCTTCGTTGATTTCGATCGCGTCGTAGTCGGCCAGCGTATGGCCGGTGCGGGCGTGGAGCTTGCGGATGGCGTGGACCGGGCCTTCGCCCATCACTTCGGGGGCGCACCCGGTGGTGGCATACGCGGAAAACTGCGCGAGCGGCTGCCAGCCGTTCCGTTTCGCGGTGGAGAGCGTGGTCAGGACGACCATTGCCGCGCCGTCGTTGATGCCGGAAGCGTTTCCGGCGGTGATCGTGGTCCCTGCGCCGAGGGTTGGCTTGAGGGTGGCGAGCCGTTCGAGCGTGGTGTCCGCGCGCGGGTGTTCGTCGTGTTCTAGCCCGGCAAGGGGAATCAGTTCCGCGTCGAAGCCGCCTTCCTTCTGCGCTGCCAGCGCCTTTTGGTGGCTGGCCAAGGCGAAGCGGTCCTGCTCTTCGCGGCTCACGCAGAAGCGTTCGGCGAGAAGCTGGGCGGTTTCCGGCATGGTTTTGCCGATGGCGGGATCTTTCAACCCGAGCAGCAGGGAATCGACCAGCGTGCCATCGCTGAGCCGGTAGCCGGTGCGGGAGCGGGGGAGGAAATGCGGGGCGTTCGACATCGATTCCGTGCCGCCGCACAAGACCACCTCGGCGTCGCCAAGCCGCAGGGCATCGGCGGCAAGGGTGATCGCCTTCAAGCCGGAGGCACACGCCATGTTGACGGTAAAAGCATCGGCGCTTTGCGGAATGCCGAGGGCGAGGCTCATCTGCCGGCTGACGTTGAGGATCGGCGGCAGGCAGTTGCCGACGATGCAGCGGTCGATGGCGGAGGCGGGGATCTCCCCGAGCGCTCCCTTGGCGGCGGCCACGGCGAGATCAAGCGCGGTACAGGCGGCGAGGCTCCCGAGAAAGCGCCCCTGCGGGGTGCGGCGGGCGCCGACGATGACGATCGGGTCAGGTGAAGACATAAGCAAGTGGGTGGGGTGTTGGAGGTCAGGCGTACCACCCGCCGTTGAGGTGGAGGGTCTGGCCGGTCACGTAGCTGGCGAGGTCGCTGCAAAGAAAGAGGACGGCGTCGGCGATTTCCTGCGGCTCGGCAAACCGGCCGAGCGGGATTTCCGAACACCACCGGTCGCGGATCGCTTCGGGGACGGTTTGGCCCATTTCGGTCAGGACCAGGCCGGGGGCGACGGCGTTGACGGTGATGTTTTGCCGGGCGAGTTCGCGGCTCAAGGTGCGGGTCAGCCCGAGCACCCCGGCCTTGGCGGCGGCGTAGTTGCCCTGGCCGAAAAGCCCGACCGAAGCGGAGACCGAGGCGAGGTTCACGATCCGCCCGCCGTCGCGAAGGAGCGCGGCCCCGGCGCGGCAGACACGGAAAACGCCGCTTAGATTGGTGTCGATCACGGCGGACCACTCGTCGTCGCTCATTTTGGCGACGGTGCGGTCGCGGACGATCCCGGCATTGTTGACGAGGAGATCGAGCGGGCCGAACCGGTCGACCACCGCCTGGCAGAGTTGCGCGACGGCTTGCGAATCGCGGACATCGGCGGGGAAGGCGGCGCTACGGGGGCCGAGGCGCTCGACGAGTTGCTCCGCCCTGCGCTGGTTTTCACCGGCGTCGTCGGGAAAGTAGTTGAGGGCGACCGAAGCGCCCGCTTCATGGAGCCGGGCGGCGATCGCCGCTCCCAACCCCTGGCTCGCACCGGTGACGAGGGCGTTTTTGCCGGTGAGGTCGATCGCGATCATCGTGCTCCCTCCCGGGGGTAGCGGTAGAAGCCGCGTCCCGTTTTCCGGCCAAGGTGCCCGGCGGCGACCAGCCGCGCGAGGAGCGGCGGGGCCTTGAATTTGGGGTCGCCGGTATCTTCGTGGATCGCGTTGGCGGCATGGAGGAAGACATCGAGGCCGGAAAGGTCGGCGGTCTCCAGCGGTCCCATCCGGTGGCCGCAACCGAGGCGCATCGCAGCGTCGATCTGCTCCGCGTCGGCGAGACCCGCTTCCAGCACGCGGACGGCTTCGAGGAGCGAGGCGATCAGGATGCGGTTGACGATGAACCCCGCGGTGTCGCGTTCGACAACGACCGGTTCCTTGCCGAAATCGCGCGCCAGGGTGACGACCCGCTCCACGGTTTCCGCGCTGGTGTCGATGCCGCGGATCACCTCGACCAGTTTCATCAGCGGGACCGGGTTGAAAAAGTGCATCCCGCAAAAACGGTCGGGCCGACGGGTCGCTGCTGCGAGCTGGCTGATCGGGATGGCCGAGGTGTTGGAACAAAACACGGTTTCCTGTGAGGAAACCTCCTCGGCACGCGAAAAGAACGCCTCTTTCTGAGCGGCCTTTTCGATGATCGCCTCAATCACCACCCCGGCTTCGGCGAGCCGTTCGAGTTCGGTGGTCGGGGTGATCCGTGCCAGCACTTCCTGCGGATCGGGCGCTTTTTCCGGTGCCTTGGCATGGAATTTTTCGAGGGACCAGGCGATTTGCCGCAGGCCGCGTTCGACCGCTTCGGGCGAAAGGTCGTAGAGCAGCACGGGGTGGCCTGCCGTGGCTGCGGTCTGCGCGATGCCGTGCCCCATCAGCCCGGCTCCGGCAACGAAAATGGTCGGTTTGGTGTTCATGAGAGGAGCTTAGTTGCGTTGTTCGATAAAGCAGCAGAGGAAACGGGCCGGTTCGGCGCCGATCAGGCGGGTCTGGTGTTCCAGCGTTGAGTCGAAGTAGAGAAAGTCGCCCTCCTTCATCTCGAAACGTTCGGAGCCGACGGTGAACTCCACATGGCCCGAGAGCATGTAGACAAACTCGTGCCCTTCGTGCCGGAAGACTCCCGCCTGATCGGAGGGGTTGATCGTCAAAAGGAACGGTTCGACGAGCCGGTCGGGAAAATCGACCGCCAACCCTTCGTAGGCGTAGCCGAATCGGGAGCCGTTGCGGACCAGCAGCCGTCCTTTGCCCTTCGGGGTGAAGGTCCACCGTTTTTCCGGGTTTTCTTCGCGGACAAAATCGGCCAGCCGCACGCCGAGCGTGGAGGCAATCGTCAGGAGGGTCGAGATCGGCGTCGAAATCTGCCCGGTCTCGATCTTCGAGAGGGTGCTTTTGGTGATCCCGGCACGCGTGGCGACTTCCGTCAGGGTCACTTTCGCGGCCTGTCGGATTGCACGGATATTGGCGCCGATGGTTTTCTCATCCATTCCTGTTGGGAAACCTTGTATCTTAACAGGAAACGAGATGTCAACCGGAAACCGTCACGAAACGCCGCCGAGGTTGGCCTCGAAGACGGCTTGGAAGGCGAGGGGATTGTTGACGGTGATCGTCCGCCCCTTGACGATCAAATGCCCTGCGTCGCGCAGTTTCGCGAAGATGCGCGAAAGGGTCTCCTGCCGGGTGGTCAGTTCGCTGGCAAGGATCGCCTTGGTGGTGCCGATCGCGATCTCCGCCGGTTCGCTGGTGAGCGGGCGGGGGCAGCGGCTTAAAAGCCAGTGGAGCAGGCGGGTCTCGGTATCTTTGAGTTTAAGGCTTTCGATCGAAGCGACCAGCACCCGCAGGTGTTGGCTCATGGAGGCGAGCATCCGGAGCGCGAGGTTGGTATCTTCATGCAACCGGGCGAGAAAATCGCGTTTCGGGATCAGGATCACTTCGCTCTCCTCGATCGCGCGCGCATCCGCCGGGTAGCCGGTTTCGCTGACCACCGCCGCCTCTGCGAGTGATTCGCCGGGACGGAAGAGGTGGATCACCTGTTCGCGCCCGTCGGAGGCGACCCGGTGAACGTTGATGATCCCCTTGCGGACGACATAGAAACCGACCGCCGGTTCGTGTTCGCGGAAGAGGTATTCGCCCTTGGCCACGCTTTTGCTCACGGCAAACGCCGCGATCTTTTCCAGGTCTTCCTCCGGCAAACCGGCGAAGATCGAGGCACTTCGCAGGGAATAAACCAGTGCTGCTGTTCTGAGGTGGTGACGCCGCTCCATGTCACCTGAGCTATCTTATTTTTCCTTCCAGAACCAGCAAATCCAGCTCCCGTCGTCCCCGCGCTCCATTTTTGACTCGAAACCGCGGCTCCCGAGCAGTTCGACGAGCGGCGCGGGCATGAAGGGGGCCGTCAGTTCCAGGCCCTCGGCGGGGCGGAGGGTATCGACCTTGGCCATGATGACGGGAAAGGGCGAGCCCCCCTTCTGAAGAACGGGGCGGACATCGAGTTTCCGGAACTTGCGAGTGGAACGGGAAGTCATGAGGGAAAAACAGGAAGTGAAAACGTGTTTTGCAACCGACCGGGGTCAGTAAGAGAGGCAGGGGGTGCGTGTAGCCTCCCGCAAGCACGGTGGCATTTCCTTGACCTCTATCAAGGAAACATTTGAAAACCGATGAGATCAATCAGCTTATGGGAAATTTTGCACATCGCTACTGCCAACGGCTGCGCCCGGTTTTGCTGACGCCGTTTCTTTTCGGGGTTGCCTTTTCCTCCTGCTCCAGAGCCCCGGAGCCGGCCCCGCCGCCCAACGCCGTTTCGAACGAAAAGGTTTTCGAGGTCAGGGGAGTCGTGCGGAGCATCGACAGCGACGGTACGGGGGCGATGATTGAGCACGAGGACATCCCCGGGTTCATGCCTTCCATGACGATGCCCTTCACGGTGAAGGACCCCGAAGAACTCAAGCGGTTTTCAGCGGGGGACGGCGTGGTGTTCCGCTTTTTTGTTGGGGATAGCGACGCGTGGATCGGCAATCTGCGTCCGATCGACGCCGCCACGCTCAAGCTCCCGGAAAGCGAGGCGAAGGTCGAAGCGCCCAACGTGCCGCGTCTCAAGGAAGGCGATCCGCTGCCGGAGTTTGCGCTGGTGGACGAGGCCGACCGGCCGCTCACCCGGGAAAGCCTCCTGGGGAAGACGACGGTCGTGACTTTCATCTTTACCCGGTGCCCGATTCCCAACTTCTGCCCGTTGATGTCGAGCAACTTCCTGGAGTTGCAGAAGAAGCTGGAAGCCGATCCCTCGCTGGCGGGGCAGGTCGGGCTCCTGAGCATTTCGTTTGACCCGGAGGACACGCCCGAACGGCTTGCCAAATATGGAACGAACATCGGGGCCGATCCCGCCCTCTGGCACCACGCCAGCGGTACGAAGGAGGAGACGCGCAAGCTGACGCATGCTTTTTCGGTCTATGTCCGGGCCGAGGATGGCGGCTCCTTTTCCCACGGGCTCTGCACCGCGTTGGTCACGCCGGATGGGACCGTTGCGAAACTCTGGCGCGGCAACGACTGGAGCGTCGATGAAGTCTGGCAGGCAGTGGAGGCTTCCCGGAAATGAACGCGCACCCTTCCTTTTTCCGGATGGCGTCCGATGAACCGTACCGCATCCTCTTTCCGCTCGGGCTGCTGGCCGGAATCTTCGGCGTGCTCCTCTGGCCGCTCTATTTTACCGGCTTCTACCCGGTCTATCCCGGCGTGCTTCATGCGCGTTTCATGATCGAAGGGTTCATGGGAGGGTATGTCCTCGGGTTTCTGGGGACGGCGGCCCCCCGCCTGACCGGGACGCCTCCCTTTTCCTCGCGCGAGTTGCTCTCCGTCCTCGCGCTTTACTTTGGAACGCTCGGCGCTCACCTGACCGGGAAGCACGGCGCGGGGGATGCGCTCTTCCTGCTCCTGCTGATCGTTTATCTTTCGTTTCTCATCCGGCGGTTTTTCATTGCCAAGGGCGGGGGCGAGTTCGGGAAGCCGCCTCCCGGGTTTGTGCTGGTCGGCTTCGGCTTTCTCTGTGCGGTGGCCGGGGTGGCCGGGCTGGTCATTACCGAAAACGGTCTGGGTGGGCCGCGCTGGGCGATCCTTGGCGGGCGGTTGCTCAATGAAATCTGGATTCTCTTTCTGGTGCTCGGGGTGGGTAGCTTTCTGCTTCCCCGGCTCCTGAAGATCGCACCCGCGCTTCCCGGCCCGAACCCGGCGAAGACCTGGCGGCGGCGGGCGCTCTGGTCGATTGCCGCGGGGGCGGCGATCGTCGCTTTAAGCCTGCTGGAGGGGGTGATCGACCAGCCGCGCTGGACCGGGCTGGCCCGGTTCATGGTCGCCGCCGGTTATCTTCTCGTGCAGGTGCGCCTCCTCAAGGGGGCGACCCCGAAGCTGACCCTGCCGCGCTGCCTTTACGCCGCCGTCGGGTTGATCCTTCTCGGGCTGCTCTTTCCGCTCGGCTGGCCGTTCCAGCGGGTCGGCGGGTTGCATGTCATCTTTATCGGCGGCTTTGCGCTGATGACGCTGACCGTGGCGACCCGGGTGGTTCTTAGCCACGGCGGGTTCGGCTCCCTGCTTGCCCGGAAGCTACCCTTCCTGGGGGCCACCGCGCTGCTCTTTATCAGCGCGATGGTTTTCCGCAGCGGCGGCGACTTTACGCTGCTCTGGCGCAACGGGGCGTTGAATATCGGTTCGCTGCTCTGGGCTGCCGGAGCCGTTCTCTGGGGATGGAAGGTGTTGCCGAAGGTGCGGTTTGTCGATCCTGATTAAGAGGCCATTAAAATCATTTTTTCACAGCCTCTAACTGTCGATAAATCCTCAAAAACTTGACCAGTATCAAGGAATCTAATCTCAAAATGGAGGACGATCCTCCATATGAAAATGAAAGTCATCCCATCACTCGCCGCCGGATTACCGCTGTTGCTCGGTGCAGCCTTGCCTCTTTTCCTCGGCGGATGCGGCAAGTCAACCGAGCAGGGGGCGGCGCCCGGCACTCCTGCGCCTTTCACCGGGGAGGTTCATGAAGTGAAGATGCGGGGAACCGCGGATGCCTACTTCTATGAACCGGCCATGCTGATCATCAAGTCGGGTGACAAGGTTCGCTTCGTGATGGTCGACGGAGGTCCGCACAACGTGAACTTCAAGGATCAGCGCATCCCCGCCGGTGCGGCCGCCATGCTCGAAAAGGATGGCAAGCTTCTCGGGGTGCTGTTGCAGGCTCCCGGGCAGGCAACCGAGGTCGAGTTCACCAAAACCATGCCCAGAGGCGAATATAACTTTGTCTGCGATCCCCACGCCGGTCTCGGCATGAAGGGGAAGATCGTTGTCAACTAAACTTGTCAACTAAACCAGAACCGAAACGTACCTTTACGCTCCCGTCATGAAAACACCGTCCCTACTCACCGCAGTCGCGCTCGGCGCTCTTCTTGGAACTTCCGCGTGCAAGCGGGAAAACACCGGCTCGGCCACGGCCGAGATCGCAGAGGCGGCACAGGCCACCTATGTCGCCCCCGGGCAGATGGATGAATACTACCTCTTCTACTCGGGCGGGCACTCCGGACAGGTCTTTGTCGCAGGGCTTCCTTCGATGAGGCACATCGCCACGATCCCGGTTTTTGCTCCCTACCCGGGCACCGGCTACGGGTATGACATCGAAACCAAGGAACTGCTTGGAGACTATACCTGGGGCGATGTCCACCACCCCGGCCTTTCACAGACCGACGGCCTCTATGACGGGCGCTGGCTCTTCGTCAACGACAACGGCAACAACCGGATCGCCCGGATCTCCCTGCGCGATTTCAAGACGAAGGAAATCCTCGGACCGATCCCGAACTCGAGCGGCAACCACGGCTCCTCCTTCATTACCGAAAATACGGAGTACATCCTGGTCGCCACCCGTTTCTCCGTGCCGCTTCCCAAGGGTCGCTATGCCCCGTTGACCGAGTATGAAAAGGAATATACCGGCATGGTCAGCGGCATCAAGGTCGACCCGGAGAGCGGCAAGATGTCGGTCGGCTGGCAGATCATGACGCCGCCGATCAACTTCGACCTGGGCTCCACCGGGAAGGGGCCGAGCAGCGGCTGGGCTTTCTGGACCAGCTACAACACGGAAATGGCGCATGACCTGATGGAGGTCAACGCTTCCCAGCGCGACCGCGACTATGCCGCCTTCGTCAACTGGAAGGCGGCGGAAAAGGCGGTCGCCGAAGGAAAGGCCGAGATGCTCGAAGGCGTGCCGATGATCGACCCGGTCAAGGTGCCCGGCGTGATCTACTACGTCGCCATCGGCAAATCGCCCCACGGGATCGACACCGACCCGAGCGGACGCTGGATCAGCGCCTCGGGCAAGCTCCAGCCGACCACCACGGTGTTTGACTTCGAAAAGGTGCTCGCCGCGATCGAAGCCAAGGACTTCGAAGGGGAGTTCCGCGGAGTGCCCGTGCTGAAGTATGAGTCGATCCTCGAAGGGGAAGTCCCCGTCGGCATCGGGCCGCTCCATACGCAGTTCGACGGCAAGGGGTATGGCTATACTTCGCTTTACATCGACTCGGCGGTGACCAAGTGGAAGCTCCCGCCGTGGACCGCCGAGGAAAAGGCTGACCTGAACAAGGTGGTCATCGACAAGATCCCGGTTCACTATGCGATCGGCCACCTGGTGGTCGGGGGTAGCGACACCAGGCAGCCGTACGGCAAGTGGCTCATCGCCATGAACAAGATGTCGAAGGGGCGGCATATCTCCGTCGGCCCGAGCCAGCCGGAAAGCAGCCAGTTGATCGACATCAGCGGGGAAAAGATGAAGATGGTCTATGAAGCCTTCACCGAACCGGAACCGCACTTTGCGCAGATCCTCAAGGCCGACGCGATCCAGCCGATCGAAGTCTACCCGCAGGAGGAAAACAAGCACCCGGGCGCGATCTGGGACATGAAGGCCGCCGCCAACAGCGCCACCCGCACCGGCGACAACGATGTCGAAGTCAAGCTGATCGCCGTCCGGAGCCGCTTCGTGCCGGACAAGATCGAAGCCAAGGTCGGCGACACCCTGACGATCCACATCACCAACGTGGAACAGACCACCGACATGATTCATGGCTTCGCGGTCAGCGAACATAACATGAACGTCATCATGGACCCGGGCGAAACCCGCACGATCCAGGTGAAGCTCGATAAACCGGGGGTCTTCCCGTACTACTGCACCAACTTCTGCTCGGCGCTCCACCAGGAGATGCAAGGCTACATCACCGTCAAACCGGCGGATGCCCCGGCTGAACAACTGTAACCCCCCCAAGTTCACCCTAAACTCCAACGGCCGCCCTGCACCACGGGGCGGCCGTTTTGGCTTGTCATCACCTGCGAACATCCGACGGTAGGTGGAAGAACATGAAAATTTTTGACGCGCATTTCCATATCATCAACCCGAAATACCCCCTCGTGGCGAACAACGGCTACCTGCCTCCGCAATTCACCACGGCGGATTATCTTCATGCCACGGCAAGCTATCGGATCACGGGCGGCGCGGTCGTTTCCGGTTCCTTTCAGGCCTTTGACCAGGAGTACCTGATCGACGCCCTGCAAACCCTGGGGGAAGGGTTCTGCGGCGTCGCCAATATTCCTGTCAACATCACCGGCGCGGAACTGGAGCGGTTGAATGCCGCCAACGTGGTGGCGGTTCGCTTCAATGTCAAAAGAGGGGGATCGGAGAAGATGGAGCATCTCGAAAGATTATCCAACCGGCTTTTCGATCAGTACGGCTGGCATACCGAGCTTTATATCGACAGCCGAAACCTGGGGGATTTCAGGTCGGTTTTGAAGAATATTCCCCGGTTTTCCATCGACCATCTCGGCCTCTCGCAGGAGGGATTTGATGATTTGCTCTATTGGGTGGAACGGGGCGTGAAGGTCAAGGCGACCGGTTTCGGAAGGATCGACTTTGATCCGGTGCCTGCCATGAAAGCGATTTACCGGATCAATCCGAAGGCGCTCATGTTTGGAACGGACCTCCCCTCCACCCGTGCGAAGGTTCCGTTTTCCGATCGCGATGTGCAACGGATCAGGGACAACTTCTCGGAGGAGGAGATGGCGAATATCTTTGATCGCAACGCCCGGGAATGGTACGGGCGTTAAAGGATCAACATGCAATCGCCGTAGCTGTAGAAACGGTAGCGTTCGCGGATCGCTTCCTCATACGCCTGGCGGATCAGTTCGCGCCCCGCAAAGGCGCTGACCAGCATCAGGAGGGTCGATTTCGGGAGGTGGAAGTTGGTCAGGAGTGCCCCGACGGCCTGAAACTGGTAAGGCGGGTAGATGAAAATATCGGTGCTTCCTTCGCCCGGGAGGAGCGCGCCGGCATCGCGCATCCGCGCTTCGAGAACGCGCATGGTCGTGGTGCCGACGGCGATGATCCGCCCGGCACGGTTGGCGGCTTCGACGGTTTCCGGCGGGAGCAGAAAACGCTCGGTGTGCATCGGGTGGTCGGTGATCTTTTCGCTCTGCACCGGCTTGAAGGTGCCTGCCCCGACGTGGAGCGTCACAAAAGCATGGGGGAGGGAGGCGAGCAGTTCCGGCGTGAAGTGCAGACCTGCCGTCGGCGCGGCGACCGCCCCGGGGGCGGCGGCGTAGACGGTCTGGTAACGCTCTTCGTCGAGCGTTTCGCTTTCGCGTTCAAAGTAGGGGGGGAGCGGCAGGTGGCCGACGGCATGGAGATCGACCGGTGTTTCAAACTCCACCACCCGTTCGCCGGTTTCGAGCACTTCGACGACCGTGCCGGTCACGCCGCCGACCGGCACGGTCCGGCCGAGGCGCATCTTCCGGCCCGGTTTGACCAGGCATTTCCAGCGTCGTTCGCCGACGACTTCAAGGAAGAAAAGTTCGATCTTCCCATCGTCGGAATAAACCCGCGCGGGGATCACCTTGGTGTTGTTGAGCACGACGAGGTCGTCGCCCCGGAGGTAACGCGGAAAATCGCGGAAGGAGGCGTGCTCGATTCGCCCCTCTTCGCGGTGGATCACCATCATCCGCGAAGCCGCCCGCTCCGGAAGGGGGTAGCGGGCGATCAGCGCCTCGGGAAGGGGGTAGTCGTAGTCGGCGGTCAGGAGGCTCATTCCGCAGCCGGTTCGCTTTCCTTTGATTCCGGTACCGGGGCGTCGGCGAGCCCCTGTTTGCGGTGCATCCGGTGCAGCCCGGCACGGTGGGCCGCCACCGTCACCAGCGCCGCCACCCGCCGCTTGAGCCGGTAGCCGCGGAAGAAAAGCACCAATAGGAAGAGGAGGTAGACCCCGAGCAGGAGAAACGACCCGATGCCCGGTTTCTGGAACGGGTAGAGCAGCACGAGCGGCGCGGGAAGGGCGAGCAGGAGCGTGGTCACGACCGGCGTGTAGCTCAGACGGACGCGCGTCAGGCATTTCGGCCCGCCGTGGTACTCGGTTACGCTCTTTAAGTTGATGCTCCAGAACCGGTTGCCGTAGATCTGGATGTCCCACCCCTTCCAGCCGGTATCGGCGGAGTAGCGCCAGTCTTCCTCCTCCATCTGCGCGAAGATTTCTTCGAGCAGTTTCTCGCGCCCGGCGCCTTCTTCGCTCCAGAAGTTGAGTTTGCTGATCGAGCCGCTGGTCCGCCCCCCCGGGAGGCGTTCCTCCTGGCGCGCGATGACCGCCTTGGGGGTCTGCTTGAATTTGAGCCAGGTAAAATAGCGGGCCCAGCCGCGCACCAGCGGCTGGCGGAACGCCAGAAAGGCGACGAGCAGGCGCGCGAAAACGGTGTCGTAGCGTGGTTCGATCCGCGCATGGATCATGAACGAGAGGGCGACCAGGAAGGTCGCGCCGAACATCAGGTACGGGACGATTCGCAGGACCGGGAAGGCGATCGAGACGATGAAGATCACGACCGTCAGCGCCACCCATTCGATGCAACTGACGTACGCGGCGATTTCCGACTGCGGCGTCGGGTAGATCGACTGGAAGAGCCCCTGGCCGAAGACGCCATGGTAGATGACCGGCCGGTTGAGGAGCCACGTGAACCGGGGTGCGCCGTAGATCTGCCCCTTCCACTTGGCGGTCCCGGTCGGGCCGAAAAAGATCAGGTGTTTGAAGCGGAGCTGCGACTCGGCTTCGCCATACCCTTCCTGCTGTTTGCGGAACGCCTGCAACGTGAAACGGCGGTAGTGCCAGACGATCGCCGCCGGGCTGAAGGCGATCACGCCGCCGTTGTTTTGCAGCCGCCAGCAGAAGTCGACATCATCCCCTGCCTTGCGGTAATCGACATCGAACCCGCCGATCCCCTCAAACGCCCAGCGGTGGAACATCATGTTGCACCCGGGGATGTGTTCGGCCACGACGTCGGAGAGGAGCACATGGCTCGGGCCGCCGGGAGCGGCTGCGACCGCCGCCTGCACCCAGTTGACGGCGGGGGGCGAGATGTTCGGGCCGCCGACGCCGCAGTAGTCGCCGCTCAGGAGCGTGCCGACCATGAAGTAGAGCCAGTCCGGATCGGGCATGCAGTCCGAGTCGGTGTAGGTGATGATCTCCCCGCTCGAAGCCCGCGCCCCGGCGTTGCGCGCGTAGCTCAACCCCATGTTCGGCTGGACGATGTTCAGGAAATCGGGGAGCTTGCACCCGGTGGCGGCCAGCCGGGCGTTGCGCGCTTTTTCGAAATCGGCGACCAGTTGCTGGGTGTTGTCCCTGGAGCCGTCGTCGACCAGCACGATCTGGTAGTTCGGGTAGTTGAGGAGGTCGAGCGACTCCAGGCAATCCTTGAGCGTCTTGGCCCCGTTGTACGAACAGACGATGATCGAGACCGACGGGTAGTGGTCGAGCCGGACCTTGCTGGTCACCGGCTCATTGCCGGAAAGTTTCTTCTTGAGGAGATGGAACGCTTTCTTGGGCGTCCGGTCGCGGCGGACCAGCCCGAATTCCCAGTCGAGAATCTCCTGTCCCCCGGTGAACCATTCGTCGGTCCATGAAAAGAAGATCGTTCCAGCGGTTCCGCCGCGGACCACGCAGTCAAAGTGCCAGTCGAGCACTTCGGCCTGCGCCTCTTCGCCCTTGCGCATCGTGTCGAGGCCGAACTCGCCCATGATGAGCGGTTTTTCGTCGGTCAGGTTCTGGAGCCGGGCGAGGTAGCGCTCGAAGTCGTCGCGTCGTTCCAGGTAGACGTTGAAGGTGTAAAAATCGACGTTCTGCGGCAGGAGGTACTCGGTCGGCGGATAGCTGGCGTAGGAGTAGAGCGGCCCGGGGTCGGTCTCGCGGGCGATGTGGACGAGGCGCTCCACAAAGTCGATGACCCGGCGCGTGCCGAGCCAGCGGACCATGGTCGTCGGGATTTCGTTGCCGACGAGGTAGGCGAAGATCGCGTCGTGCCCCTTATTGCGGGCAACGGCGTCGCGGATGGTGCGCAGGATCTCCTTGCGGACTTTCCGGTTGTTGAGAAACTCGACATGCTCGGCCCACGGGATCGAAATAATGGCGCGCAGGCCATACTCGCGGCAGAGATCAAGCAACCAGCGCGGCGGCACGTGATAGATGCGGATGACGTTGACCCCGAGTTCCCGCATCAGCGAAAAATCGCGCGCGGTCTTTTCGGGGGAGGCGAGGTAATCCCCGTCCGCATTCGGGCTGAACGGCCCGTAAGTCACCCCCTTGAGGAAAAACTTGGTGTCGCCCTCGAAGAAAAACTTGGCGCGCACGGAAATGCGCTCCAGCGGGGTGGTTGTCGTGGGGGCGGAAGAGGTGGAAACGGGCATCATTTCAAACCGCATCTGTAAGGCGGGCGCGCCGGATTGGCAACTCCCGCATGAAAAGAGAAGGCTGCCATCAGAGCGCCCAGACGGTTTTGCCCGCCACGATGGTCCGGACGGCGCGACCCCGCAACTCCCATCCGTGGAAAGGCGTATTGCGCGAGCGGGAGAACGAAGCCTCCTTGTCGACGGTCCATTCCAGGTCGGGGTTGATCACGGTCACATCCGCCACGGCTCCGGGCGAGAGGGTCCCGCGGTCGATCTTGATCAGCCGGGCCGGGTTGATGGTGTAAAGCTCGATCAGCCGGGGGAGCGAAATGGCCTTTTTCTTGTGGACGAGAAGGTCGAGGAAGAGCCCGAGTTCGGTCTCCAGCCCGAGGATGCCGAAGGGAGCGCGGTCAAACTCCATCTCCTTCTCGAAGTCGCAGTGCGGTGCGTGGTCGCTGGCGAGGATGGTGATCGTCCCGTCGGCAATTCCCTCGATCAACTGGTCGACATCGCGCTGGGTGCGCAGCGGCGGGTTCATCTTGAAATTGGTGTCAAACGACTCGATCGCCGCGTCGGTCAGCGCGATATGGTGCGGGCAGACCTCACCGGTGATCGCAATCCCGCGCCCGCGCGCTTCGCGCAGGATGCGCACGCTTCCCCCGGCGGAGAGATGCTGGCAATGGATCGGCGTTCCCGACGATTCGGCGAGCTGCGCGTTGCGCTGGACGATCAGTTCCTCTCCCAGCGACGGCCAGCCGGGCAGCCCGAGCACGGTGCTCCAGTACCCTTCGTTCATCACCCCCTTGCCGACGAGATTGTAGTCCTGGCAATGGTCCATGACCGGAAGCTCGAACATCCGCGCATATTCCAGCGCCCGGCGCATCAGTTCGTGGTTCTGGATGCAGTGGCCGTCGTCGGTCAGGGCGACGATCCCCGCCTTGAACATCGCGCCGATCGGGGCGAGTTCCTCCCCGGCGATCCCCTTGGTGATCGCGCCGGTGACGTAGACATTGACACACGCCTCCTTGCGCGCCTTGTCCTCCACCCAGCCGACGACGCTCGCGTTGTCGATGGTCGGCGTGGTGTTCGGCATGCAGACGACGCTGGTAAAGCCGCCCGCCGCCGCCGCGCTCGCCCCGGTGGCGATCGTCTCCTTGGCCGACTGCCCCGGCTCGCGAAAATGGACATGGAGGTCGATCAGGCCCGGGGCGACGACCAGCCCGGTGCAATCGAGCGTTTCCACCCCCGGCTTCCCCTCCAGGGTGGCGGGATCGGCAATGCGGCCGTCGACGATGGCGATATCGGCGATCTCGTCGCGCCGGTTGGCCGGGTCGATCACGCGACCGTTGCGTAGAAGAAAGTGGTTGCTCATAAGAAAGAAAAAAACCGGTCAGACAGTCGGGACATCCCCGGCTCCCGCGCCCCTGGCCCGGGCGCAGAGGAAAAGCGCGGCCATCCGGACGGCGAGCCCGTTGGTCACCTGGTCCATCACGAGGCTCTGCGCGCAGTCGGCCACGCCGCTGTCGATCTCCACGCCGCGATTGATCGGCCCGGGGTGGATGATCAGCGCGTCGGGCTTGAGGAGCTTGGCGCGTTCCTTGGTCAGGCCGAAGAGCGAGGTGTATTCCCCCAGGCTCGGGAAGTATTCCTTGCGCTGGCGTTCCTGCTGGATGCGCAGGAGGTTGACGACATCGGCATCTTCGAGCACTTCGTCGAGCTTGTGGCTGACGGTCACCCCCATCTCCTCAAACCAGCGGGGAACGAGCGTGCTCGGGCCGACCAGCGTCACCCGTGCGCCGAGTTTCTGGAGCGCGTGAATGTTGGAGCGGGCGACGCGGGAGAAAAGGATGTCGCCGATGATCGCCACGTGAAGCCCTTCGAGCGTCCCGCGCCTCTCCCAGATGGTGAAGGTATCGAGCAGCGCCTGCGTCGGGTGTTCGTGCGCGCCGTCGCCCGCGTTGATGACGCTCGCCTGGAGCCGGTCGGCCAGAAACTTTGCCGCTCCCGCCGAGGAGTGGCGCAGCACGATGATGTCGGCGAGCAGCGCTTCGAGGTTGCGGGCGGTATCTTTCAGCGTCTCCCCCTTGGTGAGGCTGGAGGTGTCGGCGGCCATGTTGACCACGTCGGCGCTCAGCCGGAACGCCGCCAGTTCAAAGGAAATTCGGGTGCGGGTGCTCGGTTCGGCAAAGAAATTGACCAACGTTTTCCCACGCAGGGCGGGGACTTTCTTGATGTCGCGCGTGCCGACCTGTTTGAAGGCCGAGGCGGTGTCGAGAAGCAGGGAAACTTCGTCGGTGGAAAGTTCCTGGATGGAGACAAGGTCTTTGCGGGTCCAGAGCATAAAAAAGAGGCGTTCTATTCGAGGGATTGGCTGACCCAGACGGCATCGCCCACCTGGTCGACGGCGTGGAAGCGGACAAAGACACGTTCACCGGCGCGGGTGGAGACCTTCTTGCCGATGTAGTCGGCCCGGATCGGCAGTTCCCGGTGGCCCCGGTCGATCAGCACCGCGTATTCGATGCGGGCCGGACGGCCGAAGGAGGAGATCGCATCCATGGCGGCGCGGCAGGTGCGGCCTGAAAAGAGTACGTCGTCGACCAGGACGAGCGTGCGGTCGCTCAGGTCGGGCGGCAGGTGCGAGGCGACGAGCGGGGAGAGGCGGGGGCGCAGTTGCAGGTCGTCGCGGTGCATGGAGACATCGATGATCCCGCTCTCCACCGTTTTCCCCTCGGCGTTGCGGATCTGTTCCACCAGACGGCGGGAGATTTCCACGCCGCGCGACGGGATGCCGACCAGAACCAGCCGTTCCAGCGCGTCGTTGTGACGTTCGATGATTTCGCTCGCGATCCGGCGTAAAATGCGGTCGATCGCCGCGCCGTCGAGCAGCAGTTTGGCGTTGGGAACAGGTGCGACAGGGTGGGAAGGTGAGGTCATGACGGAGAGAAGGTTTTCCGCTGGAGAAAAAGCCGGGAAGAGGCGGTTTTCCTCAGTGAAACCGACGGTCCATCTTTAGCGGTTTCCCTGACCCCCGGCAACTGGAAAACCGATCGGTTCCACAAGAAGCAACCTGAAAGGTTGCCAGCGGGGCAGCCGGGGGTTGAGCCTTGGCGATACCCCCGGTTTACGAAGCCCACCCACCATCGACCCCGGAGGCGGTCGCAGAAAACGAAGTGCCGTACCTCTGCGACCCCCTTCGGGGTCGATTCTTCTTTCAGCGATTTTTCCGGGGGCGGCGCGCTGCCGCGCTTACCCCCGTAAGGAACCCTCCGGGTTTCCTTTTACACCAGTTCGTAAACCGGCCACTCGGCGTGGCGGTGGAAATCGCACACCGTCAGCGGCGCGGTGTTGGTCATCACCGGTTTTTCGAGGCCCGGCTGGTAGTCGTAGCGACCGCACCCGACCTGCCAGCGGGTCGGCAGCGGCTTCTGGTCGGAGAGGTTGGCCAGCGGCACTTCGTACCGGGCGATCCAGCCGCCGTCGACCTTTTCGGTCGAGCTTTTGAGGATCGGCTCCCAGACCCGCGCCTTTTCCAGGTTGAACGGCCGCTTTTCACCGACTTCGAAGCGAAGCTGGAGCAGGACGTTGGAGGGGGTGACGTGGATCTCGTGGTAGTGGTTGTCGCCTTCGCCCTTGATGAAAAGCTCGAAGACATCGCCGTGCTTGTACGCTTCGTCGTTGAACTTCGCTTCCGGGTCGGAGATGTTTTCGTCCCGCAGGCGGGCTTCCACAAAGAGGGTGTCGCCCCGGCGTTCGAGGCGGACGGTGCCGGGGTTGCGCAGCGGCTTTTCGTCGGCTCCCAGCCAGCTCTGCCCGTACTTCAGTTCATGAACCGTGTTGGTGCTCATTTTTGTTTCAGGCTTTCTTTTCATTGACGACGGGGTTGGTCAGCGCGCCGATCTTTTCGATCTCGATCGTCACCGAATCGCCTTCCTTGAGCCAGCGCGGCGGCTTGCGGGCCATGCCGACGCCGTGGGGCGTGCCGGTCAGGATCACCGTGCCGGGCAGGAGCGTCGTGCTTCCGCTCAAAAACTCGATGAGGGTCGGCACGTCGAAGATCATGTCGTTGGTATTCCAGTCCTGCAACGTTTCACCGTTGATGACGGTCTTGATCGCCAGTTCGTTCGGGTTGGGGATGTCGTCGGTCGTCACCAGGCATGGCCCGAGCGGGGCAAAGGTGTCGAAGAACTTGCCGCGGCACCACTGGCCGCCCCCTTTCCTGATCTGCCAGTCGCGGGCGCTCACGTCGTTGGCGCAGGTGTAGCCGAGAACGTAGTCGAGCGCGTTTTCCCGGCTGACGTTCTTGCACGGCTTGCCGATGACGACCGCCAGTTCGCACTCGTAGTCGACCTCGTCGCTCGCCATCTGTGTCGGGATTTCGATCGGGTCGCCCGGGTTTTGAAGCGCGTTGATCCCCTTGACGAAGAGGATTGGGATTTCGGGAACCTTGGCCCCGCTTTCGGCGGCGTGGTGCTTGTAGTTGAGGCCGATGCAGAGGATCGAGGTCGGCACCAGCGGTGCAAGCAGTTTGGCCACTTCCCCGGTCTGGCCGGTCTTTTTCAGGCCGCCGTAGAGATCGCCCTCAAGACGCTCGACGCTTCCGTCGGGGTTGAGGCTGCCGTATTCGATGGCGTTCTGCGCGTTTTGATAACGAACGATTTTCACGATAAAAGAGAGCTAAAAATGCGAGGTTAAAGGTTTCTTCCCCTTCTTATTGACCCGCCGTCCAGCCGGAGTCGATCAAAAACGCCGTTCCGGTGACCATCTCGGCCTCGTCGCTGGCGAGGTAAAGCGCGGCGGCGGCGATTTCCTCGGGGCGGATCATCCGCTCGAAAAGCTGCGTGGACGACATCTCGCGGTAGGCGGCCTCCGGGTCGGGGTATTCCTTGAGCCGCGCGGTGACAAACGGCGTCTCCACCCGGCCGGGGCAGATGCAGTTGACGCGAATCCGGTCGGCCGCATGGTCGAGCGCCATGCTTTTGGTGATCCCGACGACGGCAAACTTCGTCGCGCAATAGGCGAGCCGGTCGCGGATGCCGACGACGCCGCCGATTGAGGCGAGGTGGATCACGTTGCCCGACTTGCGCTCCACCATCCCGGGCAGAAAGGCTTTGGTGACGTTGAAGACGCCCCGTACGTTGACGGCGTAGAGGCGGTCGAGTTCCTCGCCGGTGGTCGTCAGGAGCGTCCCGACGGCGCCGACCCCCGCGTTGTTGACCAGAAGATCGAGTGCGCCGTGCCGTTCGCGGATCAGCGCCTCGGCCCGGGCGATCGCTGCTTCGTCGGTGACATCGAGCGCGAGCGGGTGGGCGGTCGCCCCGGTTGCCTTGGCGACTTCGTCGGCCTGGCGCGCCGCACCGGCCTCGTCGCGGTCGGCAATATAGACGGTGGCTTGCGCCTTGCCGAAGGTGGTGGCGATGGCGGCGCCGATGCCCGAGGCGGCACCGGTGATCAGGGCGGTTTTGTCTTTTAAGGAAAACATCGGTTTAAGGATTGGTGGAGAAAAACGGCGGTTTTGGCAAAGATTAAAGCA
The DNA here is from genome assembly GCA_035555975.1 of Chthoniobacteraceae bacterium. Lineage (GTDB taxonomy): Bacteria > Verrucomicrobiota > Verrucomicrobiia > Chthoniobacterales > Chthoniobacteraceae > DATMFV01. The sequence continues at coordinate 64,306 of DATMFV010000128.1, forward strand.
GGTCGGGCCGTACCCGGCGGGTTTTTTCGAGCGATTGCTCCTCCCGCCATTTGGCGATCGCGGCATGGTGCCCGCTCAGGAGGATTTCCGGGACGCGCAGGCCGCGGAACTCGACGGGCCGGGTGTATTGGGGGTATTCGAGCAGGCCGTTGCCGGAAAAGGAGTCCTGGGCGGCGGAGACATCGTCCCCCAGTACGCCGGGGATGAGCCGGACGACGGCATCGGTGAAGACGACGGCGGCGATCGCTCCGTTGGTCAGGACGTAGTCGCCGATGGAGAGTTCCTCGTCGACGAGTTGGTCGATCACGCGCTGGTCGACCCCTTCGTAATGACCGCACAGCAGGATCAGGTGCCGGTCGCGCGCGGCGTATTCGCGGGCGATCGCCTGGTCGAGGCGGCGGCCGCCCGGCGACATCAGGACGACGCGCGCTTGCGGGGTGCGGAGCGCTTCGATGGCGGCAAAGATCGGTTCGCACTTCATCACCATCCCCTGCCCGCCGCCGTACGGCATGTCGTCGGTGACGGCGTGCTTGCCGGGGGCCCACTGGCGCAGGTTGTGGACGTGGAAGGAGGCGAGCCCCTTGGCCTGGGCGCGTTTCATCATGCTCTGGTTGAGCGGGCCTTCGCAGATTTCGGGGAAGAGGGTCAGGATGTCGATGCGCACCCTTTCTTCATAGGGGTTTATGAAGGAAACGACAGCCTGTTTTTTTGTCGGAGTTGCCGGTCATTTTAAGAAGTTGTCTCTCGCGATGGGTTGCCGTAGTTTTTTCGCCTACGCCCCAAACCTGTGTCCAAATCCAAACCGACTTCATCCAAGGCCGGGAACGCGAAAGGTCGTTCCGGCGGCTCCCGATCGCGACGGCGGAGCCCCGGCCTGCTGAGGCGCTTCTGGTTCTGGCGTCTGGCCGGGGTGGGGGCGGTTCTCGGGCTGGCGGTTTGCGCGGTTTATTCGATCTGGGCCGGTTTTTATGATCTGGAACAGCTCAAGGTGATGCCGCAGCGGACGCTGGTTTACGACTATCGCGGCAAGCCGTTCAGCCGTCTTTCGGGGGAGGACCGGATCATGGTTTCGGTCGATCGTGTCTCGCCTCATTTTATCAACGCGCTGCTGGTGCGCGAGGATACCCGCTTTTACCGGCACTACGGGGTCGACCCGATCGGGATCGCGCGGGCGATCGTCCGCAACCTGATCCACTTCAGCGCGCGGGAGGGGGCCAGCACGCTCACCCAGCAGCTCGCCCGCAATTCGTTCAGCCTCGGCGGCAAGAACCTCCACCGCAAGCTGCTCGAGGCGTTTCTGGCGCTACGGATCGAGCGGCATTTGACCAAGAAGGAGATTCTGGAGAGCTACGTCAATCGGATCTTCTACGGCTCGGGCTATTGGGGGATCGAGACCGCCAGCCGCGCCTATTTCAACAAGAGCAGCGCGGAGTTGACCCTCTCGGAAGCGGCGGTGATGGCGGGGTTGATCCGGAGTCCCAACCGGTTTTCCCCCTTCCGCAATCCCGAGGGGGCGATCGCGCAACGCGACACGGTGCTGGGCCGGATGGCCGAACTCGGCTACATCACCCCCGCGCAGGAGGCGCAGGCGCTCAAGGAGGAACTGGTGGTGGCGAAGGTACGCCCCCCTTCCGCCGAGCAGAGTTACGCGATGGATCTGGTCGAGCAGGAGCTTTCGCTCATCCTCGACGACGACCAGTTGGCGCAGGGAGGGTTGCGCGTCCATACGAGCATCGACCCGGCATTGCAGAAGGCGGCGCAGAAGGCGGTCGATGAACATCTTACCGAAATCGAGGCCCGCCCGGGTTACGGGAAGATGAAACGGGCCGACTACACGACCAACCCCGCCGACGGGGCGACGCCGTACCTTCAGGGGTCGGTGGTGGTGCTCGACAACGCCACGGGCGGGATTCGCGCCGTGGTCGGCGGGCGCGATTTTGTGCAGAGCCGGTTCAACCGCGCGTTTCTTTCGCCGCGCCAGGTCGGCTCGACCTTCAAGCCGTTTGTCTACGCCGCCGCGTATGCTGCGGGAAGGGTCTCGCCGGGGAGCCCGATCAGCGACGGGCGGATCGGCCGGGGCGAGATCCCCGGGGCCGGAAACTGGTCTCCCGGAAATTCCGACGGCCGGTTTCGCGGGGTGATGGCCGCTGAAGAAGGATTGGTCCTTTCGCGCAATACGATGAGCGTGCGGGTCGGGAGCCGCGCCGGGCTGGAGAATGTGCGGGCGTTGGCGGAACGGGTCGGGCTCGGGAGCGTCCCTCAGTTTCCATCGATCTACCTTGGCGCTTTTGAGGCGACGTTGAAGAACCTGACGGCGGCCTACACCATTTTTCCCAATCGCGGCATCCGGCGGCAGACGTTCCTGATCGACCAGGTGGTCAATCCGGCAGGGCGGGTGGTCTACCGGTCGGCGCGGATCGAGACCCGGGTGCTCGACGCGCGGGTGGCCGGGATGGTGACGGGCGGGTTGACCAAGGCATTTCAGCGGGGAACGGGGTCGGGTTCGAGCTTCAAGGGGGCCGCCGCCGGGAAGACGGGGACGACCAACGACTACCGCGACGCCTGGTTTGTCGGCTACAGCCGGTCGCTGACGTGCGGCGTCTGGGTCGGCTTCGACAAGCCGCAGAAGATCATGGACCGCGGCTACGGGGCGACGCTTGCCCTGCCGATCTGGAGCGAGGTCATGCAGGCGAGCCTCGGCGAGTCGTACGACGCCGGGAAGCTCCCGGAGGAGAAGCCGGTGCGCCGGGCAACTCCGGTCGACCCGCTGCCGGAACGGGTTTTCCGTTCGTTCCGCGACTTTTTCCGGCGGGATTAGGGCGTGTCTGCGGCCTCCTCCGCCAACCCTCAGCGGCAGGATGCCACAGCTCGACTCCGAAACGTTCCTTTCCCGCTTTTGCGCCTTCGTACCGGCTCAGCGCGAGATGTCGCCCTGCGTCAGGAGCCGGAAGCCGTGGCTGCGCAGGACGGCGGCGGCGCAGTCGTTGTCCTCCACGTGGACCGCCAGGGCGGTGTTGCCATGCGGACGGGAGAGGAGGCCGTAGATGCCGTGGATGTTGACTTCGGCCATCAGGAGCGCCGCGAGCAGCTTCGGGAGTTCGTTCGCCCCGCCGCGAAGTTCGACGACGACGATCTCCGACATCGAAAACGGGATGTCGCGCAGGATGAAGACTTCCTGGACCTGTTCGGGATCGCTGACAACGATCCGGACAATGGCGGAGTCCGCCGAATCCTGCACATTGACGGCGAGGACGTGAACCGAGTTTTCGTAGAGGCTTTTGACGATCTCCGAGAGCGCCCCGACCTTGTTCGGCAGAAAGACCGAGAACTGTTTGACGTTGAGGCTGTCGTTTTTCTCAGTGGTTCGAAGGAAAGGGTCCATAACTTATTTGTAGCTGTAGAGAAAACAGAAGGTCGCCGGTTCTCCCTCGGTTTCCTCGACCTGGACATAGTAGGGGCCGCTGGTTTCCGGTGCGAAACCGGCCGCCGACTGCCGCGCGTTGGAATACGGCTCGGAGAGGAGCGGCTCCCCTTTTTCGTTAAAGATGGAAACAGCGATTTTTTTGGCTTTTTCCGATGCGGCGGCGATGAACCAGTACTGGTTGCCGGCGAAAAGATTGACCTGGATGATTTTCGGCTTGTTGACGGCGATTCCGTCCACCCAGTGGCCGTCGCGGATCTTGAAGCCGTCGTTGGAGAAGGCTCCCGCGACTTCGAGGGCTTCGGAACGGGCGGCGACTTCGGCGTCACCCGGCTCGGCGGCGCTTCCCGTGGGAGCCGGTTCCTTGGCGACGCCCGGCGGGAGCGGGGCGGTGAGGAGGAAGGCGGCGGCGGTGAAGAGGGCGGCGTTTCTCATTTCGCCTCCTTCTTTGAAATTTCTTCGACCAGGTCGCTCGTCGCTTCCTTGAGTTTTTTCACGTCGTCGAGCGTCGGCGCGGCATCGGGCGGAAAGGAGACGAGCGTCTCGAGGTTGTCGAGCTTGCGGGTGACGTTTTCGACCAGTGGGTCGGCCTGCACCTTGTCGGGAAGGGTCTTCATCCGCTCACGCATCAGGCTGATGATGGCGGGCTGGCGCAGGAGGCGGGCGGCGTCCGGGGTGTAGTTGTTGGCAATCCAGCCGCTCACGGCGTCGGTGCCGCGAATCCAGCCGCCGAGCGAGACGAGCCAGACGAGATCGCCGTCGTGCTGCTGCTCAAGGGCGAGCTTGACCTCGTTCTGCGTTGCCTCCAGTTCCTCCTTCAGCGCCGACCATTCGTTGTTTTCGGCAAAGTCGATGATGCTGTTGCCCCGGGCGATGACGCTGTCGCTGACGGCGAGGCTTTTGGCGAGCGTGATGATATCCTTGCCGATGTTCTTGACCTGCTGGCTGTCTTCCGCCTCCAGCGCGATGTAGCCGTCGGCGATCAGGCCCCCGACGTTGAGGGCGATCTGCGCCCGGCTCGAAAAGGTGGTCGGGATCGGCTCGCGGTATTCGTTCTGCCAGTTCGGGCGGCTTCCCTTGTTGAGCGCGGCCATCAGTTCCCCGGGGCCGGGGATGGTGAGCGTGTCGATCCGGAAAGCGTTGCCGAGTTCGGCGGAAGTCAGGGGAGCGGCAGGGGCGGTCGGTTCGGTATCGGGCGTTTCGGCGGAAGGTTCCGGCTCCGGCGGCTGGGCGGAGGCCGGCGTCGCGGACGACGGAGCCGAAGAAGACGATTCCTGAGCCGCCAACGGAGCCCCGAGCGCTGCGAGAAGCAACAGGGTGGCGACGGAAAGGCGTGGTGACATAGGTAGAGGGCGCAATGCTATTCCAAAGGACGGGCGGTTGTCAGCAGCGATTTTTTCTCTCCCCGGCCCGGTCCCGGGCCTCGTCTTTATGGGAGCAACGCTTTGAGTTCGGCGAAGCGGGCTTCGGCCTTGGCGTGCTTTTCCTCGGCACACTGGCGCAACCGCCGCTCTTCAAGGAGCGCTTCCTCCAGTTTGCGAATCCGTTCCTGGAGGTATTCCCGGATCGGCGTTTTGCCGATCGCTCCGTCGCCGTCTCCCGGCGGCTGGAAGACGCCAAACTCGCCCAGCGGCTTGGTTTCCGCCGTGCGGCAGTTGGTGACGAGCGTCTCGACGGTGATCTCCTCCTTCGCCAGGAACTCGCGGACGGCGCCGACGGTGGTCGGCCCGTAGTAGTAGCCGTTGTCGAGTTCGAGGAGGTAATCCATCTGGAGTTCAGGCACCATCGGCGCCTTGACCCACGTCTGCCGGTCGTCGCACGAGACCTTGTCGTGCGGGGCGATGTAGGCGTCGACCGCCCATTGGCGGAGTTGGTCGAAACCGACCGGGCCGAAGAGGGTGCCGTCGTCGTGTTTCATCAGAAACCATTGTCTTGTTTCCATGTTCAGGCGGGTTTTTTTAAGGGTTGGGGTGGGGGGAGGGAGAAACCTGGAACCGGCGGCAGCGTGCTCCCTGTTCAGGGGATGAAAAGGGTCTGGCCGATCTGAAGTTTCCTCGCGTCCTTAATCTGGTTTAGTTTTGTCAATTCTGCAACGGAAGTGTTGTAACGGCGTGCGATGTCGGTCAAGGTTTCGCCCTGCGCGACGGTATGGATGCGCCCGCCGGGAACGGTGTCGGCATCTTCGGCGGGAGTGCTTCCTCCCGTAAGTTCGCCGGAAGAAGAGGGGGCGGTTGTCTGTGCCCCGCCCCGGCCTTCGAGCGCCTGGCGCTCCAGGAACGGGTTGCTGGTGTTATCGGCCGTCGGCGGCGTGGTGGAAACCGAAGGGGCTCCTTCCGCTCCGCTGGTCGCATCCGGGCGCTGGGCGGCCGCGGCGACTTCCACCTGTTCGCTCAGGGCGATGATGTGGCCGTGGAGGGTCGCCAGCTCGGTGGCGTTGGTCTCGCTGCGGGTGATGAGTTTTTCAATCTGCTGGTTCTGGGCGTCGATTTTTTCGGTCAACGCCTCAATAAGACGACCTTGAGCGACCATTCGTTCGTTTTGTTGGTGGAGGTGGTGCTGGACAACTTCCAGAGGGGAGGCGCGGAGCTGGTGCTTGCCCGGCGTCGGCGTGGTCAGCGGTGGCGGAGCCTGCGGGGCCGCTTCCTGCTGTGCCGCGAGGTGGCTTTCCCACCCTCCAAAACCGATAAGCGCGATGGTGGCGCAAATACGAAACCTACGATGCATGCTTCACGTTTCTCACGCCTGAAGGCCGGAAGCAAGCTCGTCCGGAAGGAAACACTCACCTTTTACTTCAAGCCTGACCGATTATTTTGACTTATGCCTGAACGGACCCAAAAACCGACGGTTCCCGTCCCGTGGGAGCCGAAACAGGGAGGTGGCGGCGGCCCCAAGGCCCCCGACATCACCAAGCCCGACACGAAGGATCTTCTCAAGCGGATGAGGAGGGTTGATCCCGACCAGTCGAAACGTTACCGCCAGCGAACCGGACAATAAAGGAGGTCCACCACCTTATGATGGAAATTTCCGGCAACCGGGAGGGGATGGCGACCGAGGATTTCACCGGTCTTCTCAAAAGACACGGCGCGCTCGGCGAGCCATTGACGTACGACGGCGGGCCGACCCGCGGGCCGGGGCTCCCGCAGACCGAGGCGACGACGATCCTTGCCTTCAAGTTCAAGGGGGGCGTCCTGATGGCGGGCGACCGGCGGGCAACGGCGGGCAACGTCGTCGTCTACGACCGGGCGGACAAGGTGCTGGAGATCGACCGCCTTTCGGTGATGGCGATCGCGGGCGTTCCGGCGACGGCGTGGGAGATGGCGCGGATGCTGGAGCATTCGTTCCAGTTTTACCGCCGCAGCCAGCTTCAGGAGATGAGCCTCGACGGCAAGGTGCGCGCGCTTTCCAAGCTCCTTCGCGACAATTTCGGCAACGTCGTCCAGGGGATCGGCGCGGTCATCCCGCTCTTTGCGACTTACGACGAGGCGAAGCGCCAGCCGCGTCTCTATTTTTATGACGCGATGGGGGCGCAGTTCGAGGCGACCGATTACGCGGTCTCCGGCTCGGGCTCCCCGGCGGTTCGTTCCGTCCTCTATTACGCCAATACCTACGGGCCGCGACCGCTGGTCCGGATGAACGAGGAGGATGCGCTCCTCCTCGCCCTGCGCGCGCTCGATACCGCCGCTGAAAGCGACACCGCCACCGGGGGGGTCGATCGCCACGGGCGGGTCTACCCGGTGGTCAAGATTGTCAGCCAGTCGGGCGTGGTCACGCTGCCGGAACGGATTCTCATCAAGGCGTACCAGCGCAATCTCGTTTCACTTCCCAAACACACACCGAAATTCTCGGAACTCGAATGATTGAAGAACCTTATCGCTGGATGGAGGCGATCCAGAATCGTCGCGAGTACATCGACCTTCAACTGGCGACCGGGAGCGCCATCGTGGCGCTCAGTTGTCCCGACGGGGTGCTGCTTCTGACGGTCGGCAGCGATCGCCAGAAGTTGTTTGAAATCTACGACCGGATCGCCATGGGGGGCATCGGCCACCCGGGCGACCTGGAGCGGCTCCGGATGAAGGCGATCGAGGTGACCAGCGTGGAGGGGTTTACCCGCTCGTCGCTCGATGTCTCGCTGCGCCGTCTGGTCCATTATTCGTTGAGCAGCATGCTCAAGGAAGCGTTTGAGCAGGTTTATGGCGCGCCGTTCCTGGTCCGCCTGCTTTTTGCCGAACTGGGGCGCGACGATGCGCCGGACCTGCTGGTGCGGCTCGATTACGACGGCTCGTTCAAGGCCAACGGCGGGGTGCTTTCGGGCAAGGTGGAGCCGTTTGCCGTCGTCGCCGGGCAGCCGCGCAGCGCCGCGGCGATGGAAGAATACCTGCGGGGGCGCGATTGCTCCTCGGCCACGCTGGAGGAGGCGAAGGCGATCGCGCTCGACGCATGGATGATCGGCTCGCTGGTCGCCGCCGAAAACAGGGGAGCGGAGGAAGCGGCCCCCCTGCCGGACGAGGCGGCGATCGCCCGCCACCGGGAGAAGGTGCTCGGCGGAAAGGCGGCGGTGGAAGTGGCGTTGCTCGACCGCCGTGCCAAAACCGCGACGACCTGGCGGCCCCTCTCCTTTGAGGAGACCGAATCCCCCGCCCGACCCGCCGACGAGGAAGCGGAGGCGTAATCCTTTTTGGAAACGGCCCGGTTCACCGGGACGGAGAGGTGCGCAGACCGGCATGCCAAATAAAAGAATCCTTGATTGGCAACCGGCCCGGCCGTAGTTACACTCGGGGTACGGTGTGCAGGCTCGAGTGGTTGATAAGAGGTTTCCGCCCCGCCGACCTGAACTTTGTTTTTTCCAAACGATGAAATTGATTCCCTTTTTCCGCAGGCAGACGCCCGCCCGCACGGTGCACGCCGGAGGGCGCGCCCTGGTGCGTACCGGCGTGGCGATCGGGCTTGCGGCGCTTGCCTGGAGCCACGGAGCGACGCTCCACGCACAGGATGACCCGCCAAAGCAGATCGATGTCAGTTCCCTTCCGGCCAAGATCGTCGATGAAGTGGTCGTGCCGGTGCCGACGGAAGTCTTTGGCGTGCTCGACAAGCTCGGCGCGCCGAACTGGCACCACGTCCTGCGCAAGATCGAACACAGCGGCACCGGGGAACGCCCGCAGGTGGCGCTCCTGCTCGGGAGCGTGATCGCGGAAGGGTTCATCGCCGTTGAAGCGCAGGAGCCCGAGGAGGTCAAGGAAATCGGCCGCCGCGTCCTGAGCCTCGCGGAGGCGATCGGGGTGCGCAAGTCGGTCATCAGCCGGACGAGCAGCATCATCGACTCGGCCGACAAGAAGGATTGGGGGCGCATCCGCGTGGAACTCGACGGTGCGGCGCAGGATGTCCGGCAGGCGATGATCGAGCTTCAGGACGAACAGCTCGCCCAGCTCGTCAGCCTCGGGGGGTGGCTGCGGGGGACGGAGGCGGTGACGGAGGTCGTCCAGAAAAATTACACCCGCGACGGGGCGGAACTGCTCCACCAGCCGGTATTGCTCGACCATTTCCAGAGCCAGTTGGACGGGATGAACTCCCGGCTCAAGCGCAACACGCTGGTGGCCGAGATCCGCAAGACGCTTCCCGACATCCGCCCGCTGATCGAGAAACGTGAGGAACTTTCGAAGGAAAACGTCGACAAGGTCCACGCCATCACCCGTGATCTGGTGAAAGCCATTTCAGCCCAGGAATCCTGATGAACCTACCCGTGAAAATTTTCACCTGTTACCTTCTGGCCCTCGTTTGTTTCCTGCCGCTTTCCGCGCCGGCTTACGCGACGATCGACGACGCGCTCTCCTTCGCCCTGGAGGCGGCCACTCCTTATGTGAAGGAAGGGTTCACCGTCCGGGAGGATTACTGGGGCGGCGATCTCGCCGTGAAACAGAAGAAGACGATCGTCCACCAGCTTTTCAAGGGGAACGAGTATTGGTTCTGGATGGGGACCGACATTGCGAGCGCGAAGATCTCCGTCCATATCTACGACTCGGAAGGAAAACTCGCCGAGGCGGAGGCGTGGCACCACAAGCCGCACATGGCGGCGGCGCGGATCGTCCCGAAGGCGACCGGCTCCTATTACCTCGTGGTGGAAGTCCACTCCTCGCCGGAAGAGCGGACCCACTGGGCGCTTTCCTACGGTTTCCGGTAGGGTCGGTTTTTTGGGAGGATGACCACTTACAGCGACGTTTTTTCCACGCTGGAACCTTCGCCCGTCCTGCGCCGGTTCGAGGCGTTGCTCGCCCCGAAAACGGACGCTGAACTGGAGGCGATGGCGCAGGAGGCGCACGCGATCACGCTGGCCCATTTCGGGCGGGCGATGCGGCTTTTTGCGCCGATCTACCTCTCCAACGAGTGCATCAACACCTGCAAGTATTGCGGTTTTTCACGGGATAACCCGATCCTGCGCGTCACGCTGGAAGTCGAGCAGTTGAAGAAGGAGGCGCGCCATTTGACGGCGCAGGGGTTCCGCAACCTCCTTCTGGTCGCCGGGGAGCACCCGAAGTTTGTCTCCAACGGTTATCTGGAAGCGTGCATCCGCGCGCTCGTCCCGGAGGTGCCCGCCGTCTCGCTGGAAGTCGGCCCGATGGAGACCGACGAATACGTTCCGATGGTCGAGGCCGGGGCGGAGGGGTTGATCGTCTACCAGGAGACCTACCACCAGCCGACCTATGCCGACCTGCATGTCAGCGGGCCGAAAAAGAATTTCCTCTGGCGACTGGCGTGTCCGGAACGGGCGTATGCCGCCGGGTTTCGCCGGATCGGCATCGGCGCGCTCTTCGGGTTGTGGGAGTGGAAGGAGGAGGCGCTTTCGCTCGCTTCACACCTTGATTACCTCCTGCGGCATTGCTGGAAGGCGCAGTTCAGCGTCTCCTTCCCGCGCATGCGCCCGGCGGCGGGGGGATTTCAGCCGAGATTCCACTTGCCCGACCGCGAGTTTGTCCAGTTGATCTGCGCCACCCGCATCTGTTTTCCGCAGGTTGCGATCGTCCTGAGCACGCGGGAGACCCCGGCGATGCGCGATGCGCTGATCCCGCTCGGGATCACGATGATGAGCGCCGGAAGCCATACCGAACCGGGCGGTTACACCGGCCAGGGGAGGGAGGCGCTTCACCAGACGGTGCGGGGGCGGCAGATCGCGCTGGAAACCTGCCGCGAGACCGACGCGGCGACCAGTCAGTTTGAAATTTCCGACGCCCGCTCCCCCGCGCAGATTGCGGCGCTGCTCGGCTCGCTCGGGTACGAAGCGGTCTGGAAGGATTGGGATCAGGCGATTCTCACCGCATGAAGGAGCTTTTCATCAACGGCGAACGCCAGACCCTCGAGGAGGTTTCCACCATCCGCGAAGTGGTCGACCGGCTCGGCCTCCCGGTGGCGTTGTTGCTGGTCGAGCACAACGGCGTGGCGCTGCATCGCAGCGAGTGGGAGCGGCAGGGCGTCCATGACGGCGACCGGCTGGAGATCCTGCGGGTGGCGGCGGGGGGGTAAAGCGATTCTACGCATCAACAGAGAAAACGACGCAGAAAACCTTACAATTCTCGCCAAACGCCGCCCTCCCTGTTACCGTTCTTTGGAATCATGAAAAAGCGCTACCGCAACCCGCCGATTCTCGAAGCGGTCTGCGAAATTCATTTTGATTTACCCGCTCCGCTGACGCGCGACCAGATCGCTGTGATGGAGGCGGTATGGCAGCCTTCGCTTCCCGACGTGCGCATCAACGAGGAGAAGGGGCTGGAGGTGACGATAGGTTTGAACGGTGTGCAAACCAAAGAGCAGCCTGGAGGCCATCGGCTTGTGGCCCGTGCGGCAGACAGCAGCAGGATTGCCCAACTCGGCGGGCATTTTCTTGCCGTCAACCAGCTCAAACCTTATTCCGGCTGGGCTGAAGGCTTTCGCGCTCACATCAAAGAGCGGTTGGAAGAGGTGCAGGCGCATTTGCCTGTCCAGCGGGTCAAACAGATCAACCTCCGTTACATCGACCGGCTTGATTTTCCCGAAACGCCGCTCACCTGGTCAGAGTGGTTCGATTTTACCCTGCCTGTTCCCTCCATCATCCCTTCCGTGGGGGGAACCCTTCAGTTTCACTTTGAGCAGAATTTGCCGGAAGGGTTGGGGTTGGTGCTTCATCTTGTCTCGATACCGTCCGCAGACGAAGACAACACGTCGGTCATTCTGGACTGTACGATTGCCTGGCGTGGCAGCGCTTCCCTGGATGAGTGCCCGACGCTTCTGGAGCGGGTTCATGAACCGCATCCGCAGATTTTCAACGATTTTCTGACTTCCCGATCCAAGGAGTTGTTCGGTGCCTATAATGTGTGATATTTTTTTATTATGCCAGAACCTCTGACCATCGCCGCAGCCGCAATGCTTTTGCCTTACGCTTCCGGTCTGGCTGCAAATTCGTGGGGACGCAGCCTTACTCTTCAGGGTGATACGGTGGCATCCATTCAGCAATGCTCGGTTGTCGTCACCCCGACGGGTATGACTTCAGTGATGACGGACGCCCATCTGTCCGATGTTGAGCCTTTTGCCGCAGGGGTCGCAGACGGGGCGGACTGGATGGCGCTATCCCAGGAAGTCTTTGGTGATTCCCGTTCGATGACCGACGCGGAGCGAAAGGCGCTGGACGAATTTACTTGGGCGCAGTTGCAGTCATGAGTTGGGAGGAGACGGTTCGGCGATCGAGTGTCATTCGTGAGTCGCACCGGGAAAATCTCATTTCCGACCTGCGTAACAAGCCTGATTTTCATTGGCTGGTCGGTGTTCCCAATCGCTTTTGTGACCGCCTGCAAGGCGATTTTTTCGAAGAGTTTCCTGTGATTTACCTCGATTCTTCGAGTAAACCGAAATCCCAATGGCGGACGGTCATGGTCGTCAACAACACCTGTGACCTGCCATCAGGACGCTCTCCTTTTGTCAGCGTGGCTCCCGTTTTCGGTCTCGCGAAATTTTTGGAATACGTGGCAAGGAATCGCAAAGCTCAAGGTCTGGCCAACTTTGAAAAGGATCTTCGTAAGAATCAGATCAGCGAGTTGCTCTTCATTCCGGCACTCCGTGGGTTTGCTGACGGCGCGCTTGTACGTCTTGATATGATATGCAGTGTGCCGGCATCTTTTCTCGATGAAGCTGTATCGCATAAGACCCGGTGTGCGTCGTTTAGTCAGACCGGGTTTTACGCGCTATTGATGAAGCTTACCCATCATTTGACGAGGATGGAGAGCGCTGAGGTTTCCCGTGATTGACGACCGGTGCGCACCTGGTGCCCGCTCCTCAGACCAAATCCCCTCTTCTTACCCCTGCGAAAGCTGGTTTTTGGCGAGGAGGTGTTCCCAGCCGATTTCGCGGCCCGGTGCGCCGGAGACGAGGGCGACCCGTTCGCCGCATGGGGCGATGATTTCGAAGGAGGTCTGCCCGCCGTCGCGGATCAGCCAGTAGAGGAGGGGGCTTTCGGTGGAGAGGTGAAATTCCCCCTCCGAATCGAAAAGGTGCACCCCCTGCGGGCAGCGCTCCAGTTGGCGGGCGCGCAGGTTGACCCCGTGGGTGAGGTGCCGGTTGAAGAGGGTGAAGCGGGCCGGGAGCCGTTTGCGGCGCAGCGCCATGAGCGTGGCCAGAAAGTGGTTGAGGGTGATCGGGCGCGCCAGGTCGTCGCCGACGTTTTGAAGCGCTGCGAGCCGGGTGATGCCGGGAAGCCCCGGGAAGAAGCGGCCGCCGGTTTCGTGCCGGGTCCGCTTCCAGAGCCCGCGCAGGAGGGTGCGCCCCGGAAGCAGGGGCGGGGTCGCGTCGCTGGTGCGGGAGGGCGGTTCCTCCGCGCACGCGGGCGGGTAACCGCCGACGCCGTGTTCTTCGACCATTGCGAAGAAGTGTTCGAGCTGTGCCTCGCGGGTTAGCACCACCTTGAGCTGGCCCTGCCCGGTCCGGTCAAAGAACTGGAAGCCGAAGATGGCCCCGGAGGGGAGGTTTTCCTGCACGGCGAGCGCGTAGGTCCACTCCTGCGGGTCGGCGATGAGCCCGCTCTGAAGTTCGATGTATGAATCGCTCAACGGTTCGTGGGCGAAGTCGACCTGCTCGACCAGCATCGCCAGCCGGACCGAACGGTTGTGTGTGATCAGGGCGACGGGGCCGAGTTCCGACATTCCGGAAAGGAGCGCGTCCCAGTCGCACGAAAGCGCGGCGCAGACTTCGCCGCCCTCCGCCCGGAAAAGCTGGTGGTGGTGGCTGCGGCAGATCGAGTGCCCCGGCGGGAAGGCAAAGGAGTCGGCGCGGTGGGATAAAAAACGGGGTCGTCTCATGGTCTGGGAAAATCAGTGGCGGAAGGGGGCGGGTTTTACGGTTAAGGCCGGAAGAGGGCGGCGGTCTGCCCTTGAAAGGCATCCTTTCACGCGGCGGCAAGGCGTTCTTCAGGGGCTGAAAGTCCGTTAAAAACGGAGTCGAGCCACGCTTCGAGGCTGGTCGGATCGCCTGCGGCGGCTTCGGCCCGCTTGGCGATCGGGGTGGCGCCGAGGCGTTCAAACTCGGCGTCGAGCGCCCGGCCAAACCCGTGGAGGTCGCCGTGATCCGCCTCGCCCACGGCAAACACCGAGTAGTGGACCCGCAGGAGCGGGGTGGAGCGGCTCCGCAACCAGGTATAGAAGGCTTCCGCGTCGGGCGGCGGGTTGCCGTTGTGGTTGGAGCCCGCGATCAACAGGATGCGGCCTTCCAGCGCGTGGAGTTCAAAGGCGTAATCCCGGAGGTTGGTCACGGTCGGGTCGTAGTCGCGCTGGCTGGCGGCTGTCGCGACGGCTTTGGCGATCTGTTCGGCATCGCCGGTGAGGGTGGCGTAGAGAATTAACAACGACTGGCTCATGAAGAAGTGCAAGGTACGGGGCGGAAGGAGGCCGTGGGTGCGGCATCCCTCGCAGGTTCTTTGATCGACAACCTTACTCTGCCATGCTTGAGGTGTCCCTGCTTTCTTCCCCTTGCTCTTTTTCTGCGTTGGATTGCAAAAAGCCGATTTTGTTCCCGGTGAATGAATCGCGGGGAGAGCGCGTCTGACTCTTCTCAAAGGGGGGTATTGTGCCTCCTGTCATCTCTTGCCTGCTTTTTCTAGAACCTTTCCGCCGTGACTTTCGTGCCTCCACCCAAACCGGTTCCGACGCTTCCCGGCCCTTCCCGACGGCTTTTGATCCTGCTCGTCTTCATGCTCTTCGGGGCGGGGGCGGCGGTTTACTGGTCGGCCATGCCGTTCCGGAACGGGCTGCCCCAGCAGCAGATTCCCGGAACGCCCGGGATCGGGGCGGCGTTTCTGCCTTCCACCGGTTCGGACGAGCGGCTGACGATCGACGAAGTGGTCCGGCGCGATGCCGGGTTCGTCCCGATGCCGCCGCCCGAGGAGGCGGAGGTGCTCAACCTCAAAATGGGCGGGCAACGGTGGTACCGGCTCGATTTTCACTCCTCCGAGCCGCACGAAACGCGCAAGGTGCTCGACCTGATCTGGCGCATTTATGATTTCGCCGCGCTTTACGAACAACGGCCCGACGGGACCTGGCGCGAGGAGGTGACCGGGCAGAACGTGCCGCCGACCCATCCCCGGTTTTCTCCCCGCTGGCGGGCGTTCGGGCTGACGCTCCCGCCAGGGGAGACGGTGCGCGTCTACCTTTACGTCAAGGATCTTTACCGGCTGCCGACGCAATTTCAGCTCTGGAGCGATCCCGACGCATTCATCCGGTGGGAGGAGGCGCTCTACATGCGGCTGGCCGGTTATTACAGCATCTGGTTTGCGGCGCTCGCCTACGGGATTTTTCTTTACGCGGTGCTGCGGGAAAAGTCGCAGGAGTATTACCTTCAGTACATGGGGGGGCTCGGGTTGCTCGGGTTGACCGCCAACGGCATTCTTTCGGCGTGGATGCCGGTTGACCTGCCCGCTGTGGAGGCGTTGGCGGTGGTCTGCGGGACGGTGGTGGTCGTCTCGCTCAGCGGTTTTGCGCGGCATTACCTGGAGACCAAAGGGAGCCACCCGCTGCTCGATCGCCGATTGCACCGGCTCGAAAAACTGGTCTGGTGGAGCCTGCTGCTCTCGCCGTTTGCGTTCTGGCCTCCGGCGGGGTTCTATTATCTCCAGGGGTTCATCCTGATGACCGCGCTGGTGGTCGCCTCTCTGCTCGGGGCGGCGGTGATCCGGTGGCGCGCGGGGTTTTCACAGGCTCCCCTTTTCGTTCTGGCGTTCAGCCCGTACCTGATCGTGCTCATTTACTGGCTGGTTTATGCCCGGGACGATTTGATCCGCGATGACGAACAGCGGGTCTGCCTGATGATTGCCAACGCGTTGACGTTTCTTTTCCTTTCCTTTGCCTCGGCCTACCGGCACCGGATGACGCTGGAAAAACATCTGGCGCTTCAGAACGATTCTGCGGATGAATTGCAACGGCAGGTCGACGAACAGACGCAGGAACTCAAGACGGCGGGAGCCGACCTGCGGCTGGCGATCGCCGATCGCGACCGGGTGATCGCCCTGATCGGGCACGACCTGCGGGGACCGGCAGCGACGCTCTTTTCGTTGACCCGCATTCTCCGTTCCGACGCAGCGGCTCTTTCGGGAGAGCAACTCAAGGAACTGACCGGGGAAATCGCGCAATCGTGCGAGCGGCAGCTCGAACTGCTCAATAATCTCCTGATGTGGGGGAGCGCCAAGAACGGGAAGTGGATCACCGACCCGCAACCCTGCCCGGCGGGCGAGGTGGTGGCTTCGGTCTGCGAGCTTCAGGAAGGGGTGATCGAGGCGAAGAAGCTGGTGTTGAGCACCCGGGTGCCAACGGATCTGGTGGTTTACGCCGATCGGCAGGCGCTGGAGACGATCTTGCGCAACCTGTTGAGCAATGCGGTGAAGTTTACCTCTCCCGGAGGGCGGATCGTCCTGGAGGCGGAGGCGCTCTCGGGGACGAAGGCGCGTTTCGCGGTGAAGGACACGGGGGTCGGGATTTCGCCGGAGCGCCTGGAGCAGTTGAGGCAGGGCGGCGTTCGGAGTACGGCGGGGACGTTTGGCGAGCAGGGGACCGGCATCGGGCTGGGGCTTTGCCTTGAGCTGGCGCGGTCGATCGGCGGGGGGGTGGAGGTGGAGAGCCGCCCCGGGGAGGGGACCTGTGCTTATGTAACGGTGCCGCTCATTCCGGCCAGCCGGCGGACGATTTCCGCCGCGGCGACAAACCCGAAGGTGCCGGTCACAAAGGTGGCCGCGCCGTAGCCGCTGGCGCAATCCATCCTGAGGTGGTCGGTTGCTTCCCCACGGTTCAGGCAGACGCCCCCTTCGGGGGTGGGAAAACGTTGCGGCTCGGCGGAGAAGATGGCCGGGACGGCGTCGAGATCGTCCGCCGTCCAGCCGAAGTCGCGCCGCAGCTTGCGCCGCACCTGTCGCAGCAGCGCATCGCCGCCGGAGCGGGAGAGCGGGGCGCAGCGGACCTGCGTCGGGTCGAGCCGCCCACCGGCTCCGCCGACGGTCAGCACCGGGAGCGCGCGTTCCCGGGCGCGGGCCAGCAGGAGGCTTTTGATCGACATCCGGTCGACGGCGTCGACGATCCAGTCGCACCGCCCGGCCAGAAGGCGTTCGCTGTTGCTTTCGAGGAAAAACTCCGTGACCGGGTGGATTTCGAGGCACGGGTTGATCCGCCGCATCCGTTCGGCGAGGACGACGACCTTGGGCCGCCCGATCTCCCCCTCCAGCGCCGGGAGCTGGCGGTTGGTGTTGGTGACGCAGACATCGTCGCCGTCGATCAGCGTCAACCGGCCGATGCCCGAGCGGGCGAGCGCTTCCACGGTCCACGCGCCGACGCCGCCGACGCCGACCACGACGACATGGGCCATGGCGAGGCGGGGGAGGGCGGCTGCCCCGTAGAGGCGGGCGATGCCGCCGAAGCGTTCCGGATCGACGCGGCTCATCAATCAGGCAACCGGGGTGTGGGTGGCGACGGCTTCGTCGTAGAAACTTTCGAGCCGGGCGACGGCGCATTGTTGCTCGAACTCGGCGTGGATGGAGCGCGAGGCGTGCTCGCCCATGGTAAAGAGCGCTTCCGGGTCGCGGGTGATCCCGAGCAGTGCGGCGGCGAGCGCTTCGTGGTCGCGTTCGGCGACGAGCAGGCCGCTGGCGTCGTGCTGGACCGCTTCGGGGATGCCGCCGTGGAGGGTTGCGACGACGGGGAGGCCGGTCGCCATCGCTTCGAGCATGGCGTTGGGGACTCCCTCCTGGTCGTGGTTGGCGGTGGTTTCGCTCGGGTGCAGAAAGAGGTGGGAAGCGGCGTAGAGGGCGTTGAGCTGCCGCTGGTCGAGGAACCCGGCGAAGTGGACGGCTTGGGCGATCCCGAGTTCGGCGGCGAGTTGCCGGAGTTCATCGCGCATCGGCCCGTCGCCCGCGAGGGTGTAGGTGGCGTTCGGGAAGGTGCGGTGGAAGATGGCGAACGCCTGGAGCGCGGTCCGGATTCCCTTCTTGGGAATGAAACGGCAGCTCTGGACGATACGCCACGCGCCGTCGTCCGGGGCCTGCCGGTGGGTGAACGGAAAATCATCCAGCGGGATGCCGGTCCGGTTGATCCGGAGTTTGTCCGAGGGGCAGCCGAGGCTCTTGAGCCGTTTGGCGAGCGAATGGGAGCGGGCGAGGATGAGCGGGACGGCGGCAAAAAGCCGGTTAAGCTCTTCGAAGTAGCGGGGGCGATCCTCGCGCGCCATGACGTCGGCCCCGTGAAAGGAGACGATGCACGGGCGCTCCCAGAGTTCGATGAACGGGAGGAGGTGCGCGCCGGTGTGCCCGAAGTAGATATGCATCAGGGCGGGGGAGCGCCGGTTGAGGATGCCGAGGAACGGTTCCATATGGCCCCGGTAATGGAACGGCGGCGCGTGTTTGACGTACTTGAGCCAGCCGTGGCGCAGGAGGTTGTGCCGACGTTTGGGGAGGAGTTCAATGTCGTCAAACGGGTAGCGGTCTTCGCAGAGCCGCTGTTTGCCCATGATGAACGTCCGGTAACGTTGCAGACCGGTGACCTGCCGGTAGATGTGGAGCATCTCCGGTTTGAGAAAGGTGGTGCAGTAGCTGGCAACGATGGGGGGCTGGGTCACGGTGAAAAAAGAATACTATTTCAATCGGATGAATGACGGCTTCCGGTTGTCAGATATTTTCCTGCGGCGCGTCGGCTGCGGTCCCTGCGGGCTGGCTTTCCGGTTCGTCAGGGAAGAGATGGACCTCCAGGGCGGCTTTGAGTTCGTCGATCCCTTCGCCCAGGCCCGCGGAGATCGGGATGATCCCGACCCTGGGAAACCGTTGCCGGAAGGGGCCGAGGTTTTCCACGGCGCGCGGGTCGTCCATTTTGTTGGCGGCGACGAGCCACGGGCGGGTGCTCAGTTCCTCGTTGTAGAGCTTGAGTTCCTTGCGCAGGCTGGCGAGGTCTTCGATCGGGTCGCGCTCGTCGTTGCCGGAGAGGTCGACCACGAAGAGGAGCACGCGGCAGCGCATGATGTGGCGCAGAAATTCGTGGCCGAGACCGATGTTCTGGTGAGCGCCTTCGATCAGGCCCGGGATGTCGGCGATCGGCGCCTTGCGGAAGCCGCCGAAATCGACGATGCCGATCATCGGGTGAAGCGTGGTGAACGGGTAGGCGGCGACCTTTGGCCGGGCGGCGGAGAGCTGGCCCAGAAGGGTCGATTTACCGGCGTTGGGGTAGCCGACGAGCCCGGCTTCGGCGATGCTCCGGAGTTCAAACAGGAAGTAGCCTTCCTCGCCCTTTTCCCCCGGGGTGAATTCCTTGGGAGCCTGGTTGGTGGCGCTCTTGAAGTGAAGGTTGCCCTTGCCGCCCTTGCCCCCTTTGCAGAGGCGGTATTCGTCGCCCTCGCGGCTTAGGTCGGCCAGCAGTTCGAGTTCCCCGGGGTTGATTTCGCGGGTCCGGATCGCCTCCTGCGCCATCGCCTCTTCGTCGCCTTCGAGTTCCCACTCCTGCATCTTGGGCGCGAACGGGTTGACCCCTTCGGGAAGGCGGTGGATGAGGGTGCCGATCGGCACCTTGACGATTTTGTCCTTGGCTCCCTTGCCGTAACATTGTTTGCCGCGCCCGCCTTCGCCATTCTTGGCGCGGATGATCGGCTCAAAAAGGAACGGGCTCAAGGTGTCGATGTGAGGGTCGGCCCGCAGGATGATGCTGCCGCCCCGCCCTCCGTCGCCCCCGTCGGGGCCGCCTTTGGGGACAAACTTTGCCCGGCGGAAGCTGCAACTTCCGTCGCCGCCGTTCCCGGCTTTTGCGTAAATTTTAATCTGGTCGACAAACATGCTTGGTATCCGTGGTCCCCGGTTGTAGCGGAGGCAGGGGACCCCTTCGAGACTTTTCTTGCGCCCGGGAAAGCGGGGAACTTCGTGCAGAGGGCAAGGTTTTTCAATCGTTTTTCGCGATCCTCTCCCGCGAGCTTCGCCTTGCCAAGGGCGGGGCGACGTTCTAAATCAGAAGGCCGCCTCGTTTTTTGTTTTTCATGACCAGTTCACAACTCCGCCAGTCGTTTCTCGATTTCTTCCGTGAAAAGGAGCATACCGTGGTTCCCTCAGCCAGCCTGATGCCCGGTTCGCCCAACCTCCTTTTCACCAACGCCGGGATGAACCAGTTTGTGCCGATTTTCCTGGGCGAAAGCACGGCGGATGTCGATCGCTGGCCCGGGGCGCTTCCCGGCAGCCCGAAGCGCGCGGCCGACACGCAGAAGTGCATCCGCGCGGGGGGCAAGCACAACGACCTCGACGATGTGGGGCTCGACACCTACCACCACACGTTTTTCGAGATGCTCGGCAACTGGTCGTTTGGCGACTATTTCAAGGCCGAGGCGATCGGCTGGGCGTGGGAGTTGATTGTGGAGCGGTGGGGCATCCCGCCTGCGCGGCTTTATGCGACGGTTTACCAGCCGGGGCCCGGCGACCCTGCGGCGTTTGACCAGGAGGCGCACGACCTCTGGGCGGAGCGGTTCCGTTCCGTCGGGCTCGACCCGGCGGTGCACGTGGTCAATGGCAACAAGGCGGACAATTTCTGGATGATGGGCGACACGGGGCCATGCGGGCCGTGTTCGGAACTGCATGTCGACCTCACCCCGGCGGGCGATACCGGCGGGAAGCTGGTCAACGCCGGGCGGCCCGAGTGCATCGAGATCTGGAACCTCGTTTTCATTCAATTCAACGCGAACGAGGATGGCACCTTTTCGCCGTTGCCCGCCCGCCATGTTGATACCGGGATGGGGTTTGAGCGGGTTGCCTCGATCCTTCAGTGTACGGAGAACTTCACCCGTTTTGACCGGGTGATTTCCAACTACGAGACCGATATTTTCCGCCCGATCTTTGACGTGATCGAGACGATGTGCGGCCAGCGGTACGGCTCGACGCTTCCCGCAGCCGGGAGCACGGGGGAGAACGAACAGGAGAAGATCGATGTCGCCTTCCGCGTCATTGCCGACCATATCCGCACCCTCGCTTTTGCGATTGCCGACGGCATCCAGCCGGGAAATAGCGACCGGCATTACGTGTTGCGGCGGATCCTGCGCCGGGCGGTCCGCTACGGGCGCACCCTCGGGTTGACCGAGCCGTTTTTCTACCGGCTGACCGATGTGCTGGAGCGGACGATGGGCGATGTGTTTCCGGAGATCCGCCGCCAGCATGCGGTGGTGACCGAGACGATCCGGCGCGAGGAACTGGCGTTCAACCGGACGCTCGACAAGGGGCTCGCCCTTTTTGAACACGAAACGGCGGGGCTGAAGCCGGGCGACCGGCTCGACGGGGCGTTTGTCTTCCGGCTTTACGACGAGCAGGGGTTTCCCCTCGACCTGACGGAACTGATGGCGCGGGAGCGGGGGCTTTCGGTCGATACTGCGGGGTTTGAGAGATTGATGGAGGCGCAGCGTGAGCGGGCTCGCAAGGCGCAGAAGCGCGAGGTGATCTCGGTGGCAAACATCGACGCCGCGCCGACCAGTTTTCTCGGGTTTGAAATGACCTCGACGGCGGCCCGCGTGCTCGATGTGGTGGAGCTGAAGGGGAAGACGGCGGTGATCCTCGACCATACCCCGTTTTACGCGGAGATGGGGGGGCAGGTCGGCGACAGCGGGGTGATTTCGGACGGTGCGGAGGCGTATGCTGTGGTCGATACGCGGAAGGTCGGCGCGGTCTGGCTCCATGTTCTGGAGGGGGGCGAAGCGCCGGAGGTCGGGAGCGAAGTCACGGCGGGCGTCGACGTGGAACGGCGGCGTGCGATCGAACGGCACCATTCGGTGACGCACCTGCTGCACTGGGCGTTGCACCAGGTGGTCGGCAACGAGGCGGTGCAGAAGGGGTCGTACGTCGGCGCGGAAAAGCTGACGTTTGACTTCAGCAGCGGCGCGCTTTCGGCCGGGCAGGTGCGGGAGGTGGAGCGGCTGGTCAACGAACGGATCGTGGAAAACGCGCCGATTTCGTGGACCGAAGTGCCGTATGCCGAGGTGCGCCGGAATGCGGCGATCCAGCAGTTTTTTGGCGACAAGTATGGCGATGTCGTCCGGGTGGTGCAGATCGGCGGCGAGCGCGGCGGTTTCAACGGTTACTCCATGGAGCTTTGCGGCGGGACGCACACGCTGGCGACCGGGGAGATCGGGTGGTTCCGGGTCATCGCGGAAAGCGCGGTGGCGGCGGGGATTCGCCGGATCGAAGCGGTGGCGGGGCTGGAGGCGATCCGGCAGGGGCGCGAACTGGCCGACCGGCTTGCCACGCTGGCGGGGCGGCTCAACACGCCGCTCGGTGAACTGGAGCGGAAGATTGACGCGCTGCTGGCCGAACAGAAGGAATTGCACAAGGAGTTGAAGGCGGTGCGCCAGCGGCAGGCGGCGGAAAGCGTCGGCGGGTTGCTCGAAAAGATGGAGGTGATCGGGGAGACCCCGGCGGTATTGGCCGATCTGGGCGAACTCGATGCGGAAAGTTTTCAGGCGGTTGCCGAAGGGGTCAAGGCGCGGCTGGAGGGGATCGCGATCCTCGCAGCCCGGACCGGCGAGGGGCAGGTGGCGCTGGCCGTGGTGGCTTCGCCGGAGGTTGCGAAACGTTTTCCCGCCGGGAAACTGATCGGGCAGATTGCGCCGGTCGTCGGCGGCAAGGGAGGCGGGCGGCCTGATTTTGCCCGGGGAGCCGGGAAGGATGCGGGACGGATCGGCGAGGCGCTTGAGAAGGGGCGCGCCGTGCTTGCCGGTAACTGAAACCGACTGCTGGTTGGACATTTGGCGCGGTTGCCGTTAAAAGAACCGATGTGATGGTTGCACCCACCCTGGATGATGCTGTTGTTGAAAAAGTCCTCGCCGGAGAGCGGATCACGCTGGCCGATGCGAGGGAGCTTTACCGTTTCCCGCTCGAAGAGTTGGGAGAACTGGCGCACCATCGCCGAAAACTCGCCAAGGCGGCGGCGTACGGGGGCAAAGGCAACGAGGTGGTCACCTATATCATCGACCGCAACGTCAACTACACCAACGTCTGCAACGTCTACTGCAAGTTCTGCGCTTTTTACCGGACCGAGCGGCACGACGATCACTACGTCCTTTCCGAAGAGGAACTGCACCAGAAGCTCCAGGAACTGACCGACAACGGCGGGGTGCAGGTTCTCCTGCAAGGGGGGCACCACCCGAAGCTCGGGATCGACTTTTACCTCAACATGCTGGGAGGCATCCGGCAGAAGTTTCCGCATATCAACGTCCACGGGTTCAGCCCGCCGGAGTTCAACCATTTCGCCGAGGTGTTCAAGATGCCGCTGCGGGAGGTGATCAGCCGTTTCAAGGAGGCGGGCCTGGGCTCGATCCCGGGCGGGGGCGGGGAAATTCTGGTGGACCGGGTGCGCAACAGGATTTCGCCGCTCAAGTGCAACTCCGACCAATGGCTCGAGGTGATGGAGATCGCCCATGAACTCGGGCTCAACTCGAGCGCGACGATGATGTTCGGCCACGTCGAGACGGTGGAGGAGCGGCTGGAGCACCTCGACCGGCTCCGCGTGCAGCAGGACCGCTCCGGCGGGTTCACCGCGTTCATCTGCTGGACCTTTCAGGCGGAAAACACGGTGCTCAAAGCGAAGCCGGTCGGCTCCGCCGAGTACCTGCGGATGCAGGCGCTCTCCCGCATTTACCTCGATAACTTCGAGAACGTGCAAAGCTCGTGGGTGACGCAGGGGCCGAAGGTCGGCCAGATCGCGCTCCGCTATGGAGCGAACGATTTCGGCTCCGTGATGATGGAGGAAAACGTCGTCAGCAAGGCCGGGGCGAGCTTCCGCCTGCAAAAAGAGGAGATCGCCAGCCTGATCCGCGATACCGGGTTTGAACCGCGCCTGCGGGACAACTGGTACCGGCTGCTGGATGAAGAGGAGTAGGGGGGATGGCGGGGAAGGATTCGCCGCAATGGACCGGGTGCTCCCCGAAACAAGAGGTGCGCCCCTGCGGTTTGGCACAGCGCGAGAGGATGCTGGCGCGTCTTCGGGAGGAGATCGCGCTCGGGGCCGGACAGATTCAGCGGGGGGAAGGCATCGGTATCGACGACAGGGCGGCCTTCGTCAGGATGGCCAAGTTTAACCGATCAACCCGTTGCATAGATAAAGGTGAGTAAACCCCGTTGCCTATAGAGCGGCGGCATTCGACGGATTATTGAAGTTGTGCCCGACGGCGGCCGGATCACGGGCGAGAGGCGAGAAGGACTTGCCCGACGCCTTTCTGCGCGCTCTGGCAATAGCCCTGTTGGCGGGCTTGTCACCAAATTGTCACATTTGGAAGGTTGCGCCGTGATCCGGTTTGAGATCACGATGGGGTGCATTGGATTTGACCTTGCCACTTCATATTGTTGCCAGCGGCGAAGGCCGCTGTTCCGATGGCTTTCTTTGAACATCAACCCGAGGAATATGTGCGATCAGATGCCCATCTCCCGTCCTGACCCGGAGCTTACCGGAAGTCCCGTGCCCGATGCCGCGACGGAGCCTTCAACTGGAGTTCTCAAGAAGCATTTTGTCCTGAAGGGAGAGACAAGCCTGGACGGGTTGGCCGATCACCTTTCGGCCTCCTTTAATACGGTTTGTCGCTTCATCAAACGGGAAACGCTGGCGCTTTATGACACGCACGTCTGGACGCTCTGGCACGAGGGGCTTCTTTTGGTTCAATCGCGATCGCGCCTCACGCTTCAAAAGCGGGCGGGCGACTGGCCGGATGGGGAAGCGGTGGCCTCTCTCCCGCTCAAGGGCACCTGTCCGCACCTCGCCCGTGATTTTCCGCCGTCTGAATTGCAAAGGGTACTTTGCAAGCGGCTCGGGTATCGCGCCCTGCACAAGGTTGGCAAACTTTACACCCATCATATCGAATGGGACTTGCGGGATTCCTCGCAAAAGGTGGTGGTGCGCCTGCGTATCAGCGAATCGCCGCAGCCGAAAGTCAATCTGCTCTTTGTGGAAGTGGTGCCGTTGACCGGTTACGATCGGGAAGCGCACGCCGCGGGCGAACTGCTCGCCGCCGTCTCGGAACCGGAGGCGGCCGGGCCGCTGCAGGGGGCTTTTTCGTCTGAGGAGCCCGATCCCGTGCCTTATATGCTCAAGCCGGAGTTCGAGTTTTCACCCACGGCGGAGACGCGGGCCGTTCTTTGCGAAGTCGCGCTGAAGACGCTGGGCATCGCGCGTTTCAATGAAAGGGGAACCGTTCAGGACTGGGACACGGAGTTTCTTCATGATCTTCGAATCTCGCTTCGGCGCATCCGTTCGGTGCTTGGCTCAATCAAGGAAGTTTTTCCTGAAAGGGAGCTTCAGGAATGGAAGGAGGTTCTTGGAACGATCAGCCGCCACACCAATCAGGTGAGGGATCTGGATGTCTATCTTCTTTCACGCCATGAAATGACGGAGTTGCTTCCCGCAGAGTTGCAGGATGGACTCGACCGCTTTTTCGATGATCTGAGTCATCAGCGAAAAACTGCCTTTCGTAAACTTCGCGCCTATCTCAAGTCTGCGAAGTACCGGGAGAAGATGCAGTATCTGGAGCAGGCATTCTCGAATCCCGGAAAGCTGCCGGAGATGAAGCATGGCATGGCGCCGATTCGCCAGCAGGCGGCCAACCGCCTCGCCAAGCGGCTCCGGCAGTTGACGCGCCTGGCGAAAGAGCTGGAGGTGGATGCCCCCGACGATGCCATTCATGAGATTCGGATCGCCGGGAAGAAGCTTCGCTACCTGCTGGAGTTTTTCGGGAAGCTTTTTCCCGACAGGGAGGTGGCGGCCTTGACGCGCAGCCTCGGCAAACTGCAACGCCAGCTTGGCGAGTTCAATGATACTTCCGTGCAACAAGCCTATCTTTTGAAGTATGCGGCGGCGGAGGCTCGCATTCAGGAGCCGCGGATCGCCATGTCCCTGGGCGGGTTGATCGCGGTGATTGCCAGGAAGCACCAGTCGCTGAAGCGCAAGGTGGGCGAAAAGCTCGACCAGTTGAGTTCATCGGCTGATGTGGAGAACTTCAGGAAGATGATCGCCAGATATCAGAGCCGGTAGAGGGAGCCATGGAGATTTTTTCATGTTACAGTATAAAAGGAGGCGTGGGGAAAACCGCTCTCGCGGTCAATCTCGCCTATTTTTTGAGGGAGACGGGCCGGCGGACGTTGCTTGTCGATCTCGACCCGCAGGGGGCGGCGGGGTTTTGCTTCCGCGTCGCCCCGGCCGGGCAGTTTTCTCCCGGTTCCAAAAAGAAACTTGAGGGAAAGTGGGCGCTGCGGAATGTCAGGGAATCCGACTTCCCCGGCCTTGATATTTTGCCTTCGAATCTGAATTACCGGCATCTCGATGTCCTGCTCTCCGGGATGAAGAAACCGCGCAGGCAGCTCGACAAGGCCCTGGGGCGACTGGAGGATGGTTATGATGCCCTCGTCCTCGACTGCCCGCCCAATATCACCCTTCTGGCGGAGAATATCTTTCGCGCCTCCTCGGTGGTCCTCGTTCCGGTCATTCCCACGCCGTTGTCCGTCAGGACTTTTCAGCAATTGACCGGTTTTCTTCAGGCCGAAGGGCTGGAGGGGATCAAGGTCCGCCCGTTTTTTTCCATGGTTCAGAAGAACAAGCGTCTTCACCGCGAGACCATGGAGGAAATGCGTCAGGCGGCGGTCGGTTTTTTGAATGCCGAGATCCCGTTTGCGGCCGAGGTCGAAGCGATGGGAACCCGGCGCGCGCCCCTGCTTGCGGGGAAGGGTAGTTCCGCCGCTGCAAGGGCCTATCGCGCGCTTTGCATGGAAGTGGTTGCGGGTCTTACGCCCAAGGGCGTGTTTACGAATTTTGAAGGATGAATAAAAGAACGATTTTTGAGGCAAAAATGGGGCTTTCGAGGACGGCCGAATCGAGATTCGGACGCCCGAGAAAACCCATTTTGGGCCAAAAAGCGGCTTTTAGTCGCCTCTCACTTAAATTCGTAAACACGCCCTGATCTGTTATGGAAATTGAACGGAAATTTCTTCTCGTCGGGGAACCCCCGGGGCTGTTCCAGGCTCCCAGCCACCACATCCGGCAAGGGTATCTTGTCACGACGCCCCAGCGTGAAGTTCGCCTGCGAAGGCGCGATGATGACTGTTTTCTGACGGTCAAGGACGGTTCCGGTCTTGAGAGAAGCGAAACGGAGGTCTCCCTGGCGCAGGCGCAGTTTGATCTTCTCTGGCCGTTGACCAGCGGCCGTCGCGTCGAGAAGATACGCTACCTTCTCCCGTGGGAGGGGTTGACGGTGGAGGTCGATATCTATGAGGGCGATCTCGCTCCCCTTCGTGTGGCGGAAGTCGAGTTTGGCAGTCGTGAACAGAGCGAGCGCTTTGTTAAGCCGCCCTTTTTTGGCGCCGAGGTGACGGGGCGCAGGGAGTACAGCAATGCCTGGCTGGCTAGAGGCTAGCCTTGCGTCGCTTCCCTTTCGAGTTGATCTGCCAGTAGCGACCGGTGGCCGGTTCAAGGCAGGTCAGCCAGCCGTTGCCTTTGATGTCGGTATCAATACAGATGACGCCCTTGCGTCGAAGGGGGTGGCCGGTCCGTTGCGGGGTGTGGCCGCAGATGATCGTTTTTCCCGAGCAGTGGTTGAGGTTGCCGGTCAGTTTCTGCCAGAAGAGCTTTTCGTCGGACTGCTCCTTCATCGGCAGGCGGGGATCGACAATCCCGTGGACGAAGATATAGCGACTGTTTTCATAGAAACGTCGACACGACCTGATGAAACTCCAGTGGGCGGCCGGAACGCCGACCAGCGGGCAGTTGCCGTAGGAAGCGAGGATCGACGCTCCGCCCCGCGTCAACCAGTCGCGGTGGAACTCCTGTGATTGGAGCGCCTTCTGCATGAGAAGCTCGTGATTGCCGAGGAGCGAGATCACCCGCGTTCGCCTTTTGAGGCTGAGCAACTCGTCGATGACCCCCTTGGAATTGGGACCGCCGGAGATATGATCGCCGAGCGTCACGATGGTATCGTCGGCCGCCACGGCGATCCAGTCCAGCAGGGAAGCGAGAGCGGCGTGGTGTCCATGAATATCACCGATGACGAGGAGGCGCGGCATGGGTCTTCTGGATACGTAAACACAACCCTTTGCCCGCGTAAATAAAAAGTGGGAGCTTGAAGAACCGTACCGCCGGGGTTTCATGCCCCGAGGAGGGGCTGCCGCCGGTTCCTTTGCGATGTTGCGCTGAAGGTGGCCGGGCATCCGGCGGGGCGAAAATGCCGCGGCTATAAGGCAGCCAGGGCTTTCGGGAAAAGGACGTTGTTTTCCTTATGCACAGAGGGATGTCCCGCGGGAGGCTGCGATCCCGGGCTCTTGCGATTCCAAACGTCGTCTCTGTAGAGCGGCTTGTTTTCAGTGATCCGCGAGTTCATACCGTGCCACTGAATGTTCCGTTCCTGCCAGGAAGGAGCCGTTCGGGCCCGCCGCGAGCGCCGTGATCTTTCCTTCGGCCTTGGTGTGTGAGAGGAAGCGTCCCGTGCGGTCCAGGCTTAGGATTGATCCATTTTCGAGCGCGACCACTATTGTTTCGTCTTGCACCAACAGATGAAGGGGCGGGGAAGGGAGCTGCCGGGACCAGAGTACCTTGCACGAGCCATCGAGGAGAACGACAAGGCCGCTGGAGAGCGCCGTGACGATCCCTGCGCGGTCTTCCCCTTTCCATGTTACAACGGCGCTGTCGCGGATCAGAAGCGGGATGACCACTCCCTGCCCGGCATAGGCTGATGGCCCCGGGCCGAAGTTTACGGTGTGGAGCGGCGTCCCGTCGGCTTTCCATGTGGAGATGCGGTTCCATGCGCCTGTGATGTCGCTGATGACTTCCTCCTCGCCGTCGCCATCGAGATCGGCGGCAAAAACATGCAGCGTCCTTTCGACCATCCAGCCCCAGGTCAGCGTATGCCCGGAAGGGACGGCATGGAAGACGGTTCGACCGGGGTCGAGTGTCCGGTTGTTGATGACCTTCGGGATGGGGCGGCTTGTATAGATGCGCCCGGCGATCAGATCGATGCTGCCGTCGGGACGCCTGAGCGTCTGAAACTGCGTAGGTATTCCCCAGCGCTGCGGAAGGCGTCTGAGAAGCCGCCCTTCCGCATCCAGGATTTCCAGGGTGCAGGCGCTGCCCACGAAAAGCTGCGGCTGGTCCCGAATAAAAATTCCGTCGCCCAAACCGCGAACGCCATTTTGCCCTTTGGCTGTATTATACCAATAGACTTTGCCGCTGCGGGCGATTTCCGGGGCCATTTCCGACTGGAAGGTCCATTTCAGCGAGCCGTCGCGCTGATAGGCCAGGCATTTCTGATCCGCCGTGCCGACTACGAGCAGGCCCACATCGGCCCACCAGTGCATGGCCTGAATCGGTGATGGAACTTTCAGTTCGTCGAGGATGTTACCCTCTTTACCTAGCTTGAGAACCCGCTCCCCGGCTGCCACGTAGATGATGCCCTTTCCTCCTTCGTTCACCGTGATGGCCTTGTTGAACGGTCCTCCCACGTTGAGTTGAAAGGTTGGCTTGAGTGCCGGAAGATGGGCGGGCAGATCATGATGTGGGAATCCCTTTTCGATTTCCGCCGGGTTTGCGCGGGTCAGATTTCTGTCCGGCATTTCCCGCAGGGAAGCGGGGATGGGAACAGCCGGGAGTTCGTGGTGTCCCGGCGTCAGGTCAAGGGTGGTCGGGTTTCCAGCGATCGTTACTTTTACCTTTGTCGGCGTGAAGAGCTGAAGGCGGCCATGCTCGAGATCCCAGTCGAGATCTACCGGGGCGGTCGTGGTGATCCCGCAGCCCCCCAGGAAGCCTGTTGCGGAAAAGTGGCCCTCCTCCCGGACTGCCAAACGGGCCTGAACCCCGGCATAGGCTCCGGACGAGACGAGAACCGGCTCCGGAAGAAGGAAGAGAGCCGCATTGGGGGCCACCCTGCTTCCCGTTGCGCCTTCACTCCCGGCAGCGGGGCTGATGAGCGAGAAGAACGTCTGCTCCTTACCCGCCTGCGCGGAACCATACCATGTCAGCACCGGTTTGCCGTCGGTCTCGATGGCCCGCAGGGAGTCGGCAGGAGTGATGCGGCTCTCCCGGGTGCTCAGGCTATGCTGGTTGACGCGCCACGCTGTACGCCCGTTTTGCCAATGGAAAGCCGCGGTGACTTTATCGCTCTTCCGGGAAAACGAAAGGGTATCCGCTGTGATGCCGTACTTACCCTTTCTCATGTAGAACCGCCGGGTCCATGTTCCTGCTGGCATCCCGGGGACGGTCGCTGTCGCAAAGACACTCTCTCCCGTGGCGCTGTGATGCTTCAGGGCGGCGTTCAACGGCATGGCGGGCTCCACCATCCCGTCGACCGTGGTACGCACCTGGTTGAGATAGCCTTTTAACAGCGTTTTTCCGCCGACGCGGAGGTCGAGGATCGCGAAGTTATGAAACTCGTTTCTCGCAACGGCGTTCATTCCGTCGAGCAGGACATAGTCGCCGCCGGAGTCGGCTGTCGATCGATATGACATGGTTGAAAAAGCCTCGCTGGCGGGAAAGCCGGGATGACGGGAACTGTACTGCGCGGGAGGCATCGTGTTGATGCTCCATCGCCCGGGAAGATCGGCGGGAGTCTTCGGCTGAAGGGGCTCCGCAGGCCAGAACGACTGGTCGGCCCGGGGGATGTCGACATCCAGCAGCAGGCGCTTGCGATAGTGCAGCCAGCGACCGTCGCCCGTCAGGTAGGCGGCTTTGTTGAAGTAATCGAGCGCGCAGTAACCGAGGTTGGGGTCGTCGGAAGCTCCGTTCCACAAGACTTCCTGCTCGCGCAGAAGCCTCCTGAAGCCCTCGCCATTCCTGTACCCATGGGGATCGCCGCCAAGGAGCAGGTAGTCTAGAACTGGAGCGAGCGAGGTGCCGTACCAGTAGAGGTTGTCGCGCTCGCCATGCAGCCAGGGCGAGGGCTTGGAGAGCGGGGCAAAGTAGTATTCGCTGCTGGCGAGAAGCGCCTGTTTCCAGGCGGGGTCGGCGTAATCCTTTTCAAAGTACCTTGCGAGGGTGTAAAGCGAAAGGGCGGAGTAGTTGTCATGTCGCGTGCCTAGATTCTCCGCAGGCCGGTCGAGTTCATAAACCTTCTCCGGCAGGCGATGGGCAAGCTGTCGGGCAAAGGCGTTGGTGATCCGCAGGCGGTCGTCGTGGCTAAAAAAGGGGCTTTCTTCGATCAGATCCCAGTAAAGAATCATCCGCGTTGCGCAGTAATGATAGGGGAAGGCAAGGGGATCGTTGCGATTCTCAAACGACTCGCCGTCGTCCCGGGCCAGGTCGGCTTTCGCGGCAGCATCGGGAAAGCTCAGGCGAAGCATTTCCGTGAGGTGCGATTCATCCCCTGTCATGTAGTAGAGAGCCATCCGCCGGCTGATCCCATTCCAGCCGAAGAAGCGGGTGTCGGGATAGCGCATTGATGCCTGCCAGGTCGGCAGGTCGTTGATGGAGGTGGGGGTGGGCAATTCCTTCCCCTGCTTCACTTGCAGGAGCCACCCGAGGGTTAACGAATTCTTTCTCCGGTTTGATCTTTCGATCGCTCCGATCAGGCGTTCCGTGGCGGCCGAGACGCCCGCCTCATCGCTTCCTCCGACGATGATGCCATTGCAACCATTGCCGAGGGGGTTGTGAACGCTGCGCAGTTCAAAACCTCCCGCGCCCGGGTATTTGAGATCGGTCATGGCGTAAAACCGATCGTAAAGAAAGCTGAGAACCTTGTTGGTCGAGCGATTTCCCAGAAGAATCATATGCCGGGTGAACGGCGTTTGAACCTCCCCATCCGCGAGAATGGGAATAAGGACCTGTGTCTCTTTCTCGATGGCGGACTGCAATCGCCGGGCCTCTTCCCTGTAGCGTTTGCCTCCGGTGACGATGACGGCCTGCGGTTGTCCTGCGCGGACAAGCGGCGTCTGGAGATAGAGTTCCTTCAGCTTCCGGTACTCGGGAACCTTTGCATCGGGAATCGATGCTCCCTCCGCCGTTCCAAGGGAAACCGATAGACAGAAGAGCAAGATTCCAATGACGAAAGCCGGCTTCAATCTCCGGGGGAGGGCGGTGAGCAATCTCATGAACCAAGTAGCTAATTTGATGCCTTCCAGTCACGCAAATCAACCGGAGGTCACTCAGTTGAACTCGCTATACTTCTTTTGACGGGCTCGTCGAAAGAACTTTCTTCCTGGGTTCGGATGGCGAACGCACCGTCTTTCCCTCCTGCCAGTTTCCTTCCAGGTGAATGCGCATGGCGACTTCCGGAATGCCCCGTTCATTATGATGCATCAGGCTCACCAGAGTATCGACGGCCTTGACCCCGATCTGCTCACCGTTTTCGACAATCCCGCTGATGCCGGCGGGTGCGCCCGGCTCCTGAATCTGGGAGAGACAGGCCACTCCGACTTCTGCCGGAGTGTTGACCCCCAGCCTCCTGAGCGCCCCGACCAGACCGGGGGAGGCAGTCACGATGCCGTCGGGACGATGGTCTTGTATCCATTGTTTCAAGGCCGAACACTCCTCAAACTCGAAGTCGAACAAGGGAGGAATGCTGATATCGACCCCTGCCCGCACACACTCAACCAGAAAGGCAGCATGAATGTTGTTGTCGCAGCGTTCGTCCGTTCTGATCCTGATCACCAGCCCCAGTCTTCTGTAGCCTCGTTTGAGAAGCTCCTGCGTCGCTCTCTTCGTATCCCGGTAGTGCGCTGCGGCGACGGTATGCAATGCAGGCTTCTGTAAGGCGTAGCCAAAGGTTACCGCGCTGAAGTGCTGCCAGTCCAGAGGCAGCTCAATCGACATTCCTGCGGGTGGTGCGACGAGGAGGCCCGCAATGCCACGGGCGCGTAAAATCTGGCTGAGGCGTTTGGGCGTTGTGAGTTCGGAGCCGAATTCGAATACCTCGAGGTTGTATCCGAGGGATGCCGCGCGTCGCTTTGCTCCCTGATAATAGTGAAGATACTGGGGACGCTTCCTGAAGTCATAGGTCCCCTCCTTGTGCGAAATCCAGCCGATGGTGGCCCGGTAGCTGACCGGGGAATTGCTCTTTCGATAGACCGCCAGGG
This sequence comes from Chthoniobacteraceae bacterium, assembly GCA_035555975.1. Taxonomy (GTDB): domain Bacteria; phylum Verrucomicrobiota; class Verrucomicrobiia; order Chthoniobacterales; family Chthoniobacteraceae; genus DATMFV01. Next base: position 97,260 of record DATMFV010000128.1, read on the forward strand.
CGGAGAGCATGGGATCGGGACGATAGCCCAGCTCTCTGGCGATTTTTAACACCCGCTTCTTGGTCGCCGCCGGAATGCGAGGGCTGTCGCTCAAGGCAAGGCAGACGGTCGTCCGATGAACCGCAGCCAAGGCGGCAATCTGTTTTTGCGTGACCCTGGCGGGGGACACCCGGTCATTTTTATTCATGAGAGGGGAAGCGTGGTTCTCTACTGGCAGGCCGCTTCATGGCTGGGCCTGTTCGTCGCCGGGACCATAAACGGGAGCCCCTTGCTTTTCAATCTGAAAGAGTTCCGCGGTGGGGCAAGGAGGCCGCCCCTAAAGCGCGACGGGATTTAAGATCAATCTTCCCGCCGGGCGGTTCTCCTTCGATGAAGGAAACACAGGACGCCGAGTGCCGGGAGGACCGTCACTGCCAGGTGAGGCTCCGGAATCACAGTGATGTTATCGAGCCGGATGACCCCATTTGCATCAGCCGGGAAGTTCAGCCAAAGGGCGTTGACGGGATCGCCGACGTTGCTCCCCGAAACTTCGCTGATCGCCCAGGAAGCCTTGAACTCCCCATTCAACAGCAGGTGCATCGTGGCCGACGCGACCTCCTGCCCCTGGTAGGTATAAAGGGATGCCGAGTTGTTGAAGATAATGGAGAGGGTGTTCTTTTGGTCCGCATCAAAGGAGAAGAACTGCCCGCTTCCCGTGTACATCGTGTTGCTTTTGCCATGATGGATTTGATCGTCAGTAATGAAGATGCTGCCCGTCATGTTGTTTAAGTCATAGGCATCGAAGTTCTGAGGTTCCGCGCCTGTGATGAAGGAGAACAGGAAGCCCCGCTCTCCGGAGATGCCTTCAACATGAAAGTCAAACTCAATCACGCCGGTTGTGATGGGGGTGAAATCCATTGAGTGTAGGTTGAATGCCCCCGTGGCATTACTTTTGCGTTCCAGCCTCAGGACCTGGTTTTTGGTCCCGCTTCCAAAACGGTTCTCCTCATCAATTTCTATTTCTATGAGCTTGCTCGCGTCCGTGCTCGATCGGTTCCACCATTTCGGGTTGTTCTTTGTAGCGAGGTTCCGGCGGGTTTCGGGGGGAGTGATGGCGTAGTCCTGAAAGTCGCTCACTTCGAAGCCGTCACGATAAAGCGGAGCGGCGCCAGCCTGACTGACGGGACCGGCGAAGATTCCCGTGGCGAGAAGCATGGCTCCAAAAAGGGGGGCGAGGTGTTTTTTCATAGGGTCAGCATCGGTTTGATGGGTCACTGGGGTGACAGGATAAGCATTCATGTTATGGATGGATGTGTGGGTTGGTTGGTGGCACGGTGAACCCATTCGGTAAGGCGGACGACCTCCATGGCGCATTCCGGCGTGATGAAGGGTTCGCTTCCATGGCACAGGACATCCACGACATTCTGGTGAAACGAAGGGGGGAGAGGCTGGTCTGACAGGAGCGTTTCTTCTTTCTGCCAATCGAGCACCTCGCATGAATATCGTCGGCCGGGCGCCGCGCCATCAATCACGGGAGGGATCGGCAGGCCGGCTCCATGATAATAGGTGAGTTGACTTTTCTTTCCGTCGCTCGAAAGCGTGCCGTGCTTGCCTGCAAGAATCCAGCGGGGTCCCTTCTGGACCATGGCGGATGAGATCAGCAGGACGGCGGTCAGTCCGGATTCGGTCTTCAGGTTGATTTCGACGTGGTCCTCAGCATCCCCGGCATCTTTAATGTTCCTGCAATCGGCCCAAAGGCTGACGACCGGGGAATCAAGGAGCGGCAGGAGCATGCTGAAGAGATGTGAACAGGAGTTGTTGATCTGTCCGCCGCCATTCTTCTTCAGGGTCTGCCAATCCCATCGTCGACGGTAGCCTCCCCAGAAGGCCCGGATGTGGAACAATGGCCCGAGCACCCGGCTCTCTTTTACTGCCTTGAGACGATGAAATTCCGGCTGGTGCAGAAGGCTGTGATGGACAAAGAGCCTGGCGTGATTGCGGTGCGCCAGAGAGACCAGCGTTGCAGCTTCCTCCAGACAAAGGGCCATCGGTTTTTCGAGGATACAGTGGCGGCCCGCGCGGAGGATTTTGCCGGCTTCCTCAAAATGGGAGAAGGAGGGGGTGGCGACGACGTAGAGGACCGCGTCGCTCCGTTTCAGGGCTTCATCCAGCGAGGCATAGCGAACCGCTCCGCACGCCTGAGCCGCTTCCTGGCAGCGATCTTCCTCGGGATCGACGACGCCGATGATCTCAAATCCGCCATGCTGTTGCATCGGCAACAGATGAAGACGCCAGCCTGCGCGGCCGAGGCCGAGGATGACGGTTTTGAGGGGAGAGGCGATGCGGCAACTCGTTGGCATGGTTCGGATCGGGAGACGTTTTGAGAAGCCATGGAGCGGTGGGGAATTCCCTACCACCATTTCCATGGGGAAGTGAGCGATTGGTAATCGGTCTGCGGGCCTTCGCGGTACTCGACATGCCCATCGCAGAAAAGATAGTTGGCTCCCCGGCCCTTCCGGTGGGAAATCCGGTGGGTCGAGATCGTCTCTTCATCGTAGGCGGGCGGCGACTTTCCGTAGGCCGCTTCGTTATTGGCATTGATCTCGCCGACGAGAATATAACGCGAAAGCCGGGGGACATTGGCGCGCCGGAAGTCCCACTGAGTTTCAGTGATCTGGCTGTTGAGTCCGTAATGGCGATAGTTTTTGTCGTTATCAATGATCCTGGCGCTCGGACACCACCACAACGGCGAATTCCAGTATCGCGTCTTGCTCTTGTTTGCGGGATCAAGGGGAGGCAGGTTAATATAGGGATTCAGTGCGTCGCACCAGGTTCGCTGCCGGCCGGAGCGGCCATAGGTGAGGGGGTAGAGATCGCTGTTTTCGTTGGCATACATGTTTAGCCCGATGCCGAGTTGGCGGAGGTTTTGGGTGCATTTTATGAGCTTGGCTTCCTCGCTGATGAAGCCGAGGGCGACAAAGACTCCGCCGATGAGCAGGGCGGTGATGACCAGCACGACAAGAGCTTCGACGACGGTGAACGCGCCATCGCTGCGACGGTCGCGAGTTCCCATGCCGGGCAGGCGCGTTGGTGAATCTCCCGGTGACACGTTGTGGGTTGAGCGGGAGACCGGCGGGGGAGACTCGTTCAGATACTTCGTTGTCATTTTTCGGGAAGGAAATCCGGGGTGCCGAGGCCGCTCATCGGCCGCCAATCATCTCTTCTTCAAAGTTTAGCGAATGGCGATTACCTTGCCATGTCCTTGCCAACGCACAATATCACCGGAATTCACACAGTTGACCCTGTGAGTCGTTCATTAATAGAGCGGGCGCAGCCTTTAAGTCTGGTCGTTGGTGACGGGACGGGGGTTGAGCGCCGGGGTGCACGGGGAGGCAGAGCAGTTTCCCTGAAAGCAAAAAACCCTCAACCCGATGTAGTTGAGGGAATCTGGGAAAATGGTGCGCCCGTCAGGAGTCGAACCTGAAACCTTCTGATCCGTAGTCAGATGCTCTATCCAATTGAGCTACGAGCGCTTTTGCCGGTGGCCTTTTTGAAGCCGTTTGGCGTCCTTCTCGCGAAGGGACGTGTAATAAAGCAACGGTGCGGCGTTTAGGCAACTGTTTTTCGTGAAAAAAGTGATTTTTTATTTTTGAGCCGCGTCGGCACCGGTTTCAGCGGGGGAGGATTGCGGGGAAACGGGAGCGGAGGCGGGGTCGACCTCGGTTTTCAGCCAGCGCAGGGTGACGGCTCCGACGATTCTCAGGCTTTCGGGGCTGAGTTTGTCGAGCGTGTCGTCCGCCGTGTGCCAGTAGGGGTAGTCGAAGTCGATCAGGTCGATCGTCGGGATCTTGATCTGGTTGAGGGGGACGTGGTCGTCCCAAACCGGGTAACGGTGAAAGCCGAAGTGTTTGCGGAGGCCGAGCTGGTCGGCGGCGGCCAGGATGCCCTGGGAGAGTTCCTTGGGAGAATCGGGCGGGAGGGTGATGGTCAGGTCGCGGTCGCCGATCATGTCCCACAGGACGCCGGCCTTGAACTGTTTGCTGCGGCCGCTGTTGCGCAGCTCGCGGGCGTAATGCCGGCTGCCGTAGGTGCCGTCGGTGGGGCTGAACTCGACCACGGCTTCTTCACCGTCGAAAAAGACGAGTTCCACCTGTTTGGCGAGTTCGGGATCGAGCGCGAGAACCCGGGAAAGTTCCATCAACGCGCCGGTGCTCGAAGCGCCGTCGCTCGCGCCGACAAACTTGATGGTCGAAAATATCTTGGTGTCGAAGTGGGAGCAGATGATCCACTTCTGCGTCTTGTCGGACCCGCCGTAGCGGGCGATCAGGTTGATGAACGCGACCGGGCCGTTGGGGGTGTCGTCGCGAAAGGCCTGGCGCTCGACTTCCCAGCCGTTGCGTTCCAGCTCGGCGGTGATGAGGGCGCGGGTGACTTCAAGCGCCTGCGAACCGGAAGGGCGCGGCCCGAGGGCGACCTGCGCTTCGGTGTGTGCAAACGCTTTGTCGCCGGAAAATTCCTCCCAGATTTTCTCCGGAGGCGGGGGCGTCGGGAGCGGGGTCGCCGTGGTGCGCGCGGTGGCGTCGGTTTCCCCCGGGGCGGCGGCCGTGGGCGTGCCGTCGGGGGAGGTGGCTTCAGGTTGGCGGTTGCAGGCCCCGAGCCCGAGGGCAAGGAGAAGTGAAAGCGTGAGCGGAAGAAGCGAGCGTCTATTCATCTTGGAGACCCAGCAGGGCGATCAACCTTTTTAATTCGGCATCTCCCCGATACTCGACCTCAATTTTTCCTTTTTTTTCGCCATGGCGCAGGGTGACCGGGGTGTTGAAATGGTGGGCGAGCCGTTTCTGGAGCGTGACGAGCGCGGGTGAAAGAAGAAGCTGGCCCCTGCCGGTTTCGTCGCCGGGGTTGGCGGAAACGGCCGGTTCGCGCAAGCGTTCCAGGTGGCTTGCCAGAAGGCGTTCGGTAGCGCGGACGGTCAGCCCCTCCCGCAGGATGGCTTCGGCCAGTAACTTCTGGTCGGCGGGGTTGCGGGCTCCCAGCAGCACCTTGGCATGCCCGACGGTAAGCCTTCCCTGCGCCAGCCATTCGCGGACTTCCGGGGCGAGTTCCAGCAGCCGGATGCAGTTGGCGATGGAGGCGCGGCTTTTGCCGACTTTCTGCGCGATGTCTTCCTGCCGCAACGAAAATTCCCTGGTCAGCCGCTGGTAGGCGAGCGCTTCTTCAATCGGGTTGAGGTCTTCGCGCTGGATGTTTTCGATGAGCGCGAGTTCGAGCACTTCCTGATCCCCGGCTTCACGGGTGATGACGGGGACCTCCGTGAGCCCGACGCGCCGCGCGGCCCGCCACCGGCGTTCCCCCGCGATCAGTTCGAGCCGTCCGCCGCGCTGCCGGACGATCAGCGGCTGGATGATGCCGTGCTCGCGGATCGACTCCATCAATTCTTCGAGACGTTCCCCGCGGAAGTCGGACCGGGGCTGGAGGGGGCTGGCCACGACGGAGTCGATCGGTACCTGCCGGACCTTTTCCCCGGCTTCGAGTACCGGCTGGGGGGCGGCTATGCGGGGGGCGATCAAGGCTCCGAGACCTTTGCCAAGGGCAACTTTCGACATAAGAGCGGAGTATGGCAGCGCCCGGGTCAAAAGCCAATCATTGAAATCGCACCCGTGCGGGAAGGAGGGGGCGGTTTTGATGAGCGCTATTTCGGGAGCACCTGCTCTTTGTGGAACCGGGTGAGCGGCTCCATGTGCCCGTCGACAAACAGGACATTGGCCGCTCCATTGTGTTTGTAGCCGATGTTGGCGGCGAAATTGGCCTGTGAGTGGTTCCACCTTCTCCCGTCCTTCCATGGGGCCGGGTCGGGGAAGCGGCCGTCGTGATCCTGAAGATAGGCGGTGATCGCGGTACTCCATTGCTTGAGGTGGCGAACGCATTTCAGGGAAGCCGTCTGCTGGCGCGCCGTTTGATAGACCGGATGGAGCAGCGCGAGGAGGAGGCCGATGAGGGTCGCCACTGCCAGTAGTTCAACAAGGCTGAAGCCAGGGGATCGTGGTCCACGCGGTGGTGTCGGAGGCCTTGTAGCCGGTGGCTACCCTTGAGGAGGCGGTGGGACTGGCGCTGTAAGTGATCGTCCCGTCGTTCTGAATGCCAAAGCGGACGGCGTTTCCGGCAGCGGTATACCCAAAATTAATGACGCTTGATGTACCGGTCGCTCCCTGAGTGGGCGTTTGGAGGTAGCGAAACTGAAAGCTGACTTCAAGCAGTGAAGAGGTATCGCTGAACCCGGGCAGGGCGGTTTCCTTTCCTTCCGGGTAGGAGGGGAGGGTCTGGATGCGGAGTTCGGTTCCGGACGCAGCTTCCCCGTTGGAGATCCCCTGACGCATTTCAAAGACTTATCTGCAAGATTTTTCTCAAAAAGAAAAAGGGGTCGTCTTTGGCGGGCGCGACGGGTTAAAAGGGGAGCGTGTTGTTTGAAACGCTTGCTTTGCTGGTTGATCCCGAGCCTCATGCCGCGCCGTTGAACATGGCGTGGGACGAGGTCTGGCTTCAGGATGGGGCGATGCAGGGAGGCGTGCCGCTGCTGCGGGTTTATCGCTGGGCGGGGCCAGCGGTTTCGATCGGTTATTTCGAGCCCTGGGCTCCGGTGGCGGCGGCGCATCCCCAGCGCGAACTGGTCCGCCGCTGGACCGGGGGCGGGGTGGTGCTGCATGGGGAGGATTGGACCTACTCGCTCATCGTGCCGAGGAGCCACCCGTTTTCACAAAGCCGCCCGGCGGATTCGTACTGTGCGGTTCACCGCAGCCTTGCTTCGGCTTTGGGGGAATCTTCAGGTTGCGGCGCGAAGGTGGAGGTAAGCCTGGTGGCCGACGCCAAGGTCTCCGCCGCCTGTTTTGAGAACGTGGTGCGCGACGACCTGACGCTCGGCGGTCGCAAGATCGGCGGCGCGGCCCAACGGCGTTCGCGTTACGGGTTGTTGCACCAGGGGAGCGTCCTGGGGGTCGAGCTTCCGGAGGGGTTTGCGGAGCAATGGGCGGCGCGGCTGGCGCGGAAGGTGGTTGCGGCTCCCGCGCCGGATGCGTTGCGGGAGCGACGGGCGCTCTTGAGCGCTGCGGAAAAATATGCCACCCGGGCGTGGCGCGAGAAGTTTTAGCATCGTAGGTTACTCTTCCTTCTTTTTTCATGTTCGCCGCCATCCACCACTGGAACCCTTTTCTGATCGAGTTTTCCTCCGGCTTCGGCATCCGCTGGTACGGGCTGGCGTATGTCATGGGGTTCTGGCTCGGGTTCCTGCTGCTTGCGTGGCTGGCGCGGCGCGGCTATTCGGTGATCACTCCGGAACAGGTGGGCGATTTTGTCTTTGGCGTGGCGCTCTTTGGCGTCCTGCTGGGCGGGCGGCTCGGTTATTTTCTCTTTTACGATTTTTCCGATCTTCTCGCCCATCCGTTTCATCTCCTCCGCGTCTGGGAAGGGGGGATGTCGAGCCACGGCGGGCTGCTCGGCGTGGCGCTCTATTGTCTATGGTATTCCCGGCGGCACCGGGTGCCATGGTGCGGGCTGGGGGACAATATCGTGGTTGTCGCGCCGATCGGCATTTTCTTCGGGCGCATCGCCAACTTCATCAATGGCGAGCTTTACGGGCGGATCACCTCCGTCCCGTGGGCGTTGAAGTTTCCGGGGGAACTGCTCGACGACCCTGCGCTCGCCGACCGGGCGACGATCGCCTGCATGACGAAGGTCGACCCCGCCCTCAACACGCCCGGCGCGATCATCGACGCCCTTTCGTCGCCGGAAACCGGGCCGCAGGTCCGGGCGATCCTGGAGGGCATCCTCCATGCGCGCCATCCTTCCCAGCTTTACGCCGCTTTTCTGGAGGGGGCGTTGCTCTTTGCGCTTTGCTTCTGGCTGCGGACTCGGGTGCGGCTTCGCCAGGGGGTATTGACCGGGATTTTCTTTATCGCCTATGCGGTGGTCCGGATCTTCGGGGAACAGTTTCGCGAGCCGGATGTCGGGATCGCCTTCACGTTCGGGCTGACGCGGGGGCAGTTTCTCTCCACGTTCATGGTGTTGATCGGGGTCGGTTTCATCCTTTGGGGGCGTCGTTATGGCAGGCCGTCGCCCCGCCCCGGCGTGGGGGAGGCGGCTCAACCGGCGAAGCGTTGATGAACCCGGTTGTGTCATGAAGTGGAAACCCGATTGGTTTCTGACCGGGATGTTCGCGGCGATCGTGCTCGCGCTGTTATTCCCCGGGCCGGGGGCGAAGGGGGGCTTTCTCCATCCCGAACTCCTGACCAAGGGCGGGGTTGCCCTGATTTTCCTGCTGCACGGGATGGCGCTCTCCGTGGAAAGGCTCCGTGCCGGGCTCTTCAACTGGCGGCTGCACCTGGTGATCCAGAGTTGCACGTTTCTCCTTTTTCCGCTGATGGGGGTGGCGTTTCTCTGGGGGAGTTCCGGCTGGTTTTCGCAGGAGCTTCAATTCGGGTTCTTTTTTCTCTGCGCGCTCCCCTCGACGGTCTCCTCTTCGGTGGCGATGACGGCCGCGGCCCGGGGCAATGTCGCCGCCGCCGTTTTCAATGCGACGCTTTCGAGCGTGCTCGGGGTGTTTCTCACGCCGCTCTGGGTCGGGGCATTTCTGGAAACGGGCGGGGTGACCTTTCCATTGGGCGAGATCGTGGTCGACCTGATCTGCTGGCTGATGGTTCCGCTGGCGCTCGGGCAGTCGCTGCGCCCGTGGGCGCGGCATTGGGCGGCGCGCAACCATCGTTTGATCGGCCGGGTCGATCGCGGCACGATCCTGCTGCTGGTCTATACGTCGTTTTGTGAATCGACCCGGCAGGGGATCTGGTCGGGCCAGAGCATGAAGGTGCTCGGCACGAGTTTCCTGGGCGTGGTGCTGCTCCTTGCGGCGGCGTTGTGGACCACCGGGGCGATCAGCCGCCGTCTCGGGTTTCCGTTCGCCGACCGGACAGCCGCTGTTTTCTGCGGTTCGAAGAAGACGCTTGCCTCCGGGGTCCCGATGGCGCAACTCATCTTCGGGACGCACCCGGGGATCGGGCTCATCCTCCTGCCGCTCATTCTCTACCACACGCTGCAACTGATCGTCGGCGGCTGGCTGGCCAACCATTGGGTCGCACAGTCGCCGCACCCGCCCGATCCCTGAAAAAGCCCGGTTTCCAAACTTTCGTTTCTTAAGCGGCAATTTACGATTGAAATTCTTTCCCAGCCGCATAGAGTCGGCACTCCTTTTTGTCCCTACGCCACGTTTTTACCCATGCTTCGCCGATCTCCTGAGTTAAAGATTTTCAGCGGTTCTTCCCATCGCGAGTTGGCTCGGCGAATTGCCCATTGCGTTGGCGTTCCCCTCGGGGATGCCACGGTCGATTCGTTTCCCGACGGGGAAACCTTCGTCAAGTTCAACGAAAATGTGCGGGGGCGTGATGTCTTCATCGTCCAGCCGACTTCACCTCCGAGCAACCAGAATTTGATGGAGCTGCTCATCATGGTCGACGCCGCCCGCCGGGCCAGCGCCGCCCGGATTACCGCCGTCATTCCCTTTTTCGGCTACGCGCGGCAGGATCGCAAGGACCAGCCCCGCGTCCCGATTACCGCGAAGCTCGTTGCCAATCTTCTGACGGCGGCGGGGGTCGACCGCGTGCTGACCGTCGATCTTCACGCCCAGCAGGTCGCCGGGTTCTTCGATATTCCGGTCGACCACCTCTTTGCGCTTCCGGTCCTGCACAAGTACCTGAGCGGCACCAAGCCCGAGGGGCTGGTGGTCGTTTCACCCGATGTCGGCGGCCTCAAGATGGCCAGCGCTTATTCCCAGGCGCTCGGAGCCGGGCTCGCCATCGTCGCCAAGCGGCGCAAAAGCGCGACGGAGATCGAGTCGCTCTACGTCATCGGCGACGTGGAGGGGCGCGACGTGCTCCTCATCGACGACCTGACCGAAACCGCCGGGACGCTCACCAGCGCCGCCGCCCTGCTCAAGAAGCACGGCGCGAAGTCGATCCGCGCCGGGGTGTCCCATGCCGTACTCTCCCCCATGGCCTTCGAGAGGCTCAAGAAATCTGCGATCAGCGAACTCATTACCACCAATAGCGTCCCCGTCCAGACGAGCGACGATATCCCCCTCACGGTCTTGTGCATTGCAGAACTCCTCGGCGAAGGAATCAAACGGATTCACAACGACGAATCCGTCAGTTCGCTATTTGAAATCAACGGAAAACAGTAAGTTATGGCCAAACAAGTCAAGCTAGCCGCCCAGCCCCGCACAGCCGTGGGCCGCAACGCGGTCAAGAAAATCAAAAGTGCAGGGTTTGTTCCTGCGGTGATCTACGGTAACGGTGGAAGCCCCGCTTCCCTTCAGGTGGTGGAGCACGAACTCGACATCATCCTGGCGCATGCCGCCGGGGAGCACTTCCTTGTCGAACTCACGATCGACGGCGAAACCAAGCCCCGCACCACGATCGTGCAGGATATCCAGACCGACCCCGTCTCGCGGCGCACGTTGCACGTCGATTTCCAGGTTGTCTCCGACGACAAGCCGATCGAAACGGCCATCCCGCTCGAACCGACCGGCGAAGCTGTTGGCGTCAAGAGCTTTGGCGGCCTGCTCGACCAGTTGATCCGCCAGGTCACCGTCCGGGCGCTGCCCAAGGATCTCCCGGCGTTGGTCCAGGTCGACGTCAGCGCGATGAACATCGGCGATCTGCTGCACATCAAGGATATTCCGCTTCCCGAGGGGATTTCCATCGTGGAGGATGGCGATATCGCCGTCTTCCAGATTGCAGCGCCGAGGGTTTCCGCCGCAGCGGCAGCGGAAGGGGAGTCGAAGTAACCCTTTTTCTTCCCGTCCTTTTTCCCAAAAAGCCGCTCCGCTCCCCGTCTTCTGTTTTGAAGCATGGCTCCCCCGAACCCGCCTTGTTATCGCCTGGTCATCGGGCTCGGTAACCCGGGGGCGGAGTACGAGCGGACGCGGCACAACGTCGGGTTCATGTTGCTTGATCGGCTCGCTTCCATTGCCGGTTCCACCTGGAGCCGCAGCAAGGAATGGAAGGCGCAGCTTTCGGAGTACGAAGGCGCGCTTCTCTGCAAGCCGACCAGTTATATGAACCTGAGCGGGCAGCCGGTCTCCGCCGTGGCGCGATTTTACAAGATCCCGCCGGCGGAGATGGTGGTCATCTATGACGACCTGGCGCTGCCGCTCGGCAAGCTCCGGCTGCGGCCCGGCGGGTCGGCAGGCGGACACAACGGCATGGCGTCGATCATCGGGCAACTCGGGACCAACCAGGTTGCCCGGCTGCGGATCGGCATCGGCGAAGCCGCCCGCGAGGGAATGGTTTCGCACGTTTTGGGTCGCTTTTCGGCGAGGGAACTTCCACAACTTGAAGAGAGCCTTGGGCTGGCAGTCCAGGCTCTCGACGTGGCACAGCAACGCGGCCTGGAAGCCGCGATGAATCAGTTTAACTAAAAAAATCTATGAGCAACCGTTACGAAGCACTCCTGGTCCTCGACATCAAAGGTGGCGACGACAGCATCAAGGAATCCATTGACCGGCTCGAAGGCGAGTTCGTCAAGGAAGGCGCCACCATCGAATCGATCCAGAAGATGGACCGCCGCCAGTTTTCCTATGTCAAGGGTCACCTGGAAAGCGGGTATTACGCCAATTTCATCTTTTCGGCCGAGCCGAGCGCCATTGAAAAACTGCGCGGCAAGTTCAGGCTCGACAAAGAAGTCTATCGCCAGAACTATAAGAAGCTGGCCCCGAAAAAGGCTGAAGCCGCCGCTGCCTGATTTTTTTTCAGGAAGCCCGCGAGAAGCCGCCCAGAGTGTTCGCCTCCGCATGAAACCGGAGGCGAATGAGCGTTGGCTCGTGCCGACGTTTTGCCGGTTCATTCCGGGAGGGGCGTCAATGTTTTCATCCTCTGTATCCAGTCCCTTAACGATTCCCTTATCCAGAAAGAAGAGGTAGACCCATGGCCAATCTTAATAAAGTGATGTTGATCGGGAACCTGACCCGTGACCCGGATGTGCGCTACACCCCGAAAGGAACGGCCGTGGCCGAACTCGGTCTCGCGGTCAATCGGCGCTATACCGTCGATGGCGAGAAGCGGGAGGAAACGACGTTTGTCGACATCACCTTGTGGGGACGTACGGCGGAACTGGCCGGGCAATACCTTCGCAAGGGGCGGTCGATCTATATTGAAGGTCGCCTCCAGTTTGACACCTGGGACGACAAGCAGACCGGCCAGAAGCGGAGCAAGCTCCGTGTGATCGGCGATGAAATGCAGTTTCTGGGTGGACGCGACGGCGAATCCGGCGGTGCCCCGCGCGGTGGTGGAGGCGGCGAAGAGTACGAACCCCGTTCGGAAGCCCCCCGTTACAGCCAGCGCCCCCAGGGTCGCCCGACGCCGCCGCCCAAGCCGCCCGCCGATCCCGACCTCGATGTCGAGGACGACGATATTCCATTCTAAGGGCAACCCCCGGCGGACGCGGAGGGCTGCCCTTTTAGGGCGCTTCCCGTGTCAGAACTTTCGAGACAGGCGGGTGCTCGGGGGTTTTCCCTGTGCCGACAAGATTCGCGAAAGAATCTGCTTTCGACCTGATTTATTTCCTGTTTTTCTTTTGCTACTCATGAATGCCGACTTCGATGTGCGCTACACGGCGGGCCTGGCCCGGTTGAACTTAAGCGAGGGGGAAATCTCCAAGTTTCAGGCCCAGCTCTCCCAGATCCTCGGTTACGTGGAAAAGCTCAATTCGGTGGATGTCACCGGCATTGAACCGACCGCACACGCCACCCCGGTCTTCAACGTGGTGCGCGACGACGTGGCGCAGAAGAGTTTCACGGCGGCTGAGGCGCTCTCCAATGCTCCCCGGCAGGGGAACGGGTTGTTCATTGTAGCCAAAGTGATCGAATAACGCTTTTTCCATGTCGCTTTACTCTCTTTCCGTATCCGATCTTCAGGCGCGGCTGCGCGCCGGTGAATGTTCTCCCCTTGAGGCGGTCGATGCCCTGGAGGCGCGAATCACCGAAGTCGACGGCTCCGTCGGCGGTTACCTTTCACGCCAGTTGGAAAGCGCACGCGAACAGGCGGCGCGGGCCGATGTCACCCTTCCGCTGGGCGGGGTGCCGATCGCGATCAAGGACAATATCAACGTCAAGGGCGAGTCGCTGACCTGCTCCTCCAAAATTCTCGAAGGGTATGTCGCCCCGTACGATGCGACGGTCATCACCCGGCTCCGGGCGGCGGGCGCGATCCCCTTTGGCCGGACCAACCTGGACGAGTTTGCCATGGGGTCCACGACGGAGAGTTCCGCCTACGGAAAGACGCACAACCCGTGGGACACGAGCCGGATTCCCGGCGGTTCCTCCGGCGGCTCGGCGGCGGTGGTCGCGGCGGACGAAGCATTTGCCTCGCTTGGCTCCGACACCGGCGGCTCCATCCGGCAACCGGCGGCGTTGTGCGGCTGCGTCGGCCTGAAGCCGAGCTATGGCCGGGTGTCGCGTTACGGGCTGGTCGCCTTTGCTTCTTCGCTCGATCAGATCGGACCGCTGACCAAGAATGTTCGCGACGCCGGGTTGATCCTCAATGCGCTCGCGGGGCCTGATCCGCACGACTCGACCAGCCTCGACCAGCCGGTGCCCGATTTTACCGCCCGCCTCGGGGAAGACCTGAAGGGGGTGCGCCTTGGCGTGCCGAAGGAGTACTTTGTGGCCGGGATCGACCCGCAGGTTGAGCAGGCGGTGCGGGCTGCCATTGCCCAGTACGAATCGCTCGGCGCGGAGATCGTGGAAGTTTCGATGCCTCACACGGAATACGCCGTAAGCGTCTACTACGTCATCGCCAACGCGGAGGCTTCGGCCAACCTGGCGCGGTTTGACGGCGTTCGCTATGGCCGCCGGGCGGAGGGGGCGCAGAACATCCTCGACCAGTATGCCCGGACGCGGGAGGAAGGGTTCGGCCAGGAAGTCAAGCGGCGCATCATTCTCGGTACTTATGTGTTGAGTTCGGGGTATTACGATGCCTACTACCTGAAAGCGCAGAAGGTGCGGACGCTGATCCGGCGCGACTTTGACGCCGCTTTTGAGAAGGTGGATGCGCTGATCTGCCCCACCACGCCCGACCTCGCCTTCCGCCTCGGCGAATGTTCCGACGACCTGCTCAAGATGTACCTCGCCGACGTGTTCACGATCGCGGTCAACCTTTCGGGGACGTGCGCACTCAGCCTGCCGTGCGGAGCGGTGGAGACGCAGGGGGTGAAACTGCCCGTCGGGATGCAGTTGATCGGCAAGCCGTTTCAGGAACAGGAATTGCTGAAGATAGCCCATGCCTATGAGCAGAGCACTTCATGGCACCTTGCCCGTGCGATCGCGTGATCGCCGGGGGGAGGTTTCCCTTTTTTTTCGTCGTTCCCATACCTCCCGGACACGCAATGAAACCGGCGGATGCGAAATGAAGGACTGGACAGGCCGCCCACTCCAGGCGTAGCCTTTCACTGCTTTCTCCCACCTGCTTATGAGTTCCCTTTTGTTTAAGCGCTTTCTCGCCCGGCCGCTTCAGGTGGCCTACATTCTCCCCAGTTCCAAAGCGCTCATCAAGCGGGTCGCCAGCAAGCTCGATTTTTCCCGACCGCGCACGATCGTGGAGTTTGGCCCGGGCGAGGGATGCCATACCCGCGAACTGGTGCGGAGGATGCATCCGGACTCCCGGATGCTTCTTTTCGAACTCGACCCCGAACTGGCGGCCCACCTTGAAAAACAGTTCGCCGACGATCCGCGCGTCGAAGTCCTCAACGCCGACGCCGCCAGCCTCAAGGCGGAACTCGCCGCCCGGGGGATCGAGTATTGCGACTATGTGGTTTCGGGCATCCCGTTCTCGATTCTCGAAATCGGTAAGAAGCGGAGCATCCTGCGCGCGGTCTACGAGTCGCTCGCCCCGGCTCCTTCTTCGGCTTTTATCATTTACCAGTGCACCAATGAGTTAAAGCAGCACGCCACGATGTTCCCCCGGACCCAGTCGGAATATTTTCTGCCGAACTTTCCGCCGATGGTGGTGGCCGTCTATTACAAGCAGGAGATCAACGCTCCGCTCTCCGCCGCGCCCAACGGTAATGCCGCCCCTGCGGCGAAATTGAACGGCCACGCTGTTCTTCAGCGGCAGAACAACGCCCACTGATGAATTTGGCGCAGACCGGTGATGCGGGCAGGCTTGCCCAATCGTGTTTGGACGCGGTGGCATCGTTGCGCTGCGGGGTGAACGCGCCGATGGCCGGGTGGCTTCGTGAGCATCTCTTCGGGCATCTGCTCCCGTTCTGGGAACGCCACGCGGTGGACGACCAGGGGGGGCTGCTCACCTGCATTACCGACGCCGGGAAGGTGATCAGCACCGACAAGTGGCTCTGGAGCCAGTGGCGCGCCGTCTGGGTTTTCAGCCGGATTTACAACCGGCTGGACCGCGATCCGCGCTGGTTGAGGCTGGCCGAGCATCTCGCCGCGTTTGCCATCCGCAGCGGCTGGGATGAGGCCGGGAACGGCTGGGCCCTGCTGCTCGACCGGTCGGGGAAGATTCTCCGGGGACACGAGAGCACTTACGTCGATGCCTTTGCGATCTATGGCCTGACGGAGCTTTTCCAGGCGAACGGCGATGGGGAACTGCTCGCACTTGCCCGCCGCACGGCGGATGCCGCGTTGGCCGACCTTGCGCAACCGTATGACCGCATTCCCCATTTTCCGTACCCGATCCCGCCGGGGGCCAAACCGCACGGCATCCCGATGCTCTGGTCGCTCAAGCTGGCGGAACTCGGCGCGGTTTCCGGAGAGGCGCGTTACCTCGAAGCGGCCCGGCGGCTCTCCGATGAGATTTTCCGCGACTTCTACCGCCCCGACCGCGATCTCGTGCTCGAAATCGTCCGGCTCGATGGTGGAGAGTTCCCCGCGCCGAAAGGGACGGCGGTCGTCCCGGGCCATGTGATCGAAGACCTCTGGTTTCAGGTCCATGTGCGGCGGCTTCTGGGGGAAGCGCCGGATGCCCGAACCGACGAGATGTTCCGCCTTCTCCTGCGCCATCTCGACCTCGGCTGGGACCGCGAACACGGGGGCGGCCTTCTGCTCGCCGTCGATGCGGACGGAAACGAGCCGGTCGGCTGGAATTTCGCCGATACCAAGCTCTGGTGGCCCCACACGGAGGCGCTTTATTCGGCGCTCCTCGGCTGGCAGCATGGCGGTGCCCCGGTTTTTCTCGACTGGTACGAAAAGGTCTGGGGCTATTGCCTGCGCCATTATGTCGATTGGGAGCATGGCGAATGGCGGCAGAAGCTCAACCGCGATGGGACGCCGATCACCGACGTCGTGGCACTTCCGGTCAAGGACCCGTTCCATCTTCCCCGCAGCCTGATCCTTCAGATCGAGGCGCTGGAGGCATAGGGAGGGTGCGATTCGTTTGAAGTCAACCCGAAGCGGAAGTTGACAGGAGAGGGGCAGCGATAGCCCATGGGATGAAGGGCATCCGCCCCGAAGTTCAACGGCCCGGGCGGTAGGCTTCTCCCAGAAGTTCCCGCATTGAGTAGGGTCGCCCCTCTTTTGAGGAACGCCAGATCGCTTCCCCGGCGGCAATCGCAATCGCTCCGGCATAGGCATCGGCAGGCAGGCCGAGGGAGATACCGCTGCCCTGGCCGAAGAGATCGCGCTGGATGTGGCGGTCGGCCCCTCCATGCCCGCCTTCCTCGGTCTCTACCTTGAATTCCTCCCTCCCGCCAAAGAGCGGAAAATGGACGATCTTGTCCGTGAAGACCGGCGCGGGGTTTGAGCCGGCCGGGCCGGGCTCGGTTCGGTGGGTGACTTCCAGTCGCCCCCTGGTTCCGTTGAAGGCAAGGGTAAAGCCTTCCCATGGAGTGGAAAAGTTGCAGGAATAGGAGAGGATCGCCCCATTGCGGTAATGCAGCAATGCGCCATAGGTATCTTCGATGTCGATTTCGGCATCATAGATATAGGCATCGCCCGGGTATTGGACGGAGTAGGGTAGCCCAAGGTAGTTCCAGCCCGGCGTGATCGGGTTTCCGGGCGAAACCCCTTTGGGGAGGAGGTTCTTTTGGAAGTAAGGGCATTGTGCGCGGGTTTCCGCGAGATCAAGCGGAGCGCCCGAGGCGCTGCGGGGACGGTGGGCTCCCTGTTCGCCGTAATAGTTCAAGGCGCCGAAGGCGAAGACGGTTTCCGGCACGGAGTCGAGCAGCCAGTTGACGAGATCAAGGTGGTGGACGGATTTGTGAATGCACAGGCCACCGGAGTTTTTGCGGAGGCGGTTCCAGCGGTAAAAATAGCTGGAGCCGTGACGGGTATCGAGATTGTAGACGAACTCGACATTGGTGACGCGCCCGACCTTGTCCGCGCAAAGCAGTTCCTTGACGCGGCGCGCGATGGTGGCATAGCGGTAATTATGGGCGACAATGAGCGAGCCTGCGCCCGCCGCTTCCGCCTTGAGGACCGCCTCGGCCTGTTTGCCATTGATGACCATCGGTTTTTCGACGATGACCTTCAAACCATGCTTGAGGCCGCAGAGGATCTGTTCGCAATGCGCATGATCCGGGCTTGCGATGAGGAGGACTTCCGGATTGGTTTCGCAGATCATCCGCTCGAGACCTTCCGCGGGGGTGTAGACGGGGATCTGTAGCTGGAATTTTTCCAGAAATCGTAACACGCGATCGCGGTCGACATCGTAGATGGCGGCAAATTCGCTGGTATCGCTGAAGTCGTTGGCACCGGGTTGATCCCGCTTTCCGAGCAGAGGCAGGACGAAGTGGTAGATGGCACGGATGCTCAGGCCGCAAAGGGCGTAACGGGTTTTTTGAGATGGGGTGTCGGGCATGGTCAATAAAGGTGACGGCGGGTTGACTCCGGCGATCCATGGCGGATTCGCAGCGACTTGATCTTTCCGGCAAACCATTCCTTGCCGTATCCTCCCACGACGGTCGGGGTGTCGTAACAACCCGGGCCGGTCAGCGGGATCGGTTGACTTGCCTGATCGTTGACCTGAAAGACGAGACTCTTCTGGTCGCAGCGCACGCGCAGGAAGCTCCATTGGCCGGGCTCGATCTTCAGGCCGGAATCGAGCGTTGCCAGATCGGCGGATTCATTCAGGAACGTGGCTTTGAGCCTCCCCTGGTCGAGAAACAGCGACAGGGAGCCATGAGTATAGGAACGGTTGGCGATGAGCAGTTGGCTTCCATTCACGTGGTCAGGCATCAGCTCCATGGTGATTTCATAGCCTGCCCGGCGCGGGATCGCTCCTTGGGGTAGCGTGATGAAGGTGCTTTTTCCATTGAAAGCCAGTGCGTGGACGCCGGGTGAGATTTCGACCCATTGCGGCGCCGAGGGGGTGGTGTCGGAAGGAGCATCAGCCCGGTTTGCAGCGTCTCGGGCAGATTTTCCATTGGTGATTTTTCCGGGATAATCTTCCGGTCTCAGGAAGGGGGTGCCGTCGCGGCTTTCGCCGCCGCCCCTGCCGGTGGCCTGAGAGGAGAAGCCGCCGAGGATGCCCCAGAACGGGCGACCGGCCGAAGCGCGAAGGATGGCCCCGTTTCTTTCAGGTGTGAATTGATAGATGATATCCGGGACGGTGGTCCCCTCGACCTGGATGGAGACGGGCTGTCCGGCATGCTCGGAAAAGACCATCACCTTCCGGGGGGCTGACGAAGTGCCGACCATGACGGGGCGGCTCCGATAGACTTTTCCGGAAACCGAGATCGCCTGCAACTGGAGCCGGGAGCGCGGGAGGTCAGCCGCGACCGGGACCGAGAACGAAACCGCTTTGGCATTGAGATGATACGGCATCCGGTCCTGTCTCAGGAAACGGCTGATGACCAGGTTGAACCCGACCGGGCCGGGCAGGCCATAGATTTCGTTTTCGGAGACCTGGCGCAGGGAAAGCTCCCCCTTCCAGATGCCGGGGAGATCGATCTCCAGGCTGGCGGCGTCGAGTTGAGACTGCGGTAGCGACAGGAGGGCGCGCTGTACCCAGATGCTGGAGACCAGGCCATCCAGAATGATCCGCTGACCTTCCACTTTCATCCGGTCGGCAGGCACCCAGCTTCCTTGGGCTCCTTTCAGCGTGATGCTGCCTTTGAGCGGCCGGGCGCTGTTGAGATATTCCAGCGATTGCCAGTCGAGGCGGAAGACCGCTGTTTGCCGGTCTTCGCGGGGTTGGGGATCGGTGATCGCGTGGCTGTAAACCACGTCGTCGTTATCGAGAAGTTCGACATACGCCAGCGGCTCGTCCGCCTCGAACCGGGCGGAGACCGTGTACAGAGGCAAATGAGAGGATTTTTGGGTCTCTTCGGGGGTGCGAAACCGTTGGAGGATCTTTTCCAGCCATCCATTCCCGCCGCGCTCCGCACTGGCAGGCGGGGTCACTTCAAAGTCGCACCGGGTGGGGAGCAGGAGTTCGCGCAGCGGTTGCATCGCCCACTTGTAGTCCCAGTTCCAGGTTGCGCGGAGATCGATGACCTGAAGGCCGTCGGAGAAGGTGCGCTGCCCTGCGGGGTCGCTCACTGTGAGCACCGGGGAGAGGTAGCGATGTCCGGCAAGGCGTTCGCTCGGAATCATTTCGGTATGCACCCAGAGTTTTCCCGGCGTCACCTCCAATGGAGCGGATGTGTGGACCACGGCTCCTTTTTCGTCGCGAAGCTCGATCTGCGCCGTCAGTTTCCGGTCAAGGCCGTGTTCGGGAATATGGAGCAGTTCGAGGTGAAGTTCTTCGCCGAGGACGAGCCTTTTCCGGTAGCTGAGAATGAAGTTCGGAATGCGGGTGTCATCTCCGGGCAGGGGCTCCTGAAGCTGTCCCCGCTCGCCAGCGGTGTAGTGGCGGAGAAGCCGCATCGCCGTCCGGCCATTGTAGACGGTGGGGCGGAGGCTGGTGTTTTCGTTCTGTTCATCCCATTCGGGCATGGCGATCAGGGCCGGTCGCGCCTCCAGGGAGGCTTCCAGCGATTCGCGCAGGGTGGCCGTTCCTTCACAACTCAGGGTATAGCCAAAGCGGGTATTGTTCTCGTGCCCGATCAATGCGGAAAGCCCAAGATATTTCTTTCCGGCGAATTCCGGCTCCGCAAGCACCTCCTTCATATAGCGAATGATGAAGTCGCGATAGAAAGCGGTGTGGAACGTGCGGTTTTTCGTCTTCGGCCGGTTGGTGGTGTAGAGGCCGTCGGTCACCCGGGCCCATTTTCTTAAGTCTTCCTTGATGGCTGCCACGTCGTCGGGCGTGATCTTTCCTTCATCGAAAAGAGGTATCCAGGCATTGGTCGATTTTCCGCCATAGTTGATGATGCCCGGCAGAAAGATGAAATGGTCGCCATGGGTTTCGCGGACTTTTTGCAGGGCTTCGGCCCAGAATTCCAGCGGCTTGTTCTGTGGCAGGTACGAAGTCATCACGACCTTGCCATCCATCCGGAACGACGCGGGATTTGCCAGCGCCTGACCTGCGGCTGCGATCATCTTTTCGATGGTGACGTTGGGGTGGAGATCGGTAAGGAGTTGGAAACCGGCGATCCCGTTTTCTGCCGTCAGTTTGAGCACGTCCGACCTCTCCGGAAAAAAGGCGAGTCCGCTCAAGCCCGATTCGACGACGATTTTTTGCGTGCGGATAAAGGCGGGCCTGGAGAGATGGCTCGGCGGAGGATTGGGGAGGTCGGCCAGCGATGGGTCTGCAAAGAGCGGACGGTCAATCCACCGGTTGTAATAGTCGGTACGCTCCAGCCCGTATTTCAGTTGTGCCCGGGAGAAGATCGGGACGGGCGACGGGGTATCGTGGGTCTCCCGGGCGAAACCGGCTGAAAGGGAGGCCAGCACAAGAAGCAGGCCCGGGATGAAAAATCTTCCGCGATTCATGGGTAAGGCTGTCACTATTCGATGGTATAAATTTCCTTTTCCCTTCCGCCGGTATAGAGGCGCTGGCCGCCCTCGGCATCGGGTTTGCTGAGTGATTTGAAGTAGTCGTCCGTTTTCGCCTCGACGTGACCATCCATGAACAAGGCGTTTGCCTTCTTTCCATGTCGGAGGTGGACGCGATGTTCCTTGAGAGCGGGGGAGATGGCGTAACCCTGGGATTTCCAGTTGTCCGGAGTCCAATAGCTATCGGCGATCAGGAAAAAGGTTGCGGGGGTGGGGATGGAGGCGAGCGGTCGGCTTCCGATGGCGATTTCGTCGTTGAGCCACAAGGTGCCCGGCGGGACCCATTTGCGCATTCCGTAACATTGGACGGCTCCGTCATTGCCCGGTTTGCGAATCGCCTGGGCCTGGTTTCGGGGATAAAAGGAGGGGCAGAAAAGGGTGTTGGGGTCGCCGATATAGCCGCCGAGAAGGAGGCGGGTGGCCCAGCTTTGGTTGGGATGGTCGCCGGGTTGAAGATCGTTGTAAGGCGTCGGGATGGTTTGCTGGTGATCCCCTGCATAGCCGGAGAGGGCGACGCCGATCTGTCGCAGATTCTGGATGCACTTCGCGTTCTGAAGGTGTCCGGTGATCAGGCCGACGGTGGGAAGCGCCAGGGCGATCAGAACGGCGATGATGGTGATCGCGATCAATAGCTCCGGCAAGGTCACGCCCCGGCGGTCTCTCCCGGGCGTGAGAGGGGCGGTCATGCTCATGACGAAAGGGGGGCTTTACCGGAGTGATTTTTTCAGGCGGCTTCTGCTTCCGGTGCCCGCGAGGATCAGCGGTCCTCCGGTCAGCAGCAGGAAGGTGACCGAGAACGGCTCCGGGATGACCTGAAGGGTGACATTGGTCAACTGGAGGCTGTCGATCAGAACGCCGTCAGAGGAGACGGAATAGAAACCAAAGGCGTCAAACAGGTCGTATGCGCCGCCGCTGAAGGCTCCGACGACCGTCTCCTCAAAGGTGCCGGTGCCGTAGGAACCCGAAATGCCGAGATCGGCCCCGGTTCTTTGCAGGGTGAGGGTGAACGTGCGGGCCACGCCATCCTGAAAGATAAAGCTATAGCCGCCGGTGGTAGTGAGGTTCGAGGTCAGATTGGAATCGCCGGTGACCGCGAAGCTGTCGGCGGCTCCTCCCGTCTTGCGATAAAGCCGGAGCGGGCCGGACGCCGACCCGGGATCACGAACCAGAAAGCCGCTCCAGGCGTTGGTGGTTGTGGATGCGCTGGAGACGCGGTCTTCGCCAAAGGAGGTCGGGGCGGTGGTGGCGTGGGGGGTGCTGCTGTGGAAGAGCCCGAAGCGGATGTCGCTGAAGGTCTTGGTCGTTGCCGGTTCGGGGAGGTGGAACGTGAGCGTGAAGCTCAGGGTCAGGCTTTGGCCGTCGGCGAGGGTGGTCGGGTCGAAGTAGCTATAGATCCGGTTGATCCCCTGCGCGGCGACGTTCTGGTAGGTCGGGGAGGAGGTGTCGCCGTCGGCAACCAGCGCGTTGACGTTGCTGTTGACCGCGTACCAGTCATGGAGGGAAAGGGTGGCGGCGGAGGCCGGGGTGATGAAGAGGGAGGCGCTGGCCGCGGCGAACGCCATGGCGGCGGTTTTGAAGGGGAGGGGGAGCAGGGCGGTTTTCCGGGTTTTCATAGGGGAGGCTGCGATGGAGGGGTGAAGGGGTCGGGCATCGTTGAACTGCGAAAAATGAGATTGCAGGGAAAGAACTCCACTTTTGGGGAACGGCGCTTGCCGGGATTTTCGATCAGGTCCACCATGCGCTCGATGCTCCATTGCGCCATGCGCTGGGCGGGTTGCTCGATGGTGGTCAACTGGACGCCGCGATAGCGGGAGACGGGGGCGTTATCCGCGCCGGAGATCCGGACGGTTTCAGGTACGGGGATGCCGAGTTCGCCACACGCGGCCAGCGCCCCGGCGGCAATGTGATCGTTGGAACAGATGATGGAGTCGGGAACGTTGCGGGGAGCCTGAAGCAGCCGTTTGGTTTCATAGTACCCGAGGTCGACGACATCTTCGCAAAGCTCCGTGCGGAGAGGGTGGTGTACTTCCCCCCGGATCGCCGATCGCGGGCCGGAAGCGGTGGCCCGGCCGATATACTGGCGGTAGATCGGGTCCGCCACCACCTCGCCGCCCACCGAGCGGATGGCGTCGGCATAGCCCTTGAGCCGCGCCGCCTGGTTGGGAGTGAGCGGGGGGACATCCTTGCCGGGTGACTTCCAGTGAAACGGGAGGAGCAGATGGACCTGCCGGCTTCCCTGCTCGAGATGATGGAGCGTCATGTCGCGAAAGGCGGAGTACATATCCGCGCGCGCCTGGTCGACCGCATCCGGTCCGCTATTGATCGAAATGACCGGCAGGGAACGTTCCTCGATGAATTTCTGCCACCCGAGTTGGTCCTGATTGGAGATGTTGCAGAAGACAATCCCCTCGACAGCCACGCCGAGCAGGTATTCCTGGGCGGCGTCGATATCCCGCTCAAACCAGTCCATATCGAGCGAAACAAGCTGGTAGCCGGCCCGGATCGCGCCCCTCGCCAGATGCCGGACCCGCTCCTGCGGCGCATGGTAGATCCCCGTCTGGCAGACGACCCCGATGGTATGGCTGCGGCCGCTGCGGAGGACGCGCGCCAGCCGCTGGGGACGGTAGTTGAGTTCCCGCGCCTTGGCTTCGATCCGCGCAATGGTATCGGGACGCAGCTTTTCGCGGCTTTTGCTTTTGGGGTTGAGCGCAATCGCCACGCAGACCCGCGAGACGTTGAGCGCCTCGGCAATATCTTTCTGGGTGACGCCGAAATTCTTGGACACGTCGGTCAGTTTACACGAGTAAATAAAGGGGTCAAGCGATGTTTGTGATTTTTTTGAACCTCCGGGACTTCAAAAGATTTTCAGGTTTTCGCTTGCCGGAAGGGAGTGGAGCGATGTTTAATGGAAATATTCCATAAATGAGACTTCAGCATAAGATCACAGCCATCACCGGAGCGGGGCGGGGAATCGGCAGGGCGGCGGCGCTCCTCTTCGCGCGGGAAGGGGCGAGGGTGATGATCCTGGAACTCGACCCCCGGGCCGGGCGCGAGGTGGAGGGGGAAATCCGCGCGCAGGGCGGCAAGGCGGAGTGGATCGGGGTGGATGTCGCCGATCTTGAGAGCACGAGGGCCGCCTTTGCTGAAATCGGGACGCGGTGCGGCAGGCTCGATGTCCTCTATAACAATGCTTCGATCTTTCTGGGCGGGCGGGATGGCCGGGTGAGCGATCTTGACGAGGCGGTCTGGAAGAAGGTGCTCGATGTCAACCTTTCGGGGATCTATCACGGTTGCAGGTTCGGGATTCCGCTCATGAGAGGGAAGGGCGGCTCGATCATCACGACCGCCTCGAGCGCCGGGGTTATCGGCATTCCCGGGTGCGATGCCTATACCGCTTCGAAAGGGGCGACGGTGGCCCTTACCCGTTCGATGGCCGTAGAGTATGGTCCTGAGAACATCCGGGTCAACTGCATCGCCCCGGCGGCGATCCGGACCGACATGATCCACGAGAGTAATCTTCGCGATCCCTCTTTTGACGAGCGGCGGTTCCTTGCGACCACGCCGTTGCGCCGCTGGGGAATGCCGGAGGAGATTGCGAAAATCGCGCTTTTCCTCGCCTCCGACGACGCTTCCTATATGAATGGGGCCATTCTGGTGGCCGACGGCGGCATCACCATCACCTGAGAGGCTGTGAAAAAAGTCCTTCAACGGCCATGGAGCACCTCTTTTTGCCTCTAACTGCATTCCTTCACAGCCTCTGAGAAGCTGCGAAACTGAGTATGGAAAAAAACCATGGCTGCAATCATCGCCGGATGCGCCGGATCAACCGGACGGAGGTTTTGCGCTCTCTTCACCTCAAGGGACCGATGTCGCGCGTGGAGCTTGCGCAACTGCTGCAACTCGACGCCAAGACGGTGACCAACCTCACCCGGGAGTTGCTGGAGCAGAACGTTGTCGAAGAGACCGGCATCGCGTCGCAGGGGCGGGGGCGGCCCCGGCAGATGTTGCGGGTCCGGAGCGGCGATCTGCTGGCGGCGGCGGTGCAGTTGGAAGAGGGGAAGGTGGTCGGTGCGATCGTCAACCTCGATGGCGGGGTGCTTCACCGGAACTCCGCGGCTTTGAGCGGAAAGGAGAGCCAACGCGAACTGCTCAGGAAGATCCGCACCGTGGCCCGGTCGCTCCTCCGGCGGGGGCAGGCGCGCCTGCCCGGCCTTGGTTTCACTTTTCCCGGCGTCTTTGATCCCGACCGCCGGATTGTCCTGCAATGCCATCGGCTTCCGGCCTGGGAGGGTGTCCAGTTGGACAAGGTCTTCGGAGGGGTTTTCGAAGGCCGTGTCAGCATCGAGTCCAACACCCGCACCGAGGCTCTGGGCGAGCAATGGTTCGGCACGGCAAAGGAGTGGAGCGACTTTCTGCTGGTCAGCATCGGGGAGGGGATCGGTTGTGTCCTCGTGGACCAGGGGCGGCTCCAGGTCGGCGCTTCCCGGATTGCAGGAGAAATCGGTCATACCATCATCGACCCCAAAGGAGCGCCTTGTTCCTGCGGAAGAAGAGGGTGCCTCGAGACCGTGGCATCGCTCAAGGCGATCCGCGCCGGGCTCACTCCCCCGAAAGGGGTGAAGCAGGTGGGCGTCGGGCGGATTGCCGATCTTCTTGCCAGCGGCGACCCGGCGGCTTTGGCGGCGATGGAAACGGCGGCCGATGCGCTCGGGCTGGCATTGGCCAATTTTGTTCATGTCATGAACCCGCAACACCTCCTGATCACCGGAGAAGCGGTCGGGATGGGTCCTCTCTTTACGGCAGCCCTCGAGGCTTCGCTGAAGCGGTACGTCGTCCCGCTCTTTCACCGTCATCTGCATCTCTCCACGGGCCGTCTGGGTGAAGACGCGGCCCTGCTCGGTTCGGCGGCTCTGGTGCTCGAGTCGTTTTTTAATGCCTAGTGTGGTGTAACACATAATATTAATTTTTTCATTATTAAATGGATTATTTCCAATAAATACCCAACTGCCCATGACCGATCCAACCCCAAAGACAAGCCCTCCATCGCAGGAGCGGATTCGACAGCTTCAGGAGAAGGCCCGCTTTCTTAGAAAGAACAGCCTCGCTCTCAACAACCGGACCCTGCACGCCGGCGGGGCGCTCTCCTCGGCGGAGATCATCGCGGTTCTCTTCTACGAGACGCTCCGGCTTGATCCGAAGAATCCTACATGGCCCGACCGCGATCTCTTCATCAACTCCCGCGGGCATGCCTGCGAGCCGATCTATGTCGCGATGGCGGAACTCGGCTTCTTTCCGTGGAGCGATCTCGAGACGATTGAGGATGAAGGCTCCCATCTCCACGGTCTTTCCGCCACGACAACCCCCGGCATTGAGTTTTCCCTCGGCTCCCTCGGCGCAGGGCTCTCCCTCGCCGTGGGGGCCGCCCTCGGGCTGCGGGTGCAGAAGCGCCCGGGCCGCGTGATCATCGTGACGGGAGATGGCGAGCTTCAGGAAGGGATGTTCTGGGAAGCGGCAATGGCTGCGGGCCACTATCGGCTTGATCGCCTGACGGTGGTGGTCGACCGGAACGGCTTCCAGTCGAATGATCGCGGCACGGAAACGGTCATGCGTCTTGAGCCGCTGGAAGAGAAGTTCGCCAGCTTCGGGTTTGCGACGCGGCGGATCGACGGTCATGACATCCCCGCGTTGCTGGAAGCGTTTTCGGAGCTTCCGCTGGTCCCGAACCAGCCGACGGCGATCATTGCCGATACCATCAAGGGGAAGGGGGTCTCCTTCCTCGAAAATGGCCACGTCCATTGCGGGCGTTTTGGCCGCGACTATGAACCGGAGCTGCTTGTCCAGGCACTCCAGGAACTGGAAAACTCATGAATACCCTTAAATCGTTGAACCTTGACCCCCATAAAACCCACGGCGCGATTCGCGAGATCGCCCTCGGCAAAGCCGCCAACTCCCTGAGCGAACTGCTGCTGGAATATGGCGAGCGCGACCCGCGCCTCTGCTACGTCGGCGTGGATACGATGGACGCGGCTTTTCAGAAGCGTTTCCCGGAAAGGGCTTTTGATGTCGGCATTGCCGAACAGAACGAACTCGGGCTGGCGACCGGTCTGGCAAAGGTCGGCCTGCTGCCGGTGGTTCAGGGGTGGTCGCCGTTCACGCCTTTGCGAAATTTTGACCAACTCCGCACCTACCTCTGTCGCCATCAGTCCAACGTCAAGATCGTGACCACCACTTTGGGGCTGGCCAACTGCTCGCATGGGACGACCCACCACGACCTGGAGAGCATCGCGCTTTACCGGACGGTCCCCAATCTGGTGGTTCTTGCGGCGATGGACGATGCGCAGTTCCGTGCGGCGTTTCATGCTGCGATGGCGCACGAAGGCCCGGTGGTGGTGATGGGGCCGCCTGAACTCTACGCGCCGGGGGCCGACGCCCGTTACCTGGAGCGGACCCTCTCCCATGGAACGTTCACCATCGGCAGGGCCGAATGGCTCCGCCGGGGGGAGGCGGCGACCGTTTTCGCCGTCGGTTCCGCGCTGCACTACGCGCTGGATGCCGCCGGGCGGCTCGATGCGGAGGGGATCTCTGTAGGAGTCGTGAACATGTGCTCGCTCAAGCCGTTCGACTCGGGGGCGGTTCTTGAAGCGCTCTCCATCTCCCGGGTGATCCTCTCCGTCGAGGAGCAGAACCCGAACGGAGGATTGGGGAGCGCCGTGGCCGAGACGATCGCGGAATCAGGTATCGCCGCGCGCTTCCAGCGAATGGCGATCCCGGACCAATACGTGGAAAACCTGGGCGACTGGACGTATACCCGGCAGGGGGTCGGGCTGACGGCGGATCGGGTGATCTCGCGCCTCAAGAGGCTGTTGGGGAGGGAGTAAACGTTCCGTTGGCCGACGCCGCCCTCTTCCTGCGCGGAGGCCCGGCCGGTCGCGCGATCTTTCGGGCCGCCCTCATTCCTTCTTGAAAAACGGAAGGGGGGCGGTTATCTTTTTAATTCTGCTTACTCGAGTAACTTCCTTTCCCGACGCCTTTCCTTCCAATGCCCCGCAAAGCCGCTTCGCCAGCACGGACGAAAAAAAACGCAAAGCCGAAGCCGGCCCCGTCTCCTCATTCCTATCCCAACGGCGTCACCATGAGCACGCTGGCTGCGGAGCTTAACCTCTCCCGTGCCGCAGTCTCCTATGCCTTGAGCGGAGACTGGGAGGAGCGGCGCAGGATTTCCGAGGCGACCCGGCAGATGGTTCTGGAGAAGGCCGGGGAACTCGGCTACCGGCGCAACCGGATCGCCACCAGCCTGCGGACGCAGAAGACCCGGGCCATCGGGATCGTTCTGGTCGGGCTCGGGACCGAGAGCCATATCCTTTTCAGGGGGATCGAGTCGGTTCTCGGGGAGGATTTTACGCTTCTTTTCGGCGCGTCCCACTACGACGTGGCGCGGGAGAGGCGGGTGCTCGACTCCTTTGACGAATACCGCGTGGAAGGCATCCTTCTCCTCGGGACCGGGAGCCGGGAAAACCTGCCGACCCTCCGGGCGCTCGTTGCCAAGGGATTGCCGCTCGTGCAGATCGACCGCTACTTTTCCGAGCTTCAGACCAGCGTCGTGGAGGCGGACAACGAAGGGCTCGGGGCGATGCTCACCGAGCACCTGATCGGACTGGGACACCGGCGTATTTTTTACATCCGCAGCCCGCACGACCATTCCGGCAATCTGGCGAGGGCCACGGGATACGAGAAGCAGATGCGCCGGCACCGGCTCAAGCCGGAATGCTTCCCGCCCTCTCCCGTCGATCACACCGACCCGGACTCTTATGCCGGATATTATGCCGAACAGATGCGGCGCATCCTGGCGATCCATCCCCCTCCTTTCGGCGTGATCGGGAACTCCACGGCGGTCATCCCGTCCGCGCTGGCCGTGGTGGAAGAGGCCGGCTACCGTTGTCCGGAGGATGTTGCCTTCTGCGCCGCCGGGCTGAAGGTGGAGGTCCCCTATCCCCACCTGATGCGTTTCCGCTTCAGCGTCGCCCAATGGTCCACCGAGGAGATGGGACGCAAGGCCGCGCAACTCCTTCTTACGCAGATCGAGGACCGGCGGGCTTCCCGCGCCATGACACCGCAGCATCTCGTCGTCCGCGGCCGGATGGTTCCGGGCCAATCGACCGCCAGGGTCGTCGACTAGTAACCCTTGGTTTCATGGAATCGTTCCGCACGTTGAAACTTAATTACTTACTCGAGTAAGTTTTTTACTCGACAACCGCTTTCGCTTCCATCAATCTCCGGTCCATGCTTCACCAACTTCCCCTCGCAGCATCCCGTCGTCGCCGACATTTTTTCGTCGCGGCGCTTCTGGCCCTCTCCCTGGCGTCGGGCTCCGTTCAGGCGGCCACCGTGACCTGGAGCGGCGACGGCACCGACGACAACCTGCTTGATCCGGCCAACTGGGTTTCCAACCCGACGGTTTCCGATGGCGACGCGCTGGTCTTCGCCGGTGATGTCCGCACTTCCCCCTTTCTCAACCAGGCGTTCACAGCCCAGACCGTTACCTTTGATGCCACGGCCGCAGCGTTCTCCCTGGGCGCTTCCGGCGGAGGGGTGCTCACCATCGACAGCGCCTCCACCGCCACGGCAAACGTGATCGTCAATACCTCCACCGCCCTTCAGACGTTCAACGTCGACGTCAAGTTGCAGAACAGTTCCTCCGCCATCTTTCAGATTTATCTCGCCAACGGCGATCTTGAGTTCGGGGCGGGCCATACCGTCACTTTCAATACGCTCACCAGTTTCCTGATCAACCCGGGAAAAACCGCCACGTTCAAGGGGATTGCGACGGGTAGCGAAAACCTGCAACTCAAGAGCGGAGGGACCCTCGCCTTTACCAACAGCGCCAATACCTGGGCTGGCACCGGCAACAAGGCGCTCGAAGTCACCGACGGGACGGTCCTGCTGGGAGGAGCCCTTGGCACCGCCTCCAGTGGCTATATGATGAGCTCGGGCGGCGGTTCCAACCGGACGGCAAAAATCCTGATCGATGCCGACGGCCTCACCGTTGCTTCAGGCCAGACGATCCGCGGGATGAACGATACCACCAGCGAAGTGGTTCTGGGAAGCAGCTCAAACATGGACGGAGCGGCTGCCTTTTCCGGCGATATCGCCATCGGCTTTAGCACGATCACGACCCAACTCCGCGAACTGACCGTCTCGGCGGGCCATGCCGACGGCAAGGTGACCTTTTCCGGCGTCATCTCCCACGGGGGAAGCGGCGGGACCAGCCTCTCCAACGTGACCAAGAAAGGGGCGGGAACGGTGATCCTTTCCGGCAGCGCTTCCAACAGCTACACCGGCGTGACAACCGTCACGCAAGGAACCCTGGCGCTGGCCAAGAACCCGGGGTTCACCGCCATCAGCGGGACGGCGCTGAAGATCGAAGAGGGGGCCGCCGTCCGCCTGGATCAATCCGACCAGATCGTCGATACCGCCGGTCTCGACCTTTCCGGGATGTTTGACCTCAACGGCACGCGCTCGGAAAAGGTCGGCCTCCTTTCGTATGACGATGGCACGCTCGACTTCGGCGCGGCGGGAAGCTCGCAGGCGTTTCTCATCAGCGGCGAAGGGGCCTTCTCCGGCACGCTGACCATTGCCAACTGGACCGACGGGAGCGACATCTTCGCGGTCGCTTCCGGGACAGTGCTCAGCAGCGGCTTCCTTGGCGGTATCGTCTTTGAAGGATACGGCACCGGCGCCATGATCGGCGCGACCAACCAGACCATCGACGGTTACGACGGTACGTACGACTTCATCGTCGCGGCTTCGATCCCCGAAGCTTCCGTGGGAAGCTGCCTCCTGCTCGGCTTGGGCGCGTTCTGCACCGTTGCCTTTGCCTGGGGTCGCCGCCGCGCCTGATCCGCTCCTCGTCACCCCAGGCCGAACAACTCCGGACATGTCTTCTTTCCTTTCATTGAACCGCGCTTTTCCGCTCGCGGCGGCAACCCTCTGCCTTTCCCTTTTCAGCGCGCAGGCCGTGCAGATTGGCGACCGGAAGTTCGGCGCGAGGGAACTCGGGCTTCTGCCCCGCCCCTCCGGCGATCTTCTCGGGTGGGACGCACCCGGGGTGGTCCCGCAACTCGACGGCGAGAAGGAACTCGTCGTGCAAAAACTGATGCCGCTCGACTCCCGGCTGGTCCTCGGGTTTACGCACGCGGTGGTGGATGGCCGGGTCGATAGCTGGGGGTACAACGGCGTGGTCAACGAATACGACAATTCGCAGAACTACGGCGGACATCACTGGCAGAATCTCCTCTACGAATACATCAAAGACCCGGGCATCCATATCACCCTGCCCGAGGGCGGCTTCAACTATCTTTACCTGCGGGGCGGGTTCGTCGGAGAGATCTATACCGGCGTCGACGCGGTGGACGGCCCGGGGCGCGGCACGCGCATCGCCCGGGTCGAGACCTCTTCGGGGCCGGAGGGACCCGATCACTTCCGGTTCGCCCGGCTGGCATTCGGGGAGCCGGTCGCCTCGAACCGCGTCAGCTTTTTCCGCCGGGAGCGGCTGCTCTCGGACGTGGCATTTTTCCGGATTGGTGCGATGGCCGCTCCCGTGGAAGAGGAGGGCGGAACCGTCTGGTTTCCCGGCGACGCCATCCCGGATGCCGGTTCGCTTGGCCCTGATTTCCAGCCGTTGCCCACGGACGATGCCCGGACTGCGAGACCCTCCAACTTTCACCGGCGCTTCGAGACGGGCGACCGGACGGTCCGCGTGCTTTCCCCCGTCGCCGGGGCCCGGGCGATCCCGCTGGAGGCAAGGCGGCAGGTCCATTTTCTCACGCCCGGATTCGCCGGAGAGGAGGCGATCGGAGCCGTGCGGGTCGACCTGATCCTCAAAGGCGTGCCGGAAGGCAACCTCGTCAACCTGACCGTGCAGGACCCGTTGATCGGCAACCAGGAACTGCTCCGCATCGACGTTCGGATGGATGCCTCGCACCGCGTCCGCTGCCTGCTCGATTTCCCGGACCAGATCATCGGTCCGGGTCGCCGCTTCTGGATCACGATCGCCAGCGAGCACGGCGGCAGCCTGGAAGCGGGCTCGCGCATCGCTCTCCTTCAGGCTTCACCACAGAAGGCGCGCGCCGAGTACCTCGCCTATCGCAAGGGGATGCTCAAAGGGTATTTCCAGATCCTTTCCGAAGGCCGCCCCTGGACGCAGAAGAGCTTTACCGCACAGTCGTTGCGCGAAGGCGGGAACTTATCGAAGTGGCCCGCCGAGCGTGTCCGGCCGCAGCTCATCGACCTTTTCACAACGCTCGAGAATCTCCACTTCCTCGCTCCCGAAGACCCGGTCGTGAGCCAGTATTTCCAATGGCTCACCCGCGAGGGCAAGCCGCTGCTCGACCCCGCCGACTGCGAGCCGGTCGAGCCGATTCCCGGCGTCCCGCCATGGGCGGTGCTCCTCGACCGTTGCGCCGCCCAGTTGCGCAACATCCCGGCGTGGTGGATCGCCAACCGGATGACTCCTGACGGCGAGCTGGGAGGGTCGCTCCAGGACGATACCGACATGCTCGGGTGGTGGACAGTCACGGCGATGCTCGACTCGGTGAATCTTGGCCCGAAAATCCGCGACATTGCGCAACGGCAGCGCGCGCTGATCCTCAAACACAAACTCAAGGAAGGAGTCAATATCACCGTTACCGACCCGCTGCACGCCTACGAAGAGGGGATGAACCTGCTGGCGACGATGCCGCTTCTTTTTTACGGCGACCCGCAGGCGGTTGAATGGCTCATGGAATCGGCGCGGACGGTCGAGAAATGGACTTACCGGACGCCGGAAAATATCCTCAAGTTCAAGGTGGAGGAGTTTGGCTGGCGGACGGCGAACGAACCGCCCCCGACGCCTCCCGAAAAGGGGAACCTGAACGCGAGCCTCATGTTTCACCCCCACCTGATGCTGGCCTGGTACAACCGCAACCCTCATGCCATTGAAACCCTCAAGGCCTACGCGGATGGTTTTGACCACCTGATCCCCGGGGCCTACGGGGCGGGGGCCAACATCAACTTCGCGCTTTACTGGACGACCGGCGACGCGGCGTATCTCCGCCTGCCGTCAAAGGGAGGGAGCAAGGAGTCGAACGGCCAGCTTTGGGGGCGTTTTCAGGCGGATCTCGCAGAGCACGCCGCCGAAGCCCGCAACACGCCGTGGTGGGGCGGTTACCAGAAGGCGGCAGCCTTGCGGTGGCAAAACGGCGACAGGGCCTGGGCCGCTGGAAAAGACCGCGAAACGCTGGTCAAGGCGCTTCAATACGCCCTTTACGGCAACCCGATCTCCCATGCCGGGGGAGCCAAACGGTACGAATACATCTGGACGCAAGCGGAGATGTTCACCGATCGCGTCTTTTTGCCGGCCGGGGTCGTGGGGCAGGTGATGCTGGGCGGCTACACCCTCCGCAACAAGCCATGGCCTTCCTACGCGATCAGCTACGAAGGTCTGGAGAAGGATTTCGCCGGACTGGTGCTCGAGCAGGGGAGAAAGCGCCTCAAGGTGGCGCTCGTGAACCTCTCGGAGACCCCGAAAACGGGAAAGCTCCGCATCTGGCAACTCGAACACGGCCGGTATGAAGTGACCACCGGCCCGGACGAAAACGACGATGGCACGCCCGACCGGGTGGAAGGCACGCAAACCGTGGAACTGGAACGGGGGGCGAAGGTGCCGGTCTCGCTGCCGCCGCGCCGGGTGGTGATCCATGAGTTCCGGCAGCTTGAGAAACTCGACGACCTTTACGACCGGGCGGACCTCGCGCTCTCGGCGGAAGATCTCTCTGCTGCGGAAGGTCGCCTCCGGGTGAGCGTCCACAACATCGGCGGCCGCGGTGCTCCCGCGACGACGCTGGTGGTGCGGGACCGGCACGGAAACGTGCTTTCCACCGCGGCCGTCCCGCCGCTGGAAGCGCCGCTGGATCTGTTGCCGCGCCGGACGAGCCTCTCCCTCCGGCTCCCCCGCGAAGCCGCCGAAGTCGTGATCGACCCCGCCGGCGACGTTCCCGACATCACCCGCGAAAACAACCGGCTCCTCCTCCCATAATGATGGCCCCCCAATGAAACGCTCCGCTTCAACCCTCCGGTCCGGGTTCAACCTGCTTTCGCTGCTGTTGGTGATCGCCGTTGTCGGCATCCTCCTCGCCATTCTTCTTCCGGCGCTGCAATCGACGCAGAAGATGCGGGAGAACACCATCTGCGTTCACAACCTGCGCCAGTTGCACGCCGGGGTGATGCTTTATGCCGCAGACCACAACGGCACCCTGCCCCAATCGTATTCCAGCGGGCGCGTCTGGTACAACCAACTGGCCGATGGCGACGGGCCGGTCGGTTCGAACCGGGGGCCGCTGCCCAACGCGAACTACATCCCCAACCATCCCCGGACGTTGACCGTTTACAACTGTCCCGCCAATCCTTACCGGACCGGTCACTGGAACGGGGCGAGCTATGCCTACAACGTGCGGCTCGGGTTCATCGACCCCGCCGATCCTGTCGGATCGTACACGATCAAGGTGACC
The DNA here is from genome assembly GCA_035555975.1 of Chthoniobacteraceae bacterium. GTDB lineage: Bacteria > Verrucomicrobiota > Verrucomicrobiia > Chthoniobacterales > Chthoniobacteraceae > DATMFV01. The sequence goes on from DATMFV010000128.1 coordinate 131,712, forward strand.
TCGCTCGACCAGCCCGGGCGGGTGGTGATGCTAAGCGATGCCGGTATCCGGAAGGCTTTGTCCCAGTCGCCCACCCTCGGGCCTCCCGTGATCGTCCGCTACTCGTCGAAGGATACCTTTGACCCGACGTTCATCGACGCCCACGTCGCCTTTGACCTCCATGCCGGCTCAAGGGCCAATTTCCTGCTGGCTGACGGCCACGTCGAAGCGCTCACTTCCGCAGAAGCCAAGCGACGCTTCAAGGAGAACACGCTCCTCTGGTCCCGCGACAACGCACACCGCAACCCACCCTGGTAAACCCCGATGCCGATGAATACCACTCCCACCTACCGCGGACCGGAAAAGCTGACCGGTTTGATGCCGGTTCTGCCCACGCCCCTTTTGGAGGACGAGTCCGTGGACGAGGCGGGGATCGAGCGGCTTGCGGGCTTCCTGCTCGGGTTTCCTTTTTGTGGCATCTGGGCGCTGGCAACGGCCGGGGAGGACGAAAACCTGCCGGTGGAGACGCGCAAGCAGGTGGCGAGGCTGCTGGTGGCGCAGTTTGGCGGCAAGGTCCCCCTTCTGGTCAAAACCAGCGAACCGGGAACCCGGGAAACCATCGAACGGACGCGGGAATTCGCCGATCTCGGGATCGATCTGGCGATCGTGCATCCCCAGCAGAAAGGGCTTTCGCAGGATCACTACCTGCGGGCGCTGGAAACGATCGCCGACCGGTCGCCCCTGCCTCTTTACCTCTACCATAATGGGGGGCGGGGGGCTGCGCTCTCCCTGTCGACGATGATCCGGCTGAGTCGGCACCCGAACATTGCAGGGATGAAAGCAGGCGGCTCCAACCTCGCCGAATTGCAGCGGCTTGCGCTTTTTTGTGACAGCGACTTTTCGGTTTTCACCGCCGGGGCGGGGCAGATGCTCGCCTGCCTGGCGATGGGGGTCGCGGGCCATATGGCGGCTCCTTTCTCGGGCTTTCCGGAACTGGCCTTTCACCTTTACCGGAGTTTCCGGAAGGGGGACTGGACCGGGGCGAGGAGGTGGCAACTCCGCCTCATCGAATCAATGGGTGCTCTTCCTGATCTGAAAAACAGGGAAGTGCATGGCGAAATCAAGGCGCTTCTGGAGACACGGGGCATCATCCGGCGGCATGTCACGGCCCCTTTTATCGAAGCTTCCGACACGGAGATCCAAAAAATTCGCGAGCACTTTGATACCCATCGACGCTCCGGATGGCCTGCGGTATAGATGGCGACTTAATTCTTATACGTTTATGAAAACTCCCATCCTCAAAACCAAGGGGTTCACCGCTCCGGTCATTCCCTTTGCCCCCGTCGTTGTTGCTGAAGGCAAATTCGCCTTTGTCTCGGGCCAGGCTCCGATCGAACCGGGTCTCGATGAAATCAAGCCGACCCGGGGCTCGCTGGCGCAGCAGTTCAACCTCACGATGAAAAATGTCCAGCTTCACCTCGAAGCGGCCGGTTCTTCGGTGGAGAACATTGTCCATATCCGCATCTTCCTGAGTGCGAACGATCAGCAGAACTGGGCTCTGATGACCGAAGAATTCAAGAAGTGGTTCCCTGATCCCGCCAAGTGGCCCGCACGCACCACGATCGGGTGCCAACTGGCCGGGGGGATGGATATCGAAATCGACTGCATCGCGCTGGTTCCTTAGCGGTTTTCCCCGGTAGCTGCCAAGCCATGAACGACCCCGACGCCATCAAGTGGAATGCCGACTGGATCTGGCTAAGTCGTTACGACGGCGAGACCTCGTGCGCGCTCCTTGCCAGAAAGGTTTTCGAGCTTTCGACGCTTCCGGGCGGGGCGATCCTCCGGATTTCGGCCGGGCAGATCTACCGCCTTTATCTTAATGGCGTCCTGCTTGGCCGGGGGCCGGATCGCGCCGACCCGAGGTTTCCTTTTTTTGATACCTACGAAGTCGCGCCCCATCTCAGCAAGGGCCGCAACATCATCGTGGCGCTGGTCTATCATTGCCAGGCGGCGGGGCGAAGCTGGTCCATCTACGACGGGCCGGGCGGCCTGACGGTCGATTTACAGGTTGATGGGAAGCGGGTCCGGACCGGGGCGGACTGGAAAATGACCCGCGCCGCCGCGTGGCAGCCGACGCAGGAGCGGCCCACCCGGTTTCGCGGTCCGTTGCAGCGGGTCGATCTCGGGGAGTTTGCCCAGGTCGAAGCCGCGCTGGCCCCGGAGTACGACGACGCGGCGTGGTCCCCTGCGGAGGTCCGCGCCAACGGCCCCGGCATCCTCTTTGCCCCAGGGACGCCGCGTCTGGTTCCGGTCGAGCGGCGGCCGGTGCATAGCGGCAGCATCCGGCCGGGGATGGGGGCGTTTGAAGGGGCGGACCCGCGCCGGGGCACCTTTTTCTTCCCGCTGGAGACGGTGGTCCATCCCACGCGGGAGGGAAGCTGGCTCGTTTACGATTTCGGGAAGACCATGGGCGGCTTTCCCATTCTGGAACTCGACTCGGCAGCGCGCGGCGAGGTCCATCTTTATGCGGGCGAGAGCCTCAACTGGTTGCTCGAAGAGTCGCTCATCCTCCCGGGAGGGGGGTGCCAGCGGTATGAATCGCTTGACTGGCGGGGGGCGCGCTACGTGGCGCTTCACTTCCGGAACCTCGGCGGCCCCGTGACGATCCGGCGCGTGGCGTTTCGCGAGATGGTCTACCCGTTTAAGGAGCGGGGCGATTTTGACTGTTCCCACCCGGCCTTCGGCAAACTCTGGCGCATCTGCCGCGAAACGGCCTGGACCGCCTGCAAGGACCACCCGCTGGATTGCGGGCGGGAACAGGCGCTCTGGCTGGCCGACCTGACAATGCACGGCAGCGCGCTTGCGGCCTGCTTTGGCGACACGCGCCCGATGGAAAAGGCGGTCAGACAGGCGCTCCGCACCCAGCGGGAGGATGGCGTCATCCCGATTCCCGGCCCTTCGGGTCTTGGTTACGGCGGGGATGAAGAACGGCTGCCGTGGTCCGGGCAGGCGCTGCATGTCAGCCTGATCCTTTGGCGCATTTATAGCTACACCGGCAGGCGGGAACTCCCCGTATGGGCGCTTCCGCGGCTGGAGAAACTTTACCGTTTTTTCGCCCGGTACGAGGATGGACGCGGCCTGCTCCGTACCGATGTCGACGGGCTTCCGGCGCTTCAGCCTTTTGGCGGCTGGAACCCGATGCAGAAGACGGGAACCGCAGCGGGCTTTCACTTCGAGTACCTTCTTTCCTTGCAGGCGGCGGCCCGGCTCGCCGGGGCGTGCGGCGAGTCCGCTCTGGCCCGGCTCTGGTCGGACCGGGCGGAGCGAGGCCGGGCGGCGGCCATGGCCGCGTTCTGGGACGCCGGGCGGTGTCTCTTTGTGGATGGCGAGGCGAGCGAAGGGGAGCCGTCGCGCGCCGTCTCCATCACTCCGAACGCCCTTGCGGCGCTGGCCGGGGCGGTGGAGCCTGCATTGCGCGGCGCGTGGGCGGATCGGCTCCGACGGGATATCGCGGTGTTGCCGCCGGTTTCCCCGCTCGACGCCTCGCTGTTGCTGGAGGCGTTTGCGGAGCTTGATCTCGACCTTCATTTTCGCGACCTGCTGGAGTCGTACTTCGAGGGGATCGTGCGCGCGGGCGAACCGACCATGCCCGAGTTCTGGTCCGCCGGGGTCAACGGAGCCCGGTATTGGGGGGATTTCTCCCGCTGCCACGCCTACGGGGTGGCTCCGGCGTGGCTTCTCCCGGGGTATCTCCTGGGTGCGCGGCCCCTTTCGCCGGGGTGGGGGGAGGCTGCCATCGAACCGCGGCATCTCGGCCTGGAAAGCGCTTCGGGTCGCGTTCCGACGCCGCAGGGGGACCTCGGCATCACCTGGCGGCGGGAGGCGCTTTCGTGGGAATTGCAGGTCGAGCTTCCGCCCGGCATGACGGCGGCGGTGGCTCTGCCGAAACTTGGCTGGGGCGACCAGCGCCTCTGGCACAACGGGCAATTGGCATCTGAAGCCAGGGGTTGGGCGGCTTTTTCGGCGCATCTCCATCGCACCGCCGACGGTCTCGAGGCTGAAAAGCTGACGATCAGGCTGGAGACCCCGGGGCGGCACCTGATCCGGACGGAAGCTTTTTAGTCGTGATTAAACTTGATGATATCGTTTTTTCGAAAGGCGCATTGCCCGAGGGGTGGACGGAAAGCAAACGGGACTGGTCGTTTGAGGAGGGGGCGATCCGCGTGGGCAAGGCAGCGCATTTCCACCTGCCATTGCCCGGCGACGGATGGGAGAGGGTGCGGGTGGAAGTCGAGGTGGAATCGGATGCCGGGGCGATCGTTGGTTGCGGGGAAGGGGCGCTTTCGGTCTGGGTTGACCTGAAGTCGGGCATTTCCCGCGTGGCCGTTTACGAGATGGCGGAGGTGGCGCGGCAGCCGTTGACGCTCCCGCCGGGGGGCCGCCGCTGCCGTATTGCGTTTGAGTTGGACGAGGCGCACGTGCGGGGCTTTGTCGAGGGCGTGGAGGCCGTCGCCGCGCCCCATCCGGGGCCGTCTCAGCCCTTTCGCTGGGTTGAACTGCAACTCTGGGGCGGGTGCCTTTTGCACCGGGTTCGCCTTCTGGGCGAGCGCCCGGCACCAGGCGTGCCGTGCGGCGTGAAAAAGGAGGATGGGTTTTACCTGGAGGTTTGCGTCGATTTTATCGACGACCTGCGGGCGGGGCCGTGGACGGCGGAAACCTTCGACCAACTCTTCCGGGAGTTTGAGAGCTGGGGGGTGAAGCGTTGCCACTGGATCTGTTATGGCGGGAGCCGGGATGGCTGGTGGTATGGCGCGCGGGGCGTTGCGGGTCACCATGCCCGGCTCACCTTTGAAAACGTGGGCGACATCTTTGCGCAGGCTGTCCGGTCCGCCCATCGGTACGGGATCGAGATTTACGCCCTTCTCAAACCGTTTGACATGGGCTTCTGGCCGACTCACGGCGAAGGAACCGCCGAAGCGGCTGCGGAGGGAAAGCTTCGGTACAACGGAGGGTGGATCTACTGGATCGCCGATTTCGCCGCCCGCAACCGGCAGTGGATCACGGCGCGGAAACCGGCGCTCGCAGGTGAATCGACCGTGGGGTTGATTCAGCGGATTGATCTCGTCAAGGAGGACGAAAAGGAGGCTTCCTTTCACGTCGGGGAGGTGCGCCTTTATGTCAGCGACGACAATGTGGGCTACCGTCTGTACGACGGGCCGATGGTGCGCGAAGAGGTGGTCGAGGAATATCCCGTCTGGGAGCACACCGCATCAGGGGGAAGGCCGACAGGCCGTCTGCGGAAGGCGAGCGTCCTGCGAATGCACGGTCTTGCCATTGCGAGCCGCTATATTGCCCTTGGTGTTGACGGGGCGGACGGTTCGTTTGCCAACGATCTTCTCAATCTCGTGCATCTGTTCGGGGAAAAGGGTGAGGAACGAAGGTTGACCTACGGCTTGAAGGCGCGGGTTCCCGGATCGTCGGCAACCGAACGGCCTGATTTTCGCTCCGCCGGGGTGGAGTTCGATGTCTGGCCCGGCACGGCGAGCGCGATTTTTCCCGGGTTTGACGGGATTCGGGCGCGGTGGGCGCTCGACTCCCGCGAACGGTTCCTGGCCGTGGCGCGGGGGAAGGAGACCGGTCCGGTCGCGGTTTTTTCCCCGGCCTTTCCGGAGGTAAGAGCGTGGTGGCTCGGGTGGCTCAAAGAGAGTCTGGATGCCGGGGCGGATGGGATTGAACTGCGGGTTCGCAATCATCACGGCCCGCTGACATGGGGCGAGTTCGGGTTTGAAAAGCCGGTTCGCGATGAGTTTTTGAGACGGCACGGGGTCGACCTCTGGGAAACCGACGATTTTGACAAGGAGGCGTGGCGTCGCCTGCGGGGGGAGGGGTACACGCAGTTCCTGCGGGAGGCGAGGGCGCTGGCGCTCTCCTACGGCAAGCCGATGGGTCTTCACCTCAGCCCCACGCTGAACATGGAGCCGGACCAGGGGGCCGCCATGGAGATTCACTGGGACTGGCGCGCCTGGCTGCTGGAAGGGCTGGCCGATAGCGTGACGATGAAGGAAATCTGGCCCGGCACCCGCTTTGCGCAAGAGATCCTTTCCCTCACCCGCCCCCGTGGCATCGCAACCATCTTTGCTCCCTACGCCAATCTTCTCTGGCGGCGTCCCGGAGGGGAGGAGGTGGTCGAAAACTGGATTCACCGGGCGAGAAACCATGGCTACGATGGCTTCCAGTATTACGAAGGAGCCAGCGTGACCACCCGGACTCCGTGCGATGGGTTGAAGATGCTCCAGCCGGGGCTCCGGACGCTGTTTCAGCGCGAGTTTTCCGGATAGTCTCCCGGCGGGACCTGATCAGGTGTAAAAGGGTTCCTTTCGTGAAGCTGGTCGAGTGGAGCGACGAGGATGCCTGTTTCGTGGGCCGGTGCCCCGAACTCTTCGGAGGCGGCTGCCATGGCGAAGACGAGGTGAAGGCGTCGGCACGTAGAGCACTTTAACTGACTCCGCCCGGACTTCTTTGCGGCAAATAAGACAAGTTAAAATGCTCCAAGGCCCGCCCCGGGTGAATCTCCTTACGGGGCCTCTTCTTTGCGCGAGCGCGTAAACAGGCTGAGCAATGAAACCAGGAAGGCTCCAAAGACCAGAGGTAACAGGTAGCCGGGAGCGGCCGTTGCGCTTCCCCCTGCGGCGGGTGCGGCCTCGGCCGTCTGCCCTTCGGGCTGTTTGACGATCACGGTTCCGTGCATGTACGGGTGCGGGTGGCAGGTGTATTCGTAAGTCCCTTCCTTTTCGAATTTGTAGGAGCCGCTTTCACCGTGTGCCAGCAGGGGCGTGGCAAAGAATTCGTCGCCGCCGTCGTTGCCCGCGGCGTTGTGAATACCCGCAAATTCCCCGGCCAGGTAGGTGAAGGTATCCTCATTAACCCAGGTGACCGTGGTACCAGGTTCGACCTCGATGATCTTCGGCCAGTAGGAGTTGCCGATGATTTTTACCTCCACGTCCTTCGTTCCCGGGGTGTAACGGACCGGTTTGTCAAACGATGTCGGTTTGAAGGGGGAGATCGTACGAACCGCCTTCTTCTCGATTTCGGCGAACTCTTCCGGAGAGAGATCCGGGGACTCAGGCGTCACCACCGCCGGGCGCTCCACATCTTTCTCGGCGACGAGCAGGCCGATCGCGCCGCGCGAGGCGGAGCCGACGGCGTGGGTCAGCAGGGTGTAGGCCCCTTCGTCAGGCGGGATGCGGAAATCAATCACCCACGAGTCGGTCGGGCCCGCGAGGACGCTTTGTCCCCCGGGGAAGGTCATCGCCGGGTTTCCCTGCCAGTAGGCAAAGTCCCACGCGATGCCGACGATGTGCAGGGTCGAGATCAGGTTGGGTCCGATATTGAGGAAGTAGACCCGCACGTAGTCGCCCGGGCGGACCTTGATCGGGTCTTCGACATAACGGAAGAGTTTTCCGTTGAAGGTGGTGTAAAGCGGCTTCCCTTCGACGGAGTCCTTGCCGTTGGCGTAAAACTCGTGCTGGATGAGGTAAATCTCAACGTCGGGCTTCTTGCCCATCGCTTTCTCCATCTCGTACTTGTCGCGCTTGGGCTTGACGACCATCATGCCGTACTGACCGAAAAGGACGTGCATCGGGATGGCGTGCCCGCCCGGGGCGCAGTGATACATGTAGACACCGGGCTGCGTGCAGCGGAAGACCACCCGCCCGCTCTGGCCGGGATTGATCTTGCCGAGGTATTTGGAAGTCTGCGTGTAGGCGGAGTGGATCGACGCGCCATGCGGCACGGTTCCCTTGTTTTCCACGATCACCTCGACGATATCCCCCTCCTCAACGACGATCAGCGGGCCGGGAACCTTTCCGTTGGTGAGGAAGCCGTCGTAGACGACCCCGTTGCCGATATAGGTCTTGCCTTCCGACAGGGTGAGGGTGAACGACTTGTCCGGCTTGGTATCCTGGGGAACGTAGGAAGTCGCGGGGAAGGGAAGGCTGTAATCGCGCTGGATGATTTCAATCGACGGATCGTCCTTCCAGGCTTCGGGGACGGTATCGTACGGCTTTCCATAGCTGCCGCCAAAGCGCGCCAGCCCGCTCACGAGACCGGCGGTCGGAGAGACGGGGACGGCCGGTGCAGCGGGTGCGGCGGTCTCCGCAGCGGAGGTTTGAGGAGTCTCCGCCGGGGCTGCCGGTGTGTCGGCAGAGGTGGCGACCACTGTATCGTTGCGTACCAACTGCGGCTGAAAGGCTTCGGAGCCGAGACCGCTCCCCCTTAACAGGTCTCCCTGGTTGCTGACGGCCTTGTGAAAGTCGCGGGCGAGGAGGCTGTTGGCCCGTTCGTTCTCAAGTTGTTTGCCAAAAGCGATGTTACAGGAGTCACACGCCATCAGGTTGCCGGCGGCCAGGGCGATGCCCATCACAACGCCCAGGGCGACACGTGGGAGGGTGAACGTCTTTTTCATCATCATGTTACGGTTTTTTAAGATTCTGTGAAGGGGTGGCGTCGTCGTGGAGATCCTCCGGGACCACTCCGAAAATAAAGCGTAGCAGGGCGGGGGAGATCGCCGTCAAAAACCAGATAAAGCCGACCAGGAGCAGCGCCGCGGCAATCCGGATGCTGTCGGGTTGCTGCCAGATCTGCCCGATCAGGAGATAGATCCATGCCATCAGCAGGGAGAAGTAGACCGGCCCCCCGGCGGATTCACGCCGGAGCGCGGAGATCGGCGGTACATGGGTCCGCTCCTTCCACGGTTCGTAACGGAGATACCAGACCAGGCGGGGAGCAAGATGTTGCCCGGCGCCGAACGCCGCAAAGGCGAACGGCCCGAGAAGTGCGAGCGATATGTAGGTGCGCATCCATTGACGCAGGGCGTCTGCACCGCCGTCACCGATGCTCGGGAACGTCACCAGGGCGCCCACCGTGATGATGACCAGCAGCACCACTCCGGTGATGTGGGAGAGCACGCCCCAGGTCAGCCGGACGTGCGTGGCCCAGAGCGCCCGCACGATGGCCACGGCAAACGCGGCCACGCCGAACGCGATCACGATGCCTGCGCCGAACATCGCGCCGTGCATGCCGCTCAGGGCCATTGAGAAAAAGATCAGCAGGCCGCCGTTGAGCCCGATCAACCCGGCCCACGCCGCTTTTTCTCCCGCCTTGGAATGGTGATGATCGCCCAGCAGTTCGGGCGCGACGCGCAGGGAAACGCCGAGCAGCATCTGGCTCAGAAAGCCGAACAGCGCAAAGTGGGCATGAAGGGTGGTCGCCACCTCCAGCGGGATCGGCGGTTTCTCCATCGAACGCAGTCGCAACAGGAAGAGCGCGACGCCGCCGGTGATCGTCAGCCAGAAAAGGGCCGACTGAAGCGCCATGTGGGACGGTGTCCAGAGCGAACGCCGCGAACCGGTGCGGAGGAGATTGTAGACCAGCATCACCAGCCCGATGAAAATCAACCAGGCTCCGATCGCGGTGGAAAGCGCGTGGGTCAGCAACAATCCGCCCGATAAAAAGACAAGCCCCACGAGATGACAGAAGAAGTGGACCAGCGGAAGCCGGGTGTTCCACAAGGCGCTCCCGGAGAGCTTTGGACCGATCAGATAAGCCCCGGCGAACAGCAGCGACCCGATCCATCCCAGGGTTGCCATATGAGTCAACGCGCGGGTCACCCCATGCGTTTCGCTCCCTGCGAGAACGTCCGGGCGTATCAGCAGGGCTGCACAGGCGAGGCCGAAAGCAAACAAACCTGTTGCCGTAAAACCCATCGCCGCCAGCGCCGTATGCGGGGAAGTCTGCCCTTTGCTCATGGTGCGAGGTTGTTCAAAGCCCTTACTTAAATCAAGCAAAAGGTAGTGTTTTCCAAAACCGTTCGCGGCCCGTTCGCAGCCCTCTTCAGGTCCCCCCGGAGAAAAGGGGACACATCGCCTCTTCCAGTCTCCAGGCGCATTTGCAGAACGGCCTGTTTTTCGTCAAAACCTCCCTGTTTTTTCAACGGAACCCCCTCTTTCGCGGGGAATCAAAATCATTGACCGCTCAAACCGCCCTGAATGTGAAATCAACCGATAAAATGAATATACAATGTGTTTCTATTGCATCACGTTTGTTTTACCTTTTTTAAAAAAACAGCTTTGCCTATTTGTTAATTCGTCGTACGCTCACCACATAGATTTCACGACAGATTGACTTGAAGAGATCGACCGACACCGCTTCCCCGTACCTTTCCTCTTCCTGTTGCCTCGCAGTGCGGCGTTCCCTTTAAGCATTCTGTTCATCCCCCAACACCAGACGACTCTGCCATCGCCATTCCCGCCATGTCTCCCTAGCCTTCCCTGTTCGCCGAAAACGGCTTTCCTCCAACAATCGACAGATGGTTCGGCGTCGAACCAAGACGCGCCACCATCCTCCAGCATGGTAAAGGGTCACAGCTTTCGCGTGACCTGAAAAGTCCCAACGGCAGCTTCGCCCTGCGGCGTCGCGACCGAAAGGCCCCCTGTTGCAGCATGACCCCCCGGGGCGAGCGGTTCCGTTCACCCCCAACCCAATCTACCACGGATGGTTGTAGATGACCCTACTCCAAGACCATTCCATGAATAAGTCAGTTTCCAAAATTACATTCCTTCTCTCACTGTTTCTGAGTATCCTCCTATCCGCCGCCAACCTCCACGCCGCACCGCAACCAGCCTTCCCCGGAGCCGAGGGGTATGGCGCAGCCTCCCTCGGCGGACGAGGGGGGAGGGTGATCGAGGTGACCAACCTCAACGACAGTGGCCCGGGCAGTTTCCGCGAAGCCTGCCTGGCCACGGGCGCGAGGACGATTGTTTTCCGCGTCAGCGGGAACATCGTTCTCAATAGTCGCCTCACGCTCAACAAGGCCAACTCCTACCTTACGATCGCCGGACAAACAGCGCCGGGGGATGGTATCCAGATCACGGGGGCGGACGTTTTCCTCAACAGCGTGCATGATGTCGTGATCCGCTACCTTCGCTTTCGCCCGACGGGCATGCGGGCGAGCGATGCCGGAAAGAGCAGCCTGGAAATGTATGGAAGCAGCAGCTCCAATGCCTGCTATAACATCATGATCGATCACTGCTCGCTCTACTGGGGGCCCGATGAAACGGCCAGTTCCTGGGATTATGTGCGCGACGTGACCTGGCAGTGGTGCATCACTGAAGGGATGGAGTTCAACCATGCGGGCGCAACGAACGAAACCAGCAAGGGCTTCCTGATCGCAACCGATGAAGGAAACGGTTCGCGCATGAAGAACATCTCCATTCACCATAACTATATGGCCAACTCCGCCCAGCGCAATCCGCTGCTCGGGGCCGACGGACCGCATGAAGTGGTCAACAACGTGGTCTACAACTGGAGAGACTTCGGGACGAATATCCAGAACCGCGGCAGCGGTACGGCGGTTAATCTGATCGGGAACTTCTATAAGAAGGGCCCGCTTTCCGGTAACCGCTATGCCGTCGGTATGGACGGGAAGATGAATCCCAATAGCTATGTCTATGTGAAGGATAACATTGGACCCTATCGTCCAAACTCCTCCTACGACGAATGGGCCATCGTTGGCTCGGGATATGGCGGCGGAAACAGCTACTGGACGGTGGCCGCGCCGAAAACGCTTCAGCGTTCGAACCCCTGGCCCTCCGCTCCGATTCCGATCACGGTCTCCTCCTCCGGCACGGTGGTGGAGAAGGTTCTCGCGGAAGTGGGGGCCTCGCTGCCACGCCGCGATTCGCTCGACCAGGCAACGGTCAACAACTTCCACAGCGGCACCGGCAGCCTCCGCCGCGCCACCTCCCAGACTACGAGCTGGTGGCCGACCCTGGCTTCCAAGCCTGCGCCGGTGGATAGCGATCGCGACGGGATTCCTGATGAATGGGAAACCCGGTATGGCCTGAACCCGAACAATGCCGCAGACGGCGCCCGGTTGTCTGCCAGCGGAAGCGGCTATACCAACCTGGAAGAGTATCTGAACGGAACGCCCCCGGCTCCGGCCCCAACGCCGACGCCGACGCCGACGCCAAAGCCGACGGCTACCCCGACGCCAAAGCCGACGGCTACCCCGACGCCGAAGCCGACGGCCACCCCGACGCCGAAGCCGACGGCTACCCCGACGCCGAAGCCGACGGCTACCCCGACGCCAAAGCCGACGGCCACCCCGACGCCGAAGCCGACAGCTACCCCGACGCCGAAGCCGACAGCTACCCCGACGCCGAAGCCGACCGCCACCCCGACGCCGAAGCCGACCGCCACCCCGACGCCGAAGCCGACGGCTACGCCGACGCCTGAACCTGATGTGGTGTTGCCGGTATTCCCGAACGCCCAGGGGTTTGGGGTCGATACCCCGGCCGGTGCGGAAGGCCGCGTCATCGAAGTCACGAACCTGAAGGATAGCGGAGCGGGAAGCCTGCGCGCGGCATGTCTGGCCACCGGACCGCGAACCATCGTGTTCCGGATCGGAGGTACGATCAACCTTTCGACACCGATCGAGATGAAGCGTGCGCACTCCGGCGTGACCATCGCCGGGCAGACCGCACCCGGAGGAGGCATTCTCCTCAAGGGACAGGGCTTCCAGCTCAACGGGGTTCAGGACGTTGCCATTCAGCATCTTCGCATCTACCCGGGCAATACCAAGAGCGGCTACGGGCTGCTCATCTCGGGCAGTTCCGCAAAGGACAAGGCTGAAAACATCGTCATTGACCATTGCTCGATCTATTGGTCGAGCAATGCAACGGTGATGCTCTATGGATATGTGGAGAATGCCACGTTCCAGTGGTCGCTGATCAACGGTCTTGAAACGGCCAAGGGGCTGGAGGCGGCCACCGACTCCGGAAAGGCGGCCCACCTCAGCAACATCACGCTCAGGAACTCGATCATCGCACATTGTGTTCAGGCCAGTCCGTCGCTGTTTGCCGATGGCCCCTTCCATGTCGTCAATAACGTCATTTACGACTGGAAGAACTTCGGCACAGCCATCCAGAACCATGGAGCGGGGACCCGGGTCAACCTGATCGGAAACCAGTACATCGTCGGCCCCACGACGAACAGGAACCGGTATGCGGTCGGGATGGAAGGAACCGTCAACCCCGCAGGTTATGTCTACGTTCACGACAACATTGGTCCGTTCAGGCCAACGTTGAACTATGCGGAATGGGCGATTGTCGGTTCAGGCTACCTCTCCGGTAACCAGTACTGGACACAGCCTGCTTCGCCGTCGCTCCGTAGAACGACCGCATGGGCCAACTCCCCGGTTCCGGTCGTGCCGCTTTCGTCCAATGCGGCGAAAACGACCGTGCTCAACCAGGCGGGGGCGACGAGGCCCTCCAGGAGCGCGG
>DATMFV010000129.1:0-63705 GCA_035555975.1 Chthoniobacteraceae bacterium
TAACCCGGGGGAACGATCGCGACAACCGGGTCGCCGACCTCCGCCAGAAGCGTCTGCGGCGTCCCTTTGGCGGCAAAGTCGATGCTGAAACGCTCCGTCAGCGCCATCCCCCATTTCAGGCGGTGGCGGCCTTCCACAAAAGGGTAGCGGAGGTGATCGGGCAACCGTTCGCCGAACCGGTCGGAAAGCTCCGGAAGCAGGGCGAGCCGCACCATGCCCGGTTTCGCCTCCCATCCTTTGGGCCAGCGCTGCTAGAAATCGCGAACGGCGATCTGCACCCGCTCTGCGCCGCTGCGGATGGCGAGCCAGCCCGCCATCTGCCCGGGGGCAGAGGTCGCGCCCTCCTCCAGGCTCCGTTCATCGGCCTGCAGCAGCTTCAGCGGCCCTTCGGATTCGATCACCCGCTCCCCCGCCCCGGCGGTGGCTTTCCACGAGTCGGCCCCGGGAAAAACGAGGTCGATCCCGAGCCGCCTGATGTCGGTAAATTCGAGGTCGGTTTCACTGTTGATGAGTGTGATCGAGAGATCGACCCGGCTGCTGCCCGCCAGAAACCGGAGACGCGCGACATAGCGCATCAGGCTGCCGTGCCCCTTGGTCGAAAATGGCCCCCCGATGCGGATCACGGCATCGTGGGTTCCCGCCCGTTCGATGCGGACACTCTCCGGCGCGCCAAAGGCGGAGGAATGCAGGACGCCGTTTTCGTCCTCCAGCTCAATCCCGGAACTGGCGGCCACCCGCCGCCGTTCAGGCTCCAGCGCATCCACCTTTGCGAACGGCACAAACCGCTCCGTATCGACCACCACCTCCAGCGGCCCGGTGGTGACCCGGATCGCCCCGCGCTCCTGATCGACGCGGAGGGTCCCTGCGGCCCTTGCCTTGCGCGAAACGGCGTCGCCGAACTCCACGGCGATCTTCCGGCTCCCCCGCCCCGCCAGATCGGCCCGGAATTGCAGGAGGAGACTTTTCAGGCTCTGGTCGGGCCAGTGCGCCAGCAGATGCACCTGCGTCGGCAGCTCCTCTCCGCTGGCGACATCGACCACGCGGAGCTTTTCCGCATCAAACAACGCCCCCTGCGCCAAGGGGAACCCGAAGGCGACTTCCGCCCCCTCGCGGGTTTCACCGGCCCGTTCGAGAAGCGTCACCTCCACCGCACGGCGCCCGACGGCTCCCTTCCGCTCCGGAGCCGCGCCCTGAACCGGAAAGCGGACCACCGGCACCGGCCGAAGCGGTTCAAACGGCTTGCTGCGCTCCAGCACGGTGTCAGCGGAAAGCCCCTTGTCGTCCAGCCCGCCATAAGAGACACGCCCTTGTTCCATGGCAGCCAAAAGGGTTCCCGGAACAAGAAGCGTCGCGGCCAGCAGGGTGACCCGGTAAAATGAAAGTGAAGGCATGATTCGGAAAAGGAAGCGGACTCAAACGGTACGGGCTGGGGCTTCTTCCGCAACCGGCGAGGAAGCGGAGAAAAGAGCGGAGGAAAAGGGCGCATGGAGGGCCGCCCCGTGCTCCTGCGCCTCGGCTGCGGCGACGACCCGCATGGTTTCCAGAGAATCCTCCGGGTCGGTATACGGCGGCAGGCCGTTGGCCACCCGGCGGATGACATCGTGTGCCTGCCCGGTGGTGTTGTGGACAAAACGGTTGTCCTCAAGGTCGCTCGCCTCCCAGGTGAGATCTTCCACCACCCGGCTCACCAGCCCGGCCGGAGAATCGCCGAACTCCCAGCGGCGGAAACGGCGCTGAAAAACGTCGGTTTCGATCGCTCCCTTCCGGCCGCAGAGCAGGTAGCGAAGCTCGTGCCCGTCGTCGCTGTGCATGGAGATATGGTTCTGGAGCGGGTCGTGCCGGAGCGTGGCGGCGACCGGCATCATGAAAGTGAGGTGGCTGACTGCGCCGCTCGCGAACCGGAGCGTGGTGTGGTAGTTGTCCCGCACTTCATAGTAGGGGACCACGTTGGGGGCGGAGATGGAGTCGACCTTCACCACCGGGGCATCAATCCACCAGCGCGGCAGGTCAACGTAGTGGCAGAGCTTTTCGCCAAACATCCCGCCACCGCTTTCGCGCCGGTTGCGCCACGAGTGCCGCCCGTGAAATTCCGAACAGATGTAGGTGCATTGCGCGTTGACCACCTCGCCGATCAGACCGGCGTCGATCCGCTCCTTCACCCATACGTAGAGCTGCGAATAGCGGAGTTCGAAGCCGATCTGGAGAAACCCGCCGAGCCGCCGGGCGGTGGCGACCATCTCCTGTGCGTCAGCGAGCGTGGTGGCCATCGGCTTTTCGCAAAGGACCGCCTTTCCGGCTTCAAGGGCGGCAATCGCGAGCGGTGCGTGAAAGGCATTCGGGGCGGCGATGAAGATCAGGCGGATCTCCGGGTCGCTTAGAAGCGCCTCGTAATCGGCCGCGACCTCAATCCCGAAACGCTCCGCCGCGACGGCCCGCCGCTGCGGGTCGGGATCGACCCCGCACACGGAAACGACTTCGGGAGCTTGCAGGATCGGCTGCACGATTTTGAGCCCCATGTTTCCGAGACCGGCGATGCCAACTTTCATCATGGAAGCGAGAGTACCCGATTCGCGCCCCTTGCGTCAACAGGTTAATATCTTATTTTTAACCTGTTAATATGATGTCACAAAAAGTCCGGTATCGAATCGGGGCGGAAGGATCTTCTTTTTTAAGAGCGACCCGGCAAAAGGAGCAGCCATTCCGCGACGGACATCCGAAACACAAAGTACGATGAAATGGTTTCTTCCCATACTACTGACGGGAGCGTGGAGCCTTGGTGTGATCGCGGCGGATACCGGCACCGGGACCGGCACTGCGACCGACAAAGGGACCGCCTCCTCCCAAACCACCCCTGAGCATTCGATGACCGCTGAAGACCAGGGCAACTCGCCGACCGATCGCGCGCTGACCAGCCGCATCCGCGTTGCCCTGATTGAAAACGATCAGCTTTCGGTCTCAGGAAAAAACGTCAAAATCATCACCCGGGATGGCAAGGTCACGTTGCGAGGCGAGGTCGCCAATGAAGCGGAACGTGTGGCAATCAACTCTGCGGCGGAGTCGATCGCGGGCAAGGAAAACGTTTCCGATTACCTCGAAGTCAAACCGTAAACAGAAAGAAAGAGCATGAAACGATCTGTCTTTGGAATTGTAAAAAACCGCGGAGAAGCCGAAACGGCGATTGACCACCTCAAAAACGCCGGGTTCGCCAGTCATGATATCTCGATCCTTTTCCCTGATGAAACCCAACCGGTGACCGGGGAAACCGAAGCGACCAAGGCTCCCGAGGGGGCAACCACCGGGGGGACTACCGGCTTCGTGGTCGGCGGGGTGCTCGGGTGGCTCGCAGGCATCGGGTCACTCGCCATCCCGGGGATCGGGCCGTTCATTGCGGCGGGGCCGATTCTTGGCGCGCTTAGCGGCGCGGCGGTCGGGGCGGCCGTCGGCGGGATTGCCGGGGCGCTGATCGGGATGGGCATTCCCGAACATGAAGCCAAGCATTATGAAAAACGGGTCAAGGAAGGCAATATCCTGATCTCCGTCCACGCCGAAAACGAAGAGGAAGCCAAGCGGGCCAAGGATATTCTCGAAGACCTGCACGCCGAGGATATTGCGACCAGCGGCGAAGTGGAATGGCCGCATGAAACCGCCCGGCAACACCAGGCCGCCACCACGCGGCAGCACCCCCGGGACGACGAGCCGATCGCCCCGCCCTATTCCGGGCCGACGGGCGGCAGCACCCTTCCTCCCGAACAGCGGCGCGGCCCCGGCAACGACCCGATGATCTGACGCGGCGCGTCCAGCAGTCTGTCGGACTTCGAACATTTGAGCGAGGGAATCGTGGTTTGAGGCAGAATTTTCACGGCTTTGAGGAAGTTATGTGAACATAACTGACGAAAACACGGGGAAATTCTGGCCAAATCCACGGTTTCCGCAGCCATTTGAGCGAAGTCCGACAGGCTGCCAGGAAGACTTTTTCGCAGGGACGACGATCGCCGGCATGGTCTTTTGGAGATGAAGTGTGAATGAAAGTCATGAAAAGCCTTTGGAAACCAATCCGCGCGCTTCGTTTGACGAAGCCGGGGTATCTCCACGGTTTTTCAAGCGGAACCTTCTCACCCGCTCCTTGAAAAAGACCTCTGTTGCCGATCGCGGCCTGCGAAAAAAGGGCCGTCTTCCGGAATCGGTCACATCTTCTCAAAAGAGAAGGAAAATGACCCTTCCGGAAGCGGCCCGCCTTGTTTTGTCAAACGGCGACTCCCGCGTTGGAGTCCGTCAGACGATCCCCTGCGCCAGCATGGCGTCGGCGACCTTCACAAACCCGGCAATGTTCGCCCCCTTGACGTAGTTGATGAACCCGTCGGACTCGGTGCCGTAATCGGCGCACGAGTGGTGGATCGCCTGCATGATGGCGTGGAGGCGGTTGTCGACTTCCCCCTGAGTCCAGTTCATGCGGACCGCGTTCTGGCTCATTTCGAGCCCGCTGGTCGCCACACCGCCCGCGTTGGCCGCCTTGCCCGGGCCGTAGCAGATCCGCGCCTTGAGGAATTCATCCGCGGCATCCAGTGTGGAAGGCATGTTGGCCCCTTCGGCAACGCAGATGCAGCCGTTGGAGATCAGCGTGCGGGCGTCGTCGCCATCGAGTTCGTTCTGCGTCGCGCACGGCAGCGCCACCTGCACCGGCACCGACCACGGGCGCTTGCCGGCGTGGTACTCGAGCTTGAACTCCTTGGCGAACTCCTCGATCCGGCCGCGCCGTTCGTTCTTGAGTTCCATGACCCACTGGAGCTTCTCGGCATTGATCCCTTCCTTGTCGTAGACGAAACCGCCCGAATCCGAAAAGGTGTGAACCTTCGCGCCCATATCCATTGCCTTGAGGGCGGCATATTGCGCCACGTTGCCCGAGCCGGAAATGCTGACGGTCATCCCGTCGAGCGTCTTGCGGCGTTCCTGCAACATTTCCGCGACGAAGTAGACGCAGCCGTAGCCAGTCGCTTCGGTACGGATCAGGCTCCCGCCGTAGCTGAGGCCCTTGCCGGTCAGGACCGGGTCAAAACGGTTGGTCAGCTTCTTGTACTGACCGAAGAGGTAGCCGATCTCGCGACCGCCGACGCCGATATCCCCTGCGGGCACGTCGGTGTTGGGTCCGATATGGCGGTAAAGCTCCGACATGAACGCCTGGCAGAAGCGCATCACTTCGCCGTCGCTCTTGCCCTTGGGGTCGAAGTCCGCCCCGCCCTTGCCGCCGCCCATCGGGAGCGTGGTGAGCGAGTTTTTCAGGACCTGTTCGAACCCGAGGAACTTCAGGATGCCCAGGTTGACCGAGGGGTGGAAACGGAGACCGCCCTTGTAGGGCCCGATGGCGCTGTTCATCTGGACGCGGTAACCGCGGTTGACATGGACCTTCCCCTTGTCGTCGACCCACGGCACGCGGAAGATGATCACCCGCTCCGGCTCGACCAGACGCTCGAGCAGTCCGCGTACGGCGTATTTGGGGTTCTCCAGAACGAACGGCCAGAGAAAGGTCAGGACTTCTTCGACCGCCTGGTGGAATTCCGGTTGTTCAGGATCACGGGATTTGACCTGATTTAGAAAAGCTTCGGCTGAGGTATGCATTCGTTTTGGTTATTCCAGTTTTTTGAAGGGGTAGGAGAAATGCTAAAAAACGATGCGATTGCCCAGAAAAATTTTAACTCTTTTGAATTTTTTTCGTCCTATTTCAGCTCTTCCGGCGATATTTTAGTCCCGAATTTGTTCTTTTCACCTTTTATCTGTCGCGGTTCTGTCATCGCGCCGGAGCCATTTTCGCCCGGTTTTCCTCCTCGGCCGGAAACCTTCCGCCGTCACCCGGCGGCGATCCCGGCTCCTGAAAGCAAGGGTGCGATTCAAACCCGTTCAACAGATCGGCCCAGGTCCTCCCGGCAGCCTTTTGCTTTTTCGTGAAAAGCGGAGAGAAAGCCGCTCCTAGCAGTCTGTCGGACTTCGAACATTTGAGCGAGGGAATCGTGGTTTGAGGCAGAATTTTCACGGCTTTGAGGAAGTTATGTGAACATAACTGACGAAAAGACGGGGAAATTCTGGCCAAATCCACGGTTTCCGCAGCCATTTGAGCGAAGTCCGACAGGCTGCTAGGGCGTCGATGGCCGGCAGGGAGCGGGAAAAAAGGTCGAAGAAAAAAACCTCTCAAAGATCGACCGACCGGCCTTCGCGCATCGAGCGGTCCGCCGCGAGCACGATCCGCAGGCTGTTGACCGCGTCGTCAAGATGCGCCGTCAAATCGCCATCGCAGCGGATGGCACCGACAAAAAAGGCCTGTTCCAGCGCGCAGAGACCGTCGTGATCCGGCTCGCCTTCGGTGCTGATGATTTCGTCCGCACGCGCGAACTGCCCGTCGGCCCCCAGTTCGGCGTGGTGGAGGCGGAGCGCCCCGGTACGGGTATGCCCCGCAACGTCGCCGGAGTCGCCGCTCTGGGCGCTGGAGACGATGCTGACCGCGCCGCGCGGGCCGACCACGTCCTTGATAAAGTAGGCTTCCTGGCTCATCATCGGCCCCCACCCGGCTTCGTACCAGCCGACTGAGCCGTCTTCAAACGCCACGTGCAACGCCCCGTAGTTGAACATCCCGGGTTTGATTTCGTCCGAGAGCCGCGCACCGATGGCATGGACCCGCACGGGCCGCGAACGGGTCATCTGGCACATCACATCGACGTAATGGACCCCGCAATCGACGATCGGCGAGAGCGAGTTCATCAGGTTCTTGTGCACGCGCCATTCGTTGCCGAAACTCTGCTGGTTCAAGTTCATCCGCATTACCAGCGGCTTGCCGAGGGTCTGCGCGAGGTCGATCAGCTTCGTCCACGACGGGTGCTGGCGGAGGATGTAACCGACCACGAGCTTGCGGTTGAGCCGCAACGCCGCCGCGCGCACCGTCTCGGCCTCTTCCACCGTTTCGGCGATCGGTTTTTCCAGAAAAACGTGCGCTCCCGCTTCCATTGAGGCGAGGGCAAAGGCGGCATGGGTGTCGGGATAGGTCGAGATGCAGACCGCATCGGGCCGCGTCGCCGCGAGCGCTTCGTGAAAATCGGCAAACCCGGGGCAATCGATCCCGAGTGCCGCCGCCAGCGCCCCCCGGCTCTCCTCCGTCCGGCTGACCAGGCCGACGATCTCACAATCGGGACGCGCGGCATAAGCCTTCGCGTGCGAGGCCCCCATATGGCCGCAGCCGACAACAAGAACACGGAGAGGAGTGGTCATGGATTTTCTGAAAAAAAATTTGAGAGTCTGAACGGGGCCCTTCGAAGGCGCTCGCGGCACCTTACTCCAGCCGCCTGCGCCAATCCAAGAGAGAAATGCCCCGCAACAGCCGTCCGCCCGCTCCCGCTCGTTTGAAGTTTGACATATAGAGTCAAAAATGGCCTCCTGCCTGCGACGACTTGAAAGCATTTATGCTGTAAAAATCAAACCTACAACCATCTAAAAACCCCAAGCGATTTCGCGTCGCTTCGGCTGCTGATCCGCCACGAAACGGCAAATTTCTCAGGAGAAGGCAGCGCTGGACACACGCCCCGGATCGGGACGTGTCGATAGCGTTCTTTTCCGAGGCTCTTTGCCGTGCCTGTGGTGGGACGTGTGTAGATACGTCCCCTTTTCGTTTTCAGGCACGGGAGAAACCGCCTCGGAACAGCAACATGCCGAAGCAGGACTGAGGCTGCGCGTCCGCCCAGCGCACCTCCTATGTCCAGATCCCCATCCGGCGGCTCCGCCGCGCCCTCTCCTTCCGACCTTGGCAAAAACAACCCTTCAACCGCCACGAGTGGCAGAAAGCTTAATTTCGGATGTGGCGCGCGGTTTGCCGATTCGTGGGTCAATATCGACTTCCACAGCAACGACCCGCGCGTGCAACGGGTCAACCTGCTCAACCGCTTTCCTTTTGATTCGGAAAGCTTTGACGCGGTTTATTCCAGCCATGTGCTCGAACATTTCACACAAGCCCAGGGGCGCTTTCTGATCGGGGAGGCCCATCGCGTTCTGCGCAAAGGGGGCGTCCTCAGAATCGTGGTTCCCGACCTGGAGGCGAGTTGCCGCGAGTACCTTCGCGTCCTCTCCCTGCCGGAAGGCGACCGGAAGGAGCAACTTTACCGCTGGATCATCATCGAACTGCTGGACCAGATGGTCAGGCGAGTCCCCTCCGGGCAAATGAAACCGCTGGTGGATGAAATCATGTCCGGAGAAGACGAAGCCCTCAAACGCTATCTTCATTCGCGCACTCAGAACACCCCATGGACCCCTCCCGAGGCCCCCTTGTCCCTGGGGGCAAAACTCCGGAGGCTGACGGTTCAGAAACTCGCCACCAAGGTTTCCTATGGCTACCTCGCCGTGGCGACCCGCCTCATTCCCCGGTCACTGCGCGATCTCGTCCTGGTAAGGACCACGATCGGCGAATGCCACCGCTGGATGTACGATGGGTACAGCCTTGCCAGGCTTTTCAGGGAAGCCGGGTTCCGCGAAGTCCGGCGAGTGGAATACAACCAATCCCGCATCGCCGGCTTCAATCGCGACTGCCTCGACTGTCACGCCGACGGCACGACGTACAAGTACAACTCCATCTATATGGAAGGCGTCCGATAACCCCGGGCGCGCAGCTACCTCTGCACGGATCGCGCCGGGTCATCCTCCGCCTGCGCCGCACGGCTCCAGAGCCGGGCGTCGCGCAGTTCGACGGATGACTTGACTTCGCTGTGCCCGTCGAGGAAGGAGACCAGCGCGTTTCCGTCGTAGCTGAAGCGGAGATTGCCGTACCGGGCGGCATCTTCCGGACCGGGGCGCTCCTTGTCGGATTGTTCCGTCCACCCCGGGTTCACCTTGTCAAAGGGGGTCATCTGCATTCGGGGCGGCTTGACGTAGAAGGTGTTCGACGAAGCGAACGCGATCAGTTTTCCCGGCGAGGCGACCTCGGTCGGGCGGACGGCGAGATCCGCGACCCGCTCCCCCCCTCCCAGGTAGCCGCCGCCATAGCCGCCGACGCAATAGGCGTTCAGCCCGAAGGCCGGGCTGATCGACAATCCATAATAATACCCGGGCGACCCCTTCACGCCCGCCACGCCCGCGCGGAAGGTCGCCTTGTTCGCCCAGGTGACAAACCCGTGCTCCGCATCCCACCCGAGATAGGGAACCAGGCGCAACGGCAGTCGCCGGATCACGATCTCCACCCCGCCGATTTTGGAGAGCAGGCTGGTATCGTCCGGCAGCCGGAGGTCGAGATCGTGAATATTGCTGTATTGGTCCAGGCCGAGCGGAAACCGCCCGCCGTTTTCCTGGGTGGCGAGGAGGTAAGCCTGTGTGACCCGGCGCAGGGCGGCCAGTTCCTCGGTCTTTCGCGCCGACCGGATGCACGACTTCACGGCACTGTAGCCAATGCCTGCGAGCACGAGGATAACCGTCGATGCAATCAAGAGTTCCAGAACCGTGAAACCCGAAACGCCGGCGGCATTCGCACGCCCGCCGTTGCCTTTCCGTACAGAGTCCTGGGGGAACCTGTCAGAAAAGGAAATTTTCATGGTCGGGATGAAACAAAACCTTTCTGCAAACTCCGGAACCGGCGGAGGATCACCAGCGAAACCGCTGCCGCCAGGAGGGCCCAGGTCGACGGTTCCGGAACGGCCACGACCTGGAGGAACTGGTCGCTCTGGTCGATCCGGAGCCCCCTCGTCGAAGAGTGGGGATAGACGGTGAAATTGACCTCGAAACTTTCGACATCAAGCCCCCTCAAATCCCATTGAAAGGCCCACGTCTCCGTTCCCGCCGCCTCGTCCCCGCCCGTGCCGCTGCCGCCGGAGTAATCGCCGACGCCGAGCAGTTCCACAAAGTCGGGCAGAAATGTCTGCGTGGTGCCATTGATCGACAGGGTGACGGGAAAGAGCGCCTGCGTCACCTCAAACGGGGTCATATACCCTTCATTGATCGCCATGCCAAACAGGTTGATCTGAAAGACAACCGTCTCAAGCCCGGCGACCACGTCGGCGCTCCGGATGGAGAGCTGGAAGGGATCGGTAAAGGTCTCCTCGGTAATGTCGGTGCGGGTAGCCAGGTACTCCCTGGTGACCAGCCCGCTTTGCAGCATCTGGATGATCGGGTCGTTGATCGCAAGATCGAGCCCCGTTCCCATGCCTGCCACGTCGTAGAGCCCCACCTCCGCCACGATGCCACTTCCCGCCACGCGGTGCAACTGGGCTCCCGCAGGGCGGTTCTGGGCAAGGAGATAGTCAAGGATGCGCACCCCGGGATGACCCAGATCCTGCGGACCTGTCGGGTCGATCTGGGCAAAGGTGTTGGTCCCCTGCGGTATCTTGTACTTGGTCCTCGTCATCTCGTTCCAGTAGTCGGTGATGACCGTTCCGCCCAGGCCGGGATCGCTATGGCCGATCTGGGACTGGGGAGCCGCCTGGGCGACGGCGGCAAGCACCGCCGTGGCAACCAGCGAGAGATTGAAGATGGATAAGATGTTTCTCATGATTTTAAGATCTCCAAAGAAGCTGGACGGGAAGCCGCAGACAGCCGGTTTTTCCTCCGCCGCAACCCCCAGCCGAGCGCTCCCGCCCCGAGGGCGAGCAGGGCCAGCGAACCCGGCTCCGGAACGACGGCGACATCCAGATTCGCGCCGTAGAGCCCGCTCTGGCCGATGGAGAGCCCATCAACGCCAAACTGGAAGGAGAGCGTATAGTCGAGGTTGTCGTCGTGAAGGTGGTCAAACAGCTTGATGTCGAAGTCGCTTTCAGGCTGGAAGCCATCCACAAAGGCAATCTCGATCCGGCCCGCCATGGAGAAATCGCCGTCGATGGTGATGGAGTCGATCGCCTGAAAGGAGGAAAGCTCCAGCCGCACCGTGCTCCCGCTGTTCAGCGTCAGGTCGTCGAAGAAAGCCAGCGAACCGGTTTCATGGCTGAAGAGCAGGGTGCCGTCGATCGTCGTGGCCCCGCCGATATCGCCGCCGCCGCCCAGGACACCCCCGGCCTCGACGACAACGCTACCCAACCCCGTGCCGGAGGCGGTGACGAAGGTTCCAAACTCATCCGAAAGGTAGTCAGCCGTCCCCTCCACCAGCAGCGTGCCGTTGCGGACCGTCGTCCCGCTGTGGTAGGTATTTTTCTCCGTCAGGACGGTGGTGCCGGGTCCGTCATGCTCTACTCTGAAGCTGCCGGGAGTCAGCGCGTTCCCGCCATCCAGCAGCTTGGTGGAAAAAACATACCGTTCTTCATTGTGATTGAAAATCACCGTGGCATCTCCACCCGATCCGCTTGCCTTGTCCCCGCCTCCCCGGATCTCTGAAGCAAGGATCGTCCCGGCCTTTCCGCCTTCGCCAATCTGGAGAATACCCGTCCCCGTAGAAGGGGGATTCGGGTTCATGGGATGCGACGCCGTCTTCCCGATGCCGACCGCGATCACCCCGGTGCCGTCCGCGCCGACCTTCAGAACACCCCCGTCGGAAACAATCTGCCTGCCCTCTCCGTAATAGCCGATCTGGAGCATTTCACCGGCGTGATGAATCTCCGAACCGATTCCCGTAACCCTTGACACAACGCTATCACGGCTCGTCGTTCCAGCCCCCGCGCCAGTGCCGACGGAAAGATTCCCTCTCACCTTCCCGCCGTCGGAGACATCCAGTTCGCCATGACTAAGGATGATCGACTTGGCAACACCCCCGGCATCTTCCACGAGAAGCTCCGACCCGCTTCCTGATACGGTGATCCTGGCGTTCGTCGTGTTGCCGCTCCTCCCGACTCCAACGCCGTTCGCCCCGCTGACCGTAACCGATGCGCCATTGGTAATATGAACCTCAGCCGTTCCGGAATCCAGCGGGTCGCCGCTCCCGATGGACAGGTCACCGGTCAACTTCAACGTGGCATTGTCCACATTCACGATCCCCGACCCCACGGCCGTCGGCGAGGTATAGTGATAGGCATTGACCGAAAGGGAATAGAGTTCCACGTTGGCCTGGTTCTGAATGTTGAGCACGGCGTTTCCCGCGCCGCCGACGGAGGCGGTGGGATAGGTACCGGCTCCGACCCATTCGGCATTGCTGATCGTCACGGTGGCGTCTGCGCCGGCGCGGGTCCCCAGCCGGACGGAATCCGCCGTAAGGCGAGCCCCGTTGGTGAGGGAAAGCGCCGCCGTCCCGCCATATTCCGCCACGGAAAGAGTGCTCCCCACCGTCAGGTAGCTTCCATTGCCGGAGACGCTCACGGAGCCATTGCCGACCGTGCTGGAACTCGCGCCGATGGAGAGCGAGCCGAGGGTCAGCCCCGAGCCGATGCCGATGTTAAAAAAGTTGCGCGTATTGTTGTTATTGGTGCCGACAGCGAGGCTTCCGGAACCGATGCTTTCCTGGGTCGTCAGGTTCACGGTGGCATACGCCTGGTTGATCGCCGCCTGGCCTCCCGTCGGCGTCCCGCCCGACCATTTTTCATCGTCGGTCCAGTCGCCAATATAGCCGCCGATCCATTCATTGGTCTGAGCCTGCGCAGCGGCAGGGCAGAAGGAATGGACCATCGCGAGGCCAAGGGTATACCGGCAGGCCAGCCAACCAAGACGCCCCGCCGATCGTTTAAGATTCAATTTCATGGGGAAGGTTTATAGAGCGCCCCTCGGCTCCCCGTCTTTCGCTGGATTGTTTTGCCACTTCTTCAGATTGCTTGTGAGCGCAAATCAAGGGCGGGAGCGCGCTTTTCCTGCTCCGGGAGGTCGAAAAACAAGGCGGGACCGCCGGTGATCGGGTTGGGCGTCACGGTGGCGCAAACTCCGAACACCTCCCCCACCCGCTCCGGGGACAAGACTTCCCGCGGGGAACCCGTTGCGACCAGACGCCCTTGCCTGAGCAGGAGAAGACGGTCGCTATATTGCGCCGCGAGGTTGAGATCATGCACGATCACGAACACGGCCGCGCCCCGCTCCGCCATGCGCCGGCAGATTCGCAGCGCGCCATGCTGATGAGCGGGGTCGAGCCCGGAAATCGGCTCGTCCAGTAACAGAAGCGTGCTCCGCGCGGTTCTGCCGAGGCTTAACTGGACCAGCACGCGCGCGAGATGAACCCGTTGCAGTTCCCCGCCCGAAAGGGTGCGCGCGGTGCGCCCGGCGAGGTGGGCGGATTCGGTCCACTCCATCGCTTCCCGCACCATCGCCAGGCTGCGGCGGGCATCCCCATGGGGCGAACGCCCGAGCAGGACCAGTTCCTGCGCGGTAAAATCAAAGGGAACGGCCGACTGCTGCGGCAGGACGGCGCGCCGCTGTGCGAGTTCCTTCAGCGGCCAGCGGGAAAGGGAGCGCCCTTCCAGCGAAATCGCTCCCCCGCCGGGTCGAAGCTGGCGGGAGAGGAGCTTGAGCAGGGTCGATTTTCCCGCCCCGTTGGGCCCGAGCAGGGTCGTCACCTCGCCGGGTCGCAGGTCGAGGTCGACCCCGGAGATCAACGAACGGCCTGCGGTGGCATAGCAAAGATGGGACGCCTCCAGCATCATGACCTCCCGAGGATGTTGCGTCGCTGGCCGAACAGCATCGCCAGGAAAAAAGGGCCTCCAAAGGCGGCGGTCAGGATGCCGATCGGCATTTCCGCAGGCGCGACCAGCGTCCGCGACGCGGTATCGGCCACCGTCAGCAGGATCGCGCCGAGCAGGGCGGAACCGGGGATCACCCACCGGTGGTCGGGCCCCAGGAGGAGGCGGACCAGATGCGGCACGACCAGGCCGATAAACCCGATCAACCCCGTAAACGCCACGCAGACGCCGACCCCTGCGGCGGTCGCCACCACCATGATCCGCTTGATTCGCTCCACGGAGAAACCGAGGTGTTCCGCCTCCGCTTCGCCCAGCGCCATCGCATTGAGCCCCGGGGCAAAGAACGGCGCCAGCAACAGCAGGCCGAGACAGAAGGGCGACGCCAGGGCCAGCGTCTCCCAGGTCGCCGCGCCGAGGCTGCCGAGCGTCCAGAAGGAAAGGGTGCGCATCTGGAGATCGCTGGCCATGAAAGTGCTCACGCCGATGACGGCCACTACGATTGCGTTCATGGCGATCCCCGCCAGCAGCAGCATCGCCACCGCCGTAAAGCCGCCGACCGTGGCAATGCCCTGAACCAGCATCGTCACCAGAAGCGCCCCGACAAAGGCAGCCACGGGTAGCCATCGCAGGTCGCCAAGCCATGAGACCCCGGGAAAAAAGGCCGTCCCGAAAACAATGATGGTCACCGCTCCCAATGCGGCGCCACTGGAAACGCCGATCAGCCCCGGGTCCGCCAGCGGGTTGCGAAAAAGCCCCTGCATCAGCGCGCCCGCGACCGAGAGCGTACCGCCGACCAGCAGCCCGAAAAGCAGCCGCGGCAGACGCAGGCTCCAGAGCACCGCCTCAAACGGCGAAGCTTCAGGCGGCGCACCCGACGCCCGCGCCCAGAGAAGCTGCGCGACTTCTTCGAGCGGGATCTTCAACGCCCCGGCGTGCAGTGAAAAAAGCGCCGCGCCGAGCAGGGCAACGCCGAGAAACGCCATCACCGGCACCCTGCCGCGTCGCCTCAGGGAACGGGAGGACATGATGCTCCGTGCAGTTTCCCGGACAGCTCCATGACAGCCTCTCCCAACCGGGGGCCGAAGCCGAGCAGCGCCAGGTCGTCCATTGCGATCACCCGCCGCTCCCTCCCTGCTTTTGTCAATGCAAGGCCGGGTTGTTTAAGGAACTCATCGATCCCGCCGGAACTCTCCAGCCCGCGCGTGGTGACGAGGATGACCTCCGGCGCAGCCGTGACGACCCCTTCCGCCGTCAGCGGACGGTAGCCTTCATATTGATCGACGGCATTGATGCCGCCGGCCAGCCGGATCATCGTTTCCGCTCCCGATCCCCGCCCGGCCACGTTCATCAGCGCCCCGCCGCGCGTATAGACAAAGAGGACCCTCGGGCGTTCCCGCGTCGCCGCGACCTGCGCGGCAGCCTCCTTCAGGTCGTTCCCGACCCGCGCGATGAGATCCCCCGCCTCCCGCTGCCTTCCCAATGCCTCGCCGATGGCCGCGATCCGCTCCATGGCCGATTCCGGGGAAGGCCGGTTGGGGAGCCGCAGGACCTTGACGCCCGCCGCCTCCACCTGCCCGAGCGCCGCATCGGGACCGGCATCCTCGTTGACCAGAACCAGCGACGGCTGCATCGAGAGGATGCCCTCGGCGGAAAGGATGCGGGAATAGCCGATCTGCGGAAGCGCCGCCGCTTCCTCTGGGTAGACACTGGAGAGATCGACCGCGACAAGCTGTTCCTGCGCCCCGAGCGCATAAATCGTCTCCGTAATCGCTCCCGCGCCGCTGACGAGGCGGGGCTTTCCCTCGCCCGGCGTTTCCGCGCGAAGCAGGGCCGCCAGCCCGACCATGAGCCAGAGCAACACCTGCCAGAATTTCAAGTCCGGACTCATGGCGAGGGCACTTCGCTTAACATCCGACGCCACTGCCGGTCCTCCGACTGGCCTTGTCCCCGCTTGGCGAAGAAGAGCGCGATGTTGTTGCCGTCGGCGTCAAAAAGTTCCAGCGAAGTGATCACCCCGTCGAGAGTCGGCTTGCGAACCACCCACGCCGAGGCGACCAGCGGCAGGCAAAGGTGGCAATGGAAGTCGGGCTCGGCGATGTCGAGCCACTGGTCCTGAAGAATCCTGATGGCGCGGATGATCCCGGCGTGAATCTGAAGACATCCCGGCGAGCGGATAAAGATCATGATCCGGAGTTGCCGGGCCGCCACCGCTTCCAAGAGCGTCTGGATCGCCCCGACCTCCACCCGGCGGGTGTAGCCTTCGGGCGCGAGTCGCAACGCCTGTTCGCGCCGCAGCCCGAACTCCTTCAGCAGATCGGCAAAGTAGGCGGTATCCTCCAGCGCCAGCCATTCCTCGCGGAACGCGGCGATGTCGACATCGTGCCGCTCCCCCTCCAGTTCCGCAGGTGCGATCACCACCGGGCCAGCCTGGTCGTCCGCGCGAAAGCGGTCGACCAGTTCATGGTAGACATCCGCGGCCCCCTCCTCCTGTAGATAGACTTCAAACACGGCAACCCCGCACGCATCGAAGAAGCGGAAACTCCTCCCCGCGCGCTCGCCCGCCGTCCTGATCACCGCAAAACCGTAATGCCAGTGCTCCATGAAAAGCCGCAGGTCGATCTCCGACCCGAGCACCACGCCGATTTCGCCATAGAAGTCGATCTGCTCGAAGTTCCCGTGGCGTTCGTGCAGACAGACATCGTTGCGGGTCACGCACATCACCCGCCCCAGCCGGGGCAGTTCCCGGAGCAGCCCCTTCCAGTCGCCCTCCAGCCGGGTCACCTCCCCGCCGCACCCGGCGGCGAGCAGCGCCGCTTCACTGGTGCCGAGTTCGTAGGCAGCGTCGCGGATGCGCAGGCCGGGTTGCCGGGTCAGCAGATGGTGGCAGAGGTTCCTGAGGTCTTCAATATCGGTATTCATGCCTGATGGTCCGGATCAAGTAAAAGAAGCTAGCCACCCATGCCCGGCAATTCCTCGACCAGTTCGCGCCAGTCGGTATGCTCCCGTTCCAGCCGTCCCCGCTTTCCGTAGAATACGGCGACGTTGCTCCCCTCTTCGTCAAACAACTCGACGGAGGTGACATTCCCGAAGAACGTCGGCTTCCTGACTTCATAGGCATGCGCAATGGAGGGTTCATGAACATCGAGGTGAAAGTCGCGTTCACGCACCTGGAACCACTCTCCCGCATTCGAAAAATTGCTGGCCGGTCCGCTATGGATTTGCAGGCAGCCGCGATTGCCGGAGAAGGTCATGAACCCGACCCCCTTCCGGGCGGCCCGTTCAAATAACTCGCGCCCGGCATGCCTGGGCAATGGCCGCACCAGTTCCGGCGGGGCAAGGCGCAGCGCCTGGATGCGGCTCAAACCGAACCGGCGATGAAGCCGGAAGAACTGGTGCGTGTCCCACATCTTCCGCCACCGGGCGCGAAACGCTTCCACGTCGATCTCGTCATCGGGAATTTCCGGCTTCACCCTTCTCGGTTCCACCGCAAGGGACCGCCCCTGATCGGGGCTTCTGTACGCCGTGGCAATCGCGTCGAATGCCGGGACATGGCTTCCCTCGACCAGGAAGATCGTATGGATCGGGTCGCCGTATTTTCCGAAAAACTGGAGGCTGCGTTTCACGCGGTCGCCGTTCGGTTCGCTCACGGCAAAGCCGAAGCGCCAGTTTTGCATGAAGAGCCTCAAATCAACCTCGGGCCCGCCGGTCTGTCCGGCGTCGAAGATGAACCTTACCCAGCGGTAGGGACCGAAGCGGTTGTGGATGATGGCCCGGTTTTCCGTATGGCACCGGACGGGTCCCAGCTTTGGCATCTCTTTAAGCACCTTTTTCCAGTTTCCATCGAGCCGGACGACATCCCTGCCGCAACGGGCGGCCAGGCGTTCGGCTTCGCTTTTTTCAGGTGGCACGGGAAGGGGGGAGGCACTGTCGGAATGGTGATAGGTTGTCATAGGATTGGGAGTTTTGGCTTGAGGCTAGACTCGGGGCGTTCTCTTCCGCTTGCTCGCCGTTGCGCGGTCGGTTCTCAAACTTGCCTTTTCGGGGAGCGGATCATTTTTCGGAAGTATAGATGCTGGGCAGGACCCCGTACTGCTCCACAAATGCCTTGATGAAGGCGCTCAGGCTGGAGTAGCCGACCGCGACGGCGATATCGGTCACCGACATGGAGGTGGAGCGAAGCATCTCCGCCGCTTTCTCGATCCGCCGCTGCCGCAGGTATTTCGGAATGCTGACGCCGCACTCCTGTGAAAAGATCCGGCTTAAATGGAATGCGCTGCAACCGACTTCCGATGCCAGCAGTTCCAGCGAGGGCGGGTCTTCCATATCGCGCTCCAGCAGGAAACGGGCATGCTCCACCCGCTCGCGGTTCAGGCGCTTGTGCCGGTTGCAGAAAAGCTCGAGGGGCCGGTTTTCCCTGAAAAGGGTTGCTGAAAGGATCTCCAGGATTTTTCCCTGATACCAGGTCTTGTGCGCCGCGGGAAAGACGGGCGGCTCCAGCAGGTGCATTCGCAGGGGGAGCAGCGCGGTTGAAAGCTGGGAAGCACACTGGAGGTCTTCCCTCTTCGGATTTTCAAGGAAATGGACGATCTCCGGGCGGAGATGATCCATGGCCCCGCGAAACTGCTTCTCCAGAAAGTCGGGGGTCAGCTCGAGAGTAAAAAAGCGATGGATGGAGTCAGAGTGACGCCGCGCCGGTTGCTGGGTGCCGTAGACGGCGATCTGGCCCGATTTCACCTCACGGGCGGTGCGCCCTTCGCCGATGACGCCTTCGCCGCCGAAGTTCAGGCAGATTTCAAGCGTCTCTTCGTGAAAGCTTTGGGACCACTCCAGCGTGTCGCTCAGGTGAAATTCATGCCACTCCAGGCTGAACCCCTCGCTGAAGATACCACCGTGCACAGGCTTCCAGATGCCCCGGACTTTTGCCCAGGCCGGATGCTCTTCGAAGGTTTCGCAGTCTCTGGAAGTAGCGTTAAGGATGTGAGGACCGTAACGGCATCCGGGCAAACCGGCTTGCTTCCGCTTGCTCGTACGGTTCTTTGAATTGCTTGCTTCAATCCTTCAGAGTCAATCCTTCAGAGCAATCCCGAGCGGCTTCCCGGCAATCCGGCATGAGCAAAGATCGCAGGAATCGACGATAAAGGGGGGATGACTTCCCTGCCCCGATGGCTTTCTTCCGCGCTGGCCGCGATCACCGGCCTCCTTCTCCTCCTGACAGGCTCCCTCTTTGCGGAGGAGATGCCGGGGCTTCTGCCTTCGGGCGTTTCCGCCTCCTCCTCGTGGGTTGACCTTGGCAGCGCAGCCCTCCCGCAGCATACCCGGGATCTCGTACCATGGAAGGAAGGCGTCCCGGCCCAATCGGGAGACGTTTCCGTTACCTTCCGGCGCTTGAGCGGTTCAGGTTACGCCGCCGCCCCCGGCCTCTATTCGGGAAGCGCCGATTACGTCGGCCCGCTCAAGCAAAAGATCTTTTCCGGAGAGGTATCGCCAGCGGACCTTCCCGAACTGAAACCGGATGATTTCATCAACCCGGGCGTTTTTCAGGTTTCGACCGCCTCTCCCGCGCCGAAGCTGCAAACCGTCGCGTTTCTCATCCGCATCAAAGGATTCCCGACCGGCAAACACTTCACGCCTTTTGAGTTGATGGAGCGCATCTTCCCGGCCACCCTCAGTTACAATCAGGGGGAACAGGCGCTGACCGCCACCCGCCGCAAGAGGATCTCCTCCCGGATCGACCAGGGATTTCCAGAGGAGATTTACGCGCTGGAATGGGATCTCGCCGCGCTTGGCGAGCCGGTGCGCGAGTTCCGGCTGCAATGGGTTGTCTACCCTCACTCCTGCATGACCGGTCTCCGGGTGGAACAGGCCGGCGCTCCCCTCCAAGGCTCCGAACCCTGAGAGGCCGTTAAAGGGCCTTTTTCACAGCCTCTGACAAGATCGCGACAGAAAAAGGCAACGACAAGCAAGCAGGGAGAGCGGCGGGATTGCTACCTTCACCCCCATCCATGAAAACATCGCTCTGCATTCTTTACGCCACCAACACCCGCGACCCGGAAACCATTACCCGGTCGGTTGCTTCGACGACCGGCAGGCAGAAAGCGAACCCGGTTCACGACTATAGCTTTGAACTGCACGCGCTGGAAGGGCAGGTGCTCCTCATCGCCAGCAGCGATGCCCGCGTCGAGTCCTCAAGCATTGCGAGACGTTTCCAGGAATGGCTAAAGAAAAAGACTTCGCTCCTTTCCGGCGTCCGCTACTCCGTTTACGCCTCCGCCCCTTCCCACCAGGGCTTTTTCGAATTTGCCGGAACGCTCGATTCCGAGTTGAAACGGCTCGGAGCCATCCAGGTGCTCAAACACCTTGAAAACCCGTGGCCTTCCGCCGACACGGCACGGCACCGCGCACGGTTTGACGCGATCTTCCCCGACGCCGTCGGCATCGAAGCGGCGGCCGTGGCTTAGCGGCTTGGCGGCTTAGCGGCTTGGCGGCTTAGCGGCTTGGCGGGGCCGCGTCGAGCCTGCGACAGGTGGCTCCCGCCCGTTCCTCCGGGGCGATCACCTCATACACCCCGGGGTCAGCCATTCCAAAGCAGACCTCCCTGAGCAACCCGACGCCGCGCCTGACCATGTCGGCGGAAGGCTCGCTCATCGCCGACCATCGGATGACCGCACGATCCAGCACCGCCTCTTCGGTCACCGCAATGACGGAAAGCTCATCGGGCAAAACAATACCGGCCTTCTGGACCGCTTTTTCAAAGGGGTCCAACACCAGACCGACGATGACCGCGGTAAAACGCCGGGCCTGCAGGAATTCATGAATCTGCGTCATGATGGATTCAGGGGAGACCCCGCCGACCACCACCTCTCCCTGAAGAAAAAGCATATCCTCCTTCATTTCCGGGAGCGCTGCGGCTTGCATCGCCGTCCGGTAACCCTCGAAAAACTCCATGAAAGAGTGTCCGCGAACCGGCGGGCCGCCGATGAACCCGATGCGCGAATGACCAAGCCCGATCAGCTTCCCGGCGGCACGCCGGGTCGCCTCAAGGTAGTCGTAACTGACCGCGCTCATCTTCCGGTTCCGGATGGGACGACCGATCACCATGATCGGCACGGAAAGTTGATCGAGCACCTCCCGGGTCAACCCACTCAAGGCCTCACTCCATTCGGGAAGCGTCCTGAAAATCAGTAGCCCGTCGTACCCGGAAGGAGGTTGGCGGAGCGTTTGCATCAAATCCTCCACGGTTGGTATGTAGTGGTAATGGATCTGAAGATGGTTGGCCTTGGCCGCATCGGAAATCCAGTCGTAGTGCAATGGGGCCACCGACCAGTGGTCGGCGCGGAAGCGCTCCAGCGCAAGGATGCGAAGCGGCCGCCGCCTCGGCGGCTCGAGCACGAAGTTTCCCCGCCCCTGGGTGGCGCTCAGGTAGCGACGCCCGATCAGATCCGAAAGAGCGGAGCGCAAAGTGCTGCGGCTCACCCCGATCAACCCCATCAACTCCCTTTCCGGAGGCAGACGATCGCCGGGCCGCAACCTTCCCTCTTCGATCCTGCGCTCCAGAAGGGTCGAGATCTGCCGATAAAGCGGCGCTTCGGAACGGGCATCGATCTCCGCGGCCATCCCTCGGTAAACGTCCCGGCATTCTTTTTCCTGCGGCTCTTTGTATGACTCGCTCTTCGACAAACAGACCCTCATCAGTACCATAGAATGCCATAACGCCGGGAAACGTCAATTCCCCGCGCTTTCCCCTCTTTGCAGCTCCTCTTTCCTGAAAAAAATCTTGCCCTCGCATAAAAATTGGTATGCAATGGTATTCATGAAAGCGCTTTTCCCCTCCCACCCGTGGACCGCTCGTGCCCGGGTCGTTGTTTTCGCCGCCATCTGCCTCCTGCCCCTCTCCGGAGCCACCCGCGCGAACGCCCAGACCTGGACCAACAACACCACCGGCACCTGGAACTGGGGCGATGGCGGCAACTGGGAGGATGAAAACGCCCCCGCCAATCCGGCTGACGAACCGGTTCTCTTCGACCCGGGCGCCATCAACCTCACCGTGGTTCTCAATACGGAGGGAGATCAGATCCTTCGGCAAGGGCTCGAACTAAGACAGCGCACCTCGGTCCCCGGCCTTGTTACCATGGATCTGCAAGGCAAAAAGCTGATCCTCGACGGCGGAGCCCTGGTTCTCAATGCCAACGACTCCGCCAAGACTCCCCTGACGGTCGCCGCCTTTTCTTCCGGGACCGTTCAACTCGGGACGACGGAAAAGGCCGCCGACCTCCTGCTCGGGATCGAGGGCATGAGGAACACGGCCAACACCAAGACCATGCTCTTTGCAGCGGGCTCGACCCTCGACACCTTCCATACCGCCAATCTGCTGATCTCGACCGACGGCGGGAGCCAGTCCAAGAACTATGCGCTTGACCTCTCCGCCGCCAACCTCCGCTCCGGTGAGGCCGAAAAGACCCTGGCCGTCACCGATACCCTTTCCATCGCGCAATCCTGGGTGGACACCCCGACCACCGATCTGAGGACCAAGGTCGGCGCCCTGAAACTCGGCGTCGTCTCGACCCTTGCCATTGGAAAAGACCTAATCGTCGGCCAATACCAGCGGGGAGAGACCGGTGGAAACAGCCTGACGGAGGTGGCCGGCACCTTCGACTTTGCAGCGGCAAACCCCGAACCGGTTTCGATGACCGTCGGCCGCGACCTCAGGATCGGCGTGGGCGACCGGGCCACGGGAGCGATCCTCAACGCGCCCGCCACGCTTCACCTTGCCATCGGCACGGAACAGACGGCGGTGGAAGATCGCGGTGTCATCCAAATCGGCTATAAAAACCAGTCTCAGGGAACCGTCAACCCGGACGGCGCCACCAGCGGCTCCTTTGTCGGCGGTGCAGAGGGGGGCACCTTCTCCGCCTTCGTCGCCGAACTTAGAATCGGCCAGAACACCCGGGCGGGCGGATCGGCCACGGGGCTTCTTGATTTTCGCCATGCCACGCTTGAGCAGATGGTGATCACCGGAGATGCCGTCATTGGCGACGGGGTCAACGCCGCCGGTTCGCTTCACCTCAACGGCGGGGTGGTCACCTCCGACAACCTCGTCGTTGGAAACGTCACCGGCAGCGAAACAAGCCTGCTCAGTCTTGATGGAACCCACTGGCAGGTTGCCGGACCCTTGCTGGTCGGCGGGTTGGGCGAAATCCGGCTCGACATCCGGAATGCAAACGGCGGCATCGACCTTGCCAGCGATCAGGCGATTGACCTGACCATCCAGAGCGGCGGCCTCATCCGCGCGCAGTTCCATGCCCCGGCGGGAAATGAGACGCTCTGGGCGATCCGGATGGCCGGTGACCAACAGGAACGGTTTCAACTTTACCTCGACAACGACCGACTTGTCGCGGAGGGCGAATACGGCTCCCTCGCGACGCTCTTTTATGATGGAGTGCATACCTATTACGGCATCGCCGCCATCCCCGAGCCCTCCGTTGCCGCCCTGTTCGGGTTGATTGCCGGAGCCATCGCGTTGGGGCGTGTCAAGGCAAACAGAAAAAGAGGTTGACCGTGCGGGTTCCAAGTCAAAAACAGGCGGGTGAAAGAGGGGCCGCCAGCGTCATCGAACTGCTGGTCGTCGTCGGCGTTCTGCTCGCACTGGTCGCACTGGCGTTCCCCTCCGTTCAGGCGCTCCGGTCCCGATCGCACACCGCCTCGTGCATGGGCAATCTGCGGGGGATCTTCCATGCTTCGCTTGCCTACCACGCCGATCACAACGGTCAATGGCCGCCGACTCACGCTTCCAGCGGCGGTCTTCCCTTTACGACCTCACTGGCCGACTACCTTGGCCCCTACCCCCCGACCAGCTTGTCGGGCTGGAATCGCAGCCCGGTGGTCTGCCCGGCGGATCGCTACCATATCCCCGACAAACCCGGCAAAGAGGGCGTCTATCAGGTCGGCTCTCCAAAGTACGGACTGAGCTATGCTCAAAATGGCTATCTTACCAACCTCACCGCCTACTTCGGGGTCGGCCCCCGCCCATCGGTGGCCCACCCTTCCAAGCTGGCCGTTTACATGGACTGGGAGCAACACTACATCGCCGAATGGAGCACGCTCAACGGCGACGCCGGTCAAAGAAAACTCGCGCTGATGAAGCGCCACTCCGGCAACACCCACGTCATTTTTGCCGATGGCCATCTTGAAGCCGTCCCGATCACGGACATTCCCAACTCCAGCCCCCCTCCCACCCTCTTCTGGACCGGGCGGGACTCGGGACAGCGGCCATGAACCAAAACCGTACCCTTTTCCATTGATTGCCTTGAAAACCAGCCTTGAAGATCCCTTCGCAGCAGAGACTTCCGTCAAAAGCCCGTGGATGAAACAGCTCCGCGACCGGAATCCCGGCCTGTTTCAGGCTCCTTCCTTCTGGCCCGTCGACCTGGAGTCGATCAACCGACAACTTCAGGCCAGCCGCGCCGGAGAACCGTTTCGAGCGGGGACCAGCAGCGGCGGAAGGCCGATTTCGGGGATCGCCTACGGAGCCTTCGAGCCGCAGACGCCGACCGCCACCATCTCCAGCGCGATGGCTTCCGACCGCCCTGCGGCCTTCTATGATCCCTCAAAACGGACGCGCCCCGTCCTGGTCATTATCGGCTCGATCCACGGCGGCGAGACCGAAGGGACCGCCCTCTGCATGAATCTGGTCAACCTGATGGAGACAGCGACCGATCTTCGCGGGAAGCGGCACGACAAGCTGCGGGAAACGCTGCAACAGGTCCGTCTGATCCTGATTCCGTGCCTCAATCCCGATGGCCGCCATACGGCGTGCGTCGCGCACCTGAACCAGGCCACTGTAGAGGAACTCTTCCTCGTGCAACAAGGTGTCTGCGCGAACGGTTCGTTGTTTCGCGGACGCAAGGTCAAGGAAACCGCGCCGATTCCAAAAGGCTTTCTCCAGCACATGGGCGGCTATTACAATGCGGACGGCGTTAATCTGCAACACGACGACTTTTTCGGCCCCGGTCTCGCTCCCGAAAACCTCGCCATCCAGTCGGTTTTCCGGAAGGAAATCCCCGATGCCTTTCTGGTGTTGCACGCCCATGGCGCTCCGGCGGCGTTCATCACGCCGGATGCCTACCTCTCTCCGGGTTACCAGCGAAAGCAGATCGAAGCGGCGGGGTTTATCCTCTCGCGCCTCGTGGAAAGAAAGATCCCGATCCTTACCCCCGAACAACTGGCGGTCCCGCCGTGGAGCTTCTACTTCCAAACCTGGCTCCACCACATGAGCGGAGCCCTTCCGCTGCTCTTCGAGTTCTCCCACGGCCTGAAGGAAACCCCCTGTTCTCTGGAGGAGATCGTCGATACGGGGCTTCTTGTCACCCAGGCCTGGGCGGAGTATTGCCTGACCTTCCATGCGCGACCCGGGGCCAACGAGCTTTTCGGGCGAGTCACCCCCACCCGGTAGCCAGAAGATGAACCGATCTTTCATCACGGCAATTTTTGCCCTCTGCCTCGCCTTGCAGGCCAGCCTCCGCGCCGCACAACCGCTGGCGGCCTTTCAACAGGTGGTCGTGGCTGAAGACGCCCTTCCGGTCACCCGCTTCGCGGCGGAAGAACTGGCGCAACATGCAGGCAGGATCAGCGGCAAACCCGTGGAGGTCATCACCCCCTCCACCTATCGCCAACGGAAGGAAAACTTAAGTTTCTTTGTCGGCTCGGGGGCGGCTCAGGAAGCGCTCGACCTCCAGCTTTCCCCTTGGAAAACGGATGAAGAATGGATGCTCAAGACGATCCCGCAAGGGCTTCTGCTGGCGGGAAACGACGCCCCCGGCAGCGCCACCTCGCTGCGCGTCGCGGCGGGAAGCCAACTGGCGGTCTATACCCTGCTGGATGACTACCTCGGCGCAAAATGGTTCTGGCCCGGCCCTTCCGGAGAGCATCTTCCCTCCCGTCCTGATGCCGTCATTCCCACCCTTGACCGCCGCGAATCGCCGACCTTCATCATCCGCCAGTATGGCGTTGGCTATGGTGCCTACCACACCCCTTCCTTCCGAAAGGAAGTCGGCAAATGGCAGCGCCGCACCCGTCAGGGATGGGTACCCCGCGCGTGGTTCGGGCATAGTTGGGCCTATGCCTTCAAAACGGAGGAGGACGGGGGCGACCTTCTCGAAAAACACCCCGACTGGTTCGCTCTGGTGGAGGGCAAGCGCCGCCGTCCGCAGATGTGTACCACCCACCCCGAAGTCATTGACCGGATGGTCGCCTTTGTCCTTGCCGATACCAAAAATGCCATTACCAGCATCTCCCCGAACGACGGAAAGGGTTTCTGCGAATGTGAACGGTGCCGGGCGCTCGACGACCCGGAGCGTCTTTCCTATGACGGCCAGACCCCCGAATTGAGCGACCGCATCTTCACCTACGCCAACGAAGTCGCCCGGCGGGTGCGCGAAAAAGATCCCGCCAAGGGGGTTGGTATCTTTGCCTATACCTATTATACGACACCCCCTGTCCGGATCAAAAAGCTGGAGCCCAATCTCTACCTCTCCTTTGTCCATACTTCCCGGGACGATCTCGACCCCGGACATGCCGCGAAATGGGAAAAACTGATCAGCCAATGGCAGGAACGGGGCGCGCGGATGATCCTGCGTGAAGGGTGGGGCGATCACTACCTGCTCGACCTCCCTTTTCTCTACCCGAAACAGATCCACCACGCCGTCCGTATAGCGGTACGGAACGGCTTCGTCGCCAATTACGGAGAGGGTAGCAAGGCATTCTCCACCCAACTCCCGAACACATGGGTCGCCGTCCGGATGATGTGGAACCCCGGCCAGAGCCTCGAAAGGCTGACCGACCAACTCTACGCTTCGGCCTACGGCCCTGTTGCCGACGAGATGAAAGCCTTTTTCCGGACTTATGAAAATGCGCTGAAAAAGAACTGGCCCCGGCGGCGGATGATCCTCCCCAGGCCCGACGTGAACTACGAGAACCTTTACAACTCATGGACGCGGCTCTTCCCCCGCGAGGTTGTCGAAACGGCGCAAGCCCATCTCCGGCAAGCCGAAGCAAAGGCCCCGCCGGGAGAATACGCCGACCGGGTGGCGTTTCACCGCATCGGGCAGGAATATACACGGACCATGCTGGAGCTGTTTGGAACCTATCAGGCCCTGACCGACCTCGGGATGACAGGGCTCGGGTTCAACCCATCCCCTGAAGCGAGCGCGACCGGTTGGAGCGATTCAGGGGAAGAGAGCAGGCAAGCTCTTCTGCAACGCGCCTATGCACTCGGCGAAAAGCGCGAAGCCCTGCTGCTCGCGCACCGCGACCGGGCCGCTCTGGACGAAGGGCTTTACGCCTTTACCAACGACAAAGGTTATCGCCAATGGCACGCAGCCATCAAAAAAGCCCTCGGGATCACCACCCCTTCCCGACTCACCGGCGAATCGTTGGCATTAGAACCGACCCCATGAACCGCGTCCTCCTTCTCATCGCAAGCGCCCTTTTCACCTTTCAGTTACCGATGGCCGCCCAACCTTTTCCGACGCCCTCCACCGCCCCGATTCAGTCCCTGCTTGATGCGGCCCAGCCCGGCGCAACGGTGGAAATCCCCGGCGGCATCTACTTCGGGCGCTTGAGCTTCCCGCGCGATGGCGAACCGGGGAAACCGATCACCCTTCGACCGGAGGAAGACCGGATCGTGATCATCAACGCGGGAAGACGGCTGGAGGTCGCCCTCTCCCCCGCCCCCGGGCTTCCCGGTGTTTTCAAGGGAAAAGTGGCGCCGGGCATCCTTTCCAGCGAGGCGGGTCTCTGGGAGATCGCTTCCCGCCTGCGCCTGAAACATCTTCATGACCCGGGACAGTGCGCCCGGCGGCTCGCCTCGTGGCACTACTCCCCCCAAAGCGGCGAAATCTTCATCCGCAGCAGCGGACGCCTTCCCGCCGACAGGATGGAATACTGGATCGAATCGGATCAGCCCGCGATCACCATCTCCCGTTCGCACGTTCGGGTCGAACGGCTCCACGCCACCCTTGGAAAGCACGGCATTTTTGTGGATAAGAAGACAAAGGATGTCCGTGTGCGCCAATGCCGCGTCTACTGCAACAAAAGCGCGGGGATTCATGTCACCGGCACGGATCACCGGATCGTTGGAAACAGCGCATTCCATAACAACCATTACGGCATTCAGCTTCGCTACCATCTGGAGCGGAGCCAGGTCGCTGACAACCTCTGTTACCTCAACGGTCCCGCCAATGGCGAAGCGACCGACACTTCCGAACCGACCGACCTCGGCATCTATAGCAAGGGAGCCTACAATCTGTTTGAAGGGAACATCGCCTGCGGGTTTACCAAAAACGCCTACCGCAACAAGTACGCGGAGAATGCCACCAACCTTTTTCGCGGCAACGTCGTCAAAGGCAACGCCAACCCGGCGCGGGCTTCCGTCCATGGAAACACCTTCCTTGTCGTCGCACCGGGGCCACGCGCCGGGATGTACCTTGACGGCGAAGCAACCTTCCCGCCCGAAAGATGGAAAAAGGCCGACCCGACCGGCCTGCAACGCGCCGCCAACCTGATCCATCCGGCCCTGCACCGGGAAGACCCGCGTTTCTGCGATCCGGAATATCGCGACTTCCGGCTTCAGGCAGACTCTCCCTACCGGGGGCAGGGAGCGCACCCCGGGTTTGCCCCTGTGTTTTATGTGGACCCCGCCTCCGGACGGGAGGGGAACGACGGCCTGAGCACCAGAAGACCGTTTGCGTCGATCAACGCCGCGCTCGCGGTCATTCCGGGAGACGCCACCCTCTATCTCCTGCCCGGCGAATACAGCGAACCGGTCACCTTCACCTTCGGCGGTCCCGAAGGCCACCCCCTCCGGGTTCGCGCCTGGCAGCGTTCACGGGAAGTCGTGGTGAGCGCACCGTGGACCCTTTCGGGCGCACTCAACGCCGACCTTGACTATAACAAGACCCCGGGAGCCAATGGCGTCGAACTCGAAGGCCTCCATTTCAGGGACGCCGCTCTTTTGATCCGTCGCGCGGAAGGTGTCCGCATCGCCCAATGCCACTTTGAGGGCCCCAAAGCCGGTGTTTTCCTTGAGCAATCGGAGAAGATCGCACTGGTTCACAACACCTTTACCCGCTCTGCCGTGGCCGTCCGTTCCCGCCAAGGCCGCTCCCTCTCGATCACGCAAAATCTCTTCGACGATTCCGGAACGACCTTTGACCTTGATCATCTCCGTTCGATCCATGCCGACTTCAACCAGTACCGTCCTTTTCTGGCGAAAGTCGGAAGCGATCAGCGATTCGAAGCGTTCCAAACATGGACGGAAAAAACCGGGAACGATCGCTGGAGCTTTCTCCGGAAAGAGCCCGACACCACCGCGCCGATCTGGACCCAACCCGACTTCGCGCCACCGGGCATTCACACGAAAACAGAGCAACCGGTCGAAATCGACGCTCTGAAAGTAACAGGCATCCATCCCGCCGGGGCCACCGTGCTCTGGGAGTCTCCGAAAGGGAACACGTTTGCCGAAGTAACGGTCGAATCGCCCGCCGACGGAAAGATCACCCGCGCCGACCCGGTGATGCAGTTTGAAATCATGGCGGAGTTCTTCGACCTGCTCTTCCCGCTCGAAGGCTTTTTCAACGTGGAACGCCATGCTCCGCTCACGGGTCTGGCGCCCGATACGCAATACAAGGTTTCGGTGACTCCCCGCGACCTCGCCGGCCGACGCGGAGCCCCCCGGACGATCACCTTCCGGACACCGGTGCAGGCCCGGAAAGGCGTCACCTTTTATCTACGCCCCGACGGCGACGACAGGGCCGACGGGAGAAGCCGCGCAACCGCCTGGAAATCATTCCACCACGCCGTGCGAAACCTCGGGCCGGGCGATCAACTCGTGCTCATGGACGGTGTTTACCACGAAATTCTCGCCCCGGCGGTCTCGGGTTCCGCCGAAGCCCCGATCACGATCAGGGCGGAAAACCGGGGCAAGGCCATCATTGACCTCGCCGAAAGCCTGCCGGTCGGCGTCGAAATCGCCAACGTCCGCCACGTTGAAATCGACGGGCTCCTGCTCCGGGGCGGCGCCTATTCGGTGGGGACTTACTTCGTGATCAGCCACGCGGAAGGCATCCGCATTGCCCATTGTGAAACCGATTACCCCGCCGGTTCGAGCTTTGAAAAACGAAAAGCCGGTCACCACGGTCTTCTGGCCAACCGCGCCCCCGGTCTGGTGGTTGAGGATAACCTGTTTCTTTGCAGCATCATTCACGTCGGCATCGCCGCCTCCCCGGGGGCCATCGTACGGCACAACTCCCTCATTGGAGAAGGCAACTACGGCATCGTGGTGGCGCCGGAAAATGCCGGGGAGAGCTACCGGATCGAAGCCAACCTCTTCTACAACGTGATCTTTCCCTCCAAACTCAGCGCCAACCTCTGGTTCTTCAGCCCGACGCCGAAGATCGTGAGCGATCACAACCTGTTTTACCTTGCTCCGGACGCCCGCGGGTCGATCGGCGAACTTGCCGAGCCTGGCAAGATGACCACGTTGGCCCAATGGAGGGAACAAACCGGGCTCGACCTCAACAGCCTGACGGCCCAACCGCTCTTTCGTGATCCGGACCGGCGCGACTTCACCCTCACGGCAGACTCTCCCGGCAAAGGCGAAGCGGCCAACGGCGACGATATCGGTAAACGACCGTGAACCGCTGGCGAGGTCACGCCCGCTTCGCCAGAAACTCCACGATCTCCCCGGCGAGCCGTTTGCTGATGCCGGGTGTCTGCGCGATCGTCGCCGCATCGGCACGGCGCAACCGGGCGACGGAGCCGAAGCGGGTCAAAAGCGCCTGTTTGCGGGCCTGGCTGACGCCGGGGCAATCATCGAGGATGCTCTCCGCGATCCGCCGTTTCATCAAAAGTTGGTGGTAGCCGTTGGCAAAGCGATGGGCCTCGTCGCGAATCCGTTGCAGGAGCCGCAGCGCGGGCGAGTCTTCCGGGAGACGGACCGGCACCGGGCGTCCCGGGCGGTAGATCTCCTCAAACTCCTTGGCCAGGCCGATGATCGGCAATTCGTGCAGACCGAGCCGGTTCAACTCCCGGCAGGCGCTCGAAAGCTGCCCCTTGCCGCCGTCGACGATCACGAGATCGGGCAAACGCCCTCCCCTCCGGGCAACCCGGGCGGCGACCTCCTCCTGGCTCTCCTCGTCCCCGGCTTCAAGCTCTTTTTTGCGCGCCTCGAGCAGAATCCGCTCGTAACGCCGCCGCACCACTTCGGCCATGCTCGCAAAGTCGTCCTGCGCGGCCACGGTTTTCATCCGGAAACGGCGGTAGTTCGCCTTGTCGGGAACGCCGTTGCGGAAGGAGACCATCGAAGCGACAATGTGCGTCGAGGAGATATTGGAAATATCGAAGCACTCCATCACCTCCGGCGGGCGCTCGAGGCCCAGCGCGTCGCTCAGGAGCGCCAGGTCGGCCTGCGGGTCGATCGTCGTCGGCAGGGTGTGGCGGGTGAACCGGCGCATCGGCCTGGTGGTGGTCTTGAGGTTTTCGAGCATGTTGCGCAGTTCCGCCGCCCGTTCGAAGTCGAGCTTCTCGGCCGCCTTCTTCATCTCCGCCTCCAGTTCCACCAGCAGTTCCCGCGATTCGCCGCCGAGAAAGGCGCACGCCTCCTCCACCCGCTGCCGGTACGCCTCGGTCGAAAAACCGCTCATCTTGGCGAGCACCTGAAACGTCGATGATTTGAGTTCCCGCTCGCTCGGCGCGCCCCGGCCAAAGGTCAGGATGCCGAACCGCTTGCGCATGAAGTGAAGCGTTTGCCGCAATGCCCCGGACTGGG
This sequence comes from Chthoniobacteraceae bacterium, assembly GCA_035555975.1. Classification (GTDB taxonomy): domain Bacteria; phylum Verrucomicrobiota; class Verrucomicrobiia; order Chthoniobacterales; family Chthoniobacteraceae; genus DATMFV01. The sequence goes on from DATMFV010000129.1 coordinate 31,363, forward strand.
CAAACGGCCCGAAGTAACGCGCCTGGTCCTCCTTTTTGATCCGCGCAAACCGGAACCGGGGCCACTCCTCGGCCATGTCGACCTTCACCATTAAAAACCGTTTGTCGTCGCGAAACGAAATATTGTACCGGGGGCGGAATTCCTTGATCAGCCGCCCCTCCAGCAGGAGCGCCTCCGGCTCGCTCCGCACCGTATGCCATTCGAGGTCCCAGACACTTTCGAGCAACGCCCGCGTCTTGAGATCGGCGCTCCGTTGTTTGGAGGCCATGAAGTATTGGCTCACCCGCTTGCGCAGGTCGCGCGCCTTGCCGACGTAGATCACCCGGTGGAGGCGGTCGCGCATCAGGTAAACGCCCGGTTTGTGCGGCAGGTCGTGCAGCTTGGGGCGAAGGTCGGGCTTGTCTTTGAGGTGTTCGCGGGTCATAGGTAAACGCAGTTTTTTCGCCTCCCGGTCCAAGAGGCGGGTTGAAACTGCGGCGACGCATCGTAATATAAACCACCTTTCCCCATGAAACCCATCCTTTTGTCGCTGCTCCTCTCGCCCCTGCTTCTTCCCGCCGCGCTTCAGGCGCAGGAGGAGGGGGCCGCCGGAGCCGCAGCGCTCGTCGCGCAGAAGACGGCCTCCTTTTCTTTGCTCGACCTGATGCAGGCGGGCGGCTGGGCGATGATTCCCCTCGCCATCATGTCGGTATTGATGGTCGCGCTGATCCTCGCCTTCATCTTCACGCTCCGGCCCGGGTCGATCGCCTCCGCCCACTTCATGAACACGGCGGAAGTCCTCCTTAAAAAACGGGACGACGCCGCGCTGCTCGCGATCACCAACCGCCACAGCGAACTGGCCGCCAAGGTCCTCCAGCGCACCCTGGAATTTGCCACCCACAACCCGACCGCCTCCTTTGAAAGCATCCGCGAGATCGCGCAGACCGAAGGAGCCTCGCGCGCGGCGGCGTTGCAGAACCGGATCACCTACCTGGCCGACATCGCCGTCCTTTCGCCGATGGTCGGGCTGCTCGGCACCGTTTTCGGGATGATCGCCTCGTTCCGCTCGCTCGGCAGCAATGTCTCCGAAGCGACCCGGCCGATCCTTCTGGCCAACGGGGTCTCAGAAGCGTTGATCGCCACCGGCAGCGGGTTGATCGTCGGGATCATCGCCATGGCGTTCTACGGCCTCTTCCGCAACCGGGTCCAGAGCCTCATCTCGGAACTCGAACGCGCCACCACCCACCTCCTCGCCCTGCTGGCGACGCAGGGGGGCCCGCTCCGTTCCGAAACGTTGCGCCCGGCCCGCAGCAGCCGCCCGCCGCGCGATACCAGAAGTGGCGGCGGCGAACCTCCCGCAGGGCGACGCCCCTCCGTCTCGGTGGATGATGAATTTTAAGTAATCCATGAACTTCCGCAAACGCTCCTCCCCCGCTCTCCTCGGCTTCCAGATCGCGCCGATGGTCGATATTTTCCTCGTCCTGCTGGTGTTTTTCATCCTGACCTGGAACTTCGCCATCAGCGAAAACGCGCTCGACGTCAAGGTGCCGACCGCCACGAGCGCCGCGGAGCAGGAGTCGTACGTCAACCAGGTCGTCGTCAACGTCCGCAAGGATGGGACGATCGTCCTCAACCGGCAGGCGATCTCGCGCGAAGCGTTGCAGGAAAAACTGAGCGCGCTTTCCGAGCTTTATCCCGACCACGCCGTCATCCTGCGCGGCGACGAAGAGGTGCCCTACCGCGATCTGGTCGCCGTGCTCGACATCTGCCGGAGTGCAAAGATCTGGAATATCGACTTTGCCACGGCGGCCCAATCCCCATAGAGTGCGCAAAATGATGGTTCGGCGACGGCTTCTAATCCTGCTCTTTTCGGTGATGGCAACCGAACCGCTCCTTGCGCAGCAATGGATGGAGCGGTTCTTGCGTGAACGCGACGCCCGGGAAACGACCCGGCGCGAAGAAGAACGCCGCCGCTCCACCCCGCCGCCGGAAGCGACCTCGCTGCGCGATGTCACCCGCGCACAGGAAAACCGCGACACCACCGTTTACGAAGAACCAACCCCCACGCCCGAGCCGGAAGTGCGCAAGGCGCTGCCGGTCGCCCCGGCGGAGGATGGGGTGATCGAACCCTTCCAGCCCCGGCCCGAAAGCCGCCCGGCCGAAGCCCGTCCTGAAACCCGTCCCGAAGCGCGAGAGGAGGCCGCCCCCGCCCCGGAAGCGACGGAGGAAACCATCGAGTGGGACCCGAACCTTCCCGTCCGCCGTGCGGAACCGGTCGTCCGGGCCACGCCCGCCGCCCCGGAAAAGGCTGAAGACGATGCCCCTGCGGCTCCGTCCGCCGCCGCCGTCACCCCGGAGAATGCCGACGACGCCGCGCCTGAAACGACACCCGAACCGCCCAGGGAACGCCGCCTGAGCGAATCGCCGCGCGAAGCGCTCGAAGCGCCGGTCAACATCGTCCCCAACGCGCAGCCGCAACAGGGGCTCCACGACGGCCCCGCCACCGTCCGCACGGAAATCGCCGACGAAGAGGGGGAAGCCGAAGCCACGGCAGCCGCCACCCCCGCCTCGCATCTCCCGCCCTCCGCCACTTCGGAGCAGCTTGACCCGCGCACCAACGAAATCCGCCTCACGCCGGGAGCAAGTTCCGCCCCCGCCGACCAGGTCCAGTTTTCCTACGCCAACCACTACTACGCACGGAAGGATTACTTCCGCGCCATTGCCGAGTTTGAGCGTTATTTGAGCCTTCAGGGGACCGCCGCCGACCGGCAGGCCGCTCTTTTCCGGCTCGCCGAATCGTACCGCCAGACCGGCAGCTACAACTCCGCCCGGAAAAACTACGAAAACCTCATCTTCACCTACCAGACGGGCGACTTCATCGGCCCCGCCTCCTACCGGCTTGCCGAGCTTTGTTACCAGCAGGAGGATTATTCCGCCGCTGTCACTTTTTTCCGCAAAGCCTCCGTCTGGCTCAAAGACCCGACGATCGTCCTCTCCGCACAATTCTTCGCGGCCCGTTCGCTGGAGCGGCTGAAGTTTGAGAGCGAGGCGATCCAGGCTTACGAAGAGGTCATCACCCACGGGGGCGAAAACCCGTTCCGCGAAGCGGCGCAACTGGCGCTCGTCGAACTTTACACCAAGGCGCAGCGGCGCAACCAGGCGCTTCGCATCCTCGACGCCCTGCGCGAAGGGACCGCCAAACCGGCCATCAAGGCGGAAGCGACCGCGCGGATCGGCATCCTGCTGCTCGAACTCAACGAGAACGCGGAAGCGCTCAAGGAATTGCAGGCCGCCCTGAAAATGCCCGAGATCGGCGCATGGCGGGAGATTTCCGAGATCGGCCTCCTGCGCATCCTCTACAATCAGGGGAAATACCAGGAAGTCGTCGACACCTACGACAAGTCGGAGAAGAAATTCTCCAAGACCGCCATGCCCGAAGTGCTGCTGGTCGTCGGCAACTCGTACCGCCAGCTCGACAAGGCGGACAAGGCCGGGGAGTTTTACGACCGGATCGCCACCGACTACGGCGACACCCCGTACGCCGCCGAGTCGCAGTACGAACGGCTCGTCACCCTTTACAGCAGCGATTCGCCCAAGCTGATCGAGGAGATCGACGCCTACCTCGAAGCCAATCCGGAGGAAGGCCCCAAGCGCGACCAACTGGTCCTCATGAAAGCGGAGGCGTATTACAAAACCAAGCGGTACGTCGCCGCCGCCCCGGTCTACGCTTCGCTACGCGAGTCGTCGCTCTCCCCCGCGCTCAAGGCGGAAACGCTCTTCAAGCTCGGCTGGTGCCAGGTCTACATCGGCGACCACCCGGCGGCGATCCAGTCGTTCACGGAATTCCTCAACGAATACCCGACCAACAAGCTGACCCCCGCCGCCCTGGCGCAACGCGGTTTCTGTTACGAAAAGATGCGCAACTACACCGCGGCGCTTCACGATTTTGACGAAATCATCCGCACCCACCGGAAGGCGAAGGAGCGGGAGTTCGCCCTCCAGCACAAGGCGCTCATCCTCGGCCAGCAGGACGAAAGCCGGGGGATGATGGAGGCGTTCGAGCGGCTGCTCAAGGAATATCCGGAGAGCCACGCCGCCGGGCAGGCCCACTACTGGATCGGCCTGACCGCCTACCAGGCCCGCGACTACCGCAAAGCGGTCGAGATGCTTTCCAAGGCCCGTTCGCTCGACAAGGAGTTCAACGAAAAGTCAACCCTTCACATCATCGCCGCCCTGCGTCATCTTGAAGACCGCAAGGCGCTCGCGGCGGAGATCGACCAGGCGGGACCGAAGACCAAGCTCGACCCGGAACTCCTCCGCTGGCTCGGCACCGAATCGCTCAAGGCCGGGGAAGCCGGGCAGGCGACCCGTTACCTCACCCGGCTGACCGAAAGCGAAAAGGCCGATGCCGTCATCCCCGAAGACTGGCTCAACCTTGGGCGCGCGCAGACGCAGAATCAGGAGTGGGAAAAGGCGGAAGCGTCGATCACACATTACCTGTCACTGGCCACCGAACCGGTCCCGCAGGCCGACGGCTACCTCGCGCTTGCCGACGCACAGATCGGCCACGGCAGGTTCGACCAAGCGTTGCAATCCGCCCGCCGCGTGCAGGATCTCCAGCCCGAAGGCCGCCTCAACGCGCTCGGCAAGATGCGCGCCGGGGATGTCGCCAAGGCGCGTAACGACTTCGACGGAGCCGCCAAGCTTTTCTTAAGCGTCTCGATCCTTTACGAAGACCCGGTCATCACCCCGCAGGCGCTCGAAAAGGCGTACCTCTGCTTCAAGAAATCGGGCGATCAGGAAAAAGCCGCAAAGACCCTGAACGATCTCCAGACCCGTTATCCGGAGTACCAGATCAACCTCGCTTCGACCCGGCAGTAGGCAAGACGGTTGCCGATGGATCTTCGCCGGAGGGCGGACCGTCGCGTCCGCTACGGGGTTTGAGGTCGGGGTGAGCAAACGGGTGAACCCAAGTCCAACGCCGCGGTCGGCGCGGAGGCCGACCCTCCAATTTCAGGCACGGGAGTTCTCTTTGAGACCGGTCGCTGGAACACTAGAACCCGTTAAGGTAACGGCTTTATGGGTCAAAAAGACGCTTTTAGTCGCCTCTCACTTAAATTCGTAAACACGCCTTAGTATTTCTTGCCCGCATCCCCCAGCGGATTGAGGGCGAGGACCCCCTGCCGGTCGAGCCCTTCCACGTGCCCATCGAGGAAGAGGACGTTGCTCCGGTTGGAATGGGGGAAGGCGAAACGGCCCAGCCGCAGTTCATTGTCGGCCCAGACGGTGCTGTTGGCCTGCCACGCCTTGGAATCAAAGAAAATGGGCACATGGCTCTCCTTGCCGATGAACATCCTGTAGCTGCTGGTGATATTGCTGCCCCAACCTTTGGGGGTCGACTGGTTGAAGGCGATGGTGTTGACCCCATAGGAGATCGGCTGGTTGTAAAAGGCGATCTGATAAGCGCTCCCCCAGTTGTTGACGACATCGGCCCAGGCCCCTTTGGCCAGCGTATTGACCGACGGGCACATCATCTCGACCGGCGAGGAAATCGCCCCCGCTTCATAGAGGTGGCGGCTCGGTCGCCAGGCCAGGACGTTGGTGGAGGGAACGAGCGCGTCGTTGTTTTCGTTGCGCCAGAGACGGATGGCCACGCCGAGGTTCTTGAGCTTGGCGACACATGCCGCCGAGCGCCCGGCCTCCATCTGTCGCAGCGTCACGGGGAGGATGAGGGCGGCCAGGATGATCAGGACGCCAATCGCCACGATGACTTCGACCAGGGTAAACCCCGAAGCGGCGGGGCGACGGCCTCCCGTCCGCGCGGATGGTATCGGTTTAGCGGACATCAAACACATAGACGGCAGTTTCATTGGCGGGGACGGTGGCGTGAAGGGTCTCGGTTTCACCGACTTTCGCTCCCGTGTAATAGTCATAGCCATTGGCCAGTTTTTCAGGAAGCGCAACAGAGAAGTCGGCCGCTGCGTCGCCACGGTTCATGATGCAGAGAAGCTGCTTCTTTTTTCCGCGCAACCATTGGACGCGTTCAGGATCGTGCCCCTCGACCGGTTCGGGGCGGGAATGGAGGAAGAGTTCCTCGAAATCAGCCACCAGCCGGGTGGTCTCGCCGACATTCCACCACGAGCGGCCATCCATCGTCGCCCGGTCGTAAAAGAGAATGCCGTGGGTGGAATCGAGCACCCGGCGCAGCAGTTCGGCCTTGTCGGCCACCCTCGCAGGGATCATATGGTCGGGCCCGTAGGGGGTGATCCAGACGCCGTACATGATCGGCAGATCGCCCGCGACTTCAGAGGTGTGAAGCATCTCCCGCCATCCCCCGGAAGTGCCGATCTGGATCACGTCCGCTCCTTTTGTCCCGGCAACATAGCGCCAGTCGATCCCGTAGACCGAGACGGTCCGGGGGCTTTGAGGGAGACTGAACACCGTAAAGAGACCGCCCGGGATGGTGGCATGGACGGTCTCCTTCATTTTGGCCAGCAACCGTGCGCCGCGACGGGCCATGAAGTCGTCCCACGCCGCGCGATGGCGGGTTTCAATGGTTTCAGGGGTGAGCGGCTGGTCGCCCGCGATCTTCTTCTCCTTTCGGAAAGCGGCGAGGCAACGTTCGCAGAAGCAGGAGTGCGGGCCGGTAAGGGTGGAAAACTCGTAGTCGTAACAGACGGTGGTCGCCTTGAGCTTGCGGAGCTGGTCGGCGAAAACTTCCGAAACGACCGGCCAGCGTTCACCGAGCAATTGGGTGGTGCAGAGCCACTGGTCGCTCCGCTTGCCGTGATGATCAAGCAGGCGTTCGTCAGGATGTTCCTTCAGGAACGGGTTCAGGTTGATCGACCACGAGACAAACTTGACGGTCGGGCGGATGGTCAGGCCGAAGCGGGGACCGTTTTCGATCGCCCAATCCCGGCTGTCGACCAGCAGGTTGAACCCGGCCGCTTTCATGGTTTCCATCGCCTGCTCGCGCACCGGAATGCTGTCGAGCGTGCCGAGATTGCTGCCCCAGAGTTCGAAGACAAATTTCCCGGGTTGTTTGCCATTGAGCGGCGGCACGGTCTCGACGGTCAGGCTCTGGGTCATTTCGCTGACGCCCCCCTTTTCCGCCTGCGACCAGTAGTAGAGGCGTTCGGTCACCGGCGCTTTGGGAGCCCCCTTGGCCACGCGGAGCATCAGGTGAAAGATCCCCGTCCGACCCCCGGGAGGGTGGGCTTCGTCGTAAAAGAGCGGCTTGTCCGCCGTAATCCTGTAGAGCGGAAGTGTCTTGCCTTCGATCTCGGTCGTCCCGTCGCGTTCGACGCTGAAGACCGGCTGCCTGGGCCGGACGGTTCCGTAAAAACTGCTCACGCCGGTGACCTCCAGCGTTTCAGGCACGGCGACCCAGGTGACCCAGTCGGCAAGATCGCGCCCGGGGAGGCCGTTGAACTTGAAGGTGGCCGGTTGCGAACTGTTGGCGGCGACAAAGAGGGCCGGCGAAGGGACGGGCCAGATCTGCGTCTGTTCGCTTAACACGATCCGGCGCAAGACCAGCGGTTCTCCCTTCTTTTGATCTCCAACCGTTTCCTTTGTGGCGAGCAGCGGCCACTGGCGGTCGTCGAAATCGGCGGCGGTTGCCTTGGGATCGCTCTCCGCCTTGGCCCGCCAGAGCTGGGGAAACGCTTCGCTTCCCGCGCCTTCGAGCCTGAGGGCGGCCACCCCCGCCTCGGCGCGGATGGCGATCGGGTTGGCCCCGTGCCGCATGGCGAGCCTGATTTTTTCCCCGTCCGCCGAAGCGCCGGTGGCGACCACGCTGTCGTTGACGACGACTTCGTACGCGCCGGGAGTGGAAAGGGTCAGCGTCAACACCGTGGACCGGACGGCAATCGTCGCTTGCGGCGAAACGTAGTACGGCTGCATCGCCGCGTTGAAGAGTCCCCATCGGGCGAGCGTCGGCACGGTTTCATGCACTTCAAAGCGGTGGGTCGCATGGGTCGCTTCTTCCGTCGTCGGGACGGCGCTCTGGGCGACGAGCGGAAGCCCTCCCTCGGGAGCGAGCGCGGTGGCGATCACCGGCACGGAACCTTTTTCGGCCACGAGGTCGAGGTCGATCCGGTTGCTGCCCGGGGCGAGTTCGGCCAGCGGTTCCCGGGGGGTGAGCGCCGCGGTATCGACGGTTCCAAAGCGGAGTTGCCCCCACTTTTCGGGCCGGTGAGCGCCGCGCCCCGTCGGGTTCCAGGCGCTCGACTCCTTGCGGCTCGGGCTGAGCCGGGCCAGCGCGACGTTCCAGGTCTCGCCCGGTTGCGGGGCTTTGACGCCGAGGTCGGCAAGCGGGATCGCCATCTCCCAGACCCACCCGGCTTCCCTGCGTTCCACCTTGCTGGTGACACCGCCCGCGTTCCATTTCACGTCGCGCGTTGCCCAGAGGTCGGAGGGGTCCATCCGGGCGTCGAGCAGAGCGCCGAGCGTATTGGTGGTCCATTCATAGACGGGGCCGTCCTTTTCCGGCTGGAGCATCAGTAGGCAGGCGTCGTCGCTGAGGATGCCGTGCGGAAGGGTCTGGTCGCGTTCGGTGGCGCGGGCGAAAAGCTCCTCCATCCGCATGTCGGCGGCGCGCAGCAGCGGTTCGTCGACGACAAACTGCACGTAAAGATGCGCCTCATCGTAGAGGAAGCGGACGGTGGTCCCGAGCCGTGCCGGGACGCCGGTGGAAAAGGCGAGGAAATCGCGGATGGCGATCGCCTTTTTCCAGACCGCGTCGGTTCCCCTGCCGTCGAGCGAGGGCGGGGTGTCGGTCGGGTTGACGACGGCCAGCGGGTGGCTCGGAAGCAGGGGGGCGGTCGCCTCCAGCGCTTCGTCGGAAAGTTCGGCATCGGTGGAAATGACGATGCTCTCAAGGGCGATGGAACGCCCGAATTCGCGGGAGGGGGCGGCGTCGAGACGCAGGCGCTCGCCAATGGCTTCACCACGGATGGCAGGCAGGCGGACCCAGACCCACTTGCCCGGCGTCTGTTGGGAAAGGGTGGCCAGCGGAACCCTCTCCCCGCCGCGAAACGTCGTGAGCGCGAGGCTGTCCTTCGGGCTTTCCGCACGGACCTTGACGTAGACGGTGATCTCCTCCGACGTACGCGGAAACGGGAGATCGAGCAACATCAACCGGGCCGACTGCCGGAGGATGCGGCCATCGTACGCCGCCGCATCGTTCACGATCTGCCTGGGGACTCTGGCAAAATCGGCGGCGATCAGGCGATAGGGAGGAACCTCCATCGCCGCGTATTGAGGGGAGGCCGGGGCATCTTGGGCCGATGCCGTTTCCCCCGGGTGAAACAGGGCGGCTGCGGCGACGGTCAAAGGGAGGAGGCGGCGGAGGAGCATTCGGAAAAGCAGGTAATATGGCGGGTGCGAAGATGGAACGGTTTTCCCCGGGGTTATGCAGCAACTTTCCTGCGGCGGGCCGCCACCAGCATACCGGCGAGCGCGCCGCCGCCGAGCAACGCCACCGACGACGGTTCGGGAATGGCGACGATGCCGTTGATGCTGTCGTAATAGGCGTCGCCGCCCTGATCGCTGGAATGGCCCCAGAACTGAAGCTGGTAAATCCTGGAATCGCTGGTCACCGTGCCACCGATGGCGATACCGGAAAGAAGCTCGTGGTCGCCGATCCAAACGGAGTAGGTCTGGGTGGAGGGGTCCGTTTCAAAGCGGAACTCGTTCCACTTGGTGGGATCGAAGTAAGTTTGAGAGAAATAGAGCGTCTTGGAACTGGTGGCATCGTTCACCCAGTCGTAGTAGTCGAGCCCGTAAAGCGAGGGGGTGGAGCTGCTATAGTAGCGGAGTTGAAACTGGAGAATCCGCTGAGACCCGTTTTCGTCGCCGAGGACGATGCGAAACCGTGAGAAGGAGTTGAAAGCGACAAAGGCGGTCTCGGGATTGGTAATCCAGAGCGAAACCCCGGTAAAGCCTTCCTCGTAGAGGAGCGGGCTGTCGAGCCTGTCCAAGTTTCCTTTGACGACACGCAATGACTGGGAGCCGGTATGGAAGCGATCATTGACGACAACGTAACTGGAAGTGCCGCCGCTCCAGCCCGCTTTTCCTCCCGCGTTGCCGGTCGTGAAACCTTCGGAGCTCTCAAAATCGGTGATCAGAACCTGCGCCTGGGATTGACTGTTGGCCGGAGAGAGGAGAGCGGTGACAGCCAGCGCGGCGGTGCAGAAAAGCGATCGCCACGAATTGGCGGGAAGGAGGGAGTAGGTTTTCATAAAGAGGGTGATCCGTTGGGCAAGACACTCCTCCTGCTTTCAAGGGTTGCAAAGCCATATTCTCCGCAATAGTGTGCGGAGGAAAGAGCCGTTGAAAGGAGCCGTTTTGATGAACCGCGAACCGAAGGTCACCGTTGCCGATGTCGCCGCTGCCGCAGGGGTCTCTCCCTCGACCGTCAGCCGGGCATTGCGCAACCATTCCGACATCCCTCCGGCGACCTGCGAACGCATCCAGGCGCTGGCCGAAACGATGGGATACCGGCCCGATCCATTGATCTCCGCGCTTCTGGCGCGCCGGTTTCAGAAAACGGGGGCGGAGATCGGCACCATCGCGTATGTGACGACGTTTTCAACACGGGAAGGGTGGCGTTACGGTTTTTTTGGAAAACTTTTCGAAGGTGCCAGAGAGCAGGCACTCAAGCGCGGCTATCTGATCGAGCCGTTCTGGTTGAAGGAACCGAAGATGACGGGGCGGCGGTTGAGCGAGATCCTGGTCAGCCGGGGGATTCGCGGTCTTCTGGTCCCGCCGCTGGAGCGTGCCTACGGGCACCTTCGTTTGCAGTGGGAACGCTTTTCGTGTGCGACCATCGGTTACTCCATGATCCGTCCCTCCCTCCACCGGGCCACGCCGCATCACTTTCACAATACCCTGCTGGCGCTGCGTACGTTGAGGCAGGCCGGGTTTCGGCGGATCGGGGTGTCGATTCCAGCCGAGACGAATCGCAAGGTAGGGGAAAACTTCCTGGCGGCCGCGCTTTTTTATCAACGGCGGTATGGAGAGCGTTCGCTTTTGATTTTTGTCTCCAATTTCAAGACCGGGGACGAGTTGCGCCGAGGTATCAGGGAATGGATTGACCGCGAACGCCCGGATTGCATTTTTGGTCCGCACAACATTGAGGCTATGGGGTGTCTCCGGCCCGGAGATCCTCTCCTGGTCGGGCAGGGGGGAAGCGGCATCGGGTGCAACTACCCCCACATCGACGAAAAGCCGCGTCTGGTCGGCGCGGCGGCGGTCGATCTCATCATCGGGCAGATCCAGCGGAATGAAACCGGCGTTCCTGTCGACCCGAAGGTGGTGATGGTCGAGGGGAAGTGGGTTGACCCGACGCAGCGCGTGCCCGCAAATTGAAAAAGCGCGGCCGGCTTTAAAAGAGAGGGTTGTGTTGAAAGCGCATTTGCCCCATGCTCGCCAACCGTATGAGTTTGCAACAACAGGTGGATGCCGATCTCAAGGCGGCGATGAAGGCCCGCGAAACGGAGAGGCTGGCGGTCTTGCGGATGCTCAAAGCCGCATTGAAAAACAGCGCCATTGAAAAAGGCGGGGCAAATGCCGTGCTCGACGATGCCGAAGCGCTGGCGGTGATCCGCAAGCAGGTCAAGCAGCGCAACGACTCGATCGAAAGCTTTGAAAAAGGGGGCCGCCCCGAACTCGCCGCCAGGGAGCGGGCGGAAGCGGTCTTTCTGGAGGTCTACCTCCCCAAACCGCTTTCGGGCGAAGAGCTTTCCGCGCTGGTCACCGGGGCGATCACCGAAGCCGGGGCGACGACGAAGGCGCAGATGGGCGCGGTCATGAAGATCGCCACCGCGAGGGCTGAGGGCCGGGTCGACGGCAAAACCTTGAGCCAGGAAGTCTCCCGGCAACTTTCATAGGATCAAGGCCCATGATCGCCGTTCTAGTCGCCGCAGGCAGCAGCCGGAGGATGGGTTTTGACAAACTGGTGGCCGACCTGGGCGGCGCGCCGGTGGCGGCGGTCTCGCTGCGCGCCTTTGAAAAGACCCCTTCGGTCCGCTCAATCATCCTCGTCACCCAGGCCGACCGGATCGCCGAGTTTGAAGCGATCGGCAAGGCTCACTCCATTTCCAAGCTGACCGCCGTCGTCGCCGGGGGAGGAGAACGCCACCTCTCCGTCTGGAACGGGCTGCTCGCCGCCGAAGCCAGGGGGGAGACGCAAGGTTATCTCGCCGTACACGACGCGGCGCGCCCGCTGGTCACCCCGGCGGCGATCGAAGCCTGCCTCGCCGTCGCCCGGCAACATGGCGCGGGGGTTTGCGCCTCGCCCGTGGCCGACACCCTGAAACGGGCGGCACACGACCTTTTTGTCACCGGCGATGTCGACCGCGAACACCTCTGGGCAATGCAGACGCCGCAGGTCTTTCTCTCCTCGGTCCTGATCGGGGCCTACCGTTCGCTGATCAAAACCGGGGAAAAGGTGACCGACGAGGTCTCCGCCGTGCAGCGCCTCGGCGTTTCCGTTGCGCTCGCCCCCAATGCGGAGCCGAATTTCAAGATCACCCTGCCCGCCGATCTCGAACTCGCGCGCCTTGTTTTAAAAGCGCGTGAAAATGCGCTATGATGCTTCCCTGACCTGACCTCGCGCGACGACACTCATGCAACCCTACCAGCTCACCACCCTCCCCAACGGCACCCGGATCGCTTCCGTCAGCATGCCGCACATGAGGAGCGCGTGCGTCGGCATCTGGGTCGGCGTCGGCGGGCGGTACGAGCCTAAGACGCTCTCGGGGATGTCGCACTTTACCGAACATCTCCTTTTCAAGGGGACCAAGGCGAGGAGCGCGAAGAAGATCACCGAATCGGTCGAGGGGCTGGGCGGATACCTCAACGCCTTTACGACCGAAGATCATACCTGCTACTACGCCAAAGCGGCGGCGCGGCACCTGCCGGTGATCTGCGATGTCCTGGGCGACATGTACCTCCATTCGCAATTTTCGCCGGTGGAGATCGAGCGCGAGCGCGACGTGATCTGCGAAGAGATCGCCATGGTGAGCGACAACCCGTCGCAGTATGTGCAGGAGATGCTTTCCGAAGCACTCTGGCCCGACCACCCGCTCGGGCGTTCGCTGACCGGGACCGCCGAGGGGATCAGCCGTTTCCGGCGCGAACATTTTCTCGACTTCACCCGCCGCTTCTACCACGGGCGGACGACGATCGTCGCCGTCGCGGGATGCGTGACGCACGACTGCGTGCTCGATGCCTTCACCCCGTTCATGGGCGAACTGCCCAGGGGGCGCACCCCGGCCTGCCGCCGTTTCGAAGCGGAGGAGACTCCGGACGGCCAGCCGCGCGTCATCGTCGTGCCGCAGGAGATCGAGCAATGCCACCTCGCCATGGGGTGGTACGCCTTCGGGCGGAGGGACCCGCGCCGGTTTGCCTTGAAGATCCTGAGCGTCATCCTCGGCGAAAACATGTCGTCGAGGCTCTTTCAGAAGCTGCGGGAACGTTACGGTTTCTGTTATTCGATCCACAGTTGCGTCGTCTCGCTTGATGATACCGGGGCGTTGACCGTCTCCAGCGCGCTCGACCCGGACAACCTGCCGAAGGCTATCGGCTTGATCCTGCGGGAAGTGGAACGGATCGGGCAACAGCCGCCGAGCCGGTCCGAACTCCGCAAGGCGCAGGATTACCTGGTCGGCCAGACCCTGATGGGGCTTGAGAGCACGACCAACCAGATGATGTGGATGGGCGAATCGCTCCTCGCCTATGGCGAAGTGGTCGACCCCTCGGAGGTCGAACGGAAGCTTTCCCTGGTCACTCCGCAGGAGGTGGCCGAAGTGGCCCGGTACTGCCTGGTCCGCTCCCGCCTGTGTGTGTCGCTGGTCGGTTCGGGGCTTGATGCGGACAAGGTCCGGAGCTGGCTTTAGGGAAAATGGAGGGAGAAGGGTGCGAATCGAAGTCCAACGCCGCAGTCGGCGCGGGAGGCCGACCCTCCAGTGCTCCGATATGGCGCAATATGACGCGGAAGCGTCCTGGAGGACGGACCTCCGCGTCCGCCGCCGGGTTGGAGGTTCATTGGCAAGGTCCGTCGCCGCAGTTGACGCGGAGGCCGCCCCTCTCCAGAAAAAACGCTTGCGCTTGAGGGAAAAAAAGCGGAAATGACACACTCTTTTGACCGGTGCGGGCGTTCTTTCGAAATTGCGAGTTGCAGAAAAGGTTCTGACAATCTGTAATCTCCGCCCCTGGCCGCCGACCTTTTTTGCAACCTGACCTCAAAAATTTTTAACCAACCTCTTCAACCATGAACGTCCAACTTGAAAATCTCCCGAGCTGCATCACCTCGATGCGGGTTGAACTTCCGGCCGACGCCGTCACCCCCGTGCGCGACGCGATCATCCGTGAATACACGCAATATGCCCGCCTGCCCGGCTACCGGCCCGGCAAGGCGCCCCGGATCGTGGTCGAAGCGAAGTTCAAGAAGGAGATCAAGGAGGAACTTGAAAAGCGGCTCGTTTCCGACGCCGTGCGCAACACCATCAAGGAACACTCCCTGCGGGTGCTTTCCGTCTCCAACGTCGACGACGTGGAATATGGCGACGACAAGGGAGTGAGCTTCACCGCCACGCTCGTGACCGCGCCGGCATTCGAGCTTCCCGGGTACAAGGGAATCGCCGTCGAAGTGCCCCCCTCGGAAGTGACCGAAACGGAAGTCGACGCCAGCATCGAACGCCTGCGCGAACAGGCGGCGGAGTTCAGCGACGTGACCGACCGCGCGGTGGAACTGGAAGACTTTGCGGTGATCGACTATCAAGGCACGATCGACGGCACGCCGATTGACGAAGCGGTCCCCTCCGCCGGGGCGCAGCTTGCCAAGGGGAGCGACTTCTGGATCAAGCTCTCGCCCGACGCCTTCCTGCCCGGGTTCAGCGACAAGGTGGCCGGTCTCGCCATCGGCGAAAGCCGCGAGTTTGACATCGAACTGCCCGCCGACCTCCCGCTCGCCGACCTCGCCGGAAAAACGCTTCACTACACCGTCACGCTCAAGGCGATCAAGCAGCGCGATCTCCCCGAACTCAACGACGAGTTCGCCAGGACGATCGTCCCGGAAAAGAGCCTCGAAGAGCTTCGCGACCTCGCCCGGACCGAACTCAACCGCCAGCGCGAACTGGAAGTGGAACGCGAAAAGCGCAACAGCATTCTGACGCAGATCCTCGCCAAGGTGGAATGCGAACTACCCGAGTCGTTCGTGCGCAACGAAACGCACCGCGTGCTCACGCAACTGATTGAGGACAACCAGCGCCGCGGCGTGCCCGACGAAGTCCTCACCGCCAACCAGAAGGAACTCCTCACCTCCGCCACGAGCACGGCCCGCGAGCGCCTGAAAGGGACGTTTGTCCTGCTCCGCATCGCCGAAGCCGAAAACATCACCGTCTCCCGCGAGGAATTTGACCGCCAGATCGCCCGGATCGCCGCCGGACGCAACCAACCGGAAGAGAAGGTGCGTAAGGAATTTGAGAAGGGGGGCCTTCTGGACCGGATTCACGAAGATATCCTTTCCGGCAAGACACTTGATTTCCTTGTTTCGGCTGCTAGCGTTTCCGTAGTGGCTCCTTCGGAAAACGCTGCCGACGCAGCCGAAAAGCCGACGGAAACACCAGCCGACCAGGCTGCTCCGGCTGTTGAAACCGCTCCGGCGGAAGCGCCCGAAGCCTGATCCGCGTCCGAAGAACAACCGCAATCCGCCAGTTTTTGGCCAAACCTTTTTTCCCTTAAAAGAAAATGTCCGACTCCACCACCTCCTCGCTCCTCTCCTATCGTCACGTGCCTCAGAATCTGCTGATCCCCACGGTTATCGAACAGACCGGGCGCGGGGAGCGGGCGTACGACATTTACTCGCGCCTGCTTAAGGACCGGATCATCTTTCTCGGCACCGCGATCGACGACCATGTCGCCAACATCGTCATGGCGCAGATGCTCTTCCTCCAGATGGAAGACGGGAAGAAGGATATCCACCTCTATATCAACTCGCCGGGCGGTTCGGTAACCGCCGGGCTGGCGATCTATGACACGATGCAGTTCGTCACGTGCGACGTGCGGACCTACTGCCTCGGCATGGCCGCGAGCATGGGGGCGGTCCTCCTCGCCGCAGGGACGAAAGGGAAGCGGTTTGCGCTCCCCAACTCCGACATCATGATCCACCAGGTCTCCGGCGGAGCCCAGGGGCAGGCGAGCGATGTCGAGCGGCAGGTCGAGTTCATGTTCAAGCTCAAGAAGCGCCTCGTGCGCATTCTTTCCGAGCACACCGGCAAGTCGGAGGAACAGGTCAACCGCGACTCGGACCGCGACTACTACATGACCGCCACCGAAGCCGCCGCCTACGGGCTGGTGGACGAAGTGGTCAGTTCACGCAAGGGGACCGGAATGCCGGGGCCGGAGCGGAGCGAACCGCCCGCCAAGCCGACCGACTCGCCGGAACCGCCGCCCGCAGCCGCTTCGTAGAGTTCCTTTATTCATGGCACGCGCATCCAACCTGACCATGTGCTCCTTCTGTGGTAAAAGCCACGCGGAGGTGCGTAAGCTGATTGCCGGGCCGGGGGTCTACATCTGCGACTCCTGCATCAACGTCTGCAAGGGGATTCTCGACAAGGAGATCCACGAGGAGACGCGGCGGCAGACCCCGAGCCTGCGGGTGCCCAAGCCGATCGAACTGCGGCGCAAGCTCGATGAATTTGTCATCGGCCAGGAGAACGCGAAAAAGGTGCTCTCCGTCGGCGTTCACAACCATTACAAGCGGATTATGGAAGAGAACCGCACGACTGATGAAAGCGGCGCGATCGAAGTCGACCCGCTGGCCGATGTCGAGATCGAGAAGAGCAACATCCTCCTGATCGGGCCGACCGGTTCCGGGAAAACCTTGCTGGCGAGGACGCTGGCGAGGGTGCTCGACGTGCCGTTCTGCATCGCCGACGCCACCACGCTGACCGAAGCCGGGTACGTCGGCGAAGATGTCGAAAACATTGTCTTGAGACTGCTGCAAAGCGCCGACTACGACGTGAAACGGGCCGAGGTTGGGATCATCTACATCGACGAAATCGACAAGATCGGCCGCAAGACCGACAATGTCTCGATCACCCGCGACGTTTCGGGCGAAGGGGTGCAGCAGGCGCTGCTCAAGATCCTCGAAGGGACCACCTGCAACGTCCCGCCGCAGGGCGGCCGCAAGCATCCGCACCAGGAATATATCCAGATCAACACCGACAAGATCCTCTTCATCTGCGGCGGCGCGTTCGTCGGTCTCGAAAAGATCGTTGAACGCCGCTTGAGCAAGCGGGTGCTCGGCTTCGCCTCCGGCGGCTCCGAGGAGAGCGAGGAACTGCTCCGCCAGGAAGCGGTGGCGCTCGCCGAACCCGAAGACCTGCTCAGTTTCGGGATGATCCCCGAGTTCATCGGCCGTCTGCCGATCATGACTGCGTTGAGCCCCCTCAAGGAGGACGAACTGGTCGCCATCCTGAGCGACACCCGCAACGCGATGGTCAAGCAGTACACCAAGCTTTTCGCAATGGAAGGGGTCTCGCTCAGTTTCACCCCCGATGCCCTGCGGGCGCTGGCCCGGCAGGCGGTGACCAAGGGAACCGGCGCGCGGGCGCTCCGTTCCATGCTGGAGCGGCTGATGCTCAACCTGATGTACGAGATCCCGAGCCGCGAGGATGTCGAGGAGATCATCATCAACCGCTCCGTCGTCGAAGGGACCTCCGCCCCGCTGCTCCGCAAGAAGCAGAGCAAGGACGCGGCGTAAGCTCCCGACGGTTTTGCCGGGACTCCTCTTTGGAAGGCGGACCTCTGCGTCCGCCGCAGGAGTTGGAGGACCCGGGGCGAGGTCTCCTGAAAAAGGAATCTGATTCAAGGCCCAACGGGCCGTCATTCCTCAGCCCGGCCCAGCGGGCCGGGTGGCTGTCCTGATCCATGGTGCGGTCTGAAGGACCGCGATTTCCCGGCATGACGGCAACGAGGGTATTACGCCCCGTTGGGGCGTAGGATAGAGGGTGCGACCGGTACCCAGGCCGTTGGCCTGGGCTGAGGGATTTTGGGCCGTTGGCCCAAGGTTTGTGAGGAAAGGCGGTCTCTTCACATGGGTGCGGAAGCGTCCTGGGGGCGGACCTCCCCGCCCGCCGTGGCGTTTGAACTCGCCGGGAGCAAACGGGTGAACCCAAGTCCAACGTGGGCGGACGACGCGGAGGTCAGCCCTCCAGGATGCAAGCGCCGTTGGCGTTGGATGCCGGGACGAGAGACATTTTCCAGACTTGCGAAGAGCGCCGGAACCGGGCAACCATTCCCGCTGCATGCAGAGCGTCTTTCATTTCCCTCCCGAAACCGTAGAGTTCATTCCCGCCGACTATTTTGCCCCGCTCGACCTTCGGGCGATGTTCCCTGACGGACCGGGGCGGCCGCTGGAAATCGACCTCGGGAGCGGCGACGGCGGATTTCTGGTCGAGAGGGCGCGGCGCACGCCCGAACATCTCTTTCTGGGGGTGGAACGGCTGCTGGGGCGTATCCGCAAGACCTCGCGGCGGTGCGCGCGGGCCGGTCTGCGCAACGTGCGGCTCCTGCGAATCGAGAGCCACTACCTCGTCCGCTACCTCCTGCCGCCGGGATCGGTTTCGGTAATGCACGTGATGTTTCCCGACCCGTGGCCCAAGCGCAAGCACCAGAGCCGACGGTTGATCCAGCGGGAGTTTCTCGATGCCGTCCGCAACGCCCTCGCACCGGAAGGGGAACTGCGCCTTTCCACCGACGATCTCCCGTATTACGAACAGATGCGCGCGGTGTTTGAGACCCACCCCGGTTTCTGCGAGGAACGGAGCGGCAACGGTCCGTGGGACCCCGGGAGCGACTATCCGCAGACCGATTTTGAGCGCCATTTCCGGGCGCAGGGGCTGCCGATCTACCGGGCGCGGCTCCGGAAGGTGGCTTCGCCCAAAAACGTCGAAGCTTCCCAGGAACCGTCGGCCTGAAGGGCGATGCGAACCGCTCCATCCCGGTCCTGACGCAGCAGTTGGATGCCCTCGGCTTCGACCGCCTGCGCCCATGCTTCCGGGATAACTTCCTGCGGCGGAAAGTCGGCGCCGGAGGCGACGATCAGCGCGGGCGCAACCGCCTGAAGGAATTCCGGCGTCCCGGAAAGGTCGGCGGCATGGCGGCTCTTGATCAGGAGATCGCTCGAAAGTTCCTCCCGGGCGCCGTTTTCGAGCAGCCACCGTTCGGTGACGTAGCCGCCATCGGAACAGAAAAGGACGCGGCAGGTGACCGGCGCTCCGGCGCGGCTCATATCGTGGAGATCGAGCCGGAGGATGAGCGTCTTGTCGTCGGCGGTGCGCAGCGGGAGGCCGGTCGGCGGAAAGAGGACATGGAGCACGACGCCGGGAGCGATCTCCATCCGGTCGCCGCGGCGGATGATATGTTTGCCGTGCGAGCGCTCCGCCAGAAGGGTGTGCAACCGCCGGCGGAGCGGGGAGCGGTCGCGGTAGGCGGCATCGTGGACTTCGGCGACTGGCATCACTTCCAGCAGGGTGGGTGCGCCGCCGAGGTGTTGCGAGTCGCCATGCGTCAGGAGCAGGCCGTCGAGCCGGTTGACCCCGCGGCTGCGGAGATAGGGGGCGACGATCCACTCGAAACCGGAGGCGCTGCCGCAGTCGAGCAGCCAGTCGCGCTCCTGCCGCAACCCGAACCGGGAGGGGGTGGAGGTGCGGAGGTGAACGGCCCCGCCGCCGGCGAGATCGAGGAGGTTGATCTCGCAAAACGGCGCGCGGCTCAGGCTCGGGCCTTCGACATAGAAATGCGAAGCGGGCAGCCCGGCCAGAAAGGCGGTGGAGCTAAGGAGCGCCTTGGAGAAAGCCCAGTTGGCGTTGTTGAGGATGAGGCTCATCCAGCCCCAGAAACTTCCGAAAACGGCGCTCGCGAGCCCGAGCATCAACATCGCCCACGCCAGAAAACCGGCGGCGAGGTTGGCCGGGACGGTCGAGGGCGACCAGAGATGGAAGTAGTACGCCGTCAACGGAATGGAGCCGACCCAGGCAACCAGCGAGACGGCGAAAGCGCCCCCGCCCGCGTGGCCGAGCCATGCGGTGGCGCTCTGGCGGCGGGTCCAGAGCGGGCGCGGGAGGAACGGGTCGGGCTGGCCGAGACGCCGGAAAAGCGCCTGCACCGGTCGGCTCCCGGCGAGCAGCACCGCGACCAGAAGGAACGAAAGCTGGAAGCCGGGGGTGAAAAGCTGGTCGGGCCGCCAGAGAAGGATCACCAGCGCCGACGCGCCGAGCGTATTCCATGAAAGCGCCGGGCGGTCGATCGCAACACCCAGAAGCGTGATGCTCGCCATGATCGTCGCCCGCAGGCTGCTCGCCGTCAGCCCCGTGACAAAACAGTAGACCCAGAGGAGCGGGATGATGGTGAGCGCGATCGCCCGCAACGGAAACCGGAAAACCGCCAGCAGCAGGCCGGCGCTCACCGCGATCATGGCGACATTCATCCCGCTGACGGCGAAAAGGTGGAGCGTACCCGTATGGGCGAAGAGGAGTTGGACATCGCGCAGCGAATCGGCCTGCGCGCCGAGGACGACGCTGGTGATCACGGCGCAGACATCGGGCGAATCCTCCAGATCGCGGCTCAAGGTCGCCTCCATCCAGTGGCGCAGCCGCAGGGAGGCGGCGATGAGCGGGTTCCCGGCATGGTGGGCGACGATCTGCGCATCGCGCGGGTAGCGGAGGTAGACTTCCGAGTAAACTCCCTGCCGCCGCCGGATGGAGGGGTTGTCGAATTCGCCGGGGTTGCGGGGCCGGGTCAGGTTGCGGGCGGAACCGGTGAACTCGAGCCGGTCGCCGTAGACCGGGCGCTCGTGGGCGCGCGGCCACGAGATGAGCAGCCGGGCGCGGCTGGGGGTCGTCCCGCCATCAAACGTCACGGTCTCGAGCCGGACGCGGAAACGCCCCTTTTCGCGCGGTTCCTCATCGACAATCGCCGTGGCGGAGAGGACGCGGCCATGGGGCGGGATCGCGGCGGCCAGTTTCCGACCCGGGCTTTCGGCCAGCCGCACCGCATGCCAGAAACCGAAGAGGGCGAGCAGGCCGACCCAGAGCAAAAGACGTGGCAGCCCCGGTGCCACCGCGCGGCGTTTGGACCACACGCCCGCCCCGAACGCGGCGAGGGCAAGAAGCAGCGCAACCGGCCAGACGAGCGCCGCGCGTCCCGTCAGCAGATCCGCCAGCGCGATCCCGACAGTGGCGCAGAGCCCGGCTTCAAAAAGCGGCTGGCGTGGCTTGAGCCCGAACATCACCCGTTTTTAGCAAAGGGTGTCTTGGGTCGTAAGGGGCTGGGCGGCGGCGGTGGCCGTGATGATCATAGCCAATGAAACGAGAAACAGGGAACTCATAAGGAAGAGGTGCATCAAAGCCGATGGTGATCGTAACAGGGGCGGGTGGGACGACAAGGGGAAACCGGTCGGTTCCGGGGATGAATAAACCGGGTAGGGTTTTTTTCCCGATCGGCGATTTCGGCGATTTTTTCGGCGATTTTTTGATTGCACGGCCTTTTCCCTTACTGTCAGAGTGGACCGTTTTTCACCCGAGTGTTTTACCATGAAACCGACGACTTTTCTTTTGGCGGCCGGGTTGATGCTGGCCGGAACGTTCACCCTGCGCGCTGCCGTTGAATTTGACTGGGCATCCATTGGCGATGCCGGGAACGCGGCGGATGCCACCGGCTACGGTGCGGTCGACTATGAATTCAAGCTCGCAACAACGGAGGTGAACCTTGCGCAATACACGGAGTTTCTCAACGTCGTCGCGAAGACGGACCCTTACGGGCTCTATAACCCCCGGATGAATGATCCGTCCTATGCTCAGGAAATCAGCCGGAGCGGAACGGACGGGAGCTTTACCTACAGCGTGCTCGGCAGTGGAGCCCTCCCGGTGACGTATGTGAGCGTGTATGATGCAATGCGCTTCGTCAACTGGCTCAACAACGGGCAGGGGAACGGGAGCACGGAAACCGGGGCGTATACGATTTCGACCGGCAGCATCACCCGTTACGCGCGGACGAACAACGTCGCTACCCTGACGACGAGTGCGGCCCATACCTTGAGCGTCGGGGATCAGGTGACGGTGAGCGGCGTTGACACCTGGTTTGACGGTACTTACGTGGTCACGGCCGTGACGGAGACGACTTTCAGCTATGCTCTTGAGGGGGCGGATGTGGGGCCGACAAATCAGGCAGGTTCCATGACCGGAGCCTCGGCGCGCCATTCGGAAGATGCCGTCTATTGGCTGCCTACCGAGGACGAATGGTACAAGGCGGCCTATTACGACCCGACGAAGGGCGAGGCAGGCGGCTACTGGCTCTACCCGACGCAGAGCGACACGCTGGGAGGGAACACCATCGGGCAGCCGCACTCGGCGAATTACGGGTATGAGATCAACGGTCACCCGACCGACGGAGGCGCCTATGGGGACAACTCGGCGAGTTACTACGGAACCTTTGATCAGGGCGGGAATGTCTGGGAATGGAACGCGGCACAGGAGCAGGACCCCGGGTCGGGTTACCTTTGGAAGCAGCGTGGCGGCTCCTGGGCCAGTGGCGAGGGTCACCTGAAATCTTCTTTCGGCCAGGTCTATTCCGTGCCCATCGCCGAGTTCGACAGTCTGGGTTTCCGCGTGGCCAGCATCCCCGAGCCGTCCGAAATGCTTTTGGTAGCATTGGGAGGAGTGATGTTTCTGGTGTGCAGAACCCGGAGAAACCGCCTTTGATCCTTGTTCGGGAAGGGCTGTTGTGATTTTCCAGACTTGCGGGCGGCGGCGGAAGTGGGCAAGGAGGCCGACCCCGAGCAAAAGGCGCGGCAACGGCGGTACCACCATACTGCTGCCAGTGATCGAGTTCTTACCTTCCTTCGGGGCGCGGCATCAAGATTTGACTAAATAGAACTAAAAAAGCCGCCTTGCCTGATCATGGGACCAGGCAAGGCGGCGGTAAGCTGTTTCTTTCGGAATGAACGCTTCTGCCGTATCAGGCTTCGGTCAGACGGTAGCGGGCCGGGCCGACTTTTTCGATGCCGCCCAGACGCTTGCCGGTCGTGACAAACCAGATGTAGAGGTTCTTGTACTTGGCGCCGGTGGCGTCGGAGAGTTCCTTGATGGTTACCCCTTCCTTGCCGGCCTGGCGCAGATGGCCGAGGACGAGATCCTTGAGTTCGCCGCGACGCGCGGGACCGGTCAACGGCTTGGAGCCTTTGGCAGCCTTGGGAGCAGCGGCCTTGGCGGCCTTGGGAGCTTTAACAGCTTTGGGAGCCTTCGGCGCAGCAGCCTTCTTTGCCTTGGGAGCTGCCGGAGCCTTCGCGGGCTTGGCGCTCGCAGTCGGCTTCGCGCTCCTGGCGGCCGGCTTGGCAGCGGCAGGAGCCTTGGCGGCAGCCTTCGCAGGCTTGGCCTTGGCGGTCTTGGCAGCCCGGCTCTTGGCGGGAGCCTTTTCCGGAGCGCTGCCGTTGAGCGAAAGCGCGTAACGGGCTTCGCCGACCTTTTCAAGCCCGGCAACCCGCTTCAGGTTGCTGCTGAACCAGGAATGAATGTTGGCCGGCTTGGTATTGATCAACGTGGCCAGTTCCCGAACGCTGATCCCCTTGGAACCGGCGGCGCTGAGTGCGCTCAGAACCTGATCGCGAAGACCGCCCCGCCGCTGGTGCCCGGCGACCTTGGCCTTGGAAACGGGCGCAGCCGCGACCGCTTCTTCTGCTTCCTGGTGGAAATCATCCTGCAATGAGCGGATTTCAGCGGTGAGCTTCTGGACTCGCTCCAATGCTTTGCCGCGCTCTTCTTCCAGGGAGACCAAGGTCTTGAGCTGTGCCTTACGGGATTTGGTTGTCATGTTATATTCGTTTTATTAACGATGGTTTTCTCTTTTGGGTTGCTTTGGTGGTTGCTTCTGGAGGTGTTTGGAAAGCTTCTGGTTATTTAAGGAAAGCAAATGCGGGGCCAGGGGGCGTGCTGTTGTCCGGGAGCCGGATTTCCCCGACGACCGGCCTGGTGGCCGACATCGCGGGTTTTTCTTGATTCAATGGCTCCCTTGTACACGGTACAGGGATAAAATGGCTTCCAGGCAGGTCGGTAGAACGAAGGTTCAAATTTCCCGGAACAGGTTGGATTCAGGCTAAAACGGTGGTCGTGTGTTAACTGGCAATGGTTTCTAGGTTGGCATTCTCTTTTCGGACTTCCCGGGAAGCCGGAGATGCAACACGCTATCCCTTATGCGAACATATTTTGGCTGTATGTCAAACAAAACATTCATTTTCTCTCATCTTTATGCAGAGCGCCATAGACAACCAGAGTGGTTCCATAGCTTCCCTTGTCATTCCATATCAGCTCCCAATGGGGTTGTCGTCTCATTCCTGATGGATCAACCCTATCCATTCACGTTTCTGAAAAAGAGGCTTCCTTCCGGACTGGAACGGCGCGAATCTCCTGGATGGACGACCGGAAAAAAGGCTTCCTCGCTTTAATTAGCGATGCTTCAAGCCTGTTCCGGACAGGGTAAACTCAAAGCCCTGGTATCATTTTTAAGAAGCTCCTTAAATAAATTCGTTTCTTTTTTGAACAATCAACCGGTGGGGTTGTCCAACTGCGGCGTGTCTCGAAAACATTCTCCGGGGAAATGGCGCATCCCCCGGAAAAGATTGAGACCCTGACGGGTTGTCAGATACGTTATTTGACGTGATCCGTTTTCGAAAATTTTATGAATACCTTACCTTTGGAAGATAATGTGGACGATGTGCTGGGCAAGGCGCAGCGTGGATTGAAGCTCGACGACCAGGCGCTCCTTTCCGCTTCCGGCCTCTCTGAATCGCAATGGGAGGGCCTTCTGGCCGGAAAAGGCGACGCTGCACTTTATGAAAAGGTGGCTCCGGTGCTGGAACTCGACGCCGCTGCGTTGAAAGGGTATGCGAAGTATGCGCCCCGGCCGGTCACGCTTCCGGGTCTGCTTGCGTTCAACACTCCCTTTGATGACATGACCGTCAATGCCTACCTCGCGTGGGATGCGGAGACAAAGGAAGCGGTTCTCTTTGATACCAGCACGGATGCGACGGTGATCCTCGAAGCGCTCGAACGCGAAGGGCTGAACCTTCGCCTCGTGTTGTTGACGCATACGCATGGCGATCACATCCTGGAACTCGACCGCATCGTGGAACGGACAGGAGCGGATGCTTATGTCTGCGAAAAGGAGCCGCTCGAGGGCGCGCAACCGTTCGAAGCGGGGGATTCCTTTCAGTGCGGTTCGCTTAAGATCGCTTCCCGGCAGACTTCCGGCCATTCGCCGGGAGGCATCACCTATCTGCTCAAGGGGCTTTCCCGGCCGGTCGCGGTGGTGGGGGATGCCTTGTTCGCCGGTTCGATGGGAGGCGCGCCCAATGCCTGGAACCATGCGCGGGAGAGCAGTTGCCGCGAGATCCTTACCCTTCCCGAAGAGACGGTGATCTGCCCCGGCCATGGCCCGTTGACCACGGTTGGGGAGGAACGCCTTCACAATCCCTTTTTCGCCGCACGCTTTGCCTGATTTTTTCTGATTCTTATGACTACCTTGCCACCTGTTGCCTTTGTCGGTGTGGGGCGGATGGGAGCCAACATGGCCCGTCGCCTCAAGGATAAACAATACCCGATCGCCGCGCTTTACGACACCACCCATGCGGCGGCGCAGTCGCTCGCCGGGGAACTGGGAACCAGCGCCGTCACCTCGCTTGCGGAAGTGACGGCGGCGGCGCACGTGATCATCACCGTCGTCAGCGATGATGCGGCGATGGATGCGATCTACGCCCTTTCGGGCGATTCGCTGCTCCACGGCGCAAAGGGAAAACTCTTCATCAACTGCGCCACCGTAAGCCCCGCGACCCATGCCGAAGTCGAGCGCCGCTTGCAGGCGGTCGGTGCGTATTCGCTGGAGGCGAGCATGGCTTCCAGCATCACCCAGGCCCGGGAAGGGACGCTTTACCTGATGTGCGCAGGCAGCCCGGCGGCGTTTGACGCGGCCAAACCGCTGCTCGAACAACTCTCCGCCGCTGTTCGCTATCTTGGTCCGGCCGGGAATGCAGCCAAGGTCAAGGCGCTGGTCAACATGGTGATGAACATCAACACCGCCGGGCTGGCGGAAGGTCTCGGCCTGGGCGCGGCGCTCGGGCTCGACCTGAAGATGCTGATGGAAGTTTTTTCCCAGACCGGCGCGGCTTCCCGCGTGTTGCAGACCGACGGAGAGGATATGCTCAACCGCGAGCACGATTGCTATTTCTCCGCCGCTCATGCCGCCAAGGATAGCGGGATCGCGCTGGAACTGGCGAAGGAAGCGGATCTTTCACTTCCCCTGGCCGAAGCGACCAAGGCGCAGTACGACCGGATGGTGGAAAAAGGGTTGGGCGAACTCGATAAATCGGGGATTGCCGAACTGACCTTTCCGGGCCGTGGAGCCTAGATAGGACGACGTTGGGTTGGCCTAGTATGATCTTTTTTCGGAGAACAAACTTGGCGCAACGATACCAACCGCCTTGAGAAAATGCGGGATCAATGCTCCCTTTACCTTCATGAAATGGCTGGAGGTCAGAGAGCATTGCGGTGTTGAACTGCCGGAACTTGGTCTATGGCTCGATGCGCGGGCGGCGCGACCGTTTTCGTTTGTATCGCATGCGCACGGGGATCATATTGCCAAACACCGCGAAGTGCTTTTCACTCCTGCCACGGCGCGGCTGATGCGGGCCCGCCTCCCGGGGCAGCGGGTGGAGCACCCGGTCGCCTTTGGGGAGCGGTTTACGCACGAGCGCCTGCCGGGGGTCGGCCTGAAGCTGCTTCCCGCAGGGCACCTGCTCGGTTCCGCACAGCTTTACCTTGAGACCGGCGACCAATCGCTGCTCTACACCGGCGACTTCAAGCTGCGACCGGGCCGGACGGCGGAAACGGCGACCTTCTGTCACGCCGATACGCTGGTGATGGAGACCACCTTTGGCAAACCGGAGTATTGCTTTCCGCCAACCGAAGAGGTCGTCACGGCGATCGCCGATTTCTGCCGGGAAACGCGTCGCGACGGGGCGGTGCCGGTGCTCCTCGCCTATTCCCTCGGGAAGGCGCAGGAGTTGGTAGCTTCCCTGATCGCCCACGGGCTGCGCCCGGCGCTCCATCGCAGCCTCTGGAAAATGACGGAACTCTACCGCGAACTCCTTCCCGGGTTTCCCTCCGGTTACACGCTTTGCCGTGAAAGCGGCGCGGACGAAGAGCTGCTTCCGGGAATGGAGACGACGGAGGCGGAAGTCGTGCTCGTCTCCCCGCAGGCGGTCCGCAACGGTTGGCTGGAGCGCTACCCCCGCCGCCGGGTGGCGATCGTCAGCGGATGGGCGATCGACGAAAGCGCCCGCTACCGGTACGGGGTCGATGCCGCCTTTCCCCTTTCCGATCATGCCGGTTACGACGATCTGCTCCGGTATGTGGAGCTGGTTGCCCCAAGACGTGTGCTGACCCTCCACGGCTTCGCCCGCGAGTTTGCCGCCGACCTGCGCCAGCGGGGGGTGGAAGCGTGGGCCCTTGCCGGGGCCGATCAACTGGAATTCCGGTTTGGGGGATGATCTCCCTCTTTCCGCGGCAAAGTTGAGGGTTGGCCGGGAAATGCCTCCACGAATTGAATCGCAGGAGCGTTAGGTTGCAGGGAAGGATGCCGGAGGCATCCCAGCGGAGCAGCCGGGGGTTGAGCGCAGCGACACCCCCGGGAACTTGTATCGAAGAGCCGTCGACCCCGAAGCGGGTCGCAGCGGGCAAAACGCCTTGTTGCTGCGACCGCCTTCGGGGTCGAATCCTCCTTACATCATCCGTTCCGGGGGTATCGCTTCGCTCAACCCCCGGCTATCGTGCTTGGATGCCGTTGGCATCCTTGAATCCAAACTAACCTCGACTTAACAAAGTCATGCTAAACCGAACTGACCGTGTTCTTGACGGTCGCGGTGGCGTACTCGCGATTGAGCGAGGCAATGAACGCCACGCTGATTTCCACCGGGCAGACCGCTTCGCATTCGTAGAAGTTGCTGCAATTACCGAAACCGGCTTCGTCCATCGTCTTGACCATCTTGAGCACGCGGTCGGTCCGCTCCGGCTGGCCCTGCGGCAGCAGCGAGAGATGGGAGACCTTCGCGCCGACAAAGAGCATCGCCGAGGAGTTCGGGCAGGCGGCGACACAGGCACCGCAACCGATGCAGGCGGCGGCGTCCATGGCGACATCGGCGCTGTGCTTCGAAATCGGGACCGAGTTGGCGTCGGGCGGCGAACCGGCGCGCGCCGTGATGAATCCGCCTGCCTGCTGGATGCGGTCAAAGGCGGTGCGGTCGACAATCAGGTCCTTGATGACCGGGAACGCCTTGGCGCGCCACGGTTCGACGTAGATCGTCTCGCCGTCGCTGAAGTGGCGCATATGGAGCTGGCAGGTGGTGGTGGCCCGCTCCGGCCCGTGGGCGATGCCGTTGATGACCAGCGAACACGCCCCGCAGATCCCCTCGCGGCAGTCGTGGTCAAAGGCGATCGGCTCGATCCCCTTGGCGTCGAGGTCTTCGTTGACGATGTCGAGCATTTCCAGGAACGAGGCGTCCTTGGGAATTCCCTTGGCCGGGTATTCGACAAATTGGCCGGGGGCGTTGATCTTCGGTTGACGCCAGACGCGCAGGGTAAGGTCCATAGGTGAAGTCGTTGCGTAAAGGAAAGTTGCGTTATTTGTAGCTGCGGACGGCGAGGTGGATGCCTTCGTACGTCAACGGCTCGATATGTCGGTTCGGAACGGAGTCGTCCCCCGTATATTCCCAGGCGGCGACGTGGGCAAACTCCTCGTCGTTACGGACCGCCTCGCCATCCTCGGTCTGGAACTCTTCGCGGAAATGGCCGCCGCACGATTCGCGCCGTTCCAGCGCGTCGCGCACCATCAGTTCGGCAAACTCCAGGAAATCGGCCACGCGGCCCGCCTTTTCGAGCGACTGGTTGAGCTGCTCGTTGCCCCCGTGGACGTTGACGTTTTCCCAGAATTCCCTGCGGATCTTCGGGATCTCCTCGAGCGCTTCCTTCAAACCGGCTTCGTTGCGGGCCATGCCGCATTTCTCCCAGAGCAGGAGGCCGAGTTGGCGGTGGAAGGAATCGACGGTCCGCTTCCCCTTGATGGAAAGCAGTTTTTCGATCCGCGCGCGGACTTCCGCCTCCGCCGCCTTGAACTCGGGAGCGTCGGCGCTCACCTTCTTGCTGCCGTTGGCGGCGAGGTAGATGTTGATGGTCGAAGGGATGACATAGTACCCATCGGCCAGCCCCTGCATCAGGGCGCTCGCACCGAGGCGGTTGGCCCCGTGATCGCTGAAATTGGCTTCGCCCAGGACATGCAGCCCGGGGAGGTTCGACATCAGGTTGTAATCGACCCAGAGCCCGCCCATCGTGTAGTGAACGGCGGGGTAGATCCGCATCGGCACCTTGTAGGCATCTTCGTTGGTGATCTTGTGATACATCGCGAAGAGGTTGCCGTAGCGTTCGCGGACGACATCGGCCCCGAGGCGCCTGATGGCGTCTGAAAAGTCGAGGTAAACGCCGAGACCGCCCGGCCCGACGCCGCGGCCTTCGTCGCAGACCTGCTTGGCCGCCCGCGAGGAGATGTCGCGCGGGGCGAGGTTCCCGAAGCTCGGGTACTTGCGTTCGAGATAGTAGTCGCGGTCCTGCTCCGGGATGTCGGAGGGGTGCTTGGAGCAATCCTCCTTCCGCTTGGGCACCCAGACGCGCCCGTCGTTGCGGAGCGATTCGCTCATCAGCGTCAGCTTCGACTGGTACTCCCCGGCGACAGGGATGCAGGTCGGGTGGATCTGCGTATAGCACGGGTTGGCGAAGTAAGCGCCGCGCTTGTAGGCCCGGTAGGCCGCCGTGGCGTTGCACCCCTTGGCGTTGGTGGAGAGATAGAAGACGTTGCCGTAGCCGCCGGTGGCGAGGATGACGGTATCCCCCGCGTGGGAGGAGATTTCCCCGGTCACCATATCGCGGACGACGATCCCCTTGGCGTGACCGTCGACGACGACGAGGTCGAGCATTTCGGTACGCGGGAACATCTCCACCTTGCCGGCGGCGATCTGGCGACAGAGGGCCGAGTACGCGCCGATGAGAAGCTGCTGCCCCGTCTGCCCCCGGGCATAGAAGGTTCGTGAGACGAGCGCGCCGCCAAAGGAACGGTTGGCGAGCAGGCCGCCATATTCCCGGGCCAGCGGCACGCCGAGGGCGACGCACTGGTCGATGATCGCGGAGCTGACTTCGGCGAGGCGGTAGACATTCGCCTCGCGGGAGCGGAAGTCGCCCCCCTTTACGGTGTCATAGAAAAGGCGGCGTACGGAGTCGCCGTCATTCTGGTAATTCTTGGCGGCGTTGATCCCCCCCTGTGCGGCGATCGAGTGCGCCCGGCGCGCGCTGTCCTGATAGCAGAAACATTTGACGTTGTACCCCATGTCGCCCAGCGTGGCGGCGGCCGAGGCTCCCGCCAGCCCGGAGCCGACGATGATGATCGTGTACTTGCGCCGGTTGGCCGGGTTGATCAGCCTGGAGTTGTAAATGTGGTCCGCCCACTTGGACTCCAGGGGACCGGGAGGGATGTTGGATTCGAGCGTGGCCATGAGTCGTTAATGTCCGATACGTTGAAGCAGGCCGGTCAGCACGGCGACCGGGATGGAGATGTAGCCGAAGAAGACGGCCCACGCGAAGACGGGGCTCGCCTTGGAGATCGGCTCGGCGAGTTTGCGGGTACGCCCCCCGAGCGTCTGAAGGAAGCTCTGGATGCCGTGGCTCATGTGCAGGGTCAGGAGGAAAACGGCGATGATGTAAAAGAGCGAGACGGGGCGGCTCTCAAACCCGGCGATCATCATGTTGTAGACATCGTGCCGGTTGGCGCTGTCGACCCAGGTCTTCCATTCCGGGTTCACGTTCTGCACGGTGAAGTGCATCAGGTGGAAAAGGATGAAAGCAATCAGCGTCAACCCGCTCAGGAGCATCGTGCGGGCGGCGACGGTTGACTGGACCCGCGCCTTGACCGCGTACTTCTGCGGTCGCGCCGCCTTGTTCTGGATCGCCAGAAGGACGGTGGTGCAGATATGGATGATGATCGTCAAAAGCAGGACGATCCGGACCACCCAGAGGAGCGCGCCGAGGCTTTGCAGCTTTTCGGCGTAGGCATTGATCGCCTCCTGGCCCAGGAAAATCTGAAGGTTGCCGAGCATGTGACCCACCACAAAGCCGACCAGGATGATCCCCGTCAGGGCGACGATCCATTTCTTGCCGATGGAGGATTGATAAAAAGAGATGACGGTTTTCACGGGGCGAGAGGTTGACGGACGAGGGCAGACGCCTGGGGGGCCCGGCTGAAGAAGAGCGAGTTCATGTACGTAAGTCAAAAGGGAATCGCAGGCGAAAGCAGGTTTCAGCGATTCCCCGATTCATCGAACGTATAAGTGGAACTGTTATCTGCCAAGAAAATTTCTTGAGGCAATCCGATTTTGGATTTCTCCTTTTTTCCCGCGATCGGGTTTTTCTTTTGAAAGGGCGGGTTATTTCTTTCATAAAGGGCGGCGACCCGGTTTCCTTCGGAGGATTTTCACTTCCACCCCAGGCCCGTTTCCAACGGGATGGTTGACCCCCGCGTCACCTGGAAAAAGGTGGGATTTCAGAAAGCCCATACCGCGAGGACCGGGCCTCTTCGGATTAACTTTATCTCCAACTGTTAACTCATGAAACCACTCAAACCGTTGATCTACCTGGCCTTTGCGGCCTGCACCGCAGCCCTTGTCCTTTCGCCCGCCACCCGGGCGATGGCGCAGCAGGATGATATTCCCATCGGGGAATACGAATCGCTGACCGGGGTCAACGCCAGCTTCGGGATCTCCTCCCACCAGGGGGCCGCTCTCGCGCTGGAGGAGGTCAACGCCGCCGGAGGGGTCCTGGGCAAAAAGGTCCGTCTCATCACCGAAGACGACCGCTCCCTGGCCGGGGAACCGGCGACGATCGTCCGCAAGCTGATCTCCCGCGACCACGTGGTGGCGATCCTGGGCGAGTTCGCCTCGTCGCGCGCGCTGGAAGGGGCTCCGATCGCTCAGGAAAACAAGATCCCGATGCTCTCGCCCGGGGCGACCAACGCGAAGGTGACCGAAGTCGGCGACTACATCTTCCGCAACTGCTTCATCGACCCGTTCCAGGGGACGGTGATGGCGAAGTTCGCCCTCTCCAAGGGGTTCAAGAACGTTGCCATCATGACGGATGAAAAGCAGGATTACAGCCAGGGGCTGGCCCAATATTTCCGCCAATATTTCACCGCCAACGGCGGCACCGTCGT
>DATMFV010000130.1:0-20315 GCA_035555975.1 Chthoniobacteraceae bacterium
TGAATAAAAGATCGATTTTTGAGGCCAAAACGGGGCTTTCGAAGAAGGCCGAATCGAGATTCGGACGCCTGAGGAAACCCGTTTTGGACCAAAAAGCGGCTTTTAGTCGCCTTTCACTTAAATTCGTAGACACGCCCTAACGCGAAATCCTGACCCCCGGGTAGCGACCGCTCTGGGTGGCGCGGTATTGGCCCGGCGTCATGTTGTAGCGTTGCCTGAAGTGCCTGCAAAACAGGGAGCTGGTTCCAAACCCGCAATTTCGCGCGACCGTCTCCACGCTCATGGTGGAACCGCGCAACAGCACCGTGGCATGCTCCAGGCGCAGGCCGAGCAGTTCCTCCATGACGGTGTTGCCGGTCTCGGCGCGAAAGATCCGGCAGAGGTGTTCCTCGCTCAAGTGAAGGTGCCAGGCGACATCCGAAAGGCGGAGCGGCTCCCCCATCCGCTTGTACATCATGTCGCGGGCCAGGTTGACGATGTGCATCCTGGTGCGTTTGAGCGGCTTGCGGGGGGCATGCTCGGGCGAACAGACCCGCGCGGTCTCCACCAGCAACTGGTCGACCAGTGAAGCGATCTTGAGCTGGCGCGCTTCCCTTTCCTCATCAAGTTCCTCGGAGATGGCGGAAAGGATCGCCTGAATCGGCGGGGTGATGCCCTGGGGAATCCTCCGGAAGCTGGTGAAATACCGGCGGCAGAGCGCCAGCATGGCGTGCTTCTCGCGCCCGGCGAGATCGTTCGGCTCATCAATGAGGAGGTTGATGACCAGGATCAACGCCCAGCACCCGGAATCCCTTTTGGAGGAAAGAAACGTCTGCCGGGTCCCGAGCGGCACGCTCAGGATGTCGCCCATGGCAAGTTCCTGCTGGTTGAGAAGCAGCCCGGGGTCGCTTTTGAGCACATAGAGGATCTTGGAATGCCTCTTGAGCAACCGGTGCGGCTCCCGGCCGGTATAGAAGGAGTTGAACTCGCCCATCGAATAAGCGGGAAAGTTCAGCCCGACAACTTCCTTATGGGAAACACTCATGGGGACGGAGACGCGGGGACCGGGGGGCCGCTTCGCGGAATATCAATTCTGGGACAATAACATCAGGTGGAGATAATGACAACGGGAAAGCCGACTCCTAATCTCTCCTTCATGAACTCCCTCCTTTCCTCAAGTGTTGCCCTGGCCTGCCTGTTGATGGCTTCCATGAACTCCGCCGCCGCACTGGTCGCGGGCTGGGACTTTCAAACCGGGACGCCGATCGGCGCCACCGGCGCGGTGCAGGGAAACTACACAGCCAACTTCGGAAACGGGACGCTCTGGATGGACGGCACCTACGGCTCCTCCGCATGGGATGCCGCGCTCGGAGCGCAGCTCGACTCGACCACCGGCACCGCCGTCAATGCCGGGGAGGGTTACTCCACGGTCACGACACCGCCGGCCGCCCTCATCTTTCGCCAGCCCGCCTATGCCGTCACCAATGGAGAAAACACCAACGGTTTCCAGGTGGTTTTCTCCTTCTCCATGAGCGGCCTGCACGATCTCGATATCAGCTACGCCTATCGCCGCAACAGCGATGGGGCGTACAATCAGCTCACGTGGCAGTATAGCGACGACGGCGAGACCTGGACGACGTTTCAAACCGTCACCACCTTTGGCGCAAGCGGCTCCTGGAACACGGAAAACCTTTCGCCATTGACCGCCCTGGACGATCAGGCCAACAGTTATATCAGGATTCTCTTTGACGGGGCGACTGCGAACCCGAGCAGCAAGCGGGATTTCACGGTCGACAACTTTCAGTTTAACGCGATGCCGATCCCCGAACCTTCCGTGGCGTGGCTCTGCGGGCTGGCGGGCGCGGCGTGGCTCGGGCTGCGCAGCCGTAGCGGGAAAAAAAGAACGCGCGGCATCGCCTGAGAACGATCCGGCTCTCTCCCCCCATGAAAACCCGCAAGGTTCCCGTCGCGTTTACGCTTTTGGAGGTGATGATCGCACTGCTCCTGGTCGCGGTGTTGCTGGCGATCACCATGGGGGTGATGGGAACGATGAAAAAGAAAGCCCAAAGCGTGGAGTGCGTCTCCAACCTTCGCTTCATCGGAAGCGCCACGATCCGCTTCACCGTGGACCATGGCGGTTACCTGCCCGGGGTGCGACTGAGCGAGACGCAGGCGGGCGTGGCGTCGTCGGTTTCCCCGACAGTCAACATCAATAGCTGGAACCGGTTGACCCGGGCCCTGGCCCCCTACCTGGGAACGACGATGCCCGAAGATGGCAGCCTTTTTGTGGTGGAGGCGTTTGCGTGCCCCGGCATCCGGGCGATCGCTCCCGAACTGATCGACGACCCGACCGCCGCGGTCTATCGCCTCAACCCCTTCACGCTACCGGGCCTGGGACAAAACGCCTTTGGAAACCCCAGCCGGACGACCCAGAAGGAGTCGGTCCGGTTGAACCGCATCCTCCAACCCGCGACGACGTACATGATGGGCGATGTCGACCGCGAGGCCCGGGGCGTCGGAAGCTGGCCGATGACCGACCGGCCCGCCCACGGGGAGACCCGCAACTACCTCTTCTTCGACGGGCACGTGGAAACGTGGCCCGCTTCAAGGGAACCGTGATCATGATCAGAACCCAATCAAAATGGATCGCAGGATTACTCCTGGGAACGTCCCTCCACGCTTCAACCCTGCTGGCGGGGGTGATCCACGTCGCGCCGGAGGGAACCCGCGGGGCTGCCGGGACGGCGGAGAAACCGCTGGCAAGCGTACAGGAAGCGCTCGACCGGGCGCAGCCGGGGGATGTGGTGCGCCTGCGCCCCGGCGTTTATCAGGAGCGGGTCCGCTTTCCCAGAAGCGGCGGGTATGGCAGGCCGATCGTCCTCGAAGGCGAAGGGAAGGAAACCGTTCTGGATGGAAGCTTTCCCGTGAAGCTCGAGTGGCGGCCCGCCCCGGAGGTCGCCCCCGGCACCTGGAAAGCGAAGGTGCCGCAGGAAGTGCGGCTGGTGACGGTCAACGGGCGCTCGGTCTCGATCCTTCAGACCCGCCGCGTCCTCCCGGGACAGGTGCCGCGCGGCGGCGGGCCGGAATGGGAATACTTCAGCCTTTTCCGCAACGGCGTACCGGGCGGAGGCGGCTGGAGCGGCATCCGGGCGCTGGCCCTTTACCTCGGCGGGAAGGAGAGGGAACTGCTCCTGCGGCTGCACTCCTCCCCCGTGACCGAAAAAACGCCGCTGGAGGGCGAGGCTACGTCGCTCCCCGAAGACCTCGACCCCCGTGAACAGAAGATCACCGTCGGGCCGCCGCCCAACCACGCCGTGGTGATGATCGACGGCGTGGACCGCTGCGTGGTGCGCAATGTGACAATCCGCAACGCGGCGGTCGGCGTCATGATCCAGCACTCCCTCGGGGCGGTGGTGGAAGGGTGCTCGATCGGCCCGGTCGAGCGCGGCGTCCTGCTTTACGACGGAGCGGACCGTGCCACGATCCGTTTCAACGAAATGTTCTGGAACCCGTATGGCGAAGGCCGCGCCAAGGCGAAGTATGCGGCGGACCAGTGGCAGATCAACAAGAAGGTCGGCAACAGCGACAAACACGGGATTCTCATCTCCCAGTCCGCCGGGGGCCATGAGATCCATGACAACCATATCCACCACCTTTGGGACGGCATCAGCGTTTCCCCCGGCGGGCGGGAGGTCGACAGCGGGTTGAGGATTCATCACAACCG
Organism: Chthoniobacteraceae bacterium; assembly: GCA_035555975.1. Lineage (GTDB taxonomy): Bacteria > Verrucomicrobiota > Verrucomicrobiia > Chthoniobacterales > Chthoniobacteraceae > DATMFV01. The sequence continues at coordinate 3,704 of DATMFV010000130.1, forward strand.
GATTTCGACCCTGCTCGACGACGGCATCGAGACCAACGGCGGGCAGGTCGATTGCTGGTGGCATCACAACCTGGTGGAAGGGACCTTCTGCGCCGTCCGGCTCAAAGCGCCCGACTACGGCCCGTTCTACGTGTTCGGGAACATCTTTCTCGACAACAAGGAGGATCTGAGAAACTTCGGCGTCAAACACAATACAGCGAACTTCGACCCGAAGAGCAGGCAATGGACCATTACGCAGACCAAGCGCGGTTCTCCCGTGATTCTACCGGCCATCGGCTATATCTATCATAACACCAGCACGGCCCGGACCGCCATTGTCTCCATCAATGTCCACGGTATCGGGGTGCCCAATTTTCACTATTTCAACAACCTTTTCTGGTGTGAATACTGGTGGCGCAACTCGCCGAAGGCCAACCCTTCCGTCGACCCGAACTGGAAGGGCGACTACAATGTCTACCTGCGCCGCGAACCGAACGAACGGTGGGAACCGGGGGTGGCGCTGGCAAGGCGGCTGAAGCTCGATTCGCACAGCCGCTTTGTGGAGGCGGGAGCCGGGATGGTCGATCCGGCGAATGGCAAGGTCGCCCTGACCCCGGAAAGCCCCGCGCGGGAAAGCGGGGTCGACCTGAGCCGGCATTTCGGCCAACCGCTGCCCGGGTGCGAGCCGGGTTACTTCGAGGGAGCAGCCCCCGACGCCGGAGCGCTCCCCTACGGCCGGGCGATGCCGGAAATCCCCCGCAAGCGCAGCTCCATCACCGTGGCGGAGGCCGGGTACTGGCCCGGGGCGGATGCGGTCCGCCGTCAGGTGCCGATCCCCGAACCCGAAGAATAGCGGACATGAAGTGGCTGCCATGGCTCCTGCTCTGGGCGCTCCCGCTCCTCTCCCGGGCCGCCCCGCTCTTTCGCGACGGGGAACGCTGGCTGGCCGTGGGCGACAGCATCACCCATAACGGCGAATATACCGCCTGGATCTATCTCTATTACGCCACCCGTTTTCCGGATACCCGCGTGGAAGTGCAGAATGGCGGGATCGCGGGCGATACCGTTGCGGGGGCGCTGCTGCGGTATGAACACGATCTCCGCGACCGGCAACCGACGGTGGCAACCATCCTGCTCGGGATGAACGATGTGCAGCGGAGGCTCTATGGGGAGCAACCGCCGACACCGGCGCTCCTGGCCGCCCGGGCCGGGGCGCTGGCACGGTATGAAACCGGTCTCGCCGAGCTGGTCAGGCGTTTCAAGGCCGATGACATCCCGGTGATCCTGATGACCCCCTCGCCTTACGACGAAACGGCGCGGCTGCCCTCCCTTCCGCAGACGGGGGTCAATGAAGCGCTGGCGGCATGTTCAGGAACGATCCGGCGGCTCGCCGGGAAGGAGAGGCTCGCTGTCATCGACCTGCACGGGCCGATGACCGAACTTGGGCTAAGGCTTCAGACGGCGGAAGAGAGCGCCACGATCATCGGACCCGATCGCATCCACCCGAAAGGGCCGGGACATCTGGTGATCGCCTATTTTTTCCTGAAGGCACAGGGAGCCCCCGCGCTCGTGAGCAGGGTCGAGCTGGATGCACACGGCGGCAGGGTGACCGGCGCGGTGAAGGCGGAGGTGCGGCATTGGCAGGCGACGCCGGAAAAGGTGAAGTTCGACCTGCTGGCGGACGCCCTCCCCTTCCCCGTCCCTGAAGAAGCGCGGGAGGCGTTGAAATGGGTGCCGTTCATGGACGACCTCAACCGCGAGGAGCTTCAGGTCCGCGGGTTGGAACGCGGAACGTACGAGCTACGGATCGACGAAGAACCGGTCGGCGTTTTTTCCAGCGGGGAACTGGCGCGCGGGATCAACCTTGCCGACCGGGCCACCCCGCAAAGGAAACAGGCCGGGGAGGTGCTCGACCAGGTGCGGGAATGGCGCAGGCTGACGGCGTTTCACGAGCGCCTGATGGTTCAGGTCGAGCGGATGGCTCCCCTCAACGGATTGCAGCGGCCGGTGGAGTACCCGGAAGCGGCGCGACGACTGGCTGCCGCGGAAACGCCGGAAGGGTACCGGGCCAGACTGATCGCCCGCTACCTGAAAGCCAAGCCGCAGGAAAAAGAGATCCACGAAAAAGTCCAACGGCTTCGGGAAACGATCCGGCGGCTGGCCCGACCCAAGGAGCGCCGCTATCGCCTGCTGCGGCGCGACCCGCCGTGATCCCCGGGCATCGTCTTCTTTATGCCGACCCCGCGCGGCTCCACGCAAAGGCACGCCGCAGCAGGTCGAGCGCGGCTCCGGAGGCGATTTCCTTGAACTCTTCGCGCTCGCGGGCGAAGCAGTGGTGTTCCACGTGCGTGGCAAACCCGCGCCGGGCGAGCGCGATGTAGACGGTGCCGAGCGGTTTCTCCGCCGTCGCCCCGCCCGGTCCGGCGATGCCGGTGGTCGAAAGCGCCCAGTCGGTCCCCGAACGGCGCAAGGCTCCCTCGGCCATGGCGAGCGCGATCTCGCGGCTCACCGCGCCATGCCGTTCGATCTCCAGCGGGTTGACCCCGAGGTCGAGCGACTTCGCCTCATTGGAATAAGTGACGTACCCGGCGATGAACGCGCCGGAAGCCCCCGGGACGTTGGTCAGCCGGTGGGCGAGTGCGCCGCCGGTGCACGACTCGGCGGTGGCGATCGTCTCGCGCCGCTCCAGCAGGGTGTCGACCACCGTCGCCTCCAGGGTGCGGCCGTCGCTCGAGACAAGCCGTTCGCCGAGTTCCCGGAGGATGATCTGGTGCGCCGCCTGCAACGCCTCCGCGCGGCCGATGCACCGGACATCGACTTCGCCGGGCCGGGCGCAGTAGCCGAGTTCCAGCCCGGGAATCGCCAGCAACGACTCGCCGACGGCGGCTTCCACCTGGGATTCGCCGATGCCGACAAACTGGTAAAGCCGGTAAAGCTCCTTCTCGTTTTTGGGAGCGAGTTCGAGCAGGATCGGCACGACGCTGACTTCAAACATCGGGTAAAGCTCACGCGGCGGCCCGGGAAGCAGGAAGAGGTGGACGAGATGGTCGGCCAGCGCTCCGGCCGGGCACTGGAGGTAAAGGCCGGGCGCGGTGCCGTTCGGGTTGGGGAGGATGATCGCCCCCTCGGGAACTTCCGCCTGCCGGGCGACGCGGTCGGGCATCTCGCGGCCCCGGTCGGCATAGCGCCGGGCGAGCGCGTCGAGCAGCGCCCCGTCCCTGCGCAGGGGCCGCCCTAGCAGATCGGCCACCACGTCGCGCGTGATGTCGTCGGTCGTCGGCCCAAGCCCGCCGGTCACCAGCACCACTTCGGCGCGCGGGAAGGCGTCGGCGATTCCCCCGGCGATCCCCTCCCCGTCCGGGAGGGCGACCTGCCGCCCGATGCGCAACCCGAGCGGAAAGAGCGCCTGGGCAAAAAAGGGAAGGTGGGTGTTGGTCACGCTGCCGAGCAATAACTCGGTGCCGGTATTGAGCACTTCGATGTTCATCGGGGATCGGGTTTCAAAAATAAAGGGGGGTCGCGCAGAAAGAAAAAGGCGACGCAGTAACGGATGACGGCGACGCCCTTCGGTTTGAAGATGAAGATTTGCCTCGTCATTGGAAAGCATCCTCTGTGCGAAACGGCAAAAAAAGCGTTCCACGCGAAAAACCGATGGCCGCCCCGCCTGCCTGCGGCCGATGCCGGCTCACCGAGCCTTCCTCCGGGCACAAAAGGCTTGCATCCGGTCGGCGGCGCGGTCCAAATAACGCGCGAAGGCCTCGTTTTCCACGCACCATGAGCTCGTATCCCACCCCCTGGCAGAAAAAAATCCTCTGGGCCGCCTGTACGGGGCTGGCGATCACCTTTCTCTTTGCCCTGGGGGTGACGTTCATCCTGACCGCCGGGCGCATCCTCGGGTTCCTGCAACCGATCCTGATCCCGGTCGCCGTGGCCGGCATCCTCGCCTACCTGCTCAACCCGCTGGTCAACAAGATGGTCGACCGCGGGGTGCGGCGGGTGATGGCGGTCATTTTTGTCTTTGCGCTCGTCTTTCTGCCGCTGGCGGGGATCATGATCTGGATCGTCCCGCAGGCGTATCACCAGAGCCTCGACTTTGCCAGGGAAGCCCCGGCGTTCATCGAAAAAGGGAAGGCGCTCCTCTTCAACAGCGTCCAGCAGATCAAGCTCCGCTTCGGCGACACCCCGTACGTCAACCAGGGTTCGGAATGGCTCCAGCAGCAGTTGCCGCTCCTGCCGCCCAAAATCTGGGATTTTATCAGCGGCGGCCTTCAGGGGTTCCTGGGAGCGTTCGGTTTCCTGCTCGGGTTGATCGTCATCCCGGTCTACCTCTTTTTCTTCCTGATGAACTCCGGCAAGATTGCCGAACAATGGGGCAACTACCTGCCGTTGCGCGCGTCGCCGTTCAAGGACGAGGTGGTCGACTGCCTCAACGAGATCAACCAATACCTGATCTTCTTTTTCCGGGGGCAGATCATCGTCACCCTGATCGACGGAGCCATCCTCGGCGTCGTGCTGCTGGCGATGGGGATCAAGTTCGCCCTCCTGATCGGGTTGATGGTCGCGATCCTGCAACTCATCCCGTACGTCGGCATCATTCTCTGCTGGATTCCGGCGGTGGTGATCACGGCGGTCCAGTTCCAGGCGGAGGGGGAAAGCCTCAAGATGGTGCTTTGGGTGACGCTGGTTTTCGCGATCGTGACCAATTTGGACGGCCTGCTCATCGCGCCGCGCATCGTCGGCAACTCGGTCGGCCTTCACCCGATGACGATCATCGTTTCCGTCTTTGCCTGGTCGCTGCTGGTCGGCGGGCTGCTCGGGGCGCTGCTGGCGGTTCCGTTGACGGCCACGCTCAAGGTGCTCCTGCGCCGTTACGTCTGGGAACGCCAGTTTCACCCGAACCCCGCCCCGCCTGAAACGGGTCCACCCCCGTCGCTCCAGCCGCTCAAAGATCAACCCTGAAAAAAACCGGAGGTTTCCATGACTGACCACCCCAGCCCCACGCCCGGACGCCCCTTCACCGTTCCCTCAACCCGCGGCCGCGACTGGGCCATCGGGATCGCGGTCGGCGTCATCCTGATCGGCCTGATCGTGTACGCGGTCTCCACGATGAGCGTCAGCAAAAACCTGCTGACCGGGACGATCACCGCCAAGCGGTTCATTCCCCAACCCGAGCAACAGGTCACCATCGGCAAGGGAGGGCTCCATGCCCGGAAAATTGACGGGGAATATATCCTTGATGTCTCGGTAAAGGGCCATCCGTACAATATCTGGGTCGATAAGGAGATCTACGAAGCCCACGAAGTCGGCGATTCGTACACCTTTGTCCGACCGCCGGAGTAGAGCCCGCTCCGCCGCCCCGCCTTTCCCATCATGACCGCACCCTCTGCCGCCGCCGCCCGCTCCCTCTCCCTTGAAAACGCCTTCATCACCCGGAAACTGAGCTGGGAGCCGGGCATCGGGCTGCGGACCGTTTCGCTGCGCCACCACGCCACCGGCACGGAGTATGTCCGCGAGGAACCGGCGTGCGAGTTTCTGGTCGAGATCAATGGAAAGACGCTTTTCGGGTACAAGGAGGAACGGGTCCACATCGTCGACGGCGAGCGCCAGCGCTCCGGCTTCGCAGTGGAATGGGAAGGCGTGGAAGAGGCGGCGGGAACGCTGAAGATTCACCTGCGCCTGCCGGAGATCGACGCCCGCCTGAGCGTCTGCCACGAACTGCTCGAAGGCGAAGCGGCGATGACCAAGTGGCTGGAGATCACGGCGGGCACGGTCCCGCTCACGCTCGGGAAATGCTTCTTCGAAGTCCTCAACGCCGCCCCGGGTCCGATGGCGGAGATGGAGTGCTTTACCCGGAGCGGGTTGACCCGCGCGGAGCGGATGTTTGTCACCCACGGGTTTGACGACATCCTCCAGATGCACCACACCGGCCGCGCGGAAGGGTGCTTTGTCGCCAACGAAGCGCCGGGTCCGCTCAACCGTTTCCTGTTCTACCCGCAATGGACCGATACGACGCTTAGTATCGGGTACAACTGCGACACCGCCCCGTTCCGCAAGTACCTCGAGCCGGGGGAGCGGTTTGTCTCGCACCGCTCGCTGCTGATGCTCTACCGGGGAGAGCGCGACGCCGCCGCCGTACGCAACCGTTTCCGCGCCTGCCTGCGCCAGCGGCTTCCCCCGCCCGCGTGCGACGAGCTGATGTATTGCACCTGGATTCCGTTTACCAAAAACATCGACGAAGCGCTCCTGCTCGACCTGGCGGAACGGGCCGCGGCGCTCAAGGCTTCGACCTTTGTCATCGATGACGGCTGGTTTGTCTCCGGCGGCTGGAAGGTGGACGAAGCGAAGTTCCCGCGCGGGCTCGAGCCGGTGGCCGAAAAGGTCCGTTCGCTCGGGATGCGGCTCGGCCTCTGGTTCAACATCGGGACCGATTACGGGATCGAAGGGGAACACCCGGAAGAGGACGCGATCGACGACACCGGCAGGAAGAAGACCAACGGCTTTGTCCCGCGCAACCATGTCAAGTGCCTTGCCTCGGCGCATCGCGAGCGGTTGCTCGAAAAGCTGACCGAACTCGCCACGCGGTACGGCGTCGGCTATTTCAAGCTCGATTTCTCCTCCATCATCAGCCCGTACGGACTGCTCCGGATCGGCTGCCACAGCCGGGAACACCGGCACCACCGCGACGGGAGCGACGCCCTGCTCGAACAATACGCCGCGCTCGACTTTCTCCGCGACGGGCTCCGGAGCCGTTTTCCCGATTTGATCCTCGACTTCAGCTTCGAGAGCTTCGGCACCGACTGGCCCAACCTCGCCGCCCTCCAGTCCAGCCGCCTGCACCACAGCAGCAACCTGAACACCAAAGACCCGGAGCTTTGCAGCGCGCTCGACATCCGCAACACCCTCTACCGCTTCAACACCGTGCTGCCGATCGAACGGATCATGGGCAGCCTGATCTGCCTCGAAGGCGATCAGGTGGTGGAAAATCTCCTGACCGCCTGGACCGGCGCGCCGCTGGTGGCGGGGGATCTGCGCCGCCTGCCGCAGGAGGTGGGGCAGCGGATCGCCACGCTGGTCGAAAAAATGAGCGAACTGCACCGGGCCGGACCGCTCCACGAGTTCGAAAAACTGCGGGGCGACCAGCCTGTCCGGCGCGGCCAGTGGGACGGCTTTGCGCGGTGGAACGCTTCCGGCCACGGGATTTTGTGCCTTTTCCGCAACGGAAGCGCGGAAACTCCTTTGATCCGGCTCGACCTTCCGCGAACCGGGTGCGTGGAACTGCACGAAATGGAGAGCGGTGAGCGGCTCCTCTCCACTTCCGCCGAGGCGCTGCGCGAAGGGGTGGAACTGCCGTGGGCACAAGGGCGCGGCTACCGGTGCCTGTCGTTCCGGTAGAAGCCTGCGTCACGCCATCAACGCCATCGCCTCGCGAAACGCCTGCGCGTATTGCGCGATCAACGGTTGCGCTCCCCGGTGGCTGAAATTGGGCAGCCGGATCATCTGCCCGTTGGTGCGGGCCGTGCAGGGGAGATCGAGCGATGCATAGTCGGGTAACGTCGTCCCGGCGGGATAACGCCCGACCGCTGCCAGGTAGCCCTCGGTAAAGAACGGTTGCTGGTGGAGCAACGGGTAGCGCGGGAGGCCGACGCGGCATCCCATGGCGGTCAGGAGCGGGAGCAGCCGGGCGAGGTCGAGCGACTCGTCGCGGGGGCGAATCAGCCACTCGAAGTAGACCCGCTCCTGCCCCGGCGGCGCAGGAAAGGTGTTGAACCCGAGCGGTTCCAATGTCTGCGCGAGCAGGTCATGGTTTTCGCGGCGGATCGCGTTGGTTTCCGGCAGCCGCCGGAGCATTTGCAGGCCCAGCGCAGCCGAGAGCGGGGCGATCCGCGTCTTGACGCCGAAACTGGTCGCCGCAAACCGGCGCGCCGCCGACGGGAGGCGGAGGATGCGGGTGATGTCGCCCAGGCAGAGCGCCCGTTCCAGATAGGTCTCGTCGTCGGTCAACAAGACGCCCCCTTCGCCCGCGGGCACCAGCTTGTCTCCTTGTAGACTGAAGACGGAGATGTCTCCAAAACGGCCGCATGGCACCCCGTCGGCTGACGCGCCGTGGGCATGGGAGGCGTCTTCAATCACCTTGAGCCCGTGCCGATGCGCCACAGCGAGCAGTTTCTCCACCTTGCATGGCAGTCCCCAGAGGTGGACGATCACCATCGCTTTCGTGCGGGGGGTGATCCGGCGTTCCGCGTCGTCGGGGTCGAGTCCGAGCGTTTCCGGCTCGCTCTCGCAGAAAACCGGGACAAGGCCGCACCAGATCATCGGGAGGACCGAGGCCCAGAAGGTGGCGGTCGGCACGAGCACTTCGTCTCCCGGGGCAAGCCCCAGGGCGTGAAATGCGGCCAGCAACCCGGCGGTGCCGTTGCAATGGGCGAGCGCATGCTTTCGCCCGGTCGCTTCGGCAAAGGCGCGTTCGAGTTCGCCGATGACGGGATGGGTGCTGACGTTGCCGTCGCGCAGAATGCGGAGGAGCGCGGCTTCGTCCTCGGGGGTGAAATGCGGCCATTGCAGGAGCGCATCCTGCGGGTGGGTGACGATGAGGGGCGGCTGGTTCATAAGGATAGCTATAGGGAAGAGAGAAGGGCGTCGTGGAGACAAGCCACTTTGGCTTCATACCCGGCCGCCAACGCTTCGGCGGCAGGTGGCGAGGCGGAAAAGGCGGCGGCGGCTTCCAGAATCGCCGCCCGGTATTCCCCCGCCTGCCCGAGCCCCATCCGGGCGATCCATTGGGAGACCGGGGTTCGGCGGCGCAGGTAATCTTCCAGCGTGACGCAATGTTCCCGATCCCTCGCCCACGCGGCGGCGACGACCGGTTCCCGCAGGCCGGGGTGGGCGCTCCATTGCGGCGGTTCCTCGCGCGGCGACGCAGGCGGACGGCGGGCCGGAAGCCATTTCCGGAGCTGGGTAGCGATCTTTCGGGCCAGTTCAAAGCTGGAGGTGAATTTTCCGCCGTAGATCGCCACCGTCCGGCGCGCGGGGTCAAGGGCCAACCCGTGCCGCCGGGAAAGCTCCAAAGGGTAGCGATCGAGCTTCCGACCGGCGGGCGCGGCCAGGGGGCGTACCCCCGAACGCATCGAGACAACGCTGCACGGGTCGATCTCACGGCCCAGCGAAGCGGTGGCGCTTGCCAGCAGGAAACGGACGTCCTCCCGGTCGGGCTGCCAGCCGGTTTCAAGATCGTCGAGCGGCGTTTCCGTCGGCCCCCACATCATCACCGGTCCCCACGGGACGCAGGTCAGCACATCGTCCTGCCCCGGCATCGGGTAGATTTCCGCGCCCGGCAGGCCGGTCCGGGGGAGGTTCAGGTAGACCCCCTTGCTGAAAAGGTGGCGGTAGGGGGAGGTGATGCCGAGCGTCGTGTTCACCGCGTCGGTCCAGACGCCGCACCCGTTGATGATCGCCGCCGCCCGCGCCTCGTGAACGGAGCCGGTGGTTTCATCGCGCAGATGAACCTGCCAGAGCTGTTGCCCCGCGTCGAACGAAGCGGAGAGGAGTTGGCAATGGTTGAGCGCGATGCGGTCTTCGTCGTCATACCGGGTGATCTCTCCCAGCACCAACCGGCTGTCGGAGCCGACCAGCATCGCCTCCTGGTAGGCAAGCGCCTCCTTCGGCGAGTCGGGGGCGATGCGCCAGGGGCGTTTGAGCGCGCCGTTGCCGAGCAGCCAGTAGAGATAGAGCCCGAGTTGCAGCACGCTCCGGGGCAGTCGCCCGGCGTGGCGAAGCTGGTAGTAAAAGTCGAGCGGCGCGACCGAAGCGGGGAAGTCGCGCAGGAGATGGTTGCGCGCGAGGCAGAGCTTGCGGACGGTGCGGAAGTCGAGCTGTTTGAGGTAAAGCAACCCGCCCCAGATCAACATCCCCGAAGCCTGGCTGGTGCCTGAGGCAAAGTCGCCCTTGTCGACGATCGCCGCCCGGTAACCCGCCGCCGCCAGTTGCGCGTACAACGGCGCGCAACTGATGCCGCCGCCGACCAGCAGCACATCGAGCGGTTCACCGGCCAGGCGGTCAAACCGGAGCGAGCGTTGTTGCCGGGTCGCGGGGTGCATGGCGTCTCAGTAGCGCGCGGGATGGCGGACGACATAGCCGCGCGTCGGGCGGCGCTGGGTGGTCCAGCCGGGGCCTTCCGGACCGCGCTTCCACCCGGTGTCGTACCGCAGCCCCGCGATCACCAGAAAAACATGCCCCTTGCGGGCGTAGACGGAGATCCAATCCCCCTCCCCCTTTTTGCCGTAATGCCGGAAGCCGTTCGACGGCATGGAACCGCGCATCAACCCCGCTTCGCGCAGGATGTAGGAGGTTGCCCCCGAACAGTCGTAACCCGGCGCGACCTGTCGGCCATGGCCTCCGCCGTAACGATAGGCATGCCCGGCGATCCGGTTGCCCGCCGCGATGGCGGCGCGGACCCGGGGCGGTGCCTGCGACGGAGCGGCGGCGACCCCGCCATGAAGCGTCGCCGTTTTCCCGCGCCGGTAGCGGTAGACATAATCGGGAGGACCGGCGCACCCGCTTAAAAAGAGGATCGCCAGCAGAAAGAAGAGGGGGCGCAACATTTCAGGGCGCGAGCCTATCAACACCGGCAGGCGGGATCGACCTTTTTCCGTGCCACCTCCCCCGCTCCGAAACCAGCTCCGGCTTCCGCCGGAAACCGGGGAACAGGCGAAGGGAACCATCTTCTTCAAAAGAAAAAGATTGCATATCATCACGTGATGACGTTTAATCATCACGTGATGACACCGAAGAAGTCCACCCCTCCCACTCAAAATGCCGTGGCCCGGCTGGTTGGCCTTTCGCGTGCGACGGTTTCTCATATCCTGAGCGGGCGGGAGATGCACCGCTACAGTGAAGAGACCCGGCGGCGGGTGCTGGAGGCCGCTGAAAAACTCGGCTACCGCCCCAACCGCGCGGCGCAGATGATCCGCCGGGGCAAAAGCCGCCTGATCGGGGTGGTCCACTTCGGCACCAGCACCCATCAGGCGCGCCAGATGGCGCATTACCTTCCGCAGGCGATCCAGCGCAACGATTACCAGCCGTTCGTGGTCGATTTAAGCTGGCAGGGCGACAGCTACCAGACCGCCCTGGAACGCCTGATCGAAATGCGCGTGGAGGGGGTCATCATCGCCGGTCTGGTCAATTCGTTCACGGAAAAAGACCTTCAGCTTTTGCAGCATTGCGGGATTCCGACCGTCCTGCTCGCAACCAGTACGACGCTCAACGTCCCGGCCGTTTTTTCCGGCACGCGGCTCGCGTTCGCGCAGATGGTCACCCACTTTTTCGAAGAGGGGCATCGCAACCTCACCCTGCTGGTCAACGACTATCAGTACCCTTCCACGCTCAACCGTATCGCCGGGTTCCGCGACGGGCTGGAACGCCACTGCGCCGACGGCCTCAAGGGGGAGATCGTCACCCTCCCCGCCGACAAGGACCCGTTCGTCGCGGGTCTCCCCGCCTATCATTACATGAAGGAGCGGCTCGCCGGAAAAGCCCCGCTGCCCGACGGCATCCTCTGCTCCAACGACCGTTGGGCCCAGGGGGTCTTCACCGCCGCGCTGGAAGCCGGGTTGCAGATCCCCGGCGATCTCGCCCTGAGCGGATGCGACAACGACCCGTTTGGCGCGCTTGCTCCCTACCATCTCACCACCACCACGGCCAACATCGGCGACGAAAGCGAGAAGGCGGTGGAAGTGCTCATGGAGTTGATCGCCGGTCGCCCGCTGCCGCAGCAACACCATGTTTTTGAGCATCAACTCATCGTCCGGGAATCGAGCCGGCGCGCGCGATCCCCGGCATTGGCTGAGCGCCCCCCGGGGCGCGCCGGGTTCTCCCTGCTGGAGCTGCTGATCACCCTTGCCGCAGTCGCTATTCTCGTCGGCCTGCTGTTTCCGGCAGCCTTGAGGACCGTGGAAGCCGGAAACCAGGCGAAATGCCTGAGCCACCTCCGCCAGTGGGGGGTGGCGATCGCCCATTACGCGGCCGACCACAACGCCCTGCTGCCGCCCGCGCAGATGCCGATCGACCCGGCCAACCCTTCCTCGCGCATGGTCGGCTGGGACGAACGGATCGCCCCGTTTGTCCCGCTCGACTACCAGCAGACGATGAAGTCGCCCGACTTGGGCCCCCGCCGCAGAAGCATCCTCGTCTGCCCGGCGGAACGGGAGGTCCTCGCCCGAGGAGACTATACCTATGCGCAGAACATCGACCTCAACTACCGGCTGCTGGGGGAAAAAGCGCTGGTGCGGCTCACCGGACTGACCAACCCGGGTAGCTATGTCATTCTTTCCGACTCGTACCGCAGCCTCACCCTGAGCACCGCGACGCGGGCCAAGCTGGAGACCTCCATCATGCCGCAACGCCGGCACCGGGGCATCCCGAACTTTCTCTATGCCGACGGCCACGCCGCGCCCTTTACCGAGCCGCTGGTCGGCTACAATGAAGTCACCGCCGCCAATCGCTCCTTTTATCACAACCTCTGGTATGCCCGGGGCCTGCCTCCCCACCTTCGCTAGTATCATGAAGCGCCTCCTTCCCACGCTCCTCTCATGCCTTCTCATGAAGGCCGCCCTCCCCGCCGCTCCCCTGGAACATCCGCCGCTGCCTCCGTTGCCGGAGGAGGGCTCCAACCTGGCTATCATCGCCAGCGGAGCCCCGCACGCCGTGCTCATCATTCCCGACCGTCCCACACCGGTCGTCAAGGAATCAGCCCAAACCTTCAGCAGACTGCTCGCCAGGGCCACCGGGGCCACGCTCCCGGTCATTGCGGAATCGCAGGTAAAGGACGCTCCGGAGGCTTCCGTGGTCCAGATCCATGTCGGTGAGACGCAGGCGGCAAGGGCTGAAGGGTTGTCAGTTTCCAATCTTCCCGAAGAGTCGTACCGCATCGTTGCCAGGGAAGGCCGGATCTTTGTCCTCGGCAGGGATCGGAACAAGGAAGTGATCCATTCGGTCGATTCCAAGCCGACGCGATGGGCGCTCAACCAGTTGCTGGAGCAATACCTCGGCGTGCGCTGGCTGTGGCCGGGCGAACTGGGAACCTATGTTCCCAGGAGCGAAGCGTTTATCGTCCCGCCGATGGATGTCACCTACCAGCCCGATCTTCTGCTCCGCCGTCTTCGACTGATCTATCCCTGGATGTCGGGCGAGTTCCTGGAGGCCCACAACGCCCCTGCGTTGCTGGAGCCGAAGGAGCGCACCGCGTTGCTTGCGGAAGCGGTCGACTGGCTGGAAAACCACCAGAACGGGCAGCGCGGTAACATCCGCTATGGCCACGCCTTCGGCGACTGGTGGACGAAATATTCCGAAAAGCACCCTGATTACTTCGCCGTTCCTCCCCCCGGCATCACCCAGCCCAAGCCGAGCGTCAAAAGCGTGAAGCTGCGGCTGGCCAACCCCGCCGTCGTCGAACAGATCGCGCAGGAGTATCAGGAAAAGGGCGCGCCCCGTTTCTATAATGTCTGCCCCAACGATGGCTACGGCTTTGACACCAGCGCCGAAACCCGGGCCTGGGACTGGCCGCGCGATCAGGACATCCACGACATCTGGGCGGGCAAGGGCAACATGACCGCACGCCATGTCCGCTTCTGGAACCGGGTCCACGCACGGCTCAAACAAATCAACCCGGAGGTGACGCTGATTTCCTATGCCTATGCCTCCTACCGCACCCCGCCCCCGGCGGAAGTGCCGTTAAAGGCGCGGATGATTCTCGGCATCGTCGACAGCTATTCTTCCTACGACATCTGGAAAGCGTGGGAGGCGACCGGCTCGCGCATGATCCTGCGCCCCAACTGGTGGATCTCGGGCAAGGATGCGCCCTACCTCCCGCTCGACAAGATGATCGACTTCATGAAGTTCGCCCGCAGGCATCAGCTCATCGGGATGGATAAAGACTCCATTGCCGGGTATTGGGCGACGCAGGGTCTCAACTATTACGCCATGGCACGGTTGCTGGCCCGGCCCGATCTCACGAAGGACGATATTCTGGAGGAATACACCTCCGCCTTTGGCCGGGCGCAACCGAAGATCAAGGCCTATTTCGACTATTGGCAAGAGATCACCGAAGAGGCCGGCTACCCGGTGCATGCCGGGACCGTCGTTTCGGAAAAACCCGATGGGATCTATGAACGGTTGGTGAAAGAAAAAGGCATCCCGTTCAACCCCCGCCTCGGTTCGTTCTGGATTCTTCCCTACCTCTATACCGACGAAATGATCGGCAAGGGGGAAGCCTTTCTGGACGAGGCCGCCGGGCTGCTGACCCGGCCCGAAGACCGCGAAGCGCTCGCAAGGGTCGCCTTCCTGCGCGACGGCCTGCTGAACCTGCGCACCGTGCGCGATCTCGCCCAGGCAGCGGCTGACCTGAAGGACGAGCCGAAGACCGCCCTCAAACAAGCCACCTTCAACCGGAAAGTCGCCGATCTGTACGCCCTGCGCAAGCGCCTGACCCGCAGCCATGTCATGTGGGGCGAGTTGCTCTACATCTCCGAAGACAAGCTGCGCCTGCCGACCCGTCCTGAAAATCTTGAGAAAGACGCCCCGGATCTTCGCGGTTTTTAATCATGGAATCGCTTCTCTCCATTGCGACGACCCCGTCCGCCTCCGCTCTCCTGCCCGCTCTGGAACAGGTCCGCCGGGCATTTCCATGGCGATTCGGCGTGGCTGATGCCGTTGAAATCACGTTTCATCAGGAAAAGAACAACACCTCCGGCGCGTGGCAGTTGGTTTCCGAAGCCGACGGCAGATGGCGGGTCAACCATGCCCGCCCCTGCGATGCCTTCCGCGCGTTGGGAAGGATCATGGGCGAGCTGGAGTTGAAGCGGAAGCTGCAACCGATGCAGGAGGAGAGCGCCTTTGAGACCCTGGGCGTCATGCTTGATCTCTCGCGCAATGCCGTTCTGCGGGTCGAAAGCATCCGGCGGCTGATCGGCCATTTTGCGCTGATGGGGATCAACCGCCTCTTTCTTTATATGGAGGATGGCTACCCGGTCGGGGGAGAGCCGCTCCTTGGCTATTTCCGCGGCAGGTACAGCGCAGACGAGTTGCGGGCCATCGACGAACACGCCGCCCTGTTTGACATGGAGGTGATCCCGTTCATCCAGACGCTCGGCCACCTGCGGCACCTGCTCCAGTGGCCCTGTTATGCCGGTTTGCAGGATACGCCGGAAGTCCTCCTCACCGGCACCCCGGAGGTGGAAACGCTGATCGAAAAAATGATCGCGGGCGTCACCGCCTGTTTCCGCTCGCGTCGCATTCACTTGGGGATGGACGAGGCGCATGGCATCGGCACCGGGCGGCATCAGTTGAAGCACGGCCCCTGTCCGCCGTTCGAAATCCTCTCCGCCCATCTCGGGAGGATCGTCGAAATCTGCAAACGCCGCGGTCTCTCCCCGATGATCTGGAGCGACATGTTCTTCCGGCTCGGCTCCAAAACCAATGACTATTACGACCCGGAGAGCCTCATCCCCGATCGCGTGGCCGAAGCGATTCCCGCCCAGGTCGACCTTGTCTACTGGGATTACTACCACCTCGACCCCGCCTTCTACCGCGAATGGATCAGACGACACCGGAAACTTGGCAGCGAGCCTCATTTCGCCGCCGGGGCATGGACCTGGAACCGTTTCTGGACCGCCCTCCCGCGCAGTTTTGCCACGCTGAAAGCAGGCATGGAAGCCGCCCGCGCGGAAAGGCTGAAACATGCCTTTGTCACGCTCTGGGGGGATAACGGTGCGGAATGCTCGCCCTTCTCCGCCCTTCCCGCCATTCAGCTTTTTGCTCATCTCGGCTGGCATCCCGACCGGGCCGAAGCCGATCTGGCCGTCCACCTCAAGGGAAGCGCCCATGTGGATAGCGAGGCCTGGATCGCGGCAAGCGCTCTCGACCATTATCCGGCGCTGGGCGATCCTGCCGTCGCAATCCACAATACCGGCAAGTGGCTTCTCTGGCACGACCCGCTGCTCAACCACCTGGAATGCCATATCGCCCCCTCCCTTCCCGCTCATTACGACCGGCTGGAACAGACACTGGCCACCGCCGTTGGCAACGGGGAACGCTACCTCGAACTGATCCGCTCCATGGCGGCGGTTCTGGCGCGCAAGGTGCGCCTTCATCTTCAACTCCGGAGCGCTTACCGGCAGAAAAACCTGTCACAGCTCAGGGAAATCGCGGACCGCGACCTCCCGCTGCTCGTGACAGGCATCCGGCAACTCTGGCGCGATCACCGCACCCGCTGGCATGAAGAAAACAAGCCATTCGGCTGGGAAGTCATGGAGCGACGCTATGGCGGGCTCCTCCTGCGCCTTGAAACCTTGGGCGAAAAGCTGGCCCGGCATCTGGCTGATCCCGACCGGTACGAAATCGAAGAACTGGCGTGCGAACCGCAGCCGGTCTACCCCCCGGAGACGCTGGCGCATCTGGTCATCCCATATCAACGGACCTCTTCGCCGAGCCTCATCGTCTAAGAGGCTGTGAAAAAAGCCCTTTAACGGCCATGGAGCACCTCTTTTTGCCTCTAACTGCATTCCTTCTCCCTTCTGTATTCCCTGAATACAGGCGGTCGGCAGAATTTCGTTATAGGCTAAAAATAGGGGCTCCGAGGCCA
>DATMFV010000131.1:0-62324 GCA_035555975.1 Chthoniobacteraceae bacterium
CCTTCAAAGGCCATGGAGCACCTCTTTTTGCCTCTAACTGCATTCCTTCTCCCTTCTGTATTCCCTGAATACAGGCGGTCGGCAGAATTTCGTTATAGGCTAAAAATAGGGGCTCCGAGGCCATTAAAATCATTTTTTCACAGCCTCTAAGAGTAAACGACGAAAATAAAACGTGGCGGCTGTTCTACCGACTCGATCCGGATGCCATCATTATCCTCGAAGTCACCGAAAAGAAAACCCAAGCCACGAGCAAGACCACCATCCAGACCTGTCAAAAGAGACTGAAAAGCTATGAAGACCACCGGAAACAAAAAGGCTGTTGAACCTCAGTGGGTGGAGGGGGATGTCCAGACGTTTCTTTCCCTTTCCGATGCTGATATGAGGCTCATCGAAGCACGACTGGCCATCAGCAAGCTGCTAAAGGCAGCCAGAAAGAGCCAGAAGCTGACCCAAAAGGCTGTTGCCGAGAAACTGGGTACAAGTCAGTCCCGAGTTGCAAAAATCGAAGCTGGCGATCCCTCTGTATCCTTGGACTTGCTTTTTAGGTCAGCGTTTTCGCTGGGGCTGTCGGGAAGGGAATTGGTGGAAGCCTTTTAGATCCTAATCCTCAACGCTTTTCACCCCTACCTTGCGGGAGCGTGGGCGAGCGCTCTCCGGAAGATCGCCTCGGCCGCGCGCGCCCCCGCGCCTCCTTCGCCCAGACCGGCGATGATCTCCCGGAAGCGGGCGGTCTGCCGGTCGCGCCGTTCGGTGTCGGTTAACAGCGCGGTGGCGGTCCGGGCAATGGCGTCGGGGGTGGCGTCGTTTTGCAGAAACTCGGGGACGATCGCCTCCCCGGCGAGGATGTTGACCATTCCAAGAAAGGGAACCTTTACCAGCGCCTTGCCGACGCTCCAGGTCAGCGGGGCGACGCGGTAGACCAGAAGGAACGGCAGCCCGAAGTAGGCCGACTCCACCGTCGCCGTGCCGGAGGCGACCATCCCGACGGCGGCCTGCTGCATCAGGTCGTGCGACCCGCCGGTGCGGACGGTCAACGCCCCGGCGCTCTCTCCGGCGAACCCCGCGGCGGCGGCGAGCGAGCGGATCTCCTGCGCCAGCGCGTCGGAAGCGGCGGCGACTTCGAACCGGAGGTGCGGCTGCTTGCGGTGCATCTGCCAGGCCGCCGCCGCCATGACGGGAAAAATGCGGCTCACCTCCTTGCCCCGGCTGCCGGGCAGGAGGGCGACGAGATCGCTCTGCCGGGGAAGATCGCGCCGCGCCGCCGCCAGCGTGTCGAGCATCGGGTGGCCGACAAAGACGGTTTCCAGCCCGGTCGCTTCGTAAAGTTCCTTTTCAAACGGGAAAATGCAGAGCATCAGGTCGAGGGTGCGCGCCATCTGCGGCACCCGCCGCCGGTTCCAGGCCCAGACCTGCGGGCTGATGTAGTAGAAGAGCTTCGGCGGGGGAGAGCCGCCCTTCGCATCGCGCTCCCGCCGCAATGCCCTGGCGAGGCGGAGGTTGAACCCGGGGTAGTCGATGAAGACCACGGCATCGGGCTGCCATTCCGCGATTTCCCGCTGCATCGCGTGAAATTTCCGGCGGAAATAGCCGTATTTTTTCAAGACATCCCAAAGGCCGACGACCGCTTCCCCGCTCCAGTCGTCGATCGCCGGGGCGAGCGCCTTCATTTTCGGCCCGCCTGCGCCGCGAAAGCTCAACGCCACGCCGTCGGCTTCGGCCTGATGGCTCAGGGAGCGCATCACTTCCGCGCCCCGGGCGTCGCCGCTCGCTTCACCGGCTATGAGGTAGAGTTTCATCCGCGGGCTTCCGGCGGCAGGGTGGGGGAGGGGGCGTTGGCTTCGATCTGGTGGGTGATCGCGATCGCCAGTTCCAGCGCGGCAGCCGCCTGGTGCCCGGAGACCTTTGGCGCGGCCCCGGCGCGCGAACATTCCACAAAAGCGGCCAGTTCCCGCAGGAGCGGCTCGCCCTTGTCGATCTCGACCTGTTCGCGGGCGATCTGTCCCCCCGCCAGCCGGTAGATTTCACCCGTCTGGTTCTGGTAATCGAGCGAAAGGTAGGCGTTGTTCTGGAAGACGCGGATCTTGCGCATCTTTTCCGGGCTGATCCGGCTCGCGGTCAGGTTCGCCACGCAACCGTTTTCAAACCGGATGCGCGCGTTGGCAATATCCTCCCCCTTGCTCAGGACCGGGATGCCGACCGCGTCGACATACTTCACGGGTGAGCGGACGAGATGGAGGACGATCTCCAGATCGTGGATCATCAGGTCGAGCACGACCCCGATTTCGATACTCCGGCCCGGGTAAGGGGAAAGCCGGTGGGCCTCGATGAACTGCGGGCGGTTGAGCCGCGCTTCGAGGGCGCTCAAAACCGGGTTGAAGCGTTCAATATGGCCGACCTGCAACACCAGCCCGGAGCGTTGGGCGAGTTCGGCGAGCGCCTTGGCGTCGCAGGTGTTTTCGGTGATCGGTTTTTCCACCAGGCAATGCTTGCCCTGCCCCAGGAGGTATTGGGCGATCGGGAAATGGGTCGGCGTCGGCGTGGCGATCGTCGCGGCATCAACGAGCGAGGCAAACTCTTCGAGCGAACTGGTGGCGCGGGTCTGGTAAAGCTCCGCGATGGTTCGGGCGGTCGCCTCGTCGGCATCGTAAATCGCGGTGAAGGCAACGCCCGGCAACCCGGCCATGATGCGCGCATGGTTTTTTCCGATGGACCCTGTTCCGACAACGCCGACTCTGATGTTTTCCATAAATTTCTTAAAAATTGGGCCCGATCCCGAAGAGGGAGATTTTTTGCCGGGCGGCCTGCTCCAGCACTTTTTCGCGTTCCAGGATCAGCGTCAACCCCGCTTCGACGGCGATCGCCCTGATCTGCGCCTTCGCGGCGATCTCGAGCGTCTGGGTTCCGATGACCGGCACGTCAAACCGGAGGTCCTGCCGCGGTTTGGAGACCTTGACCATCACCGCCTTGCCGCGCCCGAGTTCGCCCCCGCGCAGCATGGTGGCGTTGGTCCCGTCAAACCCTTCGACGGCGAGGACGGTCCCCCGGCGGACGATGACGGTCTGGCCGATGTCGAGACGACTGATTTCCTTGGCGATCCTGAACCCGAAGCGGACTTCGTCCACCTGCCGTTCGCTCAGGCGTGGCCCGGCGAGATCGCCCTGCGCCGCGAGGTGGCGGCCCATGAAGGTGGTGGCGTTGAGTAGTTCGACGCCCCCCTTGGCGAGTTCCTGCGCGATCGCGCCGAAGATCGATTCCGCGTTGCGTTCGCGCAGTTTCGCGAGGACGAGGAGCGCCTTTACGTCGGGCCGCAGGTCGAAGAGATTTCCGGGGGCGATCTGCCCGGCCATGATGGCGTAGCGGATCTTGCGCGAAGAAAAAAAGCGGACGAGGCGCCCCAACTGGCCGACGCGCATCCATTCGATCTCGTCGACCCGGTCGGCAAACGCGGGGTTGGTCTCCTTTTCAAACGCACAGGCGACGATCCGGCGCACCCCGGCTTCCCGCGCCGCTTCGGCAAGGGCAAACGGGTAGTGGTTGTTTCCGGCGATGATGCCGAGTTCGGTCAACGCCTCGGGCGGTGCAGGGGCAAGGGAAAGGTCGCTCATCCGTCTATCAGGGAGGGAAAGCGTAAACGGCAAACCGCAAGAAACCAAGGATTCTTGCACGGCTCTTTCCCGCCACGTTTCCTGCGGGCCGAAAAATGCTGAAAGTTTTTCTTGCAGGTGTATTACACCACAGATAAAGGTAATAGCAATCCGAGGGGAAACCGTGGCTCCATGAGCGCCGTTTTCCGTTTCGGCAACCAACCCATCAACAAGGAAGTATTGCCCAGCTTATGCCACATGAAGTGACCTTGAGAGGCCCGACCTACACGTTTCAGTGTTACGGGGTCCACGAAGCCAAACAACTCGGTTTGATCGACGCCTGGGAAACGCCCGGGAGTCACGCCCCCGTCTCGACGATGTTTGAACAGGGAGAGGGGAAGCTCCTCGCCGACTGGCTGGAAAACATTCCCGACGCGCTGCTGGTCGCCACCGGGCGGTACCAGATCACCATCTACCGCCCGAAGAGCCGCGTGCTGGTGGTCCCGGATGAAGAGATTGAGGAAGAGGAGGTGGCGTCATGACTTCCGCCACGGAAAGCGCACCGACCCCGCGCTGGGAGGAATTGGTCGCCGCCAGCACGCAGTTTGTCTGTTCCCGCTGGGGCGAGGAGGAGGCGGGCGTCGAGTTTTTCGCGCCGGTGACCTGCGCCGACGGCGTCTTCTGGATTCACCCCGCCTGGGCGCGGGAATACCGGTGGCCCGAGATCCGCCGCCGCGCGACGGCGATCTGGAGGATCAGCGGCTCGTTCTGGAACCCCGGGACATTCCGGCTGGTCCATTGCGGCCCGGGGGGGCCGTCGTTGCGGGAGGGGGCGGGGGAATGAAGAAAATCACGCCCCCCGTTGTGGAAGAGGCCGTCGCTCCCGTGGAAAAGGAGAAACCGGTCGCAGTTCGCCGTCGCCGCCGCCTGCCGTATCCCGACCGGCCCCCGAAAACGCAGGAGGAACGGCGCGAACGGCAACGGCTCGTTTGCGCCGAACTGCTCAAGAAATGGGTGCCGTTGGCGACTTCCGAAGCGCTGGCGCTCGCCCGGGAGGTGCGGGGCAAGCCGGTGATCGAGGAGGAGGCGTTCGAAACCGGGCTGAAAGCCGGGGCGTTTGTCCTGAAGGTGCTCGAACGCCTTGCGCGGCTCGACGGGGTCGACGCCGCCGAGAAGCGCGAAATGGTGGTGAGCGAGTTTGCCGATCCGCTGGAACTGGCGCGCCGGGTCCGGGCGATCAGCCCGCTTCTCACCGCGCGGCTGGCTTTGGCCCGGGGCGGGGGCATGCCTGCGGCGGGGCCGCCCGTTTCAGAACTCCCGGGTGCTGGCGAGCCGGAGGTCGCGCAGGGCGACCGCCTCGGTGAGTAGGTCGGCGTCGAGTTCCTCGATCTCCGCACCGGGGTGAAAATAGATCTCGCTCCAGCCGTCGGGGAGTTGCGCCAGAAAGCTCTCGAACCGGTGGGTCGTGACCTGCCCGGTCGCCTCCAGCCCGTAGAGGCGATCGACGTAGCCGATCCCGCGCGCGTCGAGCTTTGGCACGGCGGCGCGGCTCAAGAGGCGGAAGATGATCTGGAGCGGAGCGTTTCCCGGTTCCCGGACCAGGCGCACCGCGCGGAAACCGTGCTGGCTGGCGACCGGCAGCGTCAAGGCCAGCACGGTCGGGTGGAGGTGGAGATGGGTATGCCCGTCCCAGTAAACCGGCGCGAACCCGAGCCCGGCAAAGAGGGAGAACTGAAGGGCGATCTCCTCGGCAAGGGCGTCCTTCAATCGCGGATCGAAGGCATAGGCAAGCCCGGCGCGGGCAGGGGAGTTGAGGAAGCGGTCGGGCGTGGTGCGGCAGGTGAGCCGGGAGGCGCGCGACGCCTTGCCGCAGCAGAGCGTCAGGTGAAGGCCGACGGTCAGCCCCGGATTGCGCCCGGCGATCCGGATCGCTTCGTCCACACCGGCTTCGTGAACCATCAGGCTTGCCTGCGTGAGCAAGCCGGCCTGGTGGTAGCGCTCGACCGCTTCATTGACCTGCGAGTTGAGCCCGAAATCGTCGCCGGTGACGATCAGCGACTTCCCGGCGGTTGGTGTTGGGGGGGTGGGGGGCGTCATGGACGCGCATCGTAGCGTGCGGTCGCTGGGAAGGGCAAGCAGGCATCACGCAGGCAAGATCAAGGTAAACCGCGCTCCCTGCCCGGGAATACTTTCCACGCTGGCGCTTCCGCCGTGAAGCTCCATGGCAGAGCGGACCAGCGCGAGACCGAGGCCGGTTCGCGGGTGCTTTTCGTTCGTGCGTGATTCGTCGGCGCGAAAAAAGCGGTCGAATACCCGTTCCAGATGATCTTGAGCAATCCCCTCCCCGGTGTCGCTGACCATGACCTTGAAGACCTCTCCCATGGACTGAATTTCAATGCCGACTTTTCCGCCTTCCGGGGTATGGCGCAGAGCGTTGGAGACCAGGTTGGTGATCGCCATCCGCAACAGCGGTTCATCGGCCATGACGCAGGCGTCGCCCACGAGGGTGAAGGAGATGCGCTTCTCCTCCGCCAGCGCCGAGAAGAAATCGAGCACTTCAGAGGAGATTTTCGCCAGATCAACCGGTTCTTTCCGGACGACCGCCTCCCGATTGTCCGCCCTTGCGAGAAAGAGAAGGCTCTCCACCAGCCGTTTCATCCGCTCGTACTCCTCCAGATTGGCCACCAGAGCATTGCGATACTCCTCCACGGGGCGGTTGGCTGAAAGAACCAGGCTCGTTGAGCCCATCAGATTATTAAGCGGCGTGCGGACTTCGTGCGCGACATCGGCGGAGAACTGGTTGAGGCGCAAAAAAGAGGCTTCCAAGCGGGCCAGCATCTTGTCAAACGCTTCCGCCAGGGCCGTGAGTTCCTGCGGCCAGCTTCGGGCGCAGATCTGTTCATTGAGATCATGGACCGTCACCTTCTGCACCGTCGCCGTGATTTCCCGCAGGGGACGCAAGGCATTTCGTGTGATGGACCATCCCAACCCACCCGACAGCAATGTTCCAACCAGAATCATGAGGATCAGGCGGTGCCGGTAGTCCCGCATCCACCCTTCAATATGCGCCGCATCAAAGACAATATGATAGGTATAGTTGGAGCCATGGAGCCCATCGGCCACCAGCGCGGAAGCCAGAAACGTCCGGTTGCCGGAGGCGGAGCGGGTCAAGGTCAGTTCCGTGAGCGGTTCCTTCGGGCCGACCGGTTCCGGATAAGCTTCCGCCGGAGGGGCGAGATCATGATAATCGGGAGTTTCAGCGACGACTCGCCCGGCAGGGTCGCGGAGTTGTCCATAGTAACGCTCCAGCTTTCGTGTTCCTGCCGTCGATGCAATGAGCTGCCCGATCCTCTCAAAATCTGATGGATGTTTGAGGACCTCCTCCCGTAAGGCGTTGATATGGTCGGTCAGGAGTTCCGCATCCTCGGTTTCAAAATTTTGCCACAAGCTCTCATGCAGATAAACCCCGGCAATCGAAAGCGTCAGGAGCATCGCGAGAAGGTAGCCCGCGATCAAACGCCCGGTCAGGCTCGGCACCGCCGGGGGAAACGTTCGGTTATTCATCGCGGTCCTCCAGGATGTAACCGAGCCCCCGCTCGGTATGGATGAGTTTTCGCTCCCGGGGTTCATCCACTTTTCGTCGCAGGCGTCCCATGGCCACGTCGACCGCGTTGGAGTCGGCGGAAAAATTCATGTCCCACACCTGTTCCGCCAGGGTCGCCCGGGAGAGGACCTCGCCGGAGCGTCGCGCCAGAAAGCTCAAAAGCTGAAACTCCTTGGCGGTAAGATCAATCACCCGGTTGCCGCGCCGCGCCTTCATACGGGAGAGGTCAAGCTCCAGATCGCCGACCAGCAAGGTTTCGTTGAGCCGGGCGGGAACCCGTCGCAGGAGGGCGCGGACCCGGGCCAGAAACTCCGCCCAGGCGAACGGTTTGACCAGGTAGTCATCCGCGCCAAGCTCCAGACCGCGAACCCGGTCTCCCACGGCATCGCGCGCGGTCAGAAAAAGCACCAGGGACTCCCGCCCCAGCGTGCGCATCTGTTCCAGGATCGACCATCCGTTGCGCCCGGGCAGCATGACGTCTAGCACGACGAGATCGTATTCGAACTCCCGCGCCAGATAAAGTCCCTCCTCTCCGTCGGAAGCGGCGTCCACCACAAACCCCGATTCCTTCAATCCCTTCGTCAGAAATTCGCGGCTTCGGGGCTCATCTTCGACAATGAGGATTTTCATATCGTGACCATAGAGGATGGCTTTTCACAAAGCCAAGGCGTTTTAGATGGATCGGTATCTTTACCCGGAGTATCTGAACAAAAGAGCGCTAGCAGCTTATTTTAGCATCCTAATAGCTTAATATGACAGAATGATGACAGTTCATTAACATTTTTGTTATTTTTGTTTGGTTAATCAAACAGCAAGATCACAAAGGAAAATAGCAAGATAGCGAAAGCGGGACCGACCGGTTTTCAATAGTTCGTTCCATGCTAATGAAACGCTCATCCATCTTATCTTTTTCCCGAAAAAATACAGCTTCCGCGAAACTGCTCGCCTGTTCCCTAATGGCCGCCGGAAGCCTCGCATCCCTTCCTGCCCAGACAAGCTCGTCCACCGGCGAGGTGACCACCACTCTTGATGAAGTGGTCGTGACCGCCGTCGATTCGCCGACCAGGAGCGTCAACCTCCAACTTGAAAAGGCCCGCGAGAACACGGCGGGGGCGGTGGTGACGGTAAGCCCCGAAGAGCTGGAACTTCAGAAAAGCAATAATCTGGGCGAGGTGCTCGCACGGATTCCCGGCGCTTCTTATGTGGATGAGGATGGCCACGGCACGAAAACGAACCTCGGCCTGCGCGGACTGAATCCGATCCGCAGCGAATACGTGCAGTTGCTTCAGGATGGAGTCCCCCTGCAACCCTCCCTCTACTCTGAAACAGCGGCCTACTATGGGCCTCCCGCAGAACGGGTCTCCGGCATTGAGGTTTTCAAGGGCGGCGCGTCCATCCTGTATGGTCCCAACGCCGTGGGGGGTGTGGTCAATTTCCTGACCCGCGGTTTTTCGGAGCGCCCCTTCTCCACCGTTCTCGATGGCCGGATCGACACCAATGGCGACTATACGGGCAACCTGTACGTCGGCGGCACCGTCAAGGACTTCTCCTACGGCGTGGAGTATATGAAAAAGGGCGGGAATGGCTTCCGGGACAATCTCGGCCTTGATATTGATGATTTTGATATCAAGCTTGGCTACCGGTTTAATCAGGACCACGCGGTCCAGGTTCACTTCTCTTATTATGACGAAGAAAGCGAAACTCCCGGCGGTCTGCTGCCCGAACAGTTCGAAGCCGGGCTCCGTCGGGAAAGCAACAAGCACCATGATATGTTTTACGGGCGGCGCTATGTCTTTGACATCCGCTCCAGCCATCAACTGACCGACCGGCAACGGCTGGAACTGCTCTTCTACACGGTCTCTTATCGACGGGACTGGTATATGCAGAAGTACCTGAGCAATACCACCACCGACCTGACCCTGACCGATACGAACGAACAATACCTGCGGGATTTCCGGACTTTCGGCTTTGAGCCAAAATACGTCCTTGAATACGATCTCGGCCAGAGCACCGGCCACCAGCTTACTCTCGGCGCGCGGATTTACTCCGATTCGGTGCATCGCCGCGCCGCCAACGGGCGACATGCGACTTCCCGCGACGATGACGCGGTTCTGACGACCGATGAAGAACTCGGCACAACCGCCTACTCGGCTTATCTGCAGAATGAATTCAAGATCACGAACCGGTTGAGCATCGTTCCCGGCATCCGCTTTGAACATATTGAACAGACGTGGGAAAACCTTTTGGTTACCCAGCCTGAAAAATACTCCGGCTACAATATCTGGGTGCCCGGCATCGGGGCAAAATACGAGTTTGCGCGCAACAGCCAGGCTTACGTCAATATCAGCCGCTCCTTCCGACCCCCGTCGTTTGGCGATTCCTTTAATCCGGTGATCGGCGCTTCCAGCGTGGATCTCAAACCTTCCTCCGCATGGACTTACGAAGGGGGGATACGGGCCAATCCCTATCCCTGGCTTTCCGCCGATCTCGGCGGTTTCTATACCGACTTTACCGATCAGGTGGTGGTCTCCGCCGGGGTGGCGGGCAACTACAATACGGTATCGTATGGCTTTGAAGGCCAGGCCGAGGTCGGGCTCGTCGGTCTGACACGGGGTCTTGTTGAGGGAGACTGGAACAGCGTGGGAGACCATGAAGTCTTCCTGCAAGCCGGGGCCACCCTGATCAACTCCACCTTTGCCGACGGCCCGTTCGACGGGAATACCCTGCCTTATGTGCCGGAGCAGACCGTCACCTTCGGGATCAGGTACGCCTTTCGCCAGAGCTTTGATCTCCTCTTTCAGGGCCGCTATGTCAGCTCCCGCTTTACCGACAGCGCCAACACGGTGGATGAAGATCCGGTCGGCCTGGTCGGCAGGCTCCCAAGCTATGTCGTCTGCGACATCAAGGCCCGCTGGCAGATCAACGAGAATCTGGCGCTGAACATGGGGATCAACAACCTCTTTGATGAATCCTATGTCACCCAGCGTCGCAATACTTCGCAGAAGGGAGTCTTCCCCGGCCCGATCCGTGCTGGGTATGCAGCGATCACCCTTACCTTTTAATCCAAGCCCTATTTTTATTCTATGAAAAGCCGCCTCCTGTCCGCCATCGCCCTCTTGTCATTATCCGTCTGTGTTCAGGCCCATTATCTATGGATCGAATCAGACCATGAAGGCGAAGCCAGAATTTATTTTGGCGAATATAACGAAGGGGTGAAGGAGAAGGCCGGGGGACGGCTCGATGAACGTGACAGAATGGAGGGGCAACTGGTGGCGCCCGATCAGGCCGCCAGCCCTCTCCGGTTGGTGAAGAAGGCGGATCACTTTGTCGCCCGGACCGGGAAGTCGGGTTGGCTCCTGGTCTCCGACGTGACCAATGAAGTCAAGGATTGGCGCAAGAGTGACATTGGCATTGTAAAGCCGATGTTCTACGCGCGCGCCGCTGTGGGAAACCAACCGCTTCCCGATGCACGGCCTACCCTTGCGCTCGATCTGATCCCCGATGCCGCCCATCCGCAGAACCTGCGCGTCTACTTCAACAAGAAGCCGTTGCCCAAGGCGAAGGTGATCGTTACCGCGCCCAATCTCTGGATGCAGGAACTGCAATGCGATCAGGAGGGACGCGTCAGCATATCGACGCCATGGCCGGGACGCTATGTCATAGAGGTCATTTATAAGGAACGGAAGCCGGGTCAGTTCAACGGGGTGGCCTACGAGGCCATCCGTCATCGCGTGACCTATTCGCAAAACTATTGATGCGCCGTTTTCATCGCTGGCTGGGACTCGGTTCCACGTTGGTCATCCTTCTCGCCGTCACGACGGGGCTGCTTTGGGCCTATGCTCCCTACCTTTACTGGCAGGGAGGGTATATGGAAAGGAAGCACCCGGTCGCGCCAGCCAGCTATGACGGGCTCCCGACGTTCCAGGATGCCCTCCGGATCGTTCGGGAGCGGGTGGGGCAGGGGGCGGTGATCACAACGGTCACGCTCCGTACCGATGCGGGCATCGCTCTCTATGAAGTAACCGGCACCCGGGAGGGCAAGGGATTCATGATCCTCCTGGAGGCCCGTACGGGGGCCGTTCTTTCTCCGCTCACACCGGAGTTTGCGGAGCGGATCGCCCGGCAATACGTGGAGGGGGAACCTTCCGTGGAATCGGCAGCCTTGCTGGAGCCGTTTGTTCATCGTTCCGGCAAAAGCCATCCCTCCGTGTACCGGGTGCGTTTTCGCGCTCCAAAGACTCCGGAGATTTTCATCGCCGCAGATTCCGGCCGGATTCTGGAGGAGCAGGACGACGTGAGGCGTTTCCATTTCTGGGTCATGCGGCTGCATCAACTGAACTTCTTCGGGTTCAGGAAGACCTTGACCATCATTCCCGGCACGGCCCTGCTGCTTCTCCTGGGTTCCGGCCTCGTGATCAGTCGCCGAAAGCGGTCGAAGGCCCGACGGGAAAAAACGCCAGGTCTCAAGGGTTGAACCCCTTTCGCTCCGCCGCTCCCGGGGGAAAACCATTGCACCCCGGGGGCGAAAGTGCCACGATCGTTATCCTGATGAAAACCATTCGTTATTTCCTGCTCGCTGCCTTTTCGGCTTTTCTCTTCAGTGCGTGTGGTCCCGGCGGCCCGCAGGGTGCGGAGAGCGGCAAGGAAGAAGCGCCGATCGTCGATGCGGACGGGACGCTCCTGATCAAGCTCAATGCCGATGACCATATGCGCTACGACAAACTGGTCCTTCGGGCCAAGGCCGGGCAGAAGGTGCGCCTGACCCTCGCCCACGTCGGCAAGGGGTCGGTCAGCGCGATGGGGCACGACTTTGTGCTGCTCAAGGAAGGGGTGGACGCGGCGAAGTTTGCCCAGAAGGCCGCCCTCGCAGCCGCCACCGGGTTTGTTCCCGAGAGTGAAAAGGAGAACGTGATCGCCCATACCCGCATGCTCGGCGGGGGCGAAAGCGACACCATCGAGTTTACCGTGGAAAAGGCGGGAAAATACACCTACCTCTGCTCCTTCCCCGGCCATTTCACGACGATGCGCGGGGAACTCATCGTCGAGTAAAACGATCCAACCAAGACGCTTGAAGCCCCGGCCCGCCAAGCAACGGCTCGACACCCTGTTGGTTGAACGCGGTTTTTTCGAAACCCGCGAGAAAGCCCAGCGCGCCATCATGGCGGGGAATGTCCGCGTGGGAGAGAAACCGGCGGACAAGCCGGGGCTGAAAGTCGCGGGAGACGCGGAGGTGAGCGTCCGCCACCTGAGCCGCTACGTCGGCCGGGGCGGGTTCAAGCTCGAAGCGGCGCTCAAGGCGTTTGCGCTCGACCCGACCGGCTGCGTAGCGCTCGACGTCGGCGCTTCCACCGGCGGTTTCACCGACTGCCTCCTCCAGCACGGGGCGGCAAAGGTCTATGCGGTCGATGTCGGCCACAGCCAACTGGCGTGGAAGATCCGTAGCGACCCGCGCGTGGTGGTTCACGAAAAGGTCAACGCCCGTTTCCTTGGGCGCGAGACGGTGCCGGAGCCGGTCGACCTTTGCGTGATCGACGTCTCCTTCATTTCGCTCACGCTGATCCTGCCGCCGGTCTTTGAACTCCTCAAACCGGGCGGGGCGGTGGTGGCGTTGATCAAGCCACAGTTCGAACTCGGCAAGGAAGAGGTCGACAAGGGCCGCGGCGTGGTGCGCGATCCCGGTGCCCAGCAGCAGGCGGTGGAGAAGATCCGCACCTTTGTCTCGGGTTCGCTGGCAAAAAGCTGGCAAGGCGTGATTGATTCGCCCATACTCGGCGGCGACGGCAACCGGGAGTTTCTCGCCCTCCTTCGTGGAGAAGAGCGGCTTGCGTAATGCCGTCTCCCCGTCACCTTCCCCCTTCTTTTAATCAACGACCGTTTCCCGCTTCAGCCATCCATGTTTGTGAAAACGATCGGACTCGTCGCTCATGCCAGGAAACCGCGGGCTGCGGAACTGGTGCAGTTGCTCGCCGACGGGTTTGCGACCCGCGGCGTCGAACTGTTGATGGAACGGGTGACTGCCGAACTGATTGGTCGCGAGGGGTGCAGCGTCGAGGAACTCGGGCGGCGCGTTTCGATGCTGGTCGTGCTCGGCGGCGACGGGAGTCTGCTGCGGGCGGTCCATCATCTGGGCGAGGCGATCTGCCCCGTGTTCGGGATCAATCTCGGCTCGCTCGGTTTTCTGACGTGCGTCAACTCGCTCTCGTGGCAGGAGGCGGTCGATGCCATCTGCAACAGCCGGTTTGTCTTGAGCCAGCGTTCGCTGCTGGCGGTCGAGGTCGTGCGGGGCGGGGAGAGCGTCTATCAGTCGTTCGCGCTGAATGACGCCGTGGTCGGTCGCGGCCGGTTTTCGCGCCTGATCAAGCTCGATACCGCCATTGACGGCGCAATCCTGACCCAGTACAACGCCGACGGCCTGATCGTCGCCACCCCGACCGGCTCCACCGCCTACTCCCTTTCCGCAGCCGGGCCGGTCGTGCTGCCGCAGTCGGGCGTGTTCCTGATCAACCCGATCTGCCCCCATGTCTTGACCAACCGGACGGTGATCGTGAGCGATGAGTCCGAGATCACCGTCCGCCCGGAGGCGGGGCAGCGCGGGATTGTGCTGACGGTCGACGGGCAGGCACCCGTTTCGATCAAGGCGGGCGACACCATCCGGCTCACCAAAAGTTCGCGTAAACTGCCGCTGGCGATGATGCCCGGCTTGTCGTTCAGCGAGGTGTTGCGGCAGAAGCTCAAGTGGAGCGGCACGGCGTTATGATCTCCATCGAAGATATTCTTCACCCCAAATCAGTCGTTCTCGACATTGCGGCCGCCACTGCCGGTTCCGCCGTGCTGGAGGTCGCCCAGCGGCTTCGCACCGAGAGCAAGGTGCGCGACTGGAACGCCTTGTTTCAGGCGTTGACATATGAAAACTCGTGCATGGCGAACGAAAAGGGGTATGGCATCTGCATCCCGCACGCCCGCACCCACCACGTCTCCTCCATGGTGATGGCGGCAGGCCGCGTCAGGCAGGGGATCTGGTTCGACAAGGCGCAGATGCAGGTCCATTACATCTTTGTCATCGGCGTCCCGGTGGCGCTCGGGGCTGATTACCTGCGAATCATCGGAGCGCTCGCCCGGGCCTTCCGCGTCCCGAGCAGCGAAGAGGCGCTGCGGGAGGTGGAGACCACGCAGGGGTTCATCGAACTTCTGTCGCAGAGTGAGCAGACGCTTTGAATCGTATGGGAACTGGATGGTTTCGATTTGCGGTCGTCACGAGGGGTATAACCCAAATGAGTGCGCCAACGGCGTACTATCCCTCAGCCCAGGGCAACGCCCTGGGTTTTAACCGAATCAAGTGATCCAGCCCTGAAGGGGCGATATATGTTTCTGATGGCGCCGGGGAAGAAGTTTATCACGCCCCTTCAGGGCGATTGATCTTCCTTTGGAAATCCCAGGGCAACGCCCTGGGCTGAGGAATGACCGCCCCTTTGGGGCTCTCATGGGAATGACCAACGACGGGTTGCTGCCCGGATCAAGCCGTGCCGTCCGTAGCAGCCTCCCGCCTCAACGTCAAATGAATGATCTCCGCCGGCGCTCCGACCCGCAGCGGGAACCAGTTGCCGGTGCCGTTGGAGACGACGAGCGCCGATGGTGAACCGCTGGCGTCGTTGCGGGTGTAGAGGCCCGACCAGTAGCGGAACATGGCCGGGCCCATGCCGAGTTCGCCGGTCAGCATGAACTGGCCGCCGTGCGTATGCCCCGCGAAGGTGAGCGGGATGCCCGGGGCGTGGTCCCAGGCGTGGGGATGGTGGGCGAGGAGGATCGGGAAGGCCGACGGG
Source organism: Chthoniobacteraceae bacterium (assembly GCA_035555975.1). Lineage (GTDB taxonomy): Bacteria > Verrucomicrobiota > Verrucomicrobiia > Chthoniobacterales > Chthoniobacteraceae > DATMFV01. Next base: position 15,009 of record DATMFV010000131.1, read on the forward strand.
AGCCGCAGGGCGAGGAGGTCGCGCAGGGAGGAGGCCATCTGCTCCTCGCTGTAACGCTGCCGCTTTTCGCTCGGCGGCCCGCCCCAGCGCAGGCCGAGAAGTTGCACCGTCTCGCCCCGGAGGGTGAGGGTCGTCGCCTCGTTGATGAGCGTGGTGAAGCCGGAGGAGGCTTTCAGCGTTTCGCGAAATTGAGAGGCGCTCTCAAAGAGGTCATGGTTGCCTTCGCAGACGACGACCGGCCCTTCGATCTGCTCGAGCATCCGCACGGCGCTCGGGAGCGCGTCGAGGGAGTGGTCGATCAGGTCGCCGGTAAAGAGGGTCAGGTCGGCCTTGAGCGCGTTGGTCCGGGTGACGATCTCGTCGAGCACCGCCCCGTGGGTAAACCGGCCGACGTGGGTATCGCTCAGGTGGGCGATGGTGAGCCCGTCGAGGGCGGGCGGCAGGGTCGGGAGCGTCACGGTCAGGCGGCGGACGCCCACCTGCGAGAGCTGGCGCTGCCCGAGGACCCCGAGGCCGAGCGTGAGGATGGGAGGGGTGAGGATCGCCGTCGTGGCGAGAAATTCGCGCCGGCTGACCGACCGCCCCCGCACCGGGACCGGCTGGATGATCGGCATCGTCCCGAATCCTCTGCGTTGGGGGGCGAGCGAACGCCAGATCGCCCGGGCCGCCGCCCAGAAGAGGCCGATCAGGTGGAGAATCAACGTCGGCAGGGCGAGGAGGAAGTGCCAGATGTAGACGAGCACGAGGACGTAGGTCGGAAGAAAGTCGTCGACATTCAGCCCGAGACTGCGGGTGCCGAGAATCATCGCCAGGCTCCCGGCCTGGAGGATCATGAAGAGATGGAAGAGCGCCCGCGCCACCCGCGAAGCCCCCTTTTTTCGCAGCCGGATCGCTCCCCGGACCCAGACGAGGGCATCGGCTACGATGAAGGTGCTTAGAAAAAGAAGAAAGAGGCTCATGATGGAAAAAAGAGAAATTTTTTTAACTCATCTTCACAAAACTTCAGGGGCTGCCCGGGAGGTGTTCCACGCAATACTCCTCTCCGTCGCGGGAAGAGACGCGGAAGTCAAGCTCCGGGGAGGTGATTTCCGTGCGGCCGCATTTGGCGCAACGATGGAGGGCGGCATCCTCGGGAAGGGAGTTTTCCTCGAATTTCCGACGCCGGGCGGCGACCTTCTGCCGCTGGGCGGCGTCGGCGAAGATTTGCGGACCGAAGAAGAGGAACCAGTTGGCGAGCGAGGCGATCATGGCGGCGCGCGCCCCCCAGGTGCCGCCCAGAAACTGCCACGCCAGGTAGGCGGCCAGAAACCACGCCAGCCAGCGGATCGGGATCGGCGGGAAGAGGAGGATCTGGTTCGGGTAAAACCAGGCGTAGGCGAACAGGAGCGAGAGATTGAGCATGTAGTTGGAATACTCCGCCCCGAAAACGACGGCGGCGACCGTCGTCCCGATCATCCCGATCAGATAGAAGAGGTTGAGCCGGAATGCTCCCCAGGCCGCCTCGAGCTGTTCGCCGATCGACCAGAGAAACATCAGCGCCAGGAGGACGAAAAGGTAGCTGCTGGTCCGGGGGATGAAGATATAGGTGAAAAGCCGCCAATACTCGTGGTTGGCGAGCCCGGCGCGCGTCAGGTCGAGAAACCCGATGATCGCCGGGTTGAACTGCGCCAGCAGGAACACCGCCGCGTTGAGGATGACAATCATCCGGATCAACCCGGTGATGGCGAACCGGCCAAACCGGTATTCCAATCGATCGATAAAGCTCATCATTTGCAAGAAAAGGGAGCGTGCCACAAAACCGTGCCGGGTGGGAACCCCTGATTGCCGTTTGCGCCGGAATCGGCGTCCGGCGCGGCGGTGCAAACCGTGACGAAGTTTTTGACACATTCCGTTGATCTGTCCTAAGGTGCCAGCCGTGGCAACCTCACCCGCACATTCCGACACTTCAACCCCTAAAAAAACGGCACTTTACGACGAACATCTCAAGGCAGGCGCCCGGATGGTCGATTTCGGAGGATGGATGATGCCCGTCCAGTATACCAGCATCATGGACGAACACCGGACGGTGCGCCATGCCGTCGGCGTGTTTGACATCTCGCACATGGGCGAAGTCTTCGTCAGCGGCCCGCGCGCCCTGCCATGGCTCAACCGGCTTTTTACCAACAATGTCGAGCGGATCGAACCGGGCAGCAGCCAGTACACCTTCATGCTCAACGAGCAGGGGGGGGTGATTGACGACCTGCTCATCTACCACTACGCCCCGGGGGAATACCTCCTGATTGTCAACGCTTCGAAGATCGGGGAGGATGTCGCCTGGCTGGAGCGCCACCTTGAGGAAGGGGTCGAACTCCGCAACCGGAGCGACGAATACGCGGGCCTCGCCATCCAGGGGCCGAACGCGGCGGCGCTCTTTGACCTGGTTTTCCCCGGGGAGACCCTGCCCGCCCGCAACCGGATCGAGTCGGTCTCTTTTCAGGGGAACCCGCTCTTTGTCGCCCGGACCGGCTACACGGGCGAGGATGGCTTCGAACTCTTTTTCCCCTCCGGGCCGGTCGCGGTCGTCTGGCGCGAACTGCTGGAGAAGGGAGCCGCCCTCGGCGTGAAACCGGCGGGGCTCGGCGCGCGCGATTCGCTGCGGCTGGAGATGTGTTACCCGCTCAACGGGTCGGACCTCTCCCCCGAACGGACGCCGCTGGAGGCCGGCATGGCGTTTTTCGTCGACCTCGCCAAGGACGACTTCATCGGCAAAAGCCGTCTCGACGCCCAGAAGCGCGACGGCCTTCCCGCCCGGCTGGTGCCGTTCCGGATGCTCGGCAAGACGCCGCCGCCCCGCTCGCACTACCCGGTTTACTGCAATGGCGCGGTCGTTTCGGAAACGACCAGCGCGGGGCTCTCGCCGAGTCTTGAAACGGGGATCGGGCTCGCCTACCTCCCGCCCGAATGCGCCAGGGCCGGGGAGAAGATCGAGATCGACATCCGCGGTCGCCGGTTTGAAGCGGTCATTGAAAAGAAGCCGCTCTACCGGAAAAAGGCCTAACCTTGACGAGAAATTTTCCTTTTTCCCCTCACGAACTCCCAACCTGCAAAAATCCTTCTTCCTTACTGACTTAGAAATTACATGAACGTTCCAGAAAACCTGAAATACGCCGAATCTCACGAATGGGTTCAACTCGAGGGAGACCAGGCCCGGGTCGGGATCACCGATCACGCCCAGTCCGAACTGACCGATGTGGTCTACGTTGAACTGCCGACCGTTGGCGACAAGGTGGATGCCGGGAACCCGGTGGCCGTGGTCGAGTCGGTCAAGGCCGCGAGCGATATTTACGCGCCGGTGAGCGGGACGATCATCGAAGTCAATGCCGCGCTGGAGAGCGATCCCGCGCTGGTCAATACCGACGCGTTTGGCGAAGGGTGGCTCTTTGTCATCTCCGTCGACGCCAAGGAGGAGTTGAACGCCCTCAAGACGGCGGATCAGTACATCGAACAGATCAGTTGATCGTCCGGGCCCCAGGGCGGGCGGGACGACTTAAGGGCGGCGCAACCATGAAAACGATACAGCGGATCTACTCCGGTACGGTTCAGGGAGTCGGCTTCCGGGCGACCGTGCAGCACCTTGCCCGGGGATGCGCCGTGGTCGGAACCGTCCGCAACCTTGCCGATGGGCGGGTGGAACTCCGGGCCGCCGGGGAGCCGGACGAAATCGCCCGTTTTCTCGACGCGATCGAACAAAGCCGCCTCGGCCCGCTGATCACCCGCCGGCACGATGGCGATCCGGACAACCCGGGCGCAATCACCGGCTTGAAAGGGTTTGAAATTCGTCCATAGTTTCCACTACGTTTCTCTTCTCCTCCCTTCTTTTCCCCAAAACAATGTCTACTCCCGCCATTACCATTCGCAACCTGACGAAGGTCTACCCGATCCCGTTTCGCAAGGAGCGCGTCACTGCGGTTCATGATCTCTCGTTGACGGTGGAGCCCGGGCAGGTCTACGGGCTGCTCGGCCCCAACGGTTCGGGTAAAAGCACGACGATGAAGATCGTTCTCGGGCTCGTTCCGGCGACACGGGGGAGCACGGAGATTTTCGGTCGCGACTCGACGCTGGTCGAAAGCCGCGAGGAAGTCGGCTTCCTGCCCGAAAACCCGTACTTCTACAAATACCTGACCGGCGAGGAGACGCTTCTCTTCTACGGACGGCTTTGCGGGATCAAAAAAAGGGTGCTCAAGGACCGCGCGCGCGAGTTGCTCAAGCTCGTCGGCCTCGAAAACGCCGCCGACCGGCGGCTCGGCGGCTATTCCAAGGGGATGTTGCAGCGGATCGGGCTGGCACAGGCGTTGGTCCAGGAGCCGCGTCTCCTTGTGCTCGACGAACCGACCGCCGGGGTCGATCCCGCCGGTTCGCGGGAAATTCGCGACCTCATTCTCGACTTCAAGTCGCGCGGGATCACGATCCTCCTCTGTTCCCACCTGCTCGGGCAGGTGCAGGAGATCTGCGACCGGGTCGGCATCCTTCATCGCGGTCGCCTCGTCCGCGAAGGCAAGCTGGAGGACCTGATCTCGGTGGAGAGCCAGACGCAGTTGATTCTGGAAAATGCCACGCCGGAGACCCTGAAAAAGGTGGAGGCCCAACTGGCCGCCTGCGGAGCCCGCGTGGTGGAAGTCAGCAAGCCGCAAACGACCCTTGAACGCTTTTTCCTGGAGGTGACCAAGTGAGTACCGAAAACCGACCCGACACCGCCTCGACCCAGACGGAGGCTCCCGCACCGCGAAACCTGGCGCTCCACCCGCCCCACAAGGCGTTTTCGGTGGGACGCGTCTCCGCGATCGCCCGCAACACCCTGCTGGAACTGATCCGCCTGAAGGTTTTCTACTTCCTGCTGATTTTCGCGCTGGTGTTGATCGGCAGTTCGGCCTTCATGATCCAGTTCAGCTTTCAGGAGCAGTTCCAGGTCTTGAAGGATGTCTCGCTCGGCGCGATGTCGATCTTCACCTGGCTCCTTGCCGTGCTGGCGACGGCGATGCTGCTGCCGAAGGATATCGAGGACCGTACGTTGTACACGATCCTCGCCAAGCCGGTTCCCCGGTTTGAGTACCTCCTTGGCAAGCTGATCGGCGTGCTGGTGCTGCTGGCGCTCTCGACGTTGATCATGGGCGCGCTCTTCGCCATCGTCCTCTATGCGCGGCAGGAAATCGTGATCGCCGAAACATTGCGCGGCGGCGGCATGGAAGGGGGGCAGGAACAGGTCGATGCCATGATCCGCGAGATCAAGGCGAGCACGTTCACCTGGTCGCTGATCCCGGGCGTCATCGCGATCTACCTCAAGGCGGCGCTTTTCGCAGCGTTGACGCTCCTGATCTCCACCTTTGCCACCTCGTGGATTTTCACGATCGTGACCTCCGTGGCGATCTACTTCATCGGTCATATCCAGTCGGTCGCCCGCGACTACTGGCTCGCCGACCAGGGAGGGACCGTCCTGACCAAGGTTTTCCTCGCGCTGGTGTCGCTTCTTTTCCCGGACTTGCAACTCTTCAACCTTGTGGACGATATTGTGGCCGGGAACGCGATTGCAACGCTGCTCTTCCTGAAGACGGCGGCGCTGGGCGGGATCTACATCGCCGTTTACCTTTTTCTGGCCTATTTTATCTTCCTCAAAAAAGAGCTTTGATTTTGGTATTTTCCCGTTTGATTTCTCAATTTTGATCCCTCCGGAACTGACGTGAAAAGATATTCCATAGCGTTATTGATCGTACTCCTCTTCGGGGCGGCGAAGCTTCCGTTTGAGCAGAAGCTCAACGAGGAGCACCGCGCCTCGTTCTTCCGCGGGGCCAAGCTCGACCTCGGCCTGCGGGAACAGATCGGGCAGGGCGGTTTCATCGCGGCGTTGAGCGGGTTTCGCTCCATCGTCGCCGACCTCCTCTGGATTCAGGCCAATACCGCCTGGCAAAACACCGAGTGGGGGCGGATGAAGGTCCTCTTCGACGGGGTCACCACCCTCCAGCCGCGCGTGGTGCTTTTCTGGGACATGTCGGCATGGCACATGGCCTGGAACGCCAGCCGGTGGGCGGCAGACAACCCGAAACAGCCGCGCGAGGCGCTCCGCATCAAGGCCCAGCGCGAATACTTCGAACTCGGCCGGCAATACCTCGAAGCCGGAATCCGCAATAACCCGGACCGCTACGTCCTCTACGACCGCCTGGGCATCCTGCTCAAAGACAAGCTGGGAGACTACCTGGGAGCCTACGAAGCGTACAAGAAGGCTTCCGAGTTTCCTGATGCCCCTGCCTACGAAAAGCGATTCGCAGCCTATTACCTTGCCGAAGTACCGGGAAGGGAGCGCGAGGCATACGACATGCTGGTGAAGCTCTACCACATGGGGCCCGAGGAGCGTCTGCCGACGCTTCTTTCGAAAATCTACGCGCTTCAGGAAAAATTAAACATTCCGCAGGAGCAAAGGATTTACATCGACCCCAAAGATCGCGAATAATCGGACCCGATTGCGATTCTTGACGACCGACTTTGTTTTTGCCATGCGATTTGCGATTTTTGGAGATATTCACGCCAACCTTGAAGCGTTGACCGCCGTTCTGGAGGATGCCCACGACGCCGGCTGCACGCACCACGTCTGTATCGGCGACATCGTCGGTTACAATGCCAACCCCCACGAGTGCATCGAGATGATCCGGGAACTCGGCTGCCCCGTCGTCAAGGGAAACCACGACGAGCAGGCGTACATGAACGACGACCTGGAGAACTTCAACCCGCTGGCCGAGGAGGCGATCCGCTGGACCCGCGAGCATCTGACCGATTCGGACAAGGGCTGGCTGCAAAGCCTGCGGCTCGTCCGGCAGGTGCGCGACTTTTCGGTCGTCCACGCCACGCTCGACACCCCGCAGCAGTGGGGTTACGTCTTCAACCAGCTCGACGCGGCGGCCAGCTTCAACTACCAGTACACCAACGTCTGTTTCTACGGCCACACCCACGCCCCCCGAGCCTATGTGCGCGACGGCACGGTCCGCGCCGTCCCGCTTGATATTCTCGCGATCGAGCCGGGCAAGAAATATTTCATCAACGTCGGCAGCGTCGGCCAGCCCCGCGACGGCGACTGGCACGCCTCCTACTGCATCTACCACGCTGACAAAAACTACGTGGAACTGCGCCGGATCGAGTACGACATCCACACCGCGCAGGACAAGGTGGTCGACGCCGGTCTGCCCCAGCGCCTTGCCGACCGCCTGGCGCTCGGGAACTGACCTTCACCCCTGCTGCGAGCGGCTATTTGCTCTAGGGCGTGATGGAGACGATCCTGATCATCAAGCCCAGCTCAATGGGCGATGTCGTCCACACCCTTCCGGCAGTGGCGGCGATCGGTCGGCGTTATCCTCAGGCGCGCCTCCGCTGGCTGGTCAACCCGGAGTGGCAGCCGCTGCTGGAGGGCAACCGGTACGTTTCGCAAAGCATCGTTTTTCCGCGCCGCGAACTCGGCGGAGTGACCCGCATCGGTCGTCAATGGAAGTGGCTGCGGGAGATGAGGGCGGCGTATCGTTCCGATCTCGTCGTCGATTTCCAAGGGCTGCTGCGGAGCGCCATCATCGGCAGGGTCTGCCGTGGCGGGCATCTGGTCGGCTTCGCCGCCGCACGCGAGGGGGGGCGTTTTTTTTACGATGAAGCGGTCCCTTTGGAAGAGGGTGGCCGGGCGATCCACTCCGTCGATCGCTACCTGCGCCTCGCCGAAGCGGTCGGTGCGGAGCGGTCGTCGCCCCTGGAGTGGCCGTTGCCCGAGGGGGCGCCCCCGGCGCGGTTTGAGGAGAGTGCGCCGTTCATCCTGCTTCACCCGTTTTCCCGCGGCGCGGGGAAGTCGCTGACCGAGGCGGAGGTGGTGCAGTTTTGTGAAACGGTCGACTTTCCGGTGGTCATCGCCGGGCGTGCGGAGAGCGGAACCGGGGAATATGATCGTCTCGATCACGTCGAAAATCTCCTCAACCATACTTCGCTTTCGGAACTGATCTGGCTGATCCGGCGGGCACGTTGCGTCGTCAGCGTCGACAGCGGACCGATGCACATCGCCGCCGCCCTGCGCAAGCCGCTTCTGGCGATTCATACCTGGAGCGACCCTGCCAAGGTCGGCCCCTACGATCCCGAGGCATGGGTGCTCCGTGAAAAGATGCTCTTTCAGATGAAAGACCTCAATCGGCCATCGGCCGTCTTCAAGCCCCGGACGCTTCCCGACCTCGTCGCGGCGGCGCGGTTTGTCCGCGAGCAGCTTGGTTGAGTTTTTCAGGGCGGGGAAGCTCTCCGCTCGCCTTGCTCCTCCGGCAAAGGGACAAAGCCACCCTCCATTACCGTTCCCGGACTCGTGGAAGGTTTAAAAGTCTACGTATTTGGTTCTACCTTGAATGAATGGGAAAGAGTCGTCCTTGAGATCACTTCAAGCCGGGGAAATCACGGAGAACAGGCTGGGAATGATCGTTTCGTGGGGAGGTTCTTCACCAGGAGGGGGAGTGAAAATTTTTCTTTTTGGATTGCTTTGCTGAAGTGATTTGCTTAAAACTCTACTTGTTTAGTATCCTTAATAAATCGACAACCGGTTCGCTCAACCGATTGGCTCGAGGGCTGCCTCGGTCGGCGGGAGACGGACATCACCACCCATCATCTTATGGCCAATATTCGTAATAATGTCACCGCCACCATCGGTTCCACACCGCTGATCGAGCTTCACAGGATCACCAGGGGGCTTGGTGCCCGCGTTTTACTCAAGGGGGAGTTTTTTAATCCCCTGGGGAGCGTCAAGGACCGGATCGGGCGCGCGATGATCGACGCGGCTGAGAAGGAAGAGCGGATCAACAAGGAAACGTTGATTGTGGAGGCGACCTCCGGCAACACCGGCATCGCACTGGCTTTCGTGGCCGCTGCGCGGGGGTATCGCCTTGCGTTGGTCATGCCCGAGACCATGAGTCTGGAGCGGCGCACCCTGCTCGCGCTGCTCGGGGCCGAACTGGTGCTTACCCCTGCTTCCGGCGGGATGCGGGCGGCCATCACCAAGGCGGAGGAGATCGCCGCCAGCACACCCAACTCATGGATTCCGCAGCAGTTTGAAAATCCGGCCAACCCGGAGGTCCACCGCACGACCACGGCGGAAGAGCTTTGGGCGGATACCGATGGCGAAATCGACCTCTTTGCTGCCGCTGTCGGCACCGGCGGAACCATCACGGGGGTGGGGGAAGTCCTCAAGGCGCGCAAACCGGGGGTCCGCATCATTGCCGTCGAGCCGGAGGATTCGCCTGTCATTTCGCAGACCCTTGCCGGAGAGGTCATCAAGCCTGGGCCGCACAAGATCCAGGGCGCAGGGGCCGGGTTCATCCCGAAGAACCTCAACCTTTCCATTCTGGATGAAGTCATCACGGTTTCCAACGATGACGCACTGGAAACCGCCCGGGCCGTGGCCCGGCTGGAAGGATTGCTGGTCGGCATATCGACCGGCGCAAATATCCGGGCGGCCCTTCAACTCGCCGGACGACCGGAGAACCGGGGCAAGCTGATCGCAACCATCGGCGCCAGCACCGGCGAACGCTACCTGAGCACCGCCCTGGCAGATCACGCTCCCGCCCTTACCCACGCCACCGCCGAAGGAGCCAAACAGCCCTGAGCCTGGACGCCTTGTGAAACCGCAGGGAGAGCGACCATCTTGGTGAGCGAGGCCCACCATCGGAAATGGCTTCAATCCACACTCCCTCAAACTTTTTCAAGGAACCAACCTGATGCGACACCGGTTATCTGACTGGCTCAATAGCTATCGTCTCCGGAGCGTCCCGCCGGAAAGGTCGAAGGTTCTTTCAATGGCCACCGGCGTTGCCCAATGGAGGTGCGTGGTGGTGACGATCTGCTGGGCTCCGGCGGGGAAGGCGGCCAGCAGCGCGTTACGGCGGCGCAGGTCAAGCTCTCCAAAAATGTCGTCGAGCAGAAAGAGCGGCGGGCGGCCTTCGGCCCGGGTGATTCGCGCCGCCTGGGCGAGCCGCAGGGCCAGCGCAATGGTCCGCTGCTGGCCTTCGCTGGCGAGGTCGCTCCCGAGTCCGTCGAGCCGGAGGAGAAGGTCGTCGCGATGGGGCCCAACGGTTGTCTGCCGCAGCCGTACGCTGGTTTCGCGGTTTTCGGCCAGGGCGGCGGCGAGGTCGCCCTGATGGCCGGGCTGATACTCCAGCGTCAAGGTCTCTCCGGCGGCGTCGCTGATTGCCCGGTGGGCGGCCGCCGCGTCGGGGAAAAGTTCGGCGGCCAGTTCGGCGCGGATGGCGTGGATCGCGTTGCCTGCGGCGGCGAGCGGTTCGTCAAAGGCGTCGATCTCCCGCCAGCGGAGAACCGGCGCGCGCAGGAGCTGGTTGCGGGAACGCAGGGCGCGTTCGTAGGCGCGAAGGTGGCGGCGGTAGAGAGGGTGGAGCTGGCTTGCGAGAAAATCGAGATAACGCCGCCGCTCCTCCGCAGGCCCCCGGACCAGCGCCATGTCGGCGTTGGAAAACCAGACCACCCGCCCGCGCTCGAGGTAATGCGCCGTGCGGGTCTGGACCACGGAGTCGAGCGCCAGTTTGCGCCGGCGTGCCGAGGCGTAAAACTGGAGGTGCGCCCCGGCGTAAAAGCCGTCGAGCACGAACCCGTTCGCGCCGATCCGCACCAGCGTGGAGAGCGAGGCGGAACGCGGCGACTGAAGCCGCAAAAGGACGCAGGCGGCCTCCAGCAGCGAGGTCTTCCCCTGCGCATTGGGACCGACGATGACGTTCAACCCCGGCGCGAACTCGCATTCCAGCGTCGGGAAAGCGCGGAAGTCGCGGAGTTTGAGGGAAGTCAGCACGGCGGAATAGAGATGAATGGGGCCAAGGGCGGGCGGGGTGAAGATTGTCCGCTTTGCGCCCGGTTACGCAAGGCGGAAGATCGTTCCATTGCGACGGGGAAAAGAGCGGGGAAGGTTCCTGTTCCGCTCAAAAGGGGGAAAAGCCCCCCATGTTGGGGGAAAGACTCACCACGACAACGTGACCGCGCCTGATTGTGCCGATTCCTGGCGATGATTATGCTTGCCAGCCAAAGCTATGACGACTTTTGAGCATTTACTGATTGTGGAAAACGAGCCATCGGTCCTGCGGTTGCTGGAGCATCATCTCGCGGCAAAGGGATACCGGGTCACCCCGGCGGCGACGGTCGGCCAGGCCGAGGCTCAACTGGAAACCACCCGTTATGATCTCATTCTCTTTGCGACGAGGCAACCGGAGGAGGAGGCGCTCGCTTTTCTTTCCCGGCACCGGGCGCGTACCGGCTCCCCCCCGGTCATGATCCTGAGCGGCGTGGAGAGCTTCCGGATCGCGATGGAATGCATCCGCGCGGGCGCGTCCGATTACCTGACCAAGCCATTCTCGCTCGACGAGATCGCGGCGGCCATCCGGCGCCTGGAGGAGCGCCGCCCGCCCCGCCCCGCAAAGGCGGTGGAACCCCGCGCGCAAGGCCGGCTCTGCGGTGATTCGCCGAAGATGGCGGCGCTGCGGTCGATGTGCCGGAAGGTCGCCCCGACGACCACACCGGTGCTGATCATCGGCGAATGCGGCGTCGGCAAGGAACAGGTGGCGGAGCGGATTCACCTTTCCGGTTCCCGCGCGGGAGGGCCGTTCGTCCGGATCGACTGCGGGAGCGGTACGGTCGGCCAACTCGAAGCCGAGCTTTTCGGAGACGGACAGGGGAAGATCAGCGCGGTCGAAGCCGCCCACGGCGGGACGCTGGTCCTTGAGAACCTTTCCGCCATGCCGCATCCGCTTCAGGTCTGCCTCCGGCTGTTGCTCGAAGATGGGCGCTTTGAGCGGGGCGGCATCGTCCGGCCGGTCGATGTGCGGCTCATCGTCACCACCCCGCGGGAACTGGTGGCGGGGCATGGAGAGGGGCAGATCCGCAACGATCTTTTTTACCTCTGCAACGTTTTCCCGATCCGCGTCCCCCAGTTGCGGGAGCGTCTGGAGGATCTTCCCGCCCTGGTTTCGGAGTGGATGGAGCGCTACGCCGAACGCAACGGGATCAAACCGTGCGGCATCACCCCCGCGGCGATGGAGAAGCTCGCTTCGTTCCCCTGGCCGGGAAACCTGCGCGAACTGGAAAATGTGCTGGAGCGCGCGGTGATCCTCTCCGACCTGATCCGGCCGATTGACGCGGAGGCGATTGAGCTTCCGGAGGCGGGGGCCGCGTGTGCGAAGGTGGAGGAAAACGAACCGCTGCTGGCCCTGTGCGAGGTGGAAAAACGGCAGGTGCTGAAAGTACTGGAGGCGACCAACCAGAACCGGACGCGGGCCGCCGGGCTGCTTAAAATCAGTGTGCGCACGTTGCGCAACAAGCTGCACCAGTACCGTTCCGAAGGGTGGAGCCCTGCGCCGGTGCAACGTTCCCGGGAAAAACTCCGCTTCGGAGGCATCGGGTGAGCGCCCCTGCGGAGAGAAGGGGAGCGCGGAAACCGGCCTGAAAAAGTCCGCTTTTCGGAAAAAGGAGCAGCCTTTCGGGTTTTGGCTTGACGGCGGTAATACGTTGTTTTTAGTTGTGTCGACAAGATGCTACCACCTGTTTTCAGGTGTGTTGGGGAGCGCTGGTACAGGCAGGGTGCCATTGGGTCAGCGTTTCTTTCGCAGAGGTGGGAAAAAGGGAACTTTTCGGCTTGTCCCCATCAAGGCTTGCCGTAGATTTCCTTTCAAAAAACCTGTCCGCTTTCATCTTTGATGTGAGACCAACCGGGTCGTTGCCCCCCAGCCTTGATCTTTTCACCGGAAAAGAGGGCGGAAGACGGGTGCGCGGTGGCGGGGGGGGATCACGGATGGCGGTGGGCGTGAGCGGAGCGGTAGCTGATCGGTTTTTCCTTCAGAAGACTTCCAGAGAAAATCAAAAAGAGTCGATTGCTTCGCAGCCAAGGCGTGCAATGCTATAGAACCTAAAACATGTTAGTCCTATCACGTAAAGTAGGCGAAACGATCATGGTGGGGGATGATATTGAAATCATGGTCACCCGGATCGAACGCGACACCGTCCGTATCAGAATCAGTGCGCCGAGGGAGATTCCGATCTTCCGTGGTGAACTCTACCGGGAGATCAAGCGAAGCGCCGAGGCCGGACCGGAGGAAGACGCCGGTGAAGCCGAGCCCTCCTAACCTGCATGATTCATGCAGGCTAAGCCCTTTTCTCCCCAACCGAAAGGAACCGTGGTTTTTTCCCGGCAGATTTAAGAAAGCCGCTTTCGAAAGAAAGCGGCTTTCATTTGGCTTGGGGAAAAAGAGCGGTGCTGATCCGGCCCGGGCGTCGATCTGCCGGAAGTCAGTTTGAACTGCCTTCCTCGTCGGGTATTTTTTCCGTTTCGGAAGCGATGGTGGCCCGCGGGGCTTGTTCGTCGGCGCGCTCAAGCGTCACGGTTTCCCCCGGGACATCGACCGGTGCGGTTTCCGCGAGAGCTTGGTCCTGCGTCGCCTTTTCTTCGTTGGGAGCGATGGCTTCGTCGTCCGGCGCGGCTTCCGCCTCCCCGGTGGCGGGCGGCGGCGTGGCGATGACGGTGGGAGCCGTTTCGCTGCCGTCGCTTTCGGAGGCGGGAGCCGGCTGCGGCGGATTTTCCGGCTCGGAAGCCGTTTCCTGCCGGGCCGGTGCGTCTTCAGCGGCCGGTTCACCTTCGTTGGCGGGCTGCTCCGCCGGTTCCCCACTGGTGGAAACGGTCACGGCAGGGGCGGTTGCCGGGGCGTCTTCGCCGGGCACGGATTCAGGGGCCGGGGCTCCGGCTTCCTTCGACGGTTCGCGCGGCGGGAGCGGGAGATCAAACGTGCCATCGTGAAACTCGATGACGTGCCCGGCCTGTGTGAGCCATTTCAGGTCGCTGGCCAGGGTGCTCTTGCGCTTTTCAAACCCTTCTTCTTCCTGGAACGGTTTGAGGAGCGCTTCGGAAAGGTCGGCCCGGGTTGCCTTGGGTTTGCTTTCAATGACGGTGAGAAGGCTCGTGATTTCGGGCGAAACCTGCTGGTTTTTTGCCGAAAAACGGGAGGGGCGGACGAGGCTGACGTAGAGCAGCCGCTTGCGGTGTTTCCAGATCGCCAGACCCGCTTCCATGAAGGAAGGGCGGACCTGATTGACGATCTGCGAAGGGAAACCGCGCTCCTTTTCCCAGGCATCGCGGATGGCGTCGCGCAGGGTGCGGTCTTCCACCTGCCGACTGGCCACGCCGCTGACCTCGACGCTTTTGGCCGATTCGAGCACCTGGTCGAGGTAGTGGGCCATAAAGTGCGCCTCGACTTCCTGCACGGTCTTGAACTCCACCGGTTCGGCCTCGCGGGTCGTCCGGTAAAGGGTGACGCTGCTCGACTCCTTTTTCCACGCTTCGATGACTTCGGGGTCGCTGACGACTTCGATCTGCCGCAAAAAGGTGTTGAAGTCGCTGCGCCGGCTGAAGCGGCCGTCGTACAACCGCCGGAGCGCGGGCTGGTAGCCGTGGTGATTGGTCGGGCCGAGGAGGGTTCCGCTGATGCGGCACCGCGCGACATTGGAAAAATTCCCCTTGGGCGGTTCGACCTCGGTGGTTTCCCGGGTGTAGTAGGTGTCGCGGTGCCGCCGGAACGCTTCGCGCTGGGCGTGCTGGCGGTTGAGGGTGACGGGTCCGTCCTCACCGATCTTGAAAAGCGGGCAGGCGGGGGCGAGGGTGGTGATCCTGACCCGGTGGCGCTCCGGCTTGTTGAGGAACATCCGCCCCAGGCCGTAAAGCGGGTAGGCGCGATTGCCGGTCTTGATCTGCTGGATGAGCGCGGCGATCGCGTCGGCATTGGGGATGAAGGCGATCTCGAGCGGGACGGCAATCGTTTCCTCGCGTTCCGGGCGGGCGGGACGTTCCCCGGTCGCGGCGGGAGCGCCGCCACGGTGCCGCGGCTCCCGTTTGCCGCCGGTGCGGCGGTCGTTGCGCGGTTCGCCCGCGGAAGGTCCACGGGTGCGCTCGCCGCGATTGCCGCGCGAAGGCGGGCCGCTCCGCCGGGGAGCGGAGGGGCGGGAACGATGTTCCCCGGGGCGCCGGTCGTGGCGCGACGAGCGGCCTTCACCGGGGTGGTCGGCGTAACGGTTTTTCCCCTCGGGCTCCTTGAGCCAGTCAGGTAAAAGTTTCAGGTCGAGATCGAGAGGCGAATCGCTCATGATGAAGTGGAGATGAAAAAGCGGATCATACGGCAAGCTGCTTTCCGGCTCAACTGCGATTGAAAACAAAATCTTGATTGCCAAAAGCGTCGGCGCTTATTAGGAAACGACTGACTTTGGAATGGCTGACGCCTGTTTTTTAGACTCACTGGCCCGTTTTGCGCTTGCGAAAAGGCGGCGGTTTAAGGCACGACAGGCGGGCTACGATTTAAAGACCAACCCTCAAAGCTGATCCCAACCAACCACGTAATTACAACCAGGAACCGTTATTATGGCAGAAAAATCTATCGAAGAAAAAGTGAAGGACATCATCGTTGAACAGCTCGGCGTCAATGCCGAGCAGGTGACCTCCGAAGCCTCCTTTATTGAAGACCTCGGGGCCGACTCGCTCGATACCGTCGAGCTGGTCATGGCGTTCGAAGAAGAATTTTCGGTGGAAGTCCCCGACGAAGACGCTGAAAAGCTCCAGACCGTCGGCGACGTTGTCAAATACATCGAAGAAAAGGCGAAATAACTTTTTGCACACCCTTTTTCCCTAACGGGAAACCCAGAGAAACCACGGAGCAGCGCTTGTTTGCTCCGTGGTTTTTTTACACCCCGGCCCCGGGGACTGCCTCGGCCGGCTCGCCCGGAACCGTCGGGGCGTCGTTGATGGCGTCGATCAGGGCCCGCAGTTCGCCGAAATGACGGCGGTGCGGCGTGAAAAGCAGGCGCGGCAGGTGGGCGATTTCGGGCTGGTTGACCTCCTCGGGCAGGGCGCAGGTGATCTCGAACCCTCCGGAGATGAGAAGATGGCCGAAGCGCCGGTCGAGGTCGGCGATTCCCTCCGGGGTCAGCGCCTCCTGCAACCGGACGACGAGTTGCCGGCGCACCCAGCGGTAGGAGACGAAGTTTTTGTAAAAATGCCCGATATGCGCCACGGCATCTTCCACATCGCGCGCGAGGTAAAAGAAGTTGAAATCCTCCGGACTCACCAACCCCTGCTTGAGGAGGTGGTCTTTGAGGAACTCCAGGATGGTGACCCAGTAGGTCCCGTCCGGCTTGTCGAGGAGGACGATCGGGAAGATCCTCCCCTTGCCGGTCTGCATGAGGGTGAGGACTTCGAACCCTTCATCCAGCGTGCCGAACCCGCCCGGCAGGAGCGCGATGGCGTGGGTTTCCTTGACGAAGTTGAGCTTGCGCGTGAAGAAATAATTGAAGTTGATCAGCTTCGGGTCGCCATGGATGACCTCGTTGGCCCGCTGCTCGAAGGGGAGGCGGATGTTGAGGCCGAACGATTCCTCGCGCCCTGCCCCTTCCTGTGCCGCGCCCATGATGCCGTCGCCGCCGCCGGTGATCATCATATACCCTTCCTCGCACATCCGGCGGCCGAACTCCCGCGCGACGGCGGATTCCGGCGCGCTCGGCGGGGTCCGCGCGGAACCGAAGACGGCGACCTTGCGCCGCTCGGTGTAACGCCCGAAGACCCGCGCGGCGTAGCGGAGTTCCTTGAGCGCGCGGTTGAAGAGTTTCAGGTCGGCCACGGAGAGGTCGTCGCGCCCGATCTTGAGCGCGGTGACGATCATCTCCTGCACGAGTTGGCACGCCCCCTCGCAGCCGTAATCCATGACGAGATCGCGGATGCGCTGGTCAAAGGCGACGTTTCCGATCGAGCGGGTTTCAATGGGGAGTGAGTCGATTCCCCCGCCGGTGAAGTCTGTGCGATTCAAAATAAAAGGTCCGGTAAAGGTGGTCGGTCCTACCGTACGGTCAGTCGGTCCCGGGCGCAAGCTTCCACTCCATCGTAAAAAAAGAGGATGGCAGGCCTTTCCCTATGCGGCAACTTCTGCTTTGTTGGAGGGAGGAAACGCCCCGCAGCGGCCGCCCTTTTTTTGAGAGCAGTTTTTTAGTCATGATTATTGTCATCAAGCCCAATACGAGTCAGGAAGCGATCGAGGAAGTCATTGCCGGAGTGGCCAAGCTCGGGTACGAGCCGCGTCCGATCTACGGGATTCAGCAGACGGTGGTCGCCGCCATCGGCGACGAGCGGACGCACCACGCCCTCGAAAGCCTGATGGTGCTCCCGCAGGTCGAAAAGGTGATGCGGGTCCAGAAACGGTACAAGCTGGTGAGCCGGGAGTCGCACCCGGAGGATACGGTGATCGACGTCGATGGCGTGCTGGTCGGCGGCGACCGTTTTACGGTCATGGCGGGGCCGTGTTCGGTGGAGGGCGAGGAGCAGCTTTTGAGCACGGCGCGCGCGGTCAAGGCCGCCGGGGCGACGATCCTGCGCGGCGGGGCGTACAAGCCGCGGACCTCTCCCTACGAGTTTCAGGGGCTCGGCAAGCGGGGGCTGGAACTGCTGGCGCTCGCCAAAAAAGAGACGGGGCTCAAGATCATCACCGAAGTGTTGAGCGAGCGCGATGTCGAGCATGTCTCCGGGATGGCCGATATTCTCCAGATCGGTGCGCGCAATGCGCAGAACTTCCAGCTTCTTATTGAAGCGGCCCGTTCGGGCAAGCCGATCCTGCTCAAGCGCGGTTTGAGCCAGAAGATCGACGAATGGCTCCTTTCCGCCGAGTACATCCTCGCGCACGGCAACCCGAACGTGATGCTGTGTGAACGCGGCATCCGCACTTTCGAGACCTACACCCGCAACACGCTTGACCTTTCCGCCGTCGCGGTGGCGAAGATCGAGTCGCACCTGCCGGTGATTGTCGACCCGAGCCAGGGGGCGGGGCGGGCGAGCCTGATTCACCGACTCTGCCGCGGTGCGGTGGCGGTCGGGGCCGACGGGTTGATCGTCGAAGTCCATCCCAACCCGGCCAAGGCATTGAGCGACGGCCAGCAGCAGGTCGACTTCGCCTCGTTTGAAACGTTGATGAGCGAACTGCCGCCTTACCTGGTGCCCGCAGGCAGGCATTTCTAAAGGCTCCCGCCTCTACGGGAGTTGTTCGAGAAGAGCGGCCCGCGATTTCGGGAAGGGGAGGCTTTCCCGAAGCGAATGGTAGGCTGATTCCTCGAAAAAAAGCCCCGAGAGCCGCGCCAGTTCGTTTTCGAAGTGGAGCATCGCCCGGCGGGTCGGGCTCTCCTTTTCCAGCCAGGCGAGCGCCCGTTGCAGGAGTGCGAAAAGCTCCGGCGTCGGGTGTTCCGGCTCAATCATGGCGTCGAGGAGCGCGGCAAAGTAGGCGGCCAGTTCGACGCGCCGGTAGTCGCGCCGCAACCCGTCGTGCGGCGTCAGGAGCGCCGCTTCGCGCAGGGCGTGGATCTCGCTTCGCTGGCTGCGGAGGAGGCCGATCTCCACTTCAAAAAAGAGATCGAGCATCCCGGCAAAGGAGCTTTTGGGCCGTAGCGCGCCGCGCGCCATGGTCTTGAGTTTGCCCAGGTCGCGCGTCAGCCAGGTGAGGATCAGGCTCGTTTCGGAAAAGCGGGTGCGACGGAGCAGGATGGCCGGAGTGGTTTCCATGACGGTGGAAGCGGACAGCCTCCCGCAGCGGCCCCCCGTTTTCCAGCTAAATATCGGTAGGCCCGCGCCGCCCGAATGGATTTCGTCGTCAATCCTCCCTTTTTTTTGACCTGAAATTGCATGACATGAATTTTTGCTTGATGAGAAATTTTTAGAACTTACAAAGAGGGGATGCAATTACGGCCGGAAATGCTGATGCAGCCGCACCCATCCAAAAAGCCTTCGGATCAGATCAGCCTGATCGTCAAAAGGACCCTGCTTACTCAACTCGTCGGAGGTTTGAAAATCTAGGTAGACGTGATGGATCAACAGATTTCAGGCTCCCGCAACGGGAACCGGTGGAGCCTCTGGCTGGCGATGGCGGGCTGCGTAGGTTTTCTTTCCGCCTGTAGCACTCTGCCAAGTTCGGGCCCTTCTCCCGCACGTATCAGGGAGGGGGCCCGCACGCAGGTGAACCCGGGCGAGGCTCCCCGTTATCAGCTTGTCCCGATTTCCCGTCAGGTCATCGACGTGGTGGCCTCCCGGTCGTCGCCGGGATCGCTACCCGATGCAACAACGGAGGCGGTTTCCCATCGTTCCCAGGTCATTACCGCGGGCGACACCGTGGAGGTGACGATCTACGAGTCGGGCGGAGGGCTTTTCGGGGGAGCGACCTCCGAGGGGCCGGGCCGGGGCTCGGGGACGCGCCTTCCCTCCCAGGTGGTGGACCGGACGGGAGAGATCACCGTTCCCTATGCGGGAAGGATTCCCGTCCGGGGCAGGACGCCGCACGCCGTGGAGGATGAAATCACCGCCCGGCTCAAGGAGAAGGCGATCGACCCCCAGGTGGTGGTCGCCATCAGCGAACACAAAGGGGGTGATCTGGTGACCGTCAGCGGCGACGCCCGCAACCCGACCCAGGTGCGCGTCACCCTTGCCGGCACCCGGCTTCTCGACGCGATTGCCGAATGCGGCGGCAGCACGGGGCGGGCCGAAGAAACCAGGGTGACGCTGGTACGGGGCAAACAGGTTCGTCGTTTTCTGTTAAGCGATCTCTTTCACTACCCTTCGCACAACGCCATGCTGGAACCGGGCGACACGATCCTCCTTTCGCTGCAACCCCGCTCCTATCTGGCATTTGGGGCGACCGGTAAAAACGGTCAGTTTCCATTTGACGCCGCCGGGCTTTCGCTGGCGCAGGCCATGGCGCGCTCCGGAGGCCTGCTCGATGGACGGGCGACCCCTTCCGCCGTTTACCTCTACCGTCATGAAAGCGCCCGCATCGCCCGTCGTCTGGCGCATGGGCAAAAGAGCACGGCGGACCGTGGCACGACAGCAGTCATCTACCATCTTGACCTGCATCAACCGGAGGGGTTTTTCCTCGCCCAGCAGTTTCCGATGCAAGACGGCGACCTGATCTTCTTTCCCAACGCCGGGAGTGTCGGCGTCATGAAATTCCTCGAACTCATTAACGCCATCACCGCTCCCGGGCGATCAGGGCTCTCCACGGCCGCTTCAGTGGAACGTCTTTAATCTCTCCTGCTCCCAGATGAACCGACCGTTTCAAGATCTATCGCCTCCCGGAAGGAAGGGAAGGCTTTCCGCCGCCTTTCAGATCCAGGCCCGCGTCATCGGGGCATTGATCCTGCGCGAGATCAAAACACGCTTCTGGCGCAATCGTTTCGGCTACCTCTGGGCCTTCGGGGAACCGGCCTTGCACCTGCTCATCTGGATGGGTGTTTTTCACGCACTCCATCAAAATCGCAGCGCCATCCATGGTGATCACCCGCTGCATTTTCTGGCCATGGGGATCATCCCGTTCTTCCTGTTCCGCCGCGTGGCCGCTTTCATGAGCCGGGCGATCAGCGCCAACCAGGCCCTGCTCGACTACCCGCTGGTGCGACACATCGACCTGATGCTCGCCCGTTTTCTGCTGGAGAGCGCCACCATGCTGGCGGTCGGCTTCATCGCATTCCTTATCCTTGGGCAGCTAGGGATCGCCGGGCCGCCGCGCGATCTGCTCGGCCTGCTGGAAGCCTCCGGGCTGTTGATCCTGTTGGGGCTCGGGTTTGGCGCTTTCAACGCGGTCGCCACCATGCTCTCCCCCGCTTACGACAAGGTGCTGGCGGCCTCCTGGCGTGTTCTCTATTTTACTTCGGGCATCTATTTCCTGGGCGAAAGCCTTCCGCCGGCGATTCTTCGCCTGGTCTCCTTCAACCCGGTCTTTCATGGCATCGAAGCTTTCCGCGAAGCCTATGCAACCGGCTACCAAAGCAGCGCGGCCACGGTGATCTACCCCCTGGTCTGGGCGGCGGTTCTCCTCCTCCTTGGCCTCATCATGGAACGGGCTGCACGGCATCACCTGCGCGAAGCATGATTCAACTCGACGCCATCACCAAAGAATACCGACAGGGTAGCATACGCAAACGGGTGCTCGACGCCATTACCCATACGTTTGAGCCGGGGTGCCGCGTCGGCATCCTGGGCGCCAACGGCTCGGGCAAGTCGACCCTGCTGCGTCTGATCGCCGGTACGGAATTGCCGACCCGGGGCTCCATCAGGCGGACCCGCCGTGTCTCATGGCGGCTGGGGTTGACCAGCGGTTTCCACGGCTCGCTCAGCGGTTATGAAAATCTCCGGTTTGTAGCGCGCATCTATGGCGAAAACCCGAAGGGCATCGTTCGCTATGTCGAAGATTTCGCGCAACTGGGCGACGCCTTTCGCTACCCGGTGAAAACCTATTCCACCGGAATGCGGGCCCGCCTCGCCTTTGCCTTGAGCCTGGCATTGCATTTCGACATCTACCTTATCGACGAGACCACCGCCGTGGGCGATCCCTCCTTTCAGAAACGATGCCGGGACGAGCTTCAGAACCGGCTCAAAACATCCGACATCATCATGGTTTCCCACAGCTTCTCGACGCTGCGCCAGTATTGCACCCATGCCGCCCACCTTTCGGGAGGAAGGCTCGGGCCGGTGGAACCGTTGCCGGAAGCCGTCCGTCGCTATCAGGAGAAAACCGCGTCATGACCACCCTTCCACTGGCCAAACTTCAAACCCCGCGCGAAGCGGATGCCCCGTTCGCCATGGAAAGCGCTCCTGCAGGGGTGGAGGGCGACGCCGCCCGGGGCGGAGGATCGGCGGCTCCTTCGCGGGCGGTGCGCATCGTCGTGCTCGTGATCCTTCTCCCGACGCTCCTTGCGAGCCTCTATTTCGGCCTGATCGCCAGCGATCAGTATGTGGCCGGGGGCCGGTTTGCCATCCGCGCGCAGGGGAGCCCGCGGATGGATGCCGTCGGTTTCCTGGGGCTGGGGGCGTCATCTTCCCTTAGTGCCAGCGACATGTATATCGTTCGCGACTATATCGGTTCGCATCAGTTGCTGGAAGATATCAAGCCGTACCTCGACCTGCGGAAGATCTACTCTCACCCCGAAGCGGACGGGCTGGCCCGCTTCGATCCCTCCCTGCCGCAGGAGGAGTTCCTTCTCTATTGGCGGAAAATGGCGACGCTCCATTACGACACCACTTCCGGCCTGGCGGAACTGCGCGTCAAGGCATTCACGCCGGAGGATGCCCGCAACATCGCGGAGCGCGTCCTTCTCCTTAGCGAACAACTCGTCAACCGTCTCTCCGAACGCTCCCGGGCGGACAGCCTTGCCTTGTCCCAGAAGGAGGTGGACGCCGCCTATCGCCGCGTCATCGCCTCCATGGACTCGCTGCGCGATTTTTCAAGACAGGCCCAGCAGATTGACCCGGTCGGCTATGCCAGGCTGCGGGGCGAGATCCAGGCCAGGCTGGACGGCGAACTCATCAGCTACCAGACGCAGTTGGAAGTCTTGCGCAAGAGCCTTCCCGAGGAGGCCCCCGGCGTGCAGGTTCTCAAACGGCGGATCGCCGTCATCCACCAGCAGCTAAAAGAGGAAAAAGAGAGCGCCACCGCCTCGGCAACCGGCGACTCGGCCAGCGACATCCTCAGCGACTACAACCGGCTCCAGCTCGAGCGGGAGTTTGCAGAAAAAGCCTATCTCTCCTCTCTTGCCTCGCACGAGTCGGCACGGGTCGAAGTCCTCCGCCAGGCACGCTACCTGGAAGCTTTTGTCCGCCCCCAGCTCCCTCAATCCGCAGAGTATCCCCGCCGCCTGCGCAGCATCGCGATCGTCTTTGTTTGCAGTTGCCTGGCGTCTGCGTTGGGAGGGGTGTTTATCTCAGCCGCCAAGGAACATCTCCAGTGATTGCTTCAGTTTCCGCTTCCCATCACTATATCGCCGTCGCGAGAGCCGCGATCAACGCCCAGGCAAAGGCTCTCGGCATCCTCGCCTCCCGCGTGGGGGACGAGTTTACCCGGGCCGTGGAACGCATCCTCGCCTGCCGGGGCCGGGTCGTCATCAGCGGTGCCGGAAAGTCCGGCATCATCGGCAGGAAAATAGCGGCCACCTTTGCTTCGACCGGCACGCCCAGCCTGTTTCTTCACCCGGGAGACGCCTTTCATGGCGATCTCGGCATGGTGACCGTTGAAGACCTTGTCATCCTGATCTCCTATAGCGGCGAAACCGAGGAGATCATCCGGCTGATCTCGAGCTTCAAGGCTTCAGGAAACGAGATCATCGCCCTTTCCAGAAACTCCGGCTCCACCGTGGCGCGCCATGCCGATCTCCTGCTCAACATCGCGGTGGAACGTGAAATATGCCCTTATAACCTCGCTCCCACGACTTCGACCCTCGTCACCATGGCGATTGGAGACGCCCTTGCCATCGCGCTGATGCAGGCGCGCGGCTTTCAGCCGACCGATTTTGTCCGCTATCATCCGGGAGGCAGCCTCGGGCGTCGGCTGCTCCGGCGGGTGGGCGATGTCATGAACCGGCTGGTGCCGACCGTCAGCCCCGATGCCGATTTCAGGGAATGCCTCGAAGTGATGAGAAACGGGAGGATGGGGTTTGTTCTCGTGGTGGAAAAGGGCCACGGGATCAAAGGAATCATTACGGACGACGATTTCCGCCGGCTTCCCGCGGTCCGGGCACAATGGCCCCACTCTCCCTTGGCTGCAAAGATGATGGCGGTGCCTGCGGTGACCATCAACGAAAGCGCCTCCTGCCATGATGCCGAAACCTTGATGTACCAGCGAAAAGTCAAAGTCGTCATCGTCACTTCGGACGACGGTCGGCACCCCGTGGGAGTGATTGGAATTCCTCCGGTGGGCGCGTCTTCTCCTGTCCTATGAGCAAGTTCAGCAAGCTTCTTAAACACCCCGGCGCTTTCTTTGCAGATGCCCTGCGCAACCGTCTGGAGCGGAACCCCCCGCGCAGGACGACCTACGTGATCGGGTTCAGTACGTGGAAGCAATACATGCGCCGTTATTTTCCGGAGCGAAACCTGGTCTTCCTGCCAAAGGACATCACTGAAGCCGATTTTAACGCTCACTACCGGAAGGCGATTCTCGGTCATCCGGAGGCGGAGTTGTTTATCTGGGGATATAAAGCGCCTGCCTTTCTTTTCGAACTGATTCACAGCCACGGCCTTCGCGTCATCTATGTTGAAGACGGTTTCATCCGCTCCGTCAAACTGGGGGCCACGCTGACTCCGGCGCGTTCGCTCTGCCTTGACACGCGCGCCCACTATTTCAACGCACGGGAAGCTTCTGATCTCGAGATCCTTCTCAATGAAACCGATTTCCGGGCCGATCCGGCGCTGCTCGCCCGCGCCCGTGCCGGTATGGAGCGGTTGATCCGGAGCCGGATCAGTAAATACAACAACGCCGCCCCGAGCGCCGGGAAGCTCTACCCGCCTGCAAAGCGTCGCGTGCTGGTGCTGGGGCAGGTCGAGGATGACGCCTCCATTCTGTACGGCTGTGAACGCGCGATCAGCAACAACGAAGCCGTTCACCTCGCCGCCGACGAAAATCCCGACGCACAGATCATCTACAAGATCCACCCCGACGTTCTCAACCGCCATCGGCCGCAACGCTCCGATCCCGACGAAGTCCGCGACCGCTGTCACATCCTCAAGGCCGACATTCCTCTCGCCGATGCGCTGGAGGGTATTGATCATGTCTATACCATCACCTCGCTCGGCGGGTTTGAAGCGTTGATGCGGGGGATCGATGTCACGACCATCGGCTGCCCGTTCTATTCAGGCTGGGGGCTTACCGACGATCGCCAGTTCAACCCGAGGCGCAAGCGTCGGCTGACGCTCGAAGAAGTCTTCGCGGCGGCCTACCTGCTCTACCCGCGTTATTTCGACCCTGATACCGGGCGCAAGCTTACCTTTGAGCAGACCCTTGACCAGCTTTCGGAAGCCGTCGAGGCGCACCACGGGGAAACATCCCGGCACGACGGGCGGGCGCTCACCGGCCACCTTTCCTCGCCGGGAGGGGAGTCGCGCGAGAGGCCCGAACCGCCGACGGCGCGCTCTCCAAAGGCCGGGAAGCTCCTGCCCGTCTGGTTTCGAAGCGAACATCGCGAACGTTTGGTCCCCAATGATGGCAAACCGGTCTACCTCTATATCCCGTGGATCGCGGAACATGGAGATGCCGTCATCGCTTCCCTTCGCGACAAAGGCTACCATATCGTCGCGTTGGATCTTTTCGACGGCATCCGGGATGGAGAGACCCGGCAGGCGATCCGCTCCTTTGCCCTGGAGGAACCGGGAACCTACCGCCGGATGGTGTTGCGCCGCCTCATCCCGCTCCGCGAAAAGATCACCGCGATTCTTTTTTCCTTCGACTGGGCACCGGCGATGCGGGTGGTGGTCTCCGTTTGCCGGGAGCTGGGCATTCCAACGCTGTTGATCCCTCACGAATCGGTCTTTGTCGATCGCGAGAGGTATTACGTCGACCCGAAGGCGGGTGCTTCCTTTCCCTCTACCGATCTGGTTCTCGGGTGGGGGGCTCTTCAGGCCGAAATCTTTACGGAACGCGGCTACCCTGCGGATCGCTTTCAGGCGATGGGCACCCCGAAGTTTGACCGCGCGGCGCGTCCCCTGTTGAACCGGCGCGATTTCTGCCGGCTCTATGGGCTGCGGCCCGGCCGCGCCCTGATCCTCTTTGCCGCGCAGCCGCTCGATTCCCAGATCAACGTCAAGACCGCCCGGGAGGGGCAACGCCGCGCCATTCGCGACCTTCTGAGCGCCGCCTGCGAGCGGGACTGGCAACTCCTCATCCGAATGCCTCCTTCGAGGGACGACATCCTCGGCAAAACCTTGCGGGACGAGCTTGAGGAAAGCGAACGTTGCGCCATTGACGAGGCCGAGTACTACCTCGTGCCGCCGGGAGAGGCGCTGGTGCATTGCGATCTGGTCACTTCCGTCAACAGCACCATGCTCCTTGAAGGCGTCCTCTCCGGCAGGCCCGCGCTCTCCATCAACTATATCGGGATACGGCCGATCTGGGAACAGGCGGAGATCCCCGTCATCACCGCGCCCGAAGAACTCCCGGCCGCGATGGCAGACCTCCTCCAGGCATGGGCTCCTTCGGAGAACGGAATGCGTTGGGCGGCCGATCGTTTCTCTCCCGGGCAGTTCGACAACCGGTCGGGGGAGAGAATCCGGCATTTCCTCACCCGCTTTGGTGCAGGAGAGACCGGCTTTCGTCCGCTTCCGACGGCGCTGGAGAGGGTGCTTGATCCCGAGGGCGATGCCATCGACCTGGCGGCCATTCACTCCTCGCCGGAGCGGAGGGAGACGACGCAGAAATACCTGGCTCCCCTCCTGCGGGCCCGGCAACTGATTTACACCAGGGAGACCGCCGGAACGGCCGCACTGGCTTCGGTGGACCTCTTTGTCCAATGGGGCATCTCTCCGTGCGAACATAAAAGCAAACAGGCGCGGCTCGCCCGGGAACTCGGCCGTCAGGTGGTCATTGTGGAAGACGGGTTGATCCGTTCCGTCGGGATCGGCCTTTCCGGCGAACCGGGCCTCTCGATCATCCTCGATGATACGACGGCCTATTACGACGCCACCCGGCCCTCCCGGCTGCAACGCCTTCTGGAATCAGGCCCCGAGCTTTCCGCCCGGGAACGAAAGCGGAGCGCCGACGCCATCGCCAAACTGGTGCGGGCGCGGGTTTCCAAGTATAACCATGCGCCGGACCTGCCGCTGAGGATCGGCCGCCCCGGCAAGCCGAAGGTTCTGCTGGTCGACCAGCGATACGACGATCAGTCGATCATTTCCGGCCTCGCCACGGCAAGGACGTTTGAGCAGATGCTCCAGCAGGCGCTTGGGCGGGGAGAAGAGTGGGATGTCATCATCAAACAACACCCCGACGCGATCAAGGGAGGCCAACAGAGCTACTTCAGCGATGAAAAGCTCGGCAACTACCCGGCGCTGGCAGGGAACCTCTTTGTCGTCAACTTCGACATCAATCCCTACGCCCTCTTTGAACAGGTCGATGAGGTATGGGTAGTCACCTCCGGCATGGGTTTCGAAGCCCTGATGGCGGGCAAACGGGTCCATTGCCATGGCGCGCCGTTTTACGCGGGATGGGGGTTGACGCTTGATCGCTTCCCCATTCCCAACCGCACCCGGCTCCGAACGCTGGAGGAGGTCTTCCATTACGCCTACATCGCGTCGAGCCGTTACTTTCACCCCGAAGAAGGCCGCATCATCCCTGTCGAGGAGATGGTCGACTACATCGCCAACCAGAAGGCGCTCCCTCCCGTGATGGGAGCGGCTTCCACCCGAAACACGCCACACGATCCTGTGGCACCCACCCTTAACCAACAACCTGCCAACATCTTGATTTTATGAAAAACACCCACACCAACCACATCTGCAAGAAAGCATTCGGCCTCCTCGCCGCGACGCTCCTCTTCCTCCCCAATCCTGTTCATGCCGCTGAAAACCGGCTTCCAAACACCCAGGAGATGAACCTGGGCATGGCGGACATCAGCATTGAGGGTCGGGAAATCTATATTGACAACGCCAGGGCTCTTTCGGATACCACCAATTTCGAGGACTATCTTAAACTTCATTATCGTCTCTACCCCAAGACGCACAATATTTTACCAAAGGCGATCGATGTCATCAAGGGGGTCGGGATCTATCACTCCCTTGAACAGTTCTTTATTAAAGATCCTGCGACCCCGATCTCGATTGTCGACGCGACCGGGATTGCGAGACCCACCGACGTCCCGTTTACCGCCACCTTTAACAAGAACGCGAGCAATTCCGTGACGCCGATCACGCTGCAATTGAGCCAGGGCAGTTCTTTGTCGATCACAGGCACTGATTGGAACGCTGGTTTTGAACTTCGCCTCACCCACGTAGGGACAGGGGAACAGTTTTCCCAGAAATATCCGGTCGCCGGGCAATCGGGCACTTTTTTCTACTATCCGCGTATACCGATCTTCCGCAGTGGGAAGTATTATCTGCGCTTGATCCCGCTGGATCAGTCGTCGCTCACCACAAACCTCGTGATTGAGGAAGCGAATGCCGGTCGCGTGCAGGCCATCCAGAACAACCAATCCTTTGGAGCGACTTTTGACCTGACCAGCGGAGCGTACGTGAAAACGAAGGTTCGACTAAGGGCGGATGACTGTGTGGTCTTCTCCGTCCGTACATTGACACCCACGACTAACCAGGGGTACTTGACGATCCTTGGGTCTGATGGACGGCTGGTCAGTAAAGGCTATCTTGAGAGTCGTAATTATAACTATGGCTTCGCTGCCACGGTTGAGGATGACTACTACTTTATCCTTCACGGGAGCAATGTTCAGGTCGGTGGAACCACTTACGTGACCACCGTCACCAGAGCCTGGGCGGATTTCCAACCCAATATTTGGATGGGTTATCTGGGGAAATAGCCCATTGATCCCGCCATTGTCGCAAACCTAAAAACCAAAACTCTTCCATCGTCGCCGTCGCCTCCAGTTTGTCGGTGGCCCGCTTCCCGCATCTGGCCACCTTTCCGGGGTGCCCGATCGAGAGGGCGGAGCAGTGGCGTTTGAAGCGTTCTGTACAAAGTGGACCGTCCGTCGTACTGGCCTTGGGGGGGGGAACGCCCCGGCAGTCGGCGGGCGGTTCGCTTGGTCTCGGTGACCTGTTCCGTTTTGCAGGCGAGGTCCATGTGCTGACATCGCTCACCGGGTTTGAAGCGTTGTTCCGGTGCGGGAAGGTGGTTTGTCACGGCGTCCCCGTTTTGCGCGGGATTGGGGGTGACGCTTGATCGTTTCCCCATTCCCGACCCGAAACACTCCATACCATCCTGTGGCACCTACCCCTAACTAACCTCCTTTATGAAAAAAATACATTCCGATTCCATCTGCAGGAGAGTCAGCGGCCTCCTCGCCGCGACGCTCTTCTCCCTTCCCAATCCGGGTAACGCCGCCGAAACCCGGCTTCCAAATACTCGGGAAATGAACCTGAGTGCGGCGGAAATCTCCATTGATGGTCGGGAGATCTATATCGACAACGCCCGGGCGCTCTCTGACAAAACCAACTTCGACGACTATCTCAAGCTGCATTACCGTCTCTACCCCAAGACGCACAATATTCTGCCGAAGAATATCGACATTATCAAAAACATCGGAATTTACATGCCGTCGGATCGCGTCTTCATTAAGGATCCCTCGGTCCCGATTTCGATCATCGACGCGACCGGGGTGGCGCGGACCGCCAACACTTGGTTTAGTGCCGCTTTTGACAGAAATGCGAACAATTCCGTGACGCCGATCACGTTGAACATGACCCAGGGCAGTTCGCTCTCAGTGGTTGTCCGCGGCTGGACTTCAGGTTTCAATCTTCGCCTCACCCATGTGGGGACGGGCGAATCGGTTTCCCACACGGTTTCGGTGGCCACGCAAGCGGATTCGCTGTTCATCTATCCGCGTATGCCGATCTTTCGCAGTGGAAAATACTACCTGCGTATGGTCCCGATCGATCAGTCATCGTTCACGACGGACGTCATGATTCAGGAAGCAAATCTCGGTCCCACCCGCGCGATCGAGAATAATCAACCCTTTTCAATAGAACTTGACGGTACCAGTGCCGCCTATGTGAAGATGAAGGTCCACTTGAGGGTGGATGAGTGTGTCATCTTTTCGGTTAATTCATTGTCTCTGATGTCTACCGGAGGTGTGGTGGTCCTCGGATCTGATGGCAGATTTATTTCCAGAAGTTTTCTTCAAACCAACGATCACAACTATGGCTATGCCGCCATGTTTGAGGATGACTACTATTTTGTCATCAACGGGTGGGATTTCCATGCCGGTGGGACCACTCATGTGACCACCCTCGGGAAAGCCTGGACGAGTTTCGGGCCTAATATTTCCATCAACTACCTTGGGAGATAGTTCCTCCATCTGCCACTTGACCCAACCTCAAAACCAGATCTCTCCCATGGTCGCCGTCGCCTGTAGTTTGTCGGTGGCCCGTTTCCCGCATCTGGCCACCTTTCTGAGGTGCCCGATTGAGAGGGCGGAGCAGTGGCGTTTGAAGCGTTCGGTTCAAAGTGGACCGTCCGTCGTGTTGGCCTGGGGGGAACGCCCCAGCAGTCGGCGGGCGGTTCGCTTCGCCCAAGGGCAAGGCTTGCCGCTTTGGCGTTTGGAGGATGGCTTCCTCTGTTCGCTTTGCCTTGGTGCGGCCTCCGTGGCGCTCTCGCTGGTGGTGGATGATCTCGGTATTTATTACCAGGCAGCCCGGCCATCCCGACTGGAAGCCCTGATCGGCGAAGCCGTGGGAGAAGTGGAAAAGCTGCGGGCGGAGGCGTTGGTGACCCGATGGCGGGAGGCGCGCGTCAGCAAGTACAATCACGCCGCCGAGTGGAGCGAGCCGCTTCCCCTCCCGTATGTGCTGGTGGTCGACCAGACTGCCGGGGACCTCTCGATTTCGGGCGGTCTGGCATCTGCGGAGAGTTTTAACCTGATGCTGGAAGCCGCCTTGGACGAACATCCCGAGGCGACCATTCTGGTCAAGACCCACCCTGAAGTCTTTTCGGGACGAAAGGCAGGCTGTCTGGACCTGAAGCGCTGGCGCGATTCTCCCCGCGTCAAGGTCCTGCCTTATGATGTTCACCCCGTGAGCCTTCTTCAGGAGGCGAGGGCGGTCTATGTGGTCACCTCACAGCTCGGCTTTGAGGCATTGTTGTGGGGAAAGCCGGTGAGGACTTTCGGGATGCCATTCTATGCAGGGTGGGGGTTGACGGAGGATCACCTCCCCGCCCCGGAACGGAGGGGAAGCGCCACGCTCGATCAACTCGTCCACGCGGCGCTCATTCGCTACCCGCGTTACATCGACCCGGAGCGGAGTGTTTCGTGCGAGGCGGAGAGCGCGATCGACTGGATGGGCCTGCAACGGAAGGGCAGGGAGCGTTTTCCGGCGGTCCTCCATGCCCCCGGCTTCTCCTTCTGGAAGCGACGGTTCTTACGGCACTACTTTCCCGGCACCCGGTTGGTTTTCAGCAACACGACGCCCCCTGCGCGATCAACAGTGCTGGTCTGGGGGAACCGGCGACCTCGCTTCCCGCACGGTGGTGACATCATCCGGATCGAAGACGGTTTGCTTCGTTCGAAAGGCCTGGGTAGCGAACTGGTCGCGCCCCGCTCGTTGCTGGTCGACCGGCAAGGCATTCATTATGACGCGAGCAAGCCGTCGGACCTTGAGACACTTCTTGCGACCACGCATTTTGACGAGGCGCTCACCCGGCGGGCCGCCTCACTCGTGCAGGCGCTGGTCTGCGGAAGGGTCAGTAAATATAATCTTCCTTTCCGCCCATGGAGTCCCGCTGCCGGTTTTTCAACGGATCATGCCGGGAAAGCGCGCCGCATCGTGCTGGTGATTGGTCAGGTGGAGGGCGATGCGAGCCTTCAGTATGGCTCGCCCGGGTTGCAAAGCAATCGCACCTTCCTCCGGCGGGTCCGCGAGGGCAACCCGGGGGCGTGGGTGGTTTACAAGCCCCATCCCGACGTGGTGGCCGGGTTGCGGCCGGGCGGCGCTTCGCGGCAGGAACTGGGGAAGTGGTGCGACGAGATGGCGCCCGACGCCAGTCTCGACGATCTGTTTCGTTTTGCGGACGAGATCCATGTGCTGACATCGCTCACCGGGTTTGAAGCATTGCTCCGTGGCGGGAAGGTGGTTTGTCACGGCGTCCCGTTTTATGCGGGATGGGGGTTGACCTCTGACGTGATCCCCATCCCCCGCCGTCAGCGCCATCTTTCGCTGGAGGAACTGGTGGCCGGCGCGCTGATCCTTTATCCGCTGTATCTGGGAAACGCCGGGTTGACCACTCCGGAGCGGGTGATGGAGCTTCTGGCGGAGGAGGGGCCGCCCTCCTTTTATCAACGGTGCCTGCGCGGCGCGCTTCAACTTCTTTTATCTTTTGGTGGATAGATTAGCGGACTACAGAGGGAGGCGCGTGCTTCTGTTGCAAGGCCCGATGGGGCCGTTCTTCTCGCGTCTTCGCCATGACCTGGAGGCGGCAGGCGCGACCGTTTCCAAGGTGAACTTCAACGGCGGCGATCTGTTCTTCTACCCCCGGGGCGGCATCGCATTCCGGGGCGGGCTCGGCGAATGGCCCGCGTTTTTTGAAAAGGTCGTGCGCGAGCGGAAGATCAACACGGTGATGCTGTTTGGCGATTGCAGGCTGCACCACCGGGAGGCGATCCGCATCGCCCGGCAGGAGGGGATCGAAGTGGAAGTCTTTGAGGAGGGGTACCTGCGGCCCGATTATCTGACGCTGGAGAGGGGCGGGGTCAATGGCTACTCATCGCTTCCCCGCGATCCCGCCTTTTATCGCGCCCTTCCTGCCTCGTCTCCCCGGGCGGTGGCAAGGGTGGGGGGCATTTTCTGGCATGGGTTTCTCTGGGCGGTGCTTTATTTTTTTGGAGACCTCGTTCTGGGATGGAAGTTTCCGGGTAGCTATCATCACCGGTCGTTGTCTCCCCGGGAGGGGTTCTACTGGCTCCGGGCCTTTGCGAGAAAGGGGTGGCACTCCCTCCGGGAGCGGCGCACCCGCAAGCGGCTGGAAGGCGCTCTGGCGAAGCGTTCCTTTCTGGTCCCGCTTCAGGTCTACAACGATGCCCAGATCACAACCCACTCCGGCTTCCCGTCGGTGGAGGCGTTTATCGAAACCGTGATGCGTTCCTTCGCCGGTCATGCCCCGGACGGCACGGTCGTGGTCTTCAAGCACCACCCTCTCGACCGGGGCTATCGGGATTACCGGGAGTTGATCGGACGGCTCGCGGTGGAACTGGGCATCTCGCAGCGAACGTTCTATGTCCACGATCTCCACTTGCCGACGATGCTCAAAGAATGCAGAGGAGTGGTCGTGATCAACAGCACCGTCGGGATGTCGGCGCTTCACCATGGATCACCGTTGATAGCCTGCGGAAGGGCGATCTATGACCTGGATGGATTGACCTTCCAGGGCGGTCTGGATGCATTCTGGCGCGGGGCCCGGCGGCCCGACGCCCGCCTCTGGCACGCCATGCGTCAATTTCTGGTCGGGAAAACCCAGATCCATGGAAGTTTCTACCGATCGCTAGCCGGGGTGCCTTACTATTCCGGCGTAGACTGGAGCGTCCGGGAATCGCATTTTTTCGACGAAAGCCGGGAGGTGGCCCGCCCGCGCGTATTTGTCGCGTCGTGACACTAAACCGACAATCGCCGGTGGACTTCGACGATGCTTTCCGCCATGTAGTCGGCATCTTCATCCGTATAGAGAATGCCGACCGGCAGGGAGACAAATCGGCGGATCAGTTCCTCGGTCCGGGGAAAGTCTTCCGCCCGGTAGCCTTTTGCGGGCCACTCGGCAAAGTGTCGGAAGGGCGAGGCGGCCGGGAGATAGGTCGCGCGCGAGATGCAGTACCCCTGCGCGTAGTGGCAGTAGGTGCCGGTCGTTTTCGTGCAGTTGATATTGCGCGCGTCGAGTTCCTGCCGGAAGGCCCGGGCTTGTTCGGGAGTGGCCAGGCGGAGATAGATTTCGATGCCGGAGTCTCCCTGCGGGTCGGGAATCCGGCGAAACTCGAGCCCGGGCAGCGAGCCGATGGTGGCCAGAATGCGCCCGCTCAATCTCCGGCAATGGGCGCGGATGCCGTCGAGCTTGCGCAACTGCGCCAGAGCGACCGCGCCGGTCAGTTCGTTCATCCGGTACTGCGCTCCGCAGAACGGGTCGAGCTGCGGCTCGATCAACGTCGTATGATAGGGACGCAGGAAGCCGAGGTCATGAAGGCGGACGGCCCGCTCGTAGAGGAGGGGATCGCTGGTAACGACCATGCCCCCTTCGCCGCTGCTCATGCTCTTCTGGTGCTGAAAGCTGTAGATGCCGATCGCGCCCATCGAACCGACGCGGCGGCCATGGTAGGAAGCTCCCGCAGCCTGGGCGCAATCTTCCAGGATCGGGAGCCGCGCCTGCCGGGCTTCCTCCAGCAGCGGGTCCATGTCGGCCGCCACCCCCTGGTAGTGAACCACCAGCACCGCCTTGGTGCGGGGGGTCCGCAAGCGGGTGATCTCGCCGGGGGCGAGGCAGAAGGTTTCGTCGATTTCGGCCAGCACCGGCAGCGCGCCGAGGCGGACGATCGCCGTAAAACACGACACCCAGCTCCATGCGGGGAGGATTACTTCATCCCCCGGGCCGACTTCCAGCGCGGCCAGCGCCACCTCCAGAGCCGCCGTACCGCTGGTGACGGCAAGGGCGTGGCGGACGCCCATCTTCTCGCAGATTTCGCGCTCCAGCGTCGCCGTCATCCGTCCCTGTTCGGCGGGGGGCAGCCCGTAGCTGTAGCGGAAGAGCTGTTTGCTTCGGACCACTTCGAGAAGAAGCTCCTCCTCCTCCCTGCCGACGAGCCGGATGCCCAGCCCAAGTTGAGGGCGCGCCCTCAAGGTTTTCGTCATTTCAGTCTCTGCGAGTTTGAGCATAAAGTTAAATACGGGTAGCAATCACCCCTGACGCCGGGCGAACAGCCGCCCGCCCGCCAGCCAGGCTCCCCCGGCGAGCAGCAGCAGCGCGACGGAGCCCGGTTCGGGGATGACGGCAACGGTCCATGCCCCGGCCTGGTTGAAGCGCGTGAGGTCCCACTCCAGGTCTCCCGCCAGTTCGGGAAGTGTGGCGGCGTTCAGGTCAAACGTTCCGGTGATGCTGCCAAGCTCGCCGGTGAAAACGGTCCATTCGCTGCCTGAAACCGGCTGGTAACCTTCCGAGAGAACGAGCCGGATCGTCGCGCTGCTGTTGATGGAGAAGCTTCCGCCTTCGTCGAGGGCGATGCCGCTCATGGTTCCATCGGCAAAAAGGCCCAGCTCCAGCGCGGAACCGGCTTCCATTGCAACGGCGCTCTTGAGGGTCAGCAGGCTGGCGGTCGATGCGCCGGAAAGGCCGATCGCGAGGGTCGAACCGGTCCCGATCTCCGTCCCGCCGGGCGTCTCGAGGTCCGCTCCGCCGGCTTCAAAGCGCCCCCCGGCGCTCACGGCGACCCTGTTGGCCTTCAGTGCGCCGGTAGAGGCAAGCTGCAGGAGCCCCCCGGTCACGTTGACATTGCCCCCGATTTCAACGCTGCCGCCGTCGCCGACAGTCAACCGGTTGCGACCGTCGTGTTGCCCTGTCTGGAGGTGGTTGTGGATCGTGATGCCGCCGGTGTGGCCCGCCAGTGATACCAGTTTCCCCCCGTCCCTGATTTCAACATAGTTGCCGCCGAGGTTGGTCCCTTCCGTATTGCCGATGGTGATGGCGGTTCCACCCGATGTCGCGGTCCCTTTGCCCAGTTCCAGTGTCGAGCCCTCGCCTGTAATGGTGAGGTAATTGTTGTGCGCATTGGCGGCGGTTCCGACATAGATCAGGTTGGAGGAACCGCCGCCCTTGCTGGTGACGGTAATCTTCCCACCGTCCTTGATCTCCACGTAATTCTTCTGGGAGCCGGTCGCATAGTCGGTGGTGCTTGTATTGACCCCGATCCGCAGGCCCCGGCTTCCGTCCCAGCCGTCAATGGTCAGGGAGGTGCCTTCGTCTTGGACGGTGACATGGTTATTGGCGACGCCGCCATCGTTTCCGACAGTGAGGATGCCGATCCGGGCCGTCGACTCGTCTTCAATCAGGAGATGATTATTGTAACCGAAGCGTCCCACGGTGGAAATGCCGGTATCGCTCACGGAATTGAAAGTGACCCCGCCGGTCACGGTCAAGGTGTTGCCGCCCGGGGTGGTGTTGCGGGCCCCGACCTGGAAGGTCCCCAGGGCAACCTCGCCCAGACCGGAAAAGGTCAGGTGACTCGCTCCCGTGCCGCTGTAGCCGACGCGGAGCAGCCCTGGCGTGGTAAAGCTGGGATCGGCATTGATTTTCGGGGCGATCACAAGCTCGACACTGGTGTTGCCGTCGAGCGTCATCCGGGCGGTGCTGGTCCCGGCGGCAACGTTGATCTTCGCGCTGGTCCCGGACAGAAAGTGGGCGTAGTAGGTCGGGTCGACGGGAACCGCTTCCTGACTCCAGTTTGCGTCCAGGTTCCAATTGAGGTTTTCCCCATTGCCGCCCGCCCAGTTGTTCTGGGTCTGGGCAAGAGAGGAGCAGGTCAGGCCGCCGAGGGCGATGAGGGTAAGGTGGAATTGACGGGAGAGCGGGTTTGCTGTCATCTTCTTGATGGGGGTGGGGATGGTGGAAGCAGCGGGAGGATGGAGGATCAAGGGTAGCATTCCGGTTCGGCCGGGAGCGTCTCCGATGGCGCTGTCATCAACGTTCCGGGTTGAAATGGGTAGCGACCAGGCTGGCGGTCTCGCCGGGTCGACTTCATCCCCAAAGGTAGCAAACCGGCGGAGCGCATGGAATGCACTTTCGCGGGGTTTCCCTGCACTATTCCGGTTTTTCGACCAACCGGCCGACGGCCTTGCCGCCGCGGCCTCAAGGCACCGCGCCCGGGGCGTCGGACCCGCTCTCGCGATGTTGCCTGCGGTAGGCTGCGGGGCTCATGCCGAGCGCCTTGGTGAACTGGCGCGTGAAGTAAAACGGGCTCTGATAGCCGAGATGATCGGCAATGTTGCCGATGGAGCGGTCTGAAAAGCGCAGGAGGGAACAGGCGTGCTTGATCCGACGGGAAATGATCGCCTCCATCGGGGAATGTCCGCTGATCTGTTTGAAGATCTTGGAAAAGTGATCTGTACTATAGCCGACCCGCTCCGCAAGCTGGGAGACGGAGGCGATCTCGCGCGGCACTTCGTCGAGAATCCGGATCGCCTGGGAGATCACCTTCTGGTAATGGAGGTCGATCCCCCGGTCGAGGTTGAGCATCTGCCCGCCCGACTCGTTTTCGTACTCGAGCAGCAGCGATTTAAGGAGCGCCGTGGCCTGGGCGTGGCGTTGTTCCCTGGAGGAGGATTGCAGGTTTTCATCCCCATGGAGCAACCGGTAAATCTGACGGCAGACCACCGTGTAGAACTGCGGGTTGAAGGTCTCGTACATGAGCGGCGGGAGCCGCAGTCGGGAAGGGGGGAGGATGACGCCCTGCGGGTCGAGGATCTCGAAATGCAGGAAGTACATCTCGATCTCCGAATCATGGGCGACCTGGTAGTCATACTGGTCGGACATCCGCATCCAGATGCAGGTCCCTTCCTTGAGGGCGTGGTCTTCGCCCGCCTGCGTCGTGAAACGGCCCCGCCCCCGCACGATGAACCAGAGATCGTAATCGACCAGGCAGGCGCTGAACCATTTGCTGTCGAGGTGCCACCCGCCCGACTCAATGGCGTGGCCCGAACGGGTGAGCTTGAGCGTGCATCGGCTCCAGTCAAAAGGGGGGCTCATGATTTAATAAACGGGAAAAGTGCAGGTAATCCACGGAAAACTGCATTCTTTCTGGAAAGCTGGCAAGTTATAAGTAACCTGATGCTTCCACTCCTCCCCCGCAAGGCGGTATACGCCGTTCTGATCGCTTTCCTGGCCGTTTTGACGGCCCGCGTGGAGGCGTCGCTGATCTGGGAGCTGGATTTTTCCAATGAACCCGAAGGGGAATGGCGGATGGAGGAAGGGTATCCCGATTTCCGGAAAAGTGGAGGCGGCGATCTGCGGCTGGAAGTGGTCGGCATCTCCCGCCCCGGCCTCTCGGGGGAGGCGCGCGCTCTGCGCATCGCGGGGGGTAAACGCGGTTTCCGGAATGTACGTGATCTCGAGCCGCTGCCGGCGCGGTGCCGCGTCCGTTTCGACTTCTGCGCCAACGGCGGGGCGTTCCAGTTTTTGATCTTCGAATCGGCGCAGACGGTCGCCTCCCGGGGGCGCGGCCTTTTTCTTTTCTTTGGGAACGACGGCTCGATCCGCTACCGGCACGGCGGCGAGGCGACCGCCGTCGGCGCTTTTACCCGGGGCATCTGGTACCGGGCGGAGATTGAGCTTGAGATCGCCCCCGGGGGCGGGGGACGTTTCAACCTCGTCTTGACCGACCTGGAATCGGGTGCGAGCGTTCCGCTCAAAGGCAACGGCCCATGGCCGCTCGATGCGGAGGTGACCACCCTGGCCGGGTTCGATATCGGCCTTTTGCGGGACGACGCGGAGCTTTTACTTGAAAAGATCGGGATTTCCGATTGATGGACAGCCTTTTACCCCCCTAAAAAAATGTTCCTCCCATTGATCAAAGCCCGTCGCCCCGGCGGTTTCACCCTCCTCGAATCGCTGCTGGTCATCGCCTGTCTGGCGGTGGTGCTCGGCCTGCTTTTTCCCGCTTTTCAAACCAGCCGGAAATCGACCGCCCAGGTGCGGTGTTCCGCCAACCTGCGCACGCTCTGGGTGGCGATGAGCGGCTACCTCGCCGATCACCAGGGGACTTACATTCCTTACGGGACTTCCGTGGACGGGTTGATCTGGACCTCGTCGTTGATGGACAAGGGTTATCTCCCGGTATCGGGGGAGCCTTTCTTCTGCCCCGCCTTTTCCGGAAATACCGACCTGACGACCCCCAGAAAGGTGGCCCAGACCACGGGCGGGATGGGGAGCCATGCGCGCGGGCTTTATTCTCACTACGGCTACAACCACGGCCATATCGGCGGTTCCCAACGCTATGGAGGGAGTTCGCTGCCCGCGAAAATCTCGCAACTGACGCACCCGGCGCAGACGGTCCTTTTCACCGAGACGGTTCGTACGCTCAACAATACCACCACGCCGCGAGGCAGCTATCTTGTTGTCGACCGGATCGGCAGCGAGCACATCCCCGACCCCCGGCACAACGGGAGCGTCAATACCGTCTTTGCCGACGGGCATGTGGAAGCGATCCGGCTCAAGGACCCTTCCAACCCGTTCCTTCCGGCTCCCGACGGTTTCGGAACAACCACCGGCAACGGCTCCCTCTGGAAACGCTGATGATCATGAGTGACTGGACACCCACCCTCCGCGCCACGCTTTGTCTGGCCCTTGCCATGCTCCCCCTTGTTGCTTCCCACGGCGCTCCTTCAAAGAAGCAGAGGAGCGTGATCACGACCGCCGAAATGCGGCGCAACGCGGTCCGGAATGTCGAGCGTCATGAGTGGGCGCGCAAAGAGCGCGACCAGCTCCTGAGGCGCCTGCGGCCTTACATCGAAGCCGACGACGAGCGAATCCGGGCTCTGGTTCCAAGCCAGGAGATGCCCCGTTCTTCCACGGTTTCGCCCGATCACGTCGGCCCTCCCGGCAGCGAGGAGAGCCATTTCGAGGCGACGCCCAAGGCAAGCCGCGGGTTCGGCAGGAAGTATCGCTACCATATCGATCCGTTCACCCACCCGTGGAAAGTGCAGGATCTTCAGAGCGGGCAATGGTATCCGAAAAACGATTTTGCCTCGTACTACCGAAGCGCGCTCGACGGGCAGGGGAAGTTCCGCTTTGGCAAGGGAGACGCGCGGTTCCTTGAGAGCGGCGCTCCCGACGAAATGAGCGGCGACGACGGCAGCGGCGCGGTGGCGGGGGATCGCAAGTACTTCTTTGCCGCACACTATGCTTTCCGCATCTGGTCGGAACTGATCGACGTGGTGCGCGACTTTGCACAACTCTATACCCTGACCAACGAACCGCTTTATGCCCGCAAGGCGGGCGTGTTGCTCGACCGGATGGCCGATGTTTACCCGGAGATGGATTACACCCCCTCCTACCGCCGGGGGATGGAGGCTTCCACGGGCGGTTCCGGCCTCGGCCGCGTGCAGGGGTGCATCTGGGAATCGTGGACCGCGCAACGGCTCAGCATCGCCTACGACCAGATTTTTGACGCGCTGGCTGCCGACGGGGAACTTGCCCGCTTCTCCACGCGCATGGCGCAAAAGTATAGCCTGGGCGACAAGAGCACCCCGCGGGAGATTGCGGGACACATTGAGGAACACCTGTTGCGCGAGTTTGTGAAGGGAGTCAAGGATGGCCGCATCGCCGGGAACCCGGGAATGCGCCAGCATGCCATGGCGGCGGCGGCGATCGCGCTCGATAACGGAGACGAAACCACGCGGCTTCTCGACTGGATCTTCGAACCGACCGGCGGCAGGCTGGCGGGCATCCTGGTCGACGGGATGTCGCGCGACGGGTTCGGCTCGGAGTGCGGGCTCGGCTATGCCAGCATCCCGCCAAAATCGTTCTTTGAGGTCGCCCGGCTGCTGGCCCATTATCCGCAATACCCGCGCGCCGATCTTTTCACCACCTACCCCAAACTGCGCAACGCACTGGCCGGTGGAGAGCGGGTCCGCATCCTGGACGGGTCGATCCTGCATTGGGGCGATGGAGGAAAGGCGCGCAACATCGGGGCGTTTGGCTACCCGATGTCGATGGAGATGGCGCTGAAGGGGTTCGAGCTTTACGGCGAACCGGAAAACGCGGTGGAACTTTACAACGCCGCGCAGGGAGATCCTGAACGGATTCCGGGCGATATTTATGCGGCCCGTCCGGAAGAGGGGCGCTCGCGCGCGATGGCGGCGGTCCGCAAGGGGAATCGCCAGCCGTTTCGCAGCTTCAACTCCGGCGGGATCGGCTTTGGCGTGTTGCAGGCCCCCTACCGGAGCCATCCCCGCATGGTGGCGCTCAATTACGGCCCGATGGGGTGGGGGCATGGCCATGGCGACCGCCTCGGGCTCCACCTGATCGCGCACGATGTCTATATGGCGACCGATCTTGGCTACCCGACGAAGACCGGCGCCTACCCGCCGCGCATCGGCTGGACCAGCCATACCGTCAGCCACAACACGGTAATGGTCAACGACCGGGTGATGCAGCGCAGCTCCTCCTACTCCGGAAAGACGCGCCTTTTTGCGGAAGCGGGGCCGCTCCGGGTGATGGATATCGACGGCGGCGGCGCGGCGACCTTGCGCGGCAAGGGGCATTCCCACGCCCGTTCCTCTGCGGCGCGGCTTTATCCCGATGTCCGCACCTACCGCCGGTGTCTGGTAATGGTCGATGTCGACGGGGAAGACTCCTATTACATCGATCTCTTCTGGGTGCGCGGCGGGTCGATCCATCGCCTCATCCAGAACGGCGGGGGAACGGTCGTGACCAGCAGCGAAAAAGGGTGGGAGAAACAGGCGCGCGGCACGGTCGCCGGGGAAGAGGTGCCGTACGGAAAATTTTACGATGGCCCTGAAAGCTGGGATTACAAGGGGAGCGGGCTGATGTTCCTCAACGAGGTGGAACGCGCCCGGCCTGAACACCCTTTCTGGGTGGAGTGGAAGGTCGAGGAACCGTTCCGGCAGATGCCCCCGGGCTTTGAGGCCCGCTTCCGGCTGCATCACCTCTCGGCTCTGGACGAGGCGGTCCTTGCCAACGGCGAAGCCCCGCTCGGCGGAGGCGGCCCGCTACGCTACCTGCACCGCGTGCGGCGCGGGAAGGATCTCCGGACCCAGTTTGTCACCGTCCTGGAACCGTACGGGAAGAAGCCGTTCATCAAGGCATGCCGCCTGGTGGCTTCCCGTGAAGAGGGGGATGAATTCGCGGCGGTGGTGGAGATTGAACTCGCCGACGGGCGGCGCGACCAGGTGGCCGTCACTGAAGAAGGGGGCGCGGTCAGCTTCGGCGATCTCGACCTGAAAGGACGGGTCGGCTGGGTCCGGCTCGACGCCGAAGGGGCGCTTGAGAGCTGGGGCGCAGTCGATGCCGAAACGCTCCGCTGGAAGGGGAAACCCATCGGTTCCGCCCCGGCGCACCGCGGATCGATCGCGGGAATCGACGATTCCGACCCCGGCAATGTCATGATCTCCACCGGGCTCGACTCGCTCCCCGCGTCGCTCGCCGGGCGCTACCTCGTCGTGGAAAACCGCCAGCGCGCCGATGCCTCCTACCGGATCAAGGCGGTCCTCCCCGGCGGAATCCTCAATATCGGCACCGCCGCGCTCGACGAACTCCACGCCGAGCGCGAAGATGAAGCCGCCGGGTTCATCCGCAACATCGCCAACGGCGACCGTTTCCATGTCTCCGGCACTCTGGTTGTCCATGCTCCCCCGGGAACCGAGACCACACCACCCGCTCCATGAAGATCATCGACATTCATATTCACCCACGCCATGCCGACCTCGCGACTGCCAGCGGCCGGGAAATGGCTGACATCATGACCGGCAGAATGGATCGCGCAGGCATCGCCATCTGCGGCATCCTTGGCACCGTGCAGCCTTATCAGGATGCGGCATCGGTCCGCGCCGGGAATGATTATACGAGGGAAACGGTCGCCGCCGCGCCCGATCGCCTCTACGGGCTCTGTTTTGCCAACCCGCTCCTCTCACCCGCCGAGGTCAGGGACGAACTCGACCGCTGCCTGGAGCAGCCGGAGTTTCGCGGGATCAAGCTGGAGCGCGACGTGAACAGCCGCGACGCCCGGATGGAAGTCGTGATGGAAGCGGCAATCCGCCACAACGTGCCGGTGCTCCACCATTCATGGTACGTCAATACGTGGACCCTGGATGAGGCGGCGCTTCATTCGCAGGCGGGGCGCTCCGAGCCGCATGACATTGCCGCCCTGGCGCGCCGTTTTCCGGAGGCGAAGATCGTCATGGCCCACCTGGAAGGGTGCGGCGTCCGGGGGATTCTCGACGTGGCGGACCTGGAGAATGTCTGGATCGACACCTCCGGCGCGCAGCCGTTTACCGGCACGCT
Organism: Chthoniobacteraceae bacterium; assembly: GCA_035555975.1. GTDB lineage: Bacteria > Verrucomicrobiota > Verrucomicrobiia > Chthoniobacterales > Chthoniobacteraceae > DATMFV01. Next base: position 57,575 of record DATMFV010000131.1, read on the forward strand.
GGAGTATGCCGTGGCAACCGTCGGCAGTTCGCGCATCCTTTACGGCTCGGACCTTTTCGGGCGGGGGACGGAGTCGCAACTCGGGCGCATCCTCGGCACGCCGCTCGCCCCGGAAGACCGGGACAACATCCTTTACCGCAACGCCGAGGCGCTCTACGGCCTCAAGGCGTTCGACGTTCCTTCCGCTTCGACCCAACCCCTGCTTTTTCAATGAAAATCCTCGACGTCAACGCCGCCGCCGGGTTCTGGCCCATCCAGCGCTTTTCCTTTCAAACCCTTGAAGAACTCGACCAGGTTTTTGAAGCCTCGCAGGTCGAAACCGCCTGGGTTTCCGCCATTGAGTCGATCCTTTACCCCGATCCCGAAACGCACGACCACCGGTTGTTTGAAAAGATCGGCGCATTTCCCCGCCTGCGACCGGTCAAGACGGTGAATCCGCTCCTCGCCAACTGGGAACGGAGTTGCCAGGCCGACCTCGCACGGCACCCGATCGCGGCGCTCAAGCTTTTCCCGAATTACCACGGCTACAGCCTGGCGCACCCGGAGGTGGAGGCGCTCTGCCGTTTTGCCATGGAGCGCCGCCTGCCGGTGGTGGTTTCCGTGCGGGTCAATGACGAGCGCAACCAGCCGGTCGCCATGCAGGTCGCCGGGGTGCCGGTAGAGGAGATCGCGGCACTGAGCCTGAAGTTTCCCGAACTGCTGCTCATGGCCACCTCGGCTTACAAGACCGAGTTGAAAACGCTCGCCACCGGGAGCGAAAACCTCCTGTGCGACATCTCGTTTGTCGACGGGGACGATACGCTCGCGCTGGCTGCCGCGACGATGCCGGTCGACCGGCTGGTCTTCGGCTCCCACGCGCCGTTTCTCCATGTCGCTTCGGCAGTCCTGAAAGTGGGCGGGTATTCGAGCCTCCTGCTGTCCGAACGGGAGAAGGTCGCTGCCGGTAACGTGCTTCAAAGGGCGTAGACGATCGGGTCGGGATGTGCGAGGCTTGCGGGCGATGTTTTGCACCACCGCGCGCGAGCCGCTCCATGGCCTGACGTACGCAATGCTCGAGGCGCGTTTGAGCGCTTCGGGCGTCGCCCCGGTTCATGCGCGCCCGCTCTGGAACGCGCTCTACCGTGGCGCGGGGCCGCTCGCTCACGCGTCGTTTCCCCCGCCGCTCCGGCGCTGGGTGGAGGAGCAGGTCGCGCCGGTGCCGCTTCCGCTTCCCGGGATCGTCGCCGATGACCGGAGCAGCGATGGGTTGACCCGCAAGTTTCTCCTCCGCCTGGAGGATGGGCAGACCGTGGAATCGGTCCTGATGCGTTACCGCGATCGTTACACCGCCTGTTTGAGCACCCAGGCCGGGTGCGCCATGGGGTGCGTCTTTTGCGCCACGGGTCAGGCCGGGTTCGTCCGCCATCTCCGGCCGGAGGAGATCGTGGCGCAGTTTCTGACGCTCCGCGGGGAGCTGGAGGCTGCGGGGGAGGGAGGCGGCTCGTTGCGGAACATCGTCCTGATGGGGATGGGCGAGCCGCTGCACAATTACGACGCGGTGATGCAGGCGCTTGAGATCATCACCGACCCGCGCGGGATCAACCTCGCGCCCCGGCATATCTCGATCAGCACCGTCGGCGTGATTCCGGCGATCCGGCGGCTCGCGGCGGAAGGGCGGCCCTACAACCTCGCAGTCAGCCTCCACGGAGCGAGCGAGGAGGAACGGCTCGCGCTGGTGCCGGTCAGCCGTCGCTGGCCGTTGGGCGAACTGGTCGACGCCTGCCGGGCGTATCACCGGCAGACCGGGCGGCGGATTCTCTTCGGATGGACCTTGATCGCCGGGGTCAACGACGCACCGGAACATGCCGAACGGCTGGGGGCGCTCCTGAAAGGGATTGATGCGCATGTCAACCTGATCCCCCTCAACCCGACCGGCGGCTACGGCGGGGCAACCCCGGCGCGCGAGGCGTCCGACCGTTTTCAGGCCGTGTTGCACCGCGTGGGCATCCCGAGCACGGTGCGCCAGCGTCGCGGCATTGATGTCGCCGCCGGGTGCGGCCAGCTCCGGCAAGCGCGGCAGGCTGCGGCGACGGTGGGGTGACTCAAACCCGCGTTGCGGACGGCGCGGAGGCCGTCCTGTGTTGGCGCGGGAGCGTGTTGGAAGGGCGGACCTCCGCGTCCGCCGCCGGGGTTTGACGCCCGGGGCGGGTGAGCGGGATCTACCCCATCCCAAACCGCCACTCCCGTCGGCTACTTCGTGAGCAACTTTTCGAGCAGTTCGTTCATCCTGCCCAGCATCTCGCGCGGATCGTCGAGAAGCCCTGCCGTCACCCGTGCGCTGTCGTAAATCTGCTCCGCCACCTGCGCGGCAAGGGCCGCATCGGTGTGGCGCATCTTTTCGAGCTGCGCGATCATCGAGTGGTTCGGATTGATCTCAAGGTCGGGCTTCGATTCAAACGCACCGCCGCCGCCGCCCGAGTCGCGATTGAGCGCCTTCATCATCCGGCGCATGCTTGAGGTCATGAACTTGTCGCTCTCCACCGCAATGGCCGGGCTGCCGACGAGCCGCTTGGAAGCGCGGACCTCGTGGACGCGCTCGCCCAGGGTCTCCTTGATGAATCCGGCGAGCGCCGTCGCCTCTTCCTCGCTGAGGGCGGTCGCCTCCTGGTCGAGGGAAAGGTCGGCCTTTTCCGCTGCCTTGAGCGGCTTGCCGTCGAACTCCCGCAGGTGGTCCATCACGAACTCGTCGCGCGGATCGTACAGGAAAAGCGCTTCAAACTTCTTCTCGCGCAGGACCTCGTAGAACGGGCTCGCTTCCGCCGCTTCACGGCTCGGGGCGAGGATGTAATAGATCTCCTTCTGCTCCTCGACCATGCGCGAAACATAGTCGGCAAACGAGGTCTGCTTCCCTTTCTCGGTGAACGACGACTCAAACCGGAGCAGTTTGGAAAGCGGTTCGCGGTGTTCGTAGTCGGTCACCGCTCCTTCCTTCAGGCACGGGCCGTGTTCCGCGAAAAATTTCGCGTACTTTTCCGCGTCGCTTCGGCTCTCTTCATCGAGGAATTTGAGGAACCGGCCGGTCAACACCCGGTTGAGCTTCTGCATGAGCGCGGAGTCCTGCATGGTCTCGCGGGAGATGTTGAGCGGGAGGTCTTCGCTGTCAACAACCCCCTTGAGGAACCGGAGCCACTCGGGGAAAAGCCCCTTTGCCTTCGATTCGATGAGCACCTTGCGGCAGTAGAGATGGACCTCCGACTCCGCGCGGCCCATGCCAAAGGTTTCAATGCTTTTGGAGGGCACGAAAAGGAGCGAGCGGATCGCCAGCGGGGCGTCGGCATTGAAATGGAAGCGGTAGAGCGGCGCTTCGGCGTCGTGGCCGACGTATTCGTAAAACTGGTTGTACTCCTCTTCGGTGACCTCGTTTTTGCTCCGGGTCCAGATCGCCTGCACGGTGTTGACCACCTTGCCGTTGAGTTCGATCGGGAACGGGACAAAGTTCGAGTAACGCTTGATGATCGACTCGACCTCGGTCTCCTTGGCGTAGGCTTCGTCGCGCAGGTGGAGGACGATTTTTGTCCCCCTCGGGAGATCGGCCGCCGGTTCGATCTCATACCCGGTCTTGCCATCGGATTCCCACTTCCACCCTTCCTCGCCCGGCTGGGAGGAGCGGGTGAAGACGCTCACCTTGTCGGCCACCATGAACGCCGAGTAAAACCCGACGCCGAACTGCCCGATCAGGTTTGCATCAACCGGCCCTTCCTTCTGGCTGGCCTTGATCTGTTCCAGGAACGCTTTGGAGCCGGAGTGGGCGATGGTTCCGAGGTTTTCGATCAGTTCCGCATGGGTCATCCCGATCCCGGCATCGGTGAAGGTGAGCGTTTTGCCTTCTTCATCGGTGGCGAGGCTGATCTTCAGTTCCGCTTCGGGCTGGAAGACCGCTTGCCCGGAAGTCTGCTGGAACTTGAGCTTCTCGGTCGCGTCCGCCGCGTTGGAGATCAGTTCACGGATGAAGATCTCCTTGTCGGTGTAAAGGGAGTGGATGACGATATCGAGCAACTGCGCGATCTCGGCCTGGAAGGTATGTTTTTCAGTACTGCTCATCGGTGATTTACCAGAAACAATGCGAGACGGTGGCGGTGTTTTAAGCTTCGGAAGCCGCCTTTTTGACCGAGCCGACGGCTGCCTTGTCAAATTCGATCTTCACGTTGTCGGCGACTTTGACGATCAGCGTGGCATCCTTGACGTTGGTCACGATGCCGTGAATCCCGCTGTTCATGATGACTTCATCGCCGCTTTTGACTGAGGCGATCAGGTTCTGCTGCTGCTTGAAGCGCTTCTGCTGCGGGCGGATGATCAGGAAATAAAAGATCACTGCGATCGCCAGAAACGGGATCATCATCTCAAGCAGACTCTGCGGAGGAGCGCCGGGAGCGGGAGCCGGGGCCTGGGCCAGCGTGGTCAATAAGGTGGGTAGGGTCATAAAGGTGGTTTTCAGGTTTTTTGGAGATCAAACAAGATCGGGCGAAGGGCGAGCTTAACCGCCGGAAAGTCGGTTCGTCCACCGCTTTTTACGAGTGCGCATGCTCCACGGAGGCGCTTTCCGCCTTGATCTGTTCGATCTCGACGGCGACCAGGCAGACATCGTCCAGAAACGCTTCGTCGCCGGAGAACCGCCGTACTTCTTCGAGCGTCCGCTCGATGAGCGATTCCATGGTTTCGCGCCGGTGATTTTTGAAAATACGGAGCAGGCGGCGCTGGTCGAAGTATTCGC
>DATMFV010000132.1:0-11892 GCA_035555975.1 Chthoniobacteraceae bacterium
GAAAAAGTTCGAGGTGATTTTTCGTATTCTCCAAGGCGCGAGTAAGGGCGGTATCCTAAGATACCGACCGCAACGAGCAACGCCGGAGAATCGGAAAAGCGCCCGAAATTTGAAAAGGAAATAAGCTAACATGACACTAGCAAAACGCCTCTTCGATGACGCGGCCTTCCCACTGGTCGCTCATCGGCAATCCGAGCACGTGTGCGAGGGTCACGCAGGTGTCGTAGATCCGGACCGGGCCGGTCAATTCGTGGCCGCGGCGAATCCCCGGTCCATGCAGAATCCAGGGAATCGTCATATCCTCGTCCATTTCTGTGCCATGGGTGCGGTCGTGCCCGCCGTGATCGCTCAGGACCAGCGTGCAGAGGTCCTGCGTCTTTCCCTGCCGCTCGAGTTCCCCGAGCACCTTGCCGAGGCATTGGTCGGCGTGCGTGATGGCTTGCAGGTACTCGTCGCTCATCCAGCCAAAGGCATGGCCGACCGCATCGGTCCCGCCCAGGTAGAGAAAGAAGAGATCCAGGTCGAGCGAGGCAAGCATCCGGCAAAGGTGTTCCATCTGCTCGGGCTCGCTCTGGAGATAACCCTTGGCCCGTTCGTTGCGATGAGCCGGGTTCTTGTAAAAAAAGGAGAAATCGAGATGCCCCGGATCAGCCAGATCGCGCAACTGCTCCCAGTTATAGCTAAACCCGGTCGAAAGGCCCGCCTGGTGCGCCACTTCCAGAAGGCTGGGGACCGGGCGGACCAGCGGGCTGAAGAAATTGCTCGTGACCCCATGCCGGGCGGTGTCGACGCCGCGCAGCATGGAGGTATGGCACGGCAGCGTGCACGACGGCATCACCGTGCGCGCCTTCCAGGTGCAGGCCCCCTCCCGGACCAGACGGTCGATATGGGGCGTGGGGACCTGTTGAAGCGCGTCGGGGCGGACTCCATCAAGGGAACAAAGCAGGGCTCGGCGGGTTTTCATAAGAAGCGGTCGGGAAGAAATAGATTGTTGAGGTTGTAAAAACGCTTTATCCCGCTGGTTTTGCTTCAGGTCAACGGCTATTCTCTGTCGGAAATTTCCGACCATTCTTCCCATCATGAATCTTCTGGAACCTCTCCGCGAACTCGGCTTCAACGGGCGCAAGGCGCATCTCTACCAGGTCCTGCTACGGCTTCGCAGCGGCTCCGCCACGGAACTCGCCAGGGCGGCGGGCCTCAAGCGGACCACGGTTTACGACCTGCTGGACGAACTCGCCGCCGACGGGCTGGCGGTCATCAGCTTTGCCGGGCGCAAACGGGTCTATACCGCCCTGCATCCCGACAACCTGCAACTCCGTCTGGAGCGGCAGCGGACCTTGCTCGACGACCTGTTGCCCGACCTCAACCTCCTCTTCAACCAAAGCCCGCGGAAACCGCGCATCCGCTATTACGACGGGGTTCAGGGCGTGCGCCAGTTTCACGAAGAACTCCTGCAAACGCCCGCAAAGGAGTATTTCTACTTCGGCTCCATGAGCAGCCTTGTCGGCGTGGTGGGGCGGCGTTACCTAAAAAGCTTTGTCACCAAGCGGGTGGCGAGAAAGATCCGCGCCCATGCCATCCGCATCCGGGAACAGGAGATCGATGAATCCCACCTGTTGCCGGGCGATGAAAACTACCGGGAAGTTCGTTATATTTCGCTGCCGCCCGACGAACAGGTGGTGAACATGACCCTTTATGATGACAAGGTGGCGATCGTGGCGAGTGCGGAGGAAGGCTATGCCCTGATCATCGAAAGTCACGGGCTCTTTACCCTGCTCAAAGTCATCTGGAACTATCTCTGGCGAAGCGCGGAGGAATAGCCCGGCTTTTTCTCGTCGAAAAAAACCGACACAACTTTTTTCGATTCCGGGGGTATTTTCTCCCATTTCCGCTGGCCGGTCGCCTTTTCAGGAGCGCCGACGCAGCAGAAGCGCGGCGACGAAGATCCCCGACGCCAGCAGGCTCCATTCACCCGGTTCCGGGATGTTGTAGGCGAGGATCAGTTGCCCGCCATGCTGCGAAAGGGTCCAGATGGCGTCTTCGTGGGGCGCATCAGGAAAGGCGCTGTCGTCGATGGTCCACCCTCCGGCGTCAAAGCCGACGATCTCCCCGGCGTCAAGAATCACCCACGAACGGGAGAGCTGCGGGTCAAAGGCATGGAGCGGGAGCGCGTCGAGGGAAAGGAGATTGAGGCGGTAGAGGCCGGAAGCGTCGAGCGTCAAGGTCTCCCCGATGGTCACCAGATCGGAGCTTCCGGGCGCAAGCCAGTCGCTGATTTCCCACTCATAGGTGAAGCCGCTCCACTCCTGATTGCCGAGGAAATTCAGCGTGCCAATGGAACCGCCGGGCGCAAGGCGGTGGTCGAGGCTCGAAAGCGCCACCCCGCTTTGCAGGGTGCCCCCGCCCTTGAGCCTTCCGCCCTCCTGGTCGAAGCCGACGCCATTGGCCATGGAAATGCCCGCGCCGATTTCCAACGTCCCTCCCGCAAGGGTCACGGCCCCGGAGCCCAGCGCTTTGTCGTGTGCCGCAAGGAGCGTGCCGCGCTCGATCCGGGTTCCCGTGGTATAGCTATTTTCCGCGCCGAGCGTCAGGAGACCGTCGCCGTCCTTGACCAGTCCGCCCACGGCGCTCCCGGTCACCGGGCCGGAGAGGGTCAGGGCGGTTCCCGCCTGAACGCCGATCCGCGGGGAGGCGGCGGCGCCGAGCTTGACCTCCCCCGCCCAGGTATTGCTGCCGCTGTGATTAAATAGCGAACCTTTCCAGGTGATGCCGTCAAATCCGACGCCGTCGTAGCCCTTTCCGGCCAAGGTCAAAATTTTTCCGGTGATCGTAATGCCGCCGCCCAGCCCCAGGGTATTTCCGCCGCCGGAGGCCGGGTTGGTCACGCTGACCGAAACGCCGCTCCCCACACCGAGCGCATTGGCGTGCTCGACAAGCACCAGCACATTCCCCGGGTTCCCTCCGACCGTGGTCCCTCCGAGATAGGAATGATCACCGGAAATGCGGAAACGCTGCCCAATGGTATCGTTCACGCCCGTATTGTAGTGAATGGAACGGGCCGCACCGGCGCTCTGCCCGATCTTTCCCTGGACCAGGACCACGGCGCTCGACGAGGCGTCATAGCGAAAAAGCGCATTGGCCTCGAGGGTGAACTGCTGGGTGAGGGTGATCGGGTCCTGATTGTTCACGGGAGCCAGGGAGAGACCACTGCTGTTGGAAAGGATCGAAACCGTGTTGTTGCCCAGCGCTTCCCCGCGATGAATCGCCACCAGACCCGATTCAATGACGATGCCTCCGGTGAGACTCATGGCCGCGGGGTTCCAGAGCGCGCCGGAATTGACAAAGCGAAGCCCCTGCGTGCCGGTGACGTTGTCGGTCGCGATCTGAAGCGAGCGGAGGGCGTTCTGGCCCGAGATGACCGGGGTATCGGTACCGCTGAAGTGAAGCGTGCCGCCGGTGATGCGGATGGCACGGGTGGAGGTGTTCCAGCTCCCCGTACCGGCAGCCTCCTGGGTGATGGAACCGAGCGTGCGGGTTTCACCGCTGCCGAGCGTGATCTCGTACGGCGCGGGCGAGGCGCTGACGCTCGGGGCGAGCAGCAACAGGTCCGAACCGCTGCCGTCGGCGACGATGCCCTCCTGCCAGTTCCCCGAAACGGCCCAGGCCCCTCCGGTGTTTCTTTTCCAGGTTCCATCTGCTGCTGCGAGGCTGTGGGAAGAGATGACTGATAAAGCCAGAAGGGCGAGCGAAGCAGGCCGTAAATGACGCTGGAAGGAGGAGGTCGTTTTCATAAACGAAAGCGAAAATGCCGGGTGCTGCACGACAAGTCAATGACAAATTGTCATGTCATTTATCCGGACACAATTACCTATCACCTCCAGATAGTAAAGAAAATACCTCCTCGAATCCGGGTATCCCATATTATTTTAAGTCCGGACAAATATCCGGATAATTTTCTTGCCACAGCTATTTGTACCGGTTAGATTGCTTCAAGTTTCATGAGCAAAATCGACACACTGGCCCGCAGTCTCGGCAAACGGATCAACGCCCGCGAATGGAAACCGGAAGAGGAACTTCCCTCCCGCGCCGTGCTTTCTGAAGAGTATGGCGTCTCACCCTCTTCGGTTTCGATCGCGATCCGCAAACTTCAGAAGGAAGGGATGGTCAATATCGTCCCCGGCAAGGGGGTCTTTGTGGTCGGTCCCGGCGCGGCCGGAACCCGGCGGCAGGCGGTCTACCCGACCATTGGCCTGAGAAGCTGCAACTTCATGCGAAACGCGAAGAGCGACGGAAGGTCGGCATGGGAAACGATGCGCGATCTGGTCAATGTCGGCGGCGTCTTCGAAGCGGCCGACGAGTTGCACAGCCCGGTGCTCTGGATTCCCGGCGCTTCCGACGGACTCCGGATGAGCCGCAGCTATTGCGAATCGCTCAATATCCAGGGCGTCATTATCTTTTCCACCTCCCCTACCGATCTGGAAGAGGCGCGGGAGTTGAAGAATGTCGGCTTTCCCGTGGTTCTGGCCAACCGCCCCGTCGGGCAGACACCCCTTAGCTATGTGGATTACGATGCCAAGGGGGAAATCCGCGAGGTGATCCGGCGCTTTGTGGCAGCGGGGCATCGGCGGATCGCGGCCATCTCGGCACATACGGTGATTCCCGGCTATTACCGGGAACTGAAAATGGACTTTGTGGAGGCTCTTTATGCCGAAGGGATTCACTATAATGTCGACCCGTACTGGCAGATGATCACCCGGGACGAGGGCGGAGGGGATCTTTTCGCGCCGGCAGCGGAGGCAACCAGGGCGTTGCTCGACCTTCCGGAGCCGCCGACCGCCATTTTCTGCTGGCTCCCCCATATCTGGAAGCATGTACACAACGTACTGGAAAGCCGGGGGCTGAGCGTTCCGGGAGATATTTCCATCGCCTGTTCAGGCTATCATGCGCTTGAGGAAGTCGATGTCAGCGGATTCATCATGCCGCAACGGGAAAGAGGACGGGCGCTCCTTGAAGAGCTGCATGAGATGATCCGCAATCCTTTCCATTCCGTCCAGCGTCTGCTGCTTTGCGAATTTGTGGACCGGGGCACCATCGCCCCTCCCGGTTCGTCACCTTCCTGAACGTTAGCTACCCTCCGACCAACCACACCCGCCGAAGTCCGGTGAAGGAAACTCCTTCACGACGCATGCACCTTGCCTTTATCGGGCCACCCATCGCTCGAGTTTCCTGTTTTTTTATGCCCTCCTCTCCTCTCTCCCAACGGCCCCGGCGTCTCTGGCGCACGGGGAGCTTTATCGCCCTTCTCTTCGGGCTGGTCGCAGCGCTCTGGACGACCCGGCTGGCAGCTTCCGGGGTTCCGGTCTTCTCGGCGGCGTTTACGGAGAAACCTCCCGCGCTGGACGGCACCCTGGATGAAACCTGGTCCGAAGCGCCCCTTTACGCCGACTTCCTCCGGATCGATGCTCCGCAGAGCAGCGTTCATACCACCGTTCGCCTCCTGTTTGATCGCGAAAATCTCTACCTCTTCTTTCAAGGCGAGGAACCTGATACCGGGCATCTGAAAATCGAACAACGCCCCGATGGCAACGGCATCTGGGAGGATGACAGCGTGGACCTCCTGCTGGTGACCGATCCGTTCGCCCCGGCCGTGGTCGGCTATCACCTGATCGGCAACCTCAATGGCGATGCCTATAGCGAGACGATCACCTTCCCCAAGGTCGTTGACAAGACCTGGCACCCGGCCTGGAAACGCGGAGCCAAGGTAGGCAAAGGCGAATGGAGCTTCGCAGCGGCGGTTCCATGGAAGGAGATCGCGATGGACGGAGCCGCACCCGGCAAGCGGCTGGAGGGAAAGTTTGGAAGGGTCCGGCGGGCGGCGCTGGAGGAAGGCGAATATTACAGTCTTGGAGGGGCGCGCGGATTCCAGAACCTCGAAGGCCGGGTGGTGATCCATCTCGCCGAAGCGGCGGTCAGCGTGACGGACGCCGGCTGGGAGGAAGATCCGGTGAAGAAGCAGGTGACCGTACGGGCCACGCTTAAAGGAGGGGCTGCGCCGGTAAAAGCGCGTCTCCAATGGAGCGATGCCGCCCATGGCGAAGGCGAACCGGTCTCCCTGTCGGCGGGTCAGTCGCGGGAGGTGACGCTCACTCGCCAGCTTACCGCCGGGGATCAGCATCAGCCGCTCCAGTGGCAACTGACGGCCGATGGAGCCGATACGCTGCTCTATGCTTCGGGGCCGTATTCGCTGCGGGAAAGGCAGGAGTTTCTTACCATCGAGCCCCTGGAACTCTACTACTATCCTCAGGAGACCATCGCGCTGCGGATCGTCTCGCCAACCGCCGAAGAGGTGACGGTTTCCGTGCGGCGACGGAGCACCGGTAAGGAACATTTTCGCAGGCAGGTGCGGATCGGCCAGGCCAATGCCCCTGCCTATTGCCTCCTGAACCCCACCATGCTTCCGGGCGTCGGGGAATATGAAGCCATCGTTACCTCGGGGGATGGAGCTGCGGTCGCGACGGCAGGCGCGTTCTTCGGCGTGGTCCGCAAGGCGCAATGGCCCGGAATCGATGTCCGGAAAGCGGAGGTTCGCAAGGATGGCCAGCTTTACGTCAATGGAAAGCCGTATTTCACCTGCATGATGTTCCACGCATCGATACAGGAGTATGCGCGGATTGCCTATTACGGCTTTAACTCCGTGCATGGCGACAATACCACCACGCCGCCGACCCCCGGCCATGGCGACAGCATCCCCGAACAGCTTGAGGCGGCGCGGCAGCATGGCCTGCTGGTCAATGCCAACCTTTCCGACCGGGGACACGGTACGACGCTGGGGAAACGCGAGCATGTGGAGGCAAAGCTAAGGGCGATCAAAGACCACCCCGCGTTGTTGATGTACCACCTGGTCGACGAACCGCGCGTGCATACCTACCCCCGCCTGTTGACCGCCTACCAGGCCGTCAAAAAGATCGCACCGGATCGCCCGCTCTACTGCACGCTTCCCAACTTCCTGAACTATCCCGAGAGCATCATGGACGATGCGGCGCGGCATCGCGACATCATCTCTCCCGATCTCTACCCCTTTGACAACCACCCGGTCATGAGCGTTGCGCATGGTGTCAGAAAATGCGTGGAGACAGCCGCCCGCTCGGAGGCTCCGCGGATGGTGATCTACACCGGTCCGACCTTTCACTGGCTGCCGACCTACCGGATGCCGCGTCCCGAGGAAGTGCGGCTCGTTGCCTACCTTGCCATCATCAACGGAGCGAGGGGGCTCGACTGGTACTCGTGGGCGGAAGTCACCCTGGAGGCGCGCAACCACGCCTATGGGTTGCATGCTCCGCAGGCGACCCTGCTGCGAAGCTATTTCAAGCGGCTCAACCGTGAATTCTCCGTCCTCGCCGCGGCGATCGGCTCGCCCAAACCGGCGGGAGAACTTCAGATCGAAGCTCCGCGCGAGCTTTCCTCGGCGCTCTATGCCGATGAGGAGACGCTTTACGCCGTGGTGGCCAATCCCCACCCGCAGGAAGTCAACGCGGCGATCGCACTGAAAGATACCGGCGTGCCCGAAGGCAAAAAGATCGCCGTTTTCCACGAAGACCGCGAGGTCCCCTTCCACGAAGGCCGTTTTCAGGACGGCTTCGCGCCGAATGAAGTCCACGTCTATGCATTCCCCAGAAAATAACCCCGCCCCCCCTGATGAAACTGAAATCACTGCTCATTCCAACCGCGTTCCTTTTCGCTTCCCTTGCCCCGCTGGCGGCTGAAGATGCCGGGAACCTTCTTCTTTCGCTCCGGACGGATTCGGTGGAAAACATCGAAAAAGCCGACGGCACGGTGATCGGGGAGATCGCCTTTGCCGAAGATGGTGAGGGAAAGGCGCTTTCGATCACTCAGCCGGGGAGCGTGGTAAAGATCCCTTTCAGCCATTTCCACGAAATGAGCGAAGGGACAATCTCGATGTCGGTCCAGCCTGAAGTCGACCTCGCATCGCTGACCCATCCGGACGATCCCCATCTTTATCTATTGCATGCCTATGGCGACCAGCAACGCTACCTCTCCATCTATTATAACGTCAACAACCGCACCATCGGCATGGCGGTGATGAACCGTCGGGAGCCGACCGCCTACTCGCAGGCGCGGGTGGAGTGGAAGGCGGGCGAGCGCCATCATCTGGTCTGCACCTGGACGCCGGAGAGTCTCTCCGTTCATGCGGATGGCATTCTTTTGAGCGTGATCGCATGGAGCGACGGCATGCCGGACGGTATCAGCGAAATTGCCATCGGCTCCACCGTGTGGGGGAGAAATCCCGCACGAATGGCGATTGGAGAGGTCCGGATCAGCGACAAGGCCGTCCGCATGGAAGGCGCTTCAGAGTGGTAAAAGAAAGATGCCCTCATGCCTTTTGCCTTAACACCTGCCCGGAAAGGAACAACGCTGGTGGAACTCTTGATGATCATCGGCATCATTGCGGTGCTCGCGCTCCTGGCTTTCAGCGCCCTGAACACCATGAGAGAACGGGCGAAGGCCGCAAAATGCCTGACCAACCTGAAAACCATCGGCGGCGCTTTCCTCGCTTATGCGGCGGACCAGAACGGCTACCTGCCGCAGGTCCACCGTGGCACGCGCAACCTCCAGCACTGGTACTACAATCCCGACCTGGTCCGGCTGCTCGGCCATCCCACGGGCAATCCATGGAGCGAGACGGTCTTCACCTTTCTCTGTGATCAGGACCCGGTGGCCAAAAAAGATTTCTCGAAGGATGGTCATACCCGATTTCTCTCCTATGGAGCGAACATCACCCTCGGTTCGGGCGACATGGGCGGGACGTATCTCCTGCTCCGCCTGACCTCGTTGGCCACCCCCTCCCGGACACTGCTCGCCGCCGATGCCAATGATTACAACCTTCGAAAGAGGGACGGCTCTTTCGGCAGCGAGGTGGAATACCGCCATCACGGCGGCGCGAACGCGGTCTTCTGCGACGGCCATGCCGAGTGGAAAAAGCGCCCGCTGCCCAAGGAGACCGAAAACCGGGCTCTGTGGTATGCCTATTAGGACCTGTTAACCTTACAAAAAATGAGGATAAAAGAGCGATTTTTGAAATCGTTGTGTTAACCGGCCCCAAGGGAGTGAAGCGATCGGAGCGGTTTCAGGTTGAAGCCGCCGCCGCTTTGCGGGAAAGTAGCCGGTTTCCAACCATGCTTACGATTTCACAGGTCAGCAAAAGCTTCGGCGGTCGCCTTCTTTTTGAAAATGCCTCGCTCCAGGTCAACCGGGGCGACCGCGTCGGCCTGGTCGGGCCGAACGGAGCCGGGAAATCGACTCTTTTTTCGCTTCTGTTAAAGGAGGCTTCGCCGGATACGGGGACGATCTCGCTCGAACGCTCCGCGAGCATCGGCTTTCTCCCGCAGGAAAGCGCCCCGGCGGGGGACGAGACGGTGCTGGAGCTGGCAATGGCGATCTCGCCCGAAATGGCGCGGGCGCAGCGCATCCTCAAAACGACTCCCGAAGACTCTTCCGAACACCACGAGGCGCTGGCGCTTTTTGACGAACACGGCGGCTGGCAACTGGAGCCGACCGCGAAGCGGATTCTCGCCGGGCTGGCCTTTCGCATGAGCGATTTTGACCGCCCCGCCCGGACCTTGAGCGGCGGCTGGATCATGCGCGCCCACCTCGCCCGGCTACTGGTGATGGAGCCCGACCTCCTGCTGCTCGACGAACCGACCAACCACCTCGACCTGGAGTCGCTCGTCTGGTTCCAGGAATACCTTTCCCACTACCCGGGGGCGATCCTGATGATTTCGCACGACCGGGAGTTTCTCAACGCGCTGGTCGGCTCGATCGTCGAAATCTCCCACCGCCGCCTGAACCGCTACCGGGGCAACTGGGATCAATACGTGCGTGAAAAGGCGGCGCGCGAGGAGCAACACCTCGCCGCGTACAAGAACCAGCAGAAGGAGATCGATACCCTCCAGCGCTTCGCCGACCGTTTCCGGGCAAAGGCGAGCAAGGCGTCCCAGGCGCAGAGCAAGCTCAAGCAGATCGAGCGGATGGAGAAGATCGACGCCCCTCTTTCCGCGCAAAAGACGGTCCATTTCACCTTTCCGCAGCCTCCGCGAAGCGGGGTGCGGACCATCACGCTCAAAGGAGTCCGCTTCGAGTATGGCGACCTGGTGGTTTACGAGAAGCTCGATTTCGAGGCCGAGCGGGGCCAGCGGACCGTGCTGGTCGGGCCCAACGGGGCGGGAAAATCAACGCTCCTCAAGCTCCTGAGCGGCAGCCTCACGCCGAAGTCGGGCGAGCGGACAGTGGGGCACAATGTCAAGGTCGGCTATTTTTCGCAGTACCGGGTCGAAATGCTCAATGAACGCCACACGGTGCTCGAAAGCGTGCTCGACATGGCGAACCCGCCTTCCGAACAGGAGGCGCGGACCGTGCTCGGCTCGTTTCTCTTCCGGGGCGATGATGTTTTCAAACCGGTCGCCGTTTTGAGCGGGGGCGAAAAAACGCGGCTGGCGCTCGTCAAGCTGCTCCTTGACCCGCCCAACCTCCTCCTGATGGACGAGCCGACGACCCACCTTGATGTCGGCTCAATCGACGCGCTCATCCATGCGCTGGAGCAATATTCGGGCACGTTGATCTTCATCAGCCACGACGTTCACTTCATCCGCTCCATCGCCAGAAGCGTGCTCCACATCAGCGCCGGAAAGCTGACCCCCTACCCGGGCGACTACGACTATTACCTCGACAAATCGCGCGCCACTTCCGCCCGCGACGCCCTGACGGCGGGGGAAAAGCTCTCCAACGCCCAGCCGGCTGCCGTTTCCGACGCGGCCAACGGAGCCAGCGCGAAGAAGGCGGCCGGAGGCCCCAGCCTGCGGGAGGTCAAGGAACAGAAACGCCGCGCCGCCGAGGAGAGAAGAGTCGCCGCCCAACTCAAGCGCGACCACCAGCGCAAGGTGGAAGCGCTGGAGATGCGCATCCTCCACCTCGAAGGCCGCCAGAAGACCCTTTCCGCGGAACTCGAAAAGCCGGAAGCCTACGGCCCCGGCGGCGCGGCGATGCAACTCAACCGCGAACTCCTCACCGTGGCCGAAGAACTCGAAACGCTTACGACGGAGTGGGAGCGGCTGGCTTCGGCGGATGCGGGGTAGCGCACAGGAAATCCCCGCAGCAAAAGCGATCACGAGCCGAAGGCGACGCCCTCCCCGCCGCTCTCCAGGTTCCTTGCCTCCCGTTCCAGTTCGCCGATTTTTTTCCATTCCTTGCGGGAACCGATCACGAGGAGCAGGAGGCTCCCGGCGGTGATCCCGCAGACGAGGTAAAAGCCGGGGTCGTCGGTGGTCGGGAGCGCTTCGTTGAAAAGATGCAGCCAGAAATCGACGGGCGGGGCCAGGCTGGAGATCCAGTGTTCGCGAAGCGTTTTGGTGATTGAAAAGAGGATCGCCAGTACGAAAAAGAAAATCTCGAAACAGAGCCAGGTGACAAAGCGATCCTTCCCCGGGAAGAGGAGGCGGGCGAGCAGGAGAGGCATCAGAAACGCACCGATCCCGGAGAGGATCAACCTCCAGGCCCGGGGATTGCCAAGGTCGATTCCCGACGTGAGCGCAAGGGCCGTGAAGATGAGGAGTGTAAACCAGATGCCGGTTGCCGATCCCGGGCGAAGGAAACGCCCTGCCGCCCATGAAAGCGGGCCGGGCAATCTCCACCGGGACCGGGGTCCGAATGGCCGGTAGCGCCCATAAAGCACCGGGACCGGGGGGGCTTCGGAGGTGATCGCGCCGATCAGGATGGGAGCGACCAACACCAGCGCCACCCCGCCAAAAATGCCCCGGGTGTGGTAAATCCCTTCGAGCAGCGCCGCCATGGCAACGATGGCCACGGCCAGCAGACGCT
>DATMFV010000133.1:0-17882 GCA_035555975.1 Chthoniobacteraceae bacterium
ACGAGGCATACTCGGTGAACCAGTTTTTGAACATCCCGTCAACATGCGCCAGCGATGGGTTGCCGACACGGGCGGGGGCGGGAAGGGCGGAAGGCGTCGTGGAAGCGAGCGCCAGCTCGGGTTGCGCTTCGTCAGGGGTCATATCGTGGTGTAGGCAAGATGGTTGATGATAAACTCCTGACGCTCCGGCGTGTTCGACCCCATGTAGAACTGGAGCATCTGGTCAAGCGGGCTTTCCCTGCCGATGATGACCGGCTCGAGCCGGATTTTCGGCCCGATGAAATGTCGGAACTCATCCGGCGAAATCTCGCCCAGCCCCTTGAAACGGGTCACTTCCGGCTTGGGCCCGAGCGCGGTGATCGCCTTCGTCCGCTCCGTGTCGGTGTAGCAATAGCGGGTCTCCTTCCGGTTGCGGACCCGGAAAAGCGGCGTCTGGAGGATGTAAAGGTGGCCGTTTTTGACGACTTCAGGCAGGAAAGTCAGGAAAAAGGTGATCAGCAACAGGCGGATGTGCATCCCGTCGACGTCGGCGTCGGTGGCGAGCACGATCTGGTTGTAGCGGAGTTCGTCGATCCCTTCGCTGATGTTGAGCGCGTTTTGCAGCATGTTGAGTTCGTCGTTCTCATACATGACGCGGCGGCTCTTGCCGTGGGTGTTGAGCGGTTTGCCCTTGAGCGAAAAAACCGCCTGCGTGTTCGGGTCGCGCACCTTGGTAATCGAGCCGGAAGCCGAATCCCCCTCGGTAATGAAAAGCGTGGTGGCGTGGCGGAGGTCGTCCTGCCCGCGCCGCGGGGCCTTGTCGTTGAAGTGGAGGCGCGAATCGCGCAGCTTCGAGTTGTGGAGGCTGATCTTCTTGGCCGCGTCGCGCGCCAGCCCGCGGATGCCGGTCAGCTCCTTGCGCTCCCGTTCGTTCTGCTGGATTTTCTTCTGGATCGCCTCCGCGACGTTCGGGTTGCGGTGCAGGAAATTGTCGAGTTCGGTCTTGAGCAGGTCGGCGACGTAACTGCGGATCGTCACCCCGCCCGAAGGCGACATCGTGGTGCTGCCGAGCTTGGTCTTCGTCTGGCTCTCAAAGATCGGCTCCTGAATGCGGATCGAAATCGCGGCGATGACGCCGGTTCGGATGTCGGCGGCTTCGTACTCTTTCTTGAAAAACTCCCTCAACACCTTGACGATCGCCTCGCGAAAGGCCGACTGGTGCGTCCCCCCCTGCGTGGTGTGCTGGCCGTTGGTAAACGAGTAATACTCCTCGCCGTACTGGCTGGCGTGGGTGAAGGCGATATCGAGGAGGTTTTTGTCGTCGCGCAGGTGGACCGCCTTGTATGCCGTGGAGCCGTCGATCTTGTTGTTGAGCAGGTCGAGCAGCCCGTTTTTCGACTGGAAGCGCCGCCCGTTGAGCGTGAGCGTCAACCCGAGATTGAGACAGGCGTAGTTCCAGAGGAGGTTTTCGATGTACTCCTCCTTGAACTCGTAGTTGGGAAAAATCTTCGGATCGGGCGTGAAAGTGGTCTCCGTTCCGGTCGGCAGCTCTTTGGCGGCGCGGTTGCCGTAATCCTTCAGGAGCGCGCCCCGGGAAAAATCGGCCTTGCGCGTCTTGTTTTCGCGCCACGTCTGGATGGTGAACGCATTGGAAAGGGCGTTGACCGCCTTCAGGCCGACCCCGTTGAGGCCGACACTCCGCTGGAACGCCTCGCTGTCGTACTTGCCGCCGGTGTTCGGCTTGCCGGCGCAGTCGATCAGGCTCCCCAGCGGGATGCCGCGCCCGAAATCGCGAACGGTGATCGTCTGCGTCCCGTCGGAGTTGGGCGAAAGGGTGACATCGATCCGCTCGCCGCACCCCATCGTGAATTCGTCGATCGAGTTGTCGATCGTCTCCTTGAGGAGGATGTAAATGCCGTCGTCGTGGGCCGCCCCGTCGCCGAGACGCCCGATGTACATACCGGGGCGCCGGCGGATATGTTCGTTCCACTCCAGCGAGCGGATGTTGGCTTCGGTATACTTGACGGGTGGTGACTTGCTCATCAGCGGAAAAGGCAGGAAACGGCCTGCAGCCGGTCAACGGTAGGAGGTCGGTCTCAGAAAAAAAAGGGCAAAACCAGAAACAACAGCAGGATCAGGGCGAACGGCAGCAAATAAGCGGCGAGCATCAAAAAACCGCCGAGAAGGGTAAACGCAAGGGAGAAAACGACAAGGGCGGCCAAAAGCTGGAAAGCCAATCGCCACCGCCCCATCGGAAAACCTCCCCGCCGTCCACTAAATTTTCAGCGATACCCCGGCGGTTTCGGGTTCGTGCTCCGGCGTCGGCTCCGGGTCGATCCACCGGCCATGTTCGCGGATCAGGTCCTGAAGCCGGGCGACCGCCTCTTCTTCGGGGATGTTGAACTTCACCGGCGTCTTGCCGACGTAGAGGTTGATCTTCTTCGGCGCGCCGCCGACGTAGCCGAAATCGGCATCGGCCATTTCCCCCGGTCCGTTGACGATGCACCCCATGATGGCAATTTTGACCCCCTTGAGGTGGCCGGTCGCCGCCTTGACGCGGGCGGTCGTCTCCTGAAGGTTGAAGAGCGTCCGGCCGCACGAGGGGCAGGCAACGTAATCGGTCTTGAAAATGCGGGCTCCTGCGGCTTGCAGGATGTTGTAGGCGAGCCGGAGCGACTGGCCGGGAGCCGTTTCGCCCCGCACCAGAATGGCATCGCCGATCCCGTCGCAAAGAAGCGACCCGATGGCGGGCGAGGAGAGCAGCAGCGTATCGACAAAATTTTCCCCCGGGTTGCCGGAGGGCGAAGGATCGTTCTCCTTCGGGCAAAGGGTGTCCTTGAGCAAAACCGGGTGTCGGGGATCGAGCCTCGCGGCCAGCAGCCGGTGGGCGGCGATCACCGGAAGGTCGAGCCCGTCGGCAACGGCCACCAGGCGCGGTTCGGCGGAAGCGTTGACCGCTGCGCAGGCAGCTTCGTCGCGCGGGTCGATTTCGACCACGCCGGAAGTCTCCACGACCCCTTCGGGTTTGTAATCGCCGAGGCGGTCGATCTTGTGGGCGAGCGCGTTCCAGTTGGCCTGCGTCGTCAACACGCGCGGCACCTCCTCGCCGCCGATGCCGACGCCGCCGACCTCGATCCGCTCCGAAGCGCGGCGGGTGTACGAAAAGCGGTCCCACGGCAGCGCGATCCCGGTTTCGTCGATCGCCGGAGGCGGGGTCGGCTGTCCGAGCAGCGCGTTAAACGGTGCGACCAGCTTTTTCGCCACCGGGATTTCGTAAACCGCATCCTCGGTGAGCGAAACGCGGATGGTGTCGCCGATCCCGTCGTTGAGCAGTGAGCCGATGCCGATCGCGCTCTTGATCCGGCCATCCTCCCCGTCGCCCGCTTCGGTCACGCCAAGGTGGATCGGGTAGTTCCAGTCGGGGCCGAGTTCGTCGAGCCGGGCGATCAGAAGCCGGTAGGCGGCGATCATCACCTTAGGGTTGCTCGCCTTCATCGAAAAGACAAAGGCGTGGTAGTCGAGGTCGCGGGCGATCCGGGCAAACTCCAGCGCGCTTTCAACCATGCCGAGCGGCGTATCGCCGTAACGGTTCATGATCCGGTCGCTCAACGACCCGTGATTGGTGCCGATCCGAAGGGCGACGCCGTGCTCGCGGCAGTAATGGACCAGCGGCGAAAACCGTTCGCGGATGCGCTCCAGCTCCGCCGCGTACTGCTCATCGGTATACTCGATGATCTTGAATTTCTTGGAATCGGCGTAGTTGCCCGGGTTGACCCGCACCTTCTGCACCCACTTGGCGGCTTCCATCGCCGCTTCCGGCTTGAAATGGATGTCGGCGACGATCGGGACGTGACACCCGCGCTCGCGCAGCCCGGCGACGATCTGTTGCAGATTGGCGGCATCCTTGACGGTCGGCGCGGTGATGCGGACGATCTCGCAACCGGCCTGCACCAGGTCGAGCGTCTGCCGGATCGAAGCCTCCGTGTCCATCGTGTCGCAGGTGATCATCGACTGGACCCGGATCGGGTGATCCCCCCCGATGCCGACGGGACCGACCATCACTTCACGGGTGGGACGCCGTTGATAGGAAAAAGGAGAAGGGTTCATTTTGAAAAAAGAAACGTGCTGCGGGGCCGCACCCGCAAAAAAGCGGAAGGCGCTACTCGGCGGGCGACGTTGCCGGGGCGGGTGAAGCCGCCGGTTGGGTCTCCGTCGTCTCCGAGCCGGTCAGCCTTCGCCACGGCAGGTCCTGCACGTCAAAAAAGGTAACATAGAGCATGTAACCGATGATAAGCAAGGCGCATGCGCTCTGAACGATCTCCAGCAAGCGGATATTGACCGGCCTGCGGCGGATCGACTCGATCATGGCGAGGACGATGTGCCCCCCGTCGAGCACCGGCAGCGGCAGCAGGTTCAGGATCGCGAGGTTGACGTTGAAAAAGACGCTGAACCAGAGGGCGAGCCGCCAGCCGTTCTCGTTCTGCAACATATCGTAGTAGAGGCGGCCGATGCCGACCGGCCCGCTGAAGTGCTGCGCCTTCACGTCGGATTTCGGCGAAAAAAGCGCGTCGAGCATGTTGCCGATGGTGGTCACGCTGTCGGCGATCTGCTGTTTGGGCGAGGGATGAGCGAGGACGATCCGGCCCGGGTCCCACTGGATGCCGATCCGCGCGCGCGGCTCGCTCCCGGCCACGGGAAGCACCTTCGGGACGACGGTGACATTAAGCCAGGTTTCCCCCCGCCGCAGCGTGAGGTAAAGCGGCGCGTTCGGATCTTTTTCGATCGCTTCGATCAGGACAAACGGGCTGAAAACCGCGGTGCCGTCGAGGTGGGTGACGACATCACCCGGCTGCAACCCGGCTTCGGCGGCGGGCGACCCGGCCTCCACCTTCCCGACCGTGTGCGTCTCTTCGGGGATGAGCCCGACCTGGCGCAACCCTTCGCGACCAAACCGGTGCGACGGCGCGCGGACCCAGCCGCTCTCCAGCGTCATCTCCCTGCCGCCGCGCTCGATCTTGAACTCAATCTTCTCCCCTTCACTCCGGACGATGAACCAGGTGACGCTGTCGACCATCCCGTGGAAGCGCTTGACCGGGTTGCCGTCGACTTCAAGGATCTTATCCCCCGGCTGGAACCCCGCCTTTTCCCCCGGCATCCCGGGCTGGACCAGGCCGACGACGGTGGTCGATTCAATCTCCGAAACCGGGCGGCCGACCGCCCAGACCGCGCAGGCGAGCAGAATGGCCAGCCCGAAACTGAAAAGCGGCCCGGCAAAGGCGACGATGATCTTGTCGAGCGCGGAAATCGTCGGCAGCTTCTCGCGCGGCGTGTCGCTCTCCCCTTCGATGATGTCCATCGGGGCGAGTTGCGGGAGCTTGACGAACCCGCCCGCCGGGATCGACCCGAGGGAGTAGACCACTCCGTTGATCTCCTTCTGCCAGATCGGCTTGCCGAACCAGACCCCGAACCCCTCCACATGCAGCCCGCGCCAGCGCGCCGCCAGGAAGTGGCCGAGTTCATGGACGATGATGATGATGTTGAAAAGAACAACGACCTCGAGAAGGACGAAAAGGAAATTGAGGATTTTGAAAGCCATAACGGAAGGTACGCGAAAGCAGAAGGCGGCTTACGACCGGGAGACGGCCTCGGCGGCGCAGCGGCGCGCCTCCTGATCTGCAACGACTATATCATTGAGTGAAGGGTCTGCAATGGAACGATGTTGCCCCATCGTCGCCGCAACCGTCTCCCAGATGCCGGGGAAGGAGAGGCGGCCCCCCAGAAACGCCTCGACGGCGACTTCGTTGGCGGCGTTGAGCACGGCGGGCAGCGTGCCGCCGGTTTCCCCCGCCTGCCGGGCGAGATCGAGCGCCGGAAAGACATCGTAACGCGGCGCTTCGAACTCCAGGCGACCGAGCGCGGCGAAATCGAGCGGACGCAGGGTGTTGGGGACCCGTTCGGGCCACGTCACCGCGTACTGAATCGGGAAACACATGTCCGAATGACTCAGTTGCGCGAGGATCGAGCCGTCGGCAAACTCTACCATCGAGTGGACAATGCTCTGCGGGTGGACGATGACATCGACGCGCCCCATTTCGACATCAAAAAGCCAGCGCGCCTCGATCATCTCCAGCCCCTTGTTAAAGAGCGTGGCGGAGTCGATCGTGATCTTCGCCCCCATGCTCCAGGTCGGGTGCTTGAGCGCCTCCGCCGGGGTGACCTGCGGGAGCCGCCCGGAGGCGGTCTGCCGGAACGGGCCGCCGCTGGCGGTCAGGATCAGGCGGGTCAACTCCGAAGCGGGGCGGCGGCGGGCTCCCTCCAGGCATTGGAAGATGGCGTTGTGCTCGCTGTCGACAGGGAGGATGTTGACCCCCTTGCGCCGGGCGGCCTCCATGACGATCCCTCCCGCCATGACGAGGATCTCCTTGCTCGCAATCGCGAGGTCCTTGCCTGCTTCGATCGCCGCGAGCGCCGGGCGCAGGCCGCCCGTTCCGACGATGGCGATCAGGACCATCTCCGCCTCCGGCAGGGTGGCGAGGTCGATCAACCCTTCCTCCCCTTCAAAAAACCGGCGTTCCTTGCGAAGCGCTTCGGGGAAAGCGGCGAGCGCTTCCGGGTCGGTCACACAAAGGGCGGCGTCGGTAAATTCCCCGGCCATCTCGGCCAGCAGCCGCCCGTTGCCATGGGCGGAGAGGCCGACGATCCGCACCCGTTCGGGGATGTCGCGGGCGACCTTGGCGGCGCTTTGGCCGATGGAGCCGGTGGCTCCCAGAACAACCAGTTTTTTCATCGGGGGGCTTGTGGAAACGGGAGATTCAAAACTGCTCAAGCCAGTAAAGGTAGACGAAGAGAAGGGGGGCCGTAAAGAGGAGGCTGTCGATCAAATCAAGCGCGCCGCCGATCCCCGGCAGAAACCTCCCGGAATCCTTCACCCCCGCGCTCCGCTTGAAGACCGACTCGACCAGATCGCCGATGATCGCCGCAAACCCGAGCAGCAACCCGAGCGCAATGGCATGGGAGACGTTCAGGAGCGGCAGCCGCGAAGCCATCAGCCAGAGGAGGCCGAGACTTCCGAGGGTCGAAAAAACCAGCGCCCCGCCAAACCCTTCCCAGGTCTTGTTCGGGCTGACATGCGGAATCGCCGGGTGCCTGCCGATCGCCGTGCCGGTGAGGTAGGCCCCCATGTCGCTGAACTTGGTGACGACCATCAGGTAAAGCAGGTAAAACTGGCCGGTGACCATCCCCGACTCCGAAAGCGGCGTCAGGTAGATGATCTTGTTCATGAAGTGAAAGAGGACGACGACGTAGCCGATCCCGAGCAGGGTGTTGCCGACCGCAGGAATGGCGTCGGGCGTGATCGGGCTGCGGAAAAGCTGGCGCAACAGGATGGCAACCACCACGGCGGCCAGCGCCACTCCCTCCACATCGCCGGCCTTCGCCCCCCCGCCGCTCTTGAGCGCATAACCGGTGTAGAGCAGCAGCCCCGCCCCGCAAAGGAGGCCGGTCAGCCGGAAATGAGGCTGCCCCCCGGCGGCGAGCATCCGGTAAAATTCCGCCAGGGCGACCAGGGCCATGATCCCGACAAAGGCGAAAAGACCCGTCTCATTGGCGGTAAACACGACCCAGCAGACGACTGTCCAGAGGACGACGGTACTGGCAAGTCTGGAAAGGAAAACGGAATTCATCCGGGAAAAACAGGCGTGACCTTCCGGGATGCATCCCGATATGGCAAGCCTGACCTTCTGCGCATTCGGGGAAAAAGTCGATCAGGGCGTCGAAACCGGCGGAGCCACCGGGATCGCCGGAGCCACTGTCGGGGAAGCGCCGGGGGCGGCAGGATCAGCCGGGTGGACCGGCAGCGCGGGGAGCACCCGGACGGGCGTGGCCGCCGGGGTGGCGGTCGGCGTGGTCGGAGCGCCGGTTGGCGTGCCGGTCGGCGAAGCGGTCGTCGGCACAGGCGTTTTCCTGGGATGGGTCTGGCCGAGCCGGATCAGTTCCGAGACCGTGACAAACCGGTATCCCCGGCTCAAAAGCGTATCGAGCACCTTCGGCATGGCGTCGATCGACTGGCTGTGAATGTCGTGAACCAGGATGATCGAGCCGTGGTGGGCCTTGGACAAGATACGCTCGGCCACCACCGACGGCCCGGGGCGTTTCCAGTCGAGCGGATCGACATCCCAAAGGATCGTCAGGTAGCCGAACTTTTCATGAGCCCAACGCCGCTGGCGTTCGCTAAACGAACCGTACGGAGGCCGGAAAACCTTCGGCGACACCCCTGTCGCCTTCAGGATGGCAGCGCGCGAACGTTCCAACTGCCCCTGGACATTGGCGTCGCTCATCTTGCCGAGGTTCGGGTGCGACCAACTGTGGTCGGCGATCTCGTGCCCCTGCGTGACGATCTGCCGCGCCACCGCCGGGTCCTGCACCACGCGCTCGCCGAGAACAAAAAAAGTAGCCTTGATCCCCCGGCTCGCGAGCAGGTCGAGCAGCTTCGGCGTCAACGTCTTGTGGGGACCGTCGTCAAACGTGATCGCGACATACGGCCCGTCGACGTCCACCCGGGTGTAGGTGATCTGCGGCCCCTTCGGCTTGGGCGATGCCTGCGGTTTCGGCTTCACCGCGCGCGGGGTGGCGGAGTGGGAAGCCGGTTTGGAGCGGGGCGATCCCGACCGGGCGGGATGGGAGGCCTGCCCGAAGGCAACCCCGGTCAAAAGGAAAAACGCCAACGCGGATCGGGCGAAAGAGGTGCGCAACATAAAAAGGGGTGAAGATGGGGAAAAGGTGCAAACGTCGGGATCTGAAAAACGACGGGGTTACAGATATTTCTGGAGAAAGGGAAAGAGTTTTTCGACGGTTTTCGGAGGCCAGTGCGCCTTGTCGGTCAGGATCGCTCCCTCCAGCGCCCGATGCTCGGGCCAGTCGGCCTCCGTCGGGAGGGAGGGGATGAGGCAGGCGAGCACCTTCTTGGCCAGGGCGACGTTGTGCCGGAGGTGGGCGACGATCGCCTGTGCATCGACGGCGGCTTCATCCCGCTTCCAACAATCGTAGTCGGTCACCATCGCGAGTGTGACAAAGGCGATCTCGGCCTCCCGGGCGAGCTTGGCTTCGGGCAGGTTGGTCATCCCGATCACGTCAAAGCCGAGCTTGCGGTTGGTGTCGCTCTCCGCGCGCGTCGAAAAAGCGGGCCCGTCCATGTTGACGTAGGTGCCGCCGTCGTGAACCACCGCCCCGGCGGCCCTGGCGGCCCCGACCGCCAGTTCGCGAAGCTGCGGGCTGACCGGATCGGCAAACGCGACATGGGCGGCGATCCCCTCTCCGAAAAACGTATGACCGCAACGCTGGCTGGTGCGGTCAAAAAACTGGTCGGGCACGACGATCTGCCGCGGCTCGTATTCCGGTTGCAGGCTCCCGACGGCGGAGATCGAAACAATCCAGCGCACCCCGAGCGAACGGAGCGCGTAGAGGTTCGCCCGGTGGTTGATCTCGTGCGGCAGAAGCCGGTGCCCCCGCCCGTGGCGCGGCAGAAAGCAGACGGTCCGCCCGGCAAAGGTTCCCGTGACGATCGTATCGCTGGGCGGCCCCCAGGGAGTCTCGATGCTCAACTCCGACGCATCGCAAACCCCTTCCATTTCATAAAGGCCGCTCCCGCCAATGATCCCGATAGCCGATGTTTCCCGGTGCTGCATGGTGGTTTTAGATCATCTCCCATGCCAAATTTCCAGCAAGAAAGCGCTCCTCCGGGAAAGCGCCTCCTTTTAGGGAAGCTCGAAGAAGTCGAGAACCTGCGGCACCGGCGTCTTGGTCAGGTCGGCCTGTGCGGAACGGGTCATCCGCTCGCGGTAGCGGGGCGCGACGGCGTTGAGCACGGCGTAGAAAATCTCCGGGCGCGCCGAGAAATACCATGCCTCGGTTTTTTCCTGTTCCAGGACGGCTTCGATCCGCTCGGCGATCAGCCGGACCAGGCGGCGTTCGTTCTCCAGTTCCAGCGGCAGCGCTTCGTAGGCGGCGGTGGCCACCGACGGGCCCGACCCCTGGGTGATCGGGAAGCGCCCGGCTTCGGCGACCTCCTTGTCCGCAGGGTAGCGGCCATGCGCGTCGGGGAAGTTGAGATTCTCCACCAGCTCGAGCTTCGGTCCCCGGGTCGGCGTCGCCTCCACCCGATACGCTTTCAGGTGGCCAAGATTGGTCGTAATCACAGTGATGTCCATCGTACCCCAGAGATCGTATCTCGAAGCCGCGGCTCGCGTCCGCGAATCGCGAAAACCCCAAAAACCCCGGTTCAGGTGCCGCCTCTTTTCTCTTGCGGCTCTTTTTTTGTTGCGCAAGCGGTGGGTTGCCCTTAACTTCGCCCTCCCGCTTACCTCAAGCGGGTTCCAAGCAACACCCTTTTTCACCTGACTTTTTTACCATGTCCCAACATCGCAGCCTTAAAGGAGCCAGCACCATCGCCGTCAAACGCAACGTCCTGAAGCGCTTTGAACGCGTGGAACTGCTCAAGAAGCGTGGCCAGTGGAAGGCCAACCAGAGCGTCATCGGCCTGCCGAAGACCACGCCGGAGGCTTAAAACCCCTCCTCGCGCTCCAGAAATATTTTTCACCCGGCTCCCGGAAATTTGCTTTTCCGGGAGCTGTTTTTTTCCCGGGTCGCACCGTTCTTCCGTTTCGACCTCCAACGCCACCGTGGACGCGGAGGTCCGCCCTCCAGGGCGCTTCCGCGCCGGTTACTGCACCGCCATCCCGGCGGAGTTGCCGAGTGCCGCCTCTTCCGCGGGAAGGAAGACCTTGAAGCGCCCCTTGTCGATCGCCTTCATGTACGCCTCGTGCGGGGAGACCATCCCCTGCTGCATCACGTGCCAGATGGCGTCGTCCATGAACTGCATCCCCTCGCCCTTTCCGGCGACGATCACGTCCTGAAGCTTCTGGGTCGCCCCTTCACGGATGATCGCGGCGACCGCGGCATTGCCGACGAGGATTTCATTGACCGCCAGCCGCCCCGGTTTGTCGCACCGTTTGAGGAGCAACTGGGCGACCACGCCGCGCAGCGAGGCGGCGAGCATCGTCCGCACCTGCGCTTGCTGGTCGGCGGGGAAGACGTCGATCATACGGTCGACCGTCTTGCGCGCGTTGTTGGTATGGAGCGTTCCAAAGACAAGGAGCCCGGTTTCCGCCGCCGTCAGGGCAAGCGAGATCGTCTCCAGATCGCGCATTTCACCGACGAGCACAATGTCGGCATCCTCGCGCAGCGCCGCCTTCAGCCCCGCAGGGAAGGAGATGGTGTTCTCCGGCACTTCGCGCTGGGTGATGATGCTCTTCTTGTTGTTGTGAACAAACTCGATCGGCTCCTCCACCGTCACCACGTGCCGCGCGTAGTTGGTGTTGATGTAGTCGATCAACGCCGCAAGCGTCGTGCTCTTGCCCGAACCGGTCGGCCCGGTCACCAGCACCAACCCGCCGCGCATCGTCCCGAATTCCTTGATGACCGAGGGCACGCCGAGTTGCTCCAGCGTCAGAATCTTCGTCGGGATCAACCGGAAGACCGCGCCGTAGCCGTTGGTCTGCTTGAGGTAGTTGCACCGGAAACGGGAGGCCTCGTCCATTTCGTAGGCAAAGTCGAGATCGCCCCGCTCCTCGTACAACGCCCAGCGCTGGGGACCGGCGATCTCGCTCAACATGTAGGCCGCTTCCTCGCGGGTGATCGCCTCCTCCCGGATCGGGACAATATCGCCATGCCGCCGGATCTTGGGCGGCTCGCCTTCGGCGAGGTGAAGGTCCGAGGCACCCGCCTCGATGAGAACTTGGAAAAACTGATCAATATAGGCCATGGAGGAAATCCAAAAAAATTATCGAACCCTCATGCAGTGCTGCCGCATGAGCTGCTTCTGTTCGGCGCGGGCGATCGCCTCTTCCTGCGTGATGAGCTTTTGGTCGTAAAGCTCCATCAACGAGTCGTCCATCAGTTTCATCCCGAGCTTGCGCCCGGTCTGGATGATCCCGGGAAGCATGAAGGTGCGCCCTTCGCGGATGACGTTGCCGACCGCCGGGGTGTTGACGAGCACTTCGAGCGCCAGGACGCGCCCGTTCCCGTCGGCCTTCGGCACCAGTTGCTGGCTGATGACGCCGCGCAGCGATTCGCTGACCATGATGCGGATCTGCTCCCGCTGGTCGGTCGGGAAGACATCGAGCACGCGGTCGAGCGTCCGGGAGGCGTTCCCGGTATGGAGCGTCCCGAGCACGAGGTGCCCGGTTTCCGCCGCCGTGATGGCAAGCTGGATCGTCTCCA
Source organism: Chthoniobacteraceae bacterium (assembly GCA_035555975.1). Lineage (GTDB taxonomy): Bacteria > Verrucomicrobiota > Verrucomicrobiia > Chthoniobacterales > Chthoniobacteraceae > DATMFV01. The sequence continues at coordinate 12,256 of DATMFV010000133.1, forward strand.
GGTCGCGCATTTCCCCGACCATGATCACGTCCGGGTCTTCACGAAGAGCGCCGCGCAGGGCCGTTCCGAATGACTCGGTGTGGGTATGGACCTCCCGCTGCGTGACGTGGCAACCCTTGGAGGAGATCACGTACTCGATCGGGTCTTCCAGCGTGATGATGTGATCCTTGCGGTTCTGGTTGACCTCGTTGATCAGCGCCGCCAGCGTCGTCGATTTCCCGCTGCCGACCGCCCCGGTCACCAGCACCAGCCCGTTGTGGTACTGCGTGAGCAGCTTGAGGCTTTCAGGCAACCCGAGTTCGTCCATGGAACGGAGTTGCGTGCTGATGATCCGGAAAACGAGATCGACCCCGAGCCGGTGCCGCACCACGCTGGTACGGAAACGCCCGAACGGGGTCGCGTAGGCGAAGTCGACATCGCCCTGTTCTTCGAGCTGCTTTTTCTGCGGCTCGGTCAGAAAGCCGTAGGCGAGGCGGTGCGTATCCTCCGCCGTTAAGATGGGCGCCTGAAGCCAGATCGGCTCCAGGAGACCGTGCCGTCGCCAGATGGGGCGGGAGTTGACGCCAAGGTGGATATCCGACGCGCCGGACTCCTGACCGACCAGCAGGTAGCGGTCAACGTGATCCAGAGTCTGCTGGGCCTGTTCTGGCGATACATGGGAAGACGAAGGAGGATGATCAGACATGATTACCGTGTAGTCAGAAACGACTACACCGCGAACGCAAATGCAACCAAAAACAGCAGCGCCCGCCGGTTTTGGCCGTTTCCGCCCGGTTTACACAGCAAAAACCGTGCTGGTTAGTAGCGATGAGCCCGGGAATCTTCGCCCGAGGCCAGTTCCCTGAGTTTGCGCGTCAGAAATGAGGTGACCGCCGGTTTGATGATCGAGCCGATCAACCCGAAAAGCGCCAGCAAAAACCCGCCTCCCCTTCTTGCGGAGACCTCTTTTTTCCGGGAAGGAGCAGGCAACGCCTTGCGACGGCGCGGCCACCCGGCCAGAAGCCACCCGGCCACCGCCGCGCCACTGAGCCAGAATCCCTTCTGCCGGACCACGCTGGAGCGGAGCTGCGTCCGCACGTCCAGATCGTGCCGCACGCCGTCGACATTGCGGGAGATCTCCCGCCGGGAGCGTTCCAGCCGTGCGACTAAAGCTGCCTTCCGGTCTTCCTCGAACGACTCAGCCATTCCTGATCCTTTCTGAACTCCTCAAGTGTGACGGGGAAACAGGGGCGACGCCAACACATCCTGGCGATCAGGAGACAAAGGGCCACCCCGATGAAATGCAACAATGCCAGCGCCAGGACCACCCAGCCCCAGAAAAATCCGCTGAAGGAGACCAGCACGGCGACCAGTCCCATCAGGCAGAAAATATAGCCGAAGGCAAGCAACGCCAGCGCTCCGAAGATCGCGGCGGCCACCTTGACGTAAACGACCAGCGCCTCCTTCCCCTCAATCCCGGCCAGTTCCAGCCGGGTCTGGAGATAATCGATGGCCGAGGCGAGCAGATGGCGGAGATGTTCCGGCAAACGAAATGTCGCCCCATCCTCCTCCGGTCCGCCGTCGATTCTCCGGGCCGTTCCGGCTTCGGTTTGCGACTCCGCCTGCGCTCCTGTGGTTGCGTTCATGGTCAATCGCCGACGTTTTCCTGTACCCCCGGAAAAGGGGTCTCCAGGAAGAGAGCTTCCGGCAAAAGGAGGCGGCCGGGCAAGGCCACCGCCTTTTTGCCAACTTGGAAGTAAAGAGAATTAACGGCGGAAGAGCAGGCCGATGACGAACCCGACCCCGAGCGCCGTGAGAACGCCGCGCATCGGGTTCTCGCGCACGTAATGTTCACCTTCCTTCTGAAGGGAACGGGCGCGGACCCGGGCCTGTTCGTAAGCCGTCTCGGCGCGTCCACGAAACTCATGCGCCTTTTCTTCGGCGACGGAACGAAGCTCCTGCGCTTTGCTTTCGGCCGCGGAACGAAGTTCCTGCGCCGCCCGCTTCACGTGGGTTTTACCGCTTTCAAATTTGGAAGCAGCCTTGGAAGCGGCGTCATTGGCCGTGGTTTCGTCGGCCGCTGCTTCATTGGTTGGATTGCTGGATGTTTCGGTCATAAAAGATGAGTCTGGTTAATGAGAAAACGCTCCCGCCTACCGAGACAGGCGCTTTTTTAGCTTCTCGGGTTGAGGGTCAAGCATAAGGGTCTCCGGGCGGAGTTGGCAAGGCAACGGTCACTTTTTTGCATTCCCTACCCGGAAACGCTTCAATGCCACCGGCCGCGTGTCCCCGGATTTTTTTTATTTCTCCCGAAAGGTGATCCGGGCCTTGCTCAGGTCATAGGGAGAGATCGCCAAAGTCACGCGATCACCCGGGACAATGCGGATGAAATGTTTGCGCATCTTTCCCGAAATATGGGCGAGGACTTCGGTCTCGTTGGGCAGCTTGACCCGAAACATCGTCCCCGGCAGGACATCGAGTACGATCCCCTCCGTCTGGATTTCCTCTTCTTTGGCCATGAACGGCCATCATGCGCGTTTTTGCACGCTGGTTCAACTCCCAAAATAACGCCGGGGCTACAACCCTTCGTTCCGGAGCCGCTTCTCCACGGCGACGACGTTCCACCCGTCGCGTCGCTCGTACTCGTAGCGGTCGAGCAGGTTGCGGATGAAGTGAATCCCGAGGCCGCCGATCTGCCGCTCCTCGAGCGGGACCGAAAGGTCGGGCCCCGGCTGGTCAAACGGATTGAACGGGTGCCCGTCGTCGCTGATTTCCAGGCGGAAAACCTCCGGCCCCACCTTCAGCGAGACGGTGATGAGGTGCGCTTCCTGATCATCATAACCGTACTTGATGATGTTGGTGAAAAGTTCCTCCAGCGCCAGGGAAGCCGCATAGACCGCCGCGTCGTCGCCCCCCTTTTCCTGAAGATGGGCCGTGATCGCCCCTGAGAGCCCGGTGAGTTCGGAAAGCTGGTTGGGGATCTGAAAGCAAAGTTCGTGAGCCATGGCGGGGGTGGGTTGCGCAAAAACAAGGTTCTTTTTTTCGGTCCTTTCGGGGGATCTCGCTATGGAAAATCGAGGCAGACAATCGAAAAATCGTCGTCCAGAGGGCCGCCGCCCCGGGCGCAACTGATCCATTTGACCAGCCGGTCGAGGACATCGGACGCCATGCCGTGTTCCTCGAAAAAGGCTTCAAACTCCTCAAAGCTGATCATCCCCCCTTCGGGCCTGCGGATCTCGTAAGTGCCGTCGCTCAATACAAAGAGCCGGGAGCCCGGCGGGAGGGTGCAGAGATCGCTCCGGTATTCCATCCCCGGCATGACCCCGACCACCAGGCCGGGGCAACGGAGTTTCTCCAGCGGTTTGCCATCCTGAAGCAGAAAGGCGGGCGGGTGCCCCCCGCTGGAGTGGCGCAGGGTGCGGCTCGGGCGATGGTAAACGCCGTACCAGATGGTGAAGTACATATTGTGGTGCTTCTCCATCGGGAACGCCTCGTTGAGCAGCGAAAGGACCGCCCCGGGGTCGCGAAAATCGGCCGTCCCGAGCGAACACGACCGGAGGACATTGATCGCCGCCACCGAAAGGAGCGCCGCGCCGACCCCGTGCCCGCAGACATCAAGCAGGTAGATCGCGAAATGGTCATCGTCGATCCAGTGGTAGCCGAACGAGTCGCCGCCGAGTTCGGTCGACGGGATGAAACGCCAGTCGATCGCCATCGGTTCCTGCATCGGCTGCGGCAGGATGGAGCGGACATAGTTGCCCGCCTCGTCGAGTTCCTTGCTCAACCGGCGCTGGGTTTCCTCAATGGTATGGAGATGCGTCCGCTCCTGGTCGCGCAGTTTCTTCTTTTCCAGGCTCGCCCCGATCCGCGCCCGCAGGATGGTCGGCTCGAACGGTTTGGGGAGGTAATCCTCCGCCCCCCCTTCGATGCAGCGGACGACGCTCGCGATCTCGTCGAGCGCGGAAATCATGATCACCGGGATCTCGCGCAATGCCGGGTCGCGCTTCATTTCGCGCAGGGCGGCGTAACCGTCGAGCTTGGGCATCATCACGTCGAGCAGCACGAGGTCAAACGGCTCCCGGCGCAGGCATTCGAGCGCCTCCAGCCCGTCGGCGGCTTCCACCGGCTGGTGTCCCTGGCGGCGGAGGCGGCGGCAAAGCGTCTCCCGGTTTTCCGCCAGGTCGTCGACCACCAGGATCGCCCCGGCGATCGGCGCGAGGCCGTCTTCCTTTTCGGCGTTGCGCCGCGCCTCGGCGTGCGGCTTCGGTTTGGAGGCCACCTGCGATCCGCTGGAAAGCGCGCGCACCCCTTCGGGGGAAAGATTGGCATTGACCAGCCCGAGCAACGTCTCGGCGGCGTGGCGGATCTTCTGGAAATCGACCGCATGATCGGTCACCCCTCCATCGGCCAGTTCCTCCTCGATCAGTTCCGTGTAACCGAGGATGTGGTTGATCGGCGTACGCAGGTCGTGCCGCAGATGGGCGAAGGGATCGTCGCTCATGACGCCTCCTTTTTCCCGATGCGCTCCAGTTGGGCGTCGATCTTCCCGAGCAGGCGCGGAAGCTCCACCGGCTTCGTGTCGTAATCGTCGCACCCGGCGGCCTTCGCCTTTTCCTGGTCCCCCGCCATGGCGTGCGCGGTGAGCGCGATGACGGGAATCGCCGCCGTCGCCGGGTTCGCCTTGACCTGCCGCGTCGCCTCCCACCCGTCCATGATCGGCAGGCTCATATCCATCAGGATCAAATCCGGCGCTGCCGACTGCGACATCTCCACCCCCTGCGCCCCATCGACGGCGATCTCCACCTCAAACCCGCGCCGTTTCAAGCGTCGGCTCAACATGTCGCGGTTGAGTTCATTGTCTTCAACGAGCAGGATCTTGATCATAAGGCAAAGAAGGCGACTCAAAAAACGCTCCCTTTTTTCATGATTTCGGCGGGCTGTCGAAAGGGGAGACGGGCAACGAGAATCCCCCCGAATCCCCCTCCCGGTCAAGCCCCTCCTGCAAAGAATCCGGAGCATTTTCCCGGCCCCGCAAGCCATCCCGCCGCAAACCCCGCGATTTGGTATTGAGTTTCCCGGACATTCGCTGGTTTAATACCCTCTCCCAACCCAAAACCGATTTTTCCCAGACTTCCTCCAATGGCAACCTTTCATACGTTGACTGACGGCGACATCCAGATCCTGACCGTCGAAGGCCGCATCGAACCCGACAACTGGAAAGAACTCAAGGACTCGCTGGCGACGCTGGTCGAACAGAACCCGAAAGCCGCCGTGGTGGTCGATCTCGAAAAGCTCGAATACATTGCCAGTTCCGGATTCCGGGAGCTTTTCCTCGCCGGACGCCATCTCCAGCGCGAAGGGGGATCGCTGGCGGTCTGCGCCCTCAAGGGGGAAGTGGCCCGCGTCTTTCAACTCGCCGGGTTTGCCACCGCCTACCCGATTTTCGAAACGCGCGACGAAGCGCTCGAAGCGTTCCGCGCCAAAGGCCGCGCCTGAAAGAGTCACTGGTGTCGTGTTAGGTTAGTTCCTTGAAAAAGTTCGAGGTGATTTTTCGTATTCTCCAAGGCGCGAGTAAGGGCGGTATCCTAAGATACCGACCGCAACGAGCAACGCCGGAGAATCGGAAAAGCGCCCGAAATTTGAAAAGG
>DATMFV010000134.1:0-72303 GCA_035555975.1 Chthoniobacteraceae bacterium
TGGAAAAATCGATCATCGAAACGCCGTATTTCTCCGGCGGCGTCCCCGGCCCGCCGGTCAGCGACATATGGCCGACCATCGCCTGAAGCAGGTAATCGTAAGCCGGTTGCGCCTTCATGGAACCGCTCGTCCCAAAACCCGAAAGCGAACAGGTGACGATCGCCGGTTGCACCTCTTTAAGCTGCTCGTAGGTCAACCCGAGCCGTGCGGGCACGTCGCCGCGAAGGTTGTTGAAAACGCCGTCGGCCTTTGCTGCCAGCGCCCGGAAAAGTTCCCGCCCTTTTTCGCTCTTGAGGTTGAGCGTGATGCTCTTCTTGTTCCGGTTGAGCGATTGAAAGTAGAGGCTGTCGCCCCCGTCGGCATATGGGATGACGCTGCGCGAAACATCGCCGCCTGCGGAGCGGTCTTCGATCTTGATCACCTCCGCGCCGAGGTCGGCCAGTTGCAGCGTCGCAAACGGTCCCGCGCCATACTGCGAGACCGAAAGAATCCTTACCCCCTCCAGCGGTTTTATCATCGGGCCTCCCCGGCTTCCGGTACCCGGGCATGGGTGTGTGGCCGCGCGGCAAAAGCCCGCCGGGGGACCATCAACCGGCGGCGAAACCGCATCACCTCCTCCTCGCGCTGGTTGGTGACCGTGGTTTCGACCTGGACGACCCCGCGGTCGGGTTTGCTTTTGGATTCCCGCTTCTCCAGCACCTGCGTGCGCGAATAGAGCGTGTCGCCGTGGAATGTCGGCTTGAGGTGCTCGATCTTCTCGTACTCCAGGTTGGCGATCGCCGCCCCGCTGATGTCGTTGACCGTCAGCCCGACGCCGACGCAAAAGACCAGCGTCCCGTTGACCACGTTGCGCCCGAACTCCGTCTGCGAAGCATAGTGCGCATCGCTATGGAGCGGGTGCTGGTTGAGGCTCAGGAGGCTGAACAGGTGGTCGTCGCTCTGGGTGATCGTACGGCCCGGCCAGTGGCGGATCAGGTCGCCGACCTGGAAATCTTCAAAAACCCGGCCATAGGGGGTGTGGATCTCCCGGGTGTGGGGTGCGGAGGAGGACATGGTGCCCCCGAGCATTTCACAACCGGGCCTGATTGGGAAATCCTTTGATAAACTTACGGTGATTGGTTTTCCCAATCACGAAACGAGACGCGGGTATAAAAGATCAGCCGGTTTCCGAAGGGATCGCTCAGGGCGATCTCCCGGGTGCCCCATGGCGTCTCCTGCGGCTCCCCGGGCCGGGCGTGGCCATACTTCTTGGCGCGAAGCTGCGCGCAGAACTCGTCGACCGCGTCCAGCTCGATCCGCAGCGTCGCACCCGGGCAGGCGTCGCCGTAATGTTCGGAGAGATGGAGCAGGCAATCGCCGTTGGAGAGCTGAAGGTAGCATGGGCCCGCCTCCTCGAAACGGTGCTCCCAGTCGACGCGGAACCCGAGGAAGCCGACGTAGAACTCCCGCGCTTTGGCGAGGTCAAAGCTGCGAAAAACCGGTACGGGCGATCTCATGGCCAGCGGCGCTTGAAGGCGGCGGGGGGCGGGGCTGCCCCCCGGCATCTCAGCTTCGTCCCTGCACACGGGCGGCGACCTTGAGCCGGAGCGCGTTGAGGTTGATGAACCCGGTCGCGTCGGACTGGTTGTAAGCCTGCGTCGGGTCGGCCTCCATGGTGGCGATGTCCGGGTTGTAGAGGCTTAAAGGGCTCTTGCGCCCGGCGGTCATCAGGTTGCCCTTGTAAAGTTTGAGCCGGACCACGCCGCTCACGTTCTTCTGCGACTCGGTGACCAGCGCCTGCAACGCCTCGCGTTCCGGCGAGAACCAGAAACCGTAGTAGACCAGCTCGGCGTACTTGGGGATCAGGCTGTCGCGCAGGTGCATCACCTCGCGGTCGAGCGTGATCGACTCCATCTGCCGGTGGGCAAAGTGGAGGATCGTCCCGCCCGGCGTTTCGTAGACCCCCCGGCTCTTCATGCCGACGAAACGGTTTTCCACCAGGTCGACCCGGCCGATCCCGTGCTTGCCGCCCAGCCGGTTGAGCACCCGCATCACCCAGAGCGGCGAGAGGGCGATGTGCCCTTCCGCGTCGGCCTCCGTGCTGCCGGTGTAGTTGAGTTTTTTGAGCCACTGCGCCACCCCTTCGCCGCCGAGCGCGATGCAGTTGCCTTTTTCAAAGACCAGTTCCACGTATTCGGGCTGGTCGGGCGCTTCCTCCGGCGAAACCGAAAGGACATACATGTCGCGCGATGCCGGGGCCGTCGCGTCAAACCACGGGTCTTCCAGAATACCGCTCTCGAAGCTGATATGGAGGAGGTTGCGGTCCATCGAGTACGGCTTCTTTGCCGAGGCCGCCACCGGGATGTTGTTTTCCGCAGCGTAGGCGATCATCTCCGCCCGCCCGGGGAACTGCTCGCGGAAGCGTTCCTCCCGCCATGGGGCGATCGTCTGCACCTCGGGCGCGAGCGCGGCGGTCGTCAGTTCAAAACGGACCTGGTCGTTCCCCTTGCCGGTCGCGCCGTGGGCCACCGCCTGCGCCCCTTCCGCGCGGGCGATCTCGACCATCCGCTTGGCGATGAGCGGCCGGGCGATGCTGGTGCCCAGAAAATACTGCCCTTCATAGATCGCCCCCGCCTGAAGCATCGGGAAGATGAAATCGCGCGCAAACTCCTCCTGCAAATCGTCGATGTAACATTTGCTCGCCCCGGTCCGCAGCGCCTTCTCCTCGAGGCCGACGAGTTCCTCCTCCTGGCCGATATCGGCGCAAAAGGCGATCACTTCCGCCTGGTAAGTCTGCTTAAGCCATTGGAGAATGACCGAAGTGTCGAGTCCGCCCGAATATGCAACGACGATTTTCATAAAGTTGCCCGGATGTTAAGCATCAACGGGAGCGAAAACCAAGGGGAAATCATGCCTTCCCACAATCACCGCCGCAGATTTCAGAGCGTATCAGGAAGCCGGACGCAACTCATCCGCAAGCTGCTTTCCCTCATCAAAAATATCGGTCAAGTGCGGTTTCAAAACCGCAAACTTTTGTTCCAAATTTTCGCCACGGGTGCCGCCCCGCCGCAGATACAAAATCGTGCTGGCGGCCTCCAGTACACGAGTACGGCGCTGGTTCAACGCAACGGCAAGCCCTTTCCACGAAGGTTCCTTGTCTTGCCCCAAAATTTTCAAAATGACTTCGTTACGCCGGTTCGCAACAAACTTGCTGGTGGGGTACCCAGCCGGACCCGTCACTTCCGGAACTTCCTGAATATAACGGTTGTCCACGAAATCCTCCAACCGGGCCTGCAAGCCCGAGGAATAAGCGCCATAGAGAGCCAGTTTAAAATCAAACCCGAAGTCGTGGCCGCATTCCTGAAGAATGTGGATCAGTTTTTGGCATTTCTTGCGACCAACCACTTCGCCCACGGTCACAAAAAACTGGAGCAGGGGGATAAAGGAATCATTCATGGGCCGGGTTATTGATGCTCCCTCAAGATTTCGTTGTCAAGTTCGCACACCTTGGCTTCATGTTCAGGAAGATAAAAGAGCCGGGTGAGTGGCATTCTTTCAGAACCAATGCTCTTGAAGAGCAAAGAGCTTTTTTGGATTGGTACGGCAGGGGTGTTGAGATCGCCTCCGGAAAGAAGGATGGCGTTTTTGGCAATTCCCTCCCAGTAACTCTCCGGCTCCGTGTTTTGAAGGGCTTCATCGGGCGCTTTATAAGCGGTAAAATCGTAGCAATCCAAAAGCCACCCCTCCCGTTCAGGGCCGATTATTTCCGTAAGCTCCTGCCGCAATTTTGAAATTTTTGCCGGAGAACGGTATGGAGGCTCAATTTCTCGAAAACGCAGCATCTTTTGTCGGTTCAGAAATTTTGAGGAAAGAAGTTTCAGCGTCTTTGTTGAGGAATCACTTACCGACCAAAGGGTCATGGCCGTGAGCAGGGAAGGTTCATCAAACAGAAGGAACTGGGCGTGATCCACCTTGCCTTTCAACTGAAAATAATCCGCCACATGGCGAGGCGTCTCTTTTGGAAGGTCTCCTTTGCTCGCAAGTTTGGTCGCTTCCGCAAAAAGCAGGAGGAGATGCGCCTCCCACAACCGGGTGATGCCATGGCCATAAACCTGCATCGTCATGTAGGTTCGTGCCATGATGAGTTGCTCCGCAGCATGCTGTCCGCGCTGACGGTCAAGACAGAGACGCGGTCGTGGCCCCACGTCGGGAGCGGGTTCCTGCCCCAGGCAAAAGCTGTTGAGAACCCATTCCAAATCGAAACTGCCGTATTTTACGCCTGTAAAATGGGAGTCTCTCAGGAGGTAATCCATGCGATCCGCATCCAGGCTGCTGCTGATGATGTCGTGCAGAAACGGGACCTCATGGTATTCGAGCAAATCTCTGGTTTCCGCAATTTCGGTAACGGTAAACCCGCGGTTTTTGAGAACCTTCGGGATCTCTGAAAGCTCGTCGGTGAACATCCGCTGGCTCCGTTCCTCGTGAGCTTTGCCGCTGTCAAAAACTCGCTCCATGGCATGAGAAAAAGGGCCATGACCAAGGTCATGCAAAAGAGCCGCCACCTTGACTTGGCGTCTCTTTCCGTCAAGCCGGCTGACAATCGTTGAGTCTCCACTGTAACGACGGCGCAGAGTGTTCAAAATTCTGGCGGCAACGTGCAGTACGCCGAGGCTGTGAGCAAAGCGGGTATGCTCGGCGTTCGGGTAGGTGAGCGAGCTGACTCCCAATTGCCTGACTCTACGGAGACGTTGAAACTCGGGCGTATTGATCAAGTCCAGCAAAAGATCACGATCATCATCAATGGAAATCAGTCCATGAATGGCATCGCGAAAGACCTTACTACGGTGATTGGACATGACGGATGAGGGATTGGCCGCAAATGGGCGAGGGTAAAAAGACGAACGGACGATGACCATCGTCATTCCGAACCCTCAAAACACACAACAAAAACACCCGAATCGTCAACCTTCATCACCTTGCCCGACGATTTCGCTCGATCGATCGCCATCAGCATTGACATTGCGCACCCGCGCCGGGAGATTTAAAAAAAACCGCCGCCCGTTCCACCGCTCTCCTTCTCTCTGACCCATGGCCGAAATCATCCATTACATTCTCCACGTCGAAGATCACCTCCGGGCGTTCATTCAGAACTACGGGCTGCTGGTCTACCTGCTCCTTTTCATGATCATCTTCTGCGAAACGGGGCTGGTCGTCACCCCGTTTCTGCCGGGCGACTCCCTCCTCTTCGCAGTCGGCGCGCTGGCGGCCCCTTCGCAGGGGTTGATCGACTGGAAGATCATCACCCCGCTGCTGCTCATCGCCGCGATTTTGGGCGATTCGGTCAACTACGCCATCGGCAAATGGTTCGGACCCAAGGTGTTCCAATATGAGTCCCACTGGCTGCTGCGGCAGGAACACCTGCGCAAGGCGCACGCTTTCTATGAGAAATACGGCGGGCAGGCGATCGTCCTCGCCCGGTTTGTGCCGATCGTCCGCACCTTTGCCCCGTTTGTCGCCGGGGTCGGGACGATGAACTACTCCCGCTTCTTCTTCTTCAACGTCACCGGCGCGGTCGCCTGGGTCGGCCTTTTCATCGGCGGCGGCTACCTCTTCGGCAACCTGCCCTTTGTGCAGAGCAACATGAAGATGGTGATCCTCGGCATCATCGTCGTCTCGATCCTCCCGATCGCCTGGGAGTTTTTGAAGGCCCGCCTCGCCAAAAAACCGGCGCTTTAAGGTCACCTCGCGCCACGGGCGGGTCGACCTCCCCGCGCGCGCAGGCTCCAGGCGAGCCAGCCGAGGCTGCCGAGCATCAGGACCACGCTTTCCGGTTCCGGAATGGTCGTGATGCTGAACCCGGTGAACTCCAGGAGCGTCGCCGAGGTCGTGCCGCTGCGCTGGGTGTAAAAGGCGAGCGTGTTGAAGCTGGAGACCCACCCGGCCGTGTCGTCGATCGCCGTCTGGGCGGCCTGATCGCCGAACTGGCTGATGAGCGTGACTTCATGGAGGCCGGTACGCACCACGGAGAACGAACCCGAGTAATAGAGGCTGGCGTCGGCGATGCCGAACCCGCTCACCGTGTCGGAAAGCAAGGGCCCTCCCAGCGCCGTGCCGCCGAGCAGTTGAGGGATGGCGCCCGCCGCCCGGCGACGAAGGCTCCCGGCCGTGGTGCTGGTCGCCCGGTAAAGCCCGACATAACCGGTGTAGAGACCGGCGGAGTTGAGGTTGGTCGAAGCCTGGTCGGCTGTCAGCGCCGTGCCGCCGTCATGCAGCAACCCGATGCGGACTCCGTTGGAACTGGTGTCGAAGTTCGTGAACTTCGCCGTATAGCTGAACGTCACCGAATCGCCGATCCCATCCAGCGTCACGGTATCAAACCGCACGACCAGGTAACCAAACTGGGAAGAGAAGGTGACGGAGGGAACCGAAGAATTCGCCGAAAAGGTGGAAGGCTGGTCGTTGCCCGTTCCGAGAAGGAAGGTATTCGCACCCGTCGCCGGAGGCCGCACCAGATCGTCGAGATCGAGCAGGGTGGCGGCATCCGCCTGCCCGACCAGCAACACCGCGCCTGCCAACGCCGATAGCCATCCCGAAGCAGAAGGAGAGAACGTCGGTTTCATGCAGCCAGCATCTCAAACCGACGCGCAGAGAGGCAACCCCGGGCAACCTGTTCGTTCTTCGAACATCCATCGTTGATTTGAAGACGGGCGATGCTCCTCCTACTCTGCTGGCTTTCTTCAAGCATCAGCCAACAAGATGAAAAACACGATCATGAAAAGAAACGCTACCGTGGCAACTCTGGTTTTGGCGGCGGCGCTGCTGCTGGCCGCTTCCCTGCCCGGCAGGCCCGCCACCGAAGCGGTTCACCTCTTTGTATCGCCCGAGGGTAGCGATTCCGGCGATGGCAGCCGCCGGGCCCCGTACGCCAGTGTTGAAAAAGCATGCTCGGACGTTCCGGTTTCGGTCGGCGGGGTGATCACGCTTCTCGGGGGCGTCTACCGGGAAAATTTCCGGGTTCCCGCTCCTGCTGATCCCACGGAGAGGGTCGCGCCGCTTACGATCGAAAGCGCGCCGGGCGAGCGCGTCGTCCTTGAAGGCGGCGAAAAGATCACGGAATGGAAACCGTGGAACGATGAACCGGGAATGTACGTCGTCGAGGCTTCCGACATCACCCCCGTCTTTCCCACCGAGGCCGGTTATCTCGATGTCTGGTCGGCCAGCGCCCGCAAACGCTACCGCAAGCAGCTCGACCCCGCCGGAGTGCGTGCCTACCCGGGCAGCGTCTGCCTTCTTAATACCAGCCACCTCCTGGTCCATACCCATAATGGGGAGGACCCCGGCTCGGTCGAACTATGGCGCAACCGGGCGGGAAGAGGGCCCTCCATCAGCAGGCCCAACGTCACCATCCGGGGCCTGAGCTTCAGAAACTACCTTGGCGGCGTCGCGGCCCGCGCCTTGACGCTGACTTCCAATACCGAAGTGAGCGACTGCGAATTCACCAACTGCGTCATGGGCCTGAGCATCAGCCGCGAAGGGGCGCGGGTGCTCCGCTGCCAATTGCGCGATGTCGGCCTGGGCGTGCGGACCGTCGGGGTGGATACCGCGGTCCGCGATTGCCTCATCCAGAGCGCCTCCGGAGCGTTTGCCATCGGCGGCGATCTCAACCAGCATCAGCGCGACGGCATCCGCTATTACTTTCCCGCGAAAGGGGGCGAAATCTCGGGGAACGTGACGGTCGGTTTCTGGGCCGGTCTCTATATCAAGACCGGGACGCGCCTGCCCGACGCGCGCCCCATGTTGATCGGGCACAACACTTTTCTGGACGGGATTCGCGCCGGCGCGGGAGCGTTTCAGCCGTTGAATCGCTACCGCTGCAACATCATCGGTCCCAATCAGGAAAAGGTCGATCCGTTGAAGGACGACGCGCTCAAGGCCGCCGCCTTCGAGTCGAACTATTTCTTTGCGGAAGGCGGCAGTTCCGGCGGGAGCAACCGTGCCGGTCCGGTTCCGTTCGTCGATCTTGCAGGGGGGAACCTGAAGCTGCTTGCCGACGCGAAGGTCGGTCCCTGCGCCGAAAACGGCGGCCCGGGAGCGGCCCGGCGCGAAGCCCGGTGGTCCCCGGCCGTTGCCGCCGCTCTCGGACGGTTGACCGCGCCGGTCGAGGCAGCCGCGCAGCCGTTCCGCTTTCTCGAAGAGCCCTCCCGCGTCAGTTCGGCCCGGGGCGCGCTGCTGGCGCTCTACTGCAACGCACCGGCCACAGGAACGGCCCGCTACCGGAAAAGCGGCGCGCTGCAATGGACCGAAGTGGAGGTCACCCCGAATTCCCCGGCGACGCCAAGAGCGGTGCAGGGGGTCGTTCCGATGGAATGGCAACCCCCGGCAAACCGGTTTGGCTTTCTCGTGGCGATCACCGGAGCCGGGGTCAAACCCGGTAACGACTATGAATACGAAATCCGGCTCACCCCGCAGGAGGGCGAACCACTGGCGCTGGATGGAAAATTCCACACCCGGGGCGGTCCGCGCGAGATCCATGTCCGCGCCGGAAGCGACGCCGCCGGTGCGGACGGAAGTCCCGACAAGCCGTTCCCCCGGCTCCAGGCCGCCCTCGACCGCGCCCTGCCGGGAGATTCCGTCCGCCTGGGGGCCGGTCTTTATACCGCGCCCGCCTATCTCGCCCACGGCGGCCTGCCCGGCGCGCCGTTGACGATCAGCGGCGTCAACGAGCGGGAAACCATCGTCGACGGCGGCATGGAGCCGCCCGTCCTGCTGGAACTCGACGGCGCGGACCACGTCGTCATCCGGGGAATCCAGTTTCGCTGGTTCGGCAATGCCGCCATCTCAGCCACGGGAAGCACCGGCGTGACGGTCGAAAAGTGCCGCTTCCAGAACGGGGTGCCAACCCACGGCTCATCGGTCAACGGGCATGGCATTTCCCTGGAAAAAAGCCCCGGCTGGACGGTTTCGCACTGCCTTTTCACCCGGCTCGCGCATGGCGTGCTGGCGATCGAATCGCCCGCCATCAAGGTCCGCCGCAACACCGCCTACCACAACCTCTACACCGCCGTTTACCTCTACCAGTCGATCACGGATTCCGAAGTGGTGGAGAATTCCTTCACCTTCACCGGGAATGATTCTTTGGTGATCTATGAATCCGACCCGCATGCCCTTGCATCGTTCACCTGCGACTACAACAACTACGCCGCCGCGCTTCGTTCCGCCGCGCAAGCGCGCCCGGAGAACGATTTCCAGCCGGCTTCGCGGTACGGTCGCCTCCCGCCGGGCAAGGCGATCATCAACGGCATGTTTTACTCAAGGGACGTGAACCGGTTTTACACCCTGGAAGCGTGGCGGAAGTTTTCGGGCAAGGATGCCCACTCCATCTTTGCCGAGCCGGACTATGCCGACCCCCTGAAAGGTGATTTCCGCCTTCTGCCCGGCAGCGCAAACCTTCTGCCGGAGGGTCGCATCCTCGGAGCCGCCGGGGTCAAAAAGTAGCCGCCGCGCGTCGCCGATCAGGGAAACAACCGTTCCCCCGGCTTCTTGAGCAGCGGCCCCCAGCCGGGGTCGGCCATGGCGCTCTCCACCGAGTCAAACACATCGAAGAGGTCCATCAACCCCGCCGTCACAAAGAGGCTGCGGATGTCGCGGCTCAACCCGGTCAGCACCATCCGCCCCTTGTGCTTGGCGAGTTCCTGGGCGGGAATGAAAAGCGCCCGGATGCCCATGCTCGCCACGTAGGTCGTTTCGCAGAAGTCGACAATCACCGCACGCACGCCGGAGCGGATCTGTTCCATCGCCTGTTCCCGGAACTGGTCGGACCCGACATTGTCAAGCCGCCCCGCCACCGAAAGGACCAGGATCGGTCCCGCCGCCAAACGTTGAGTGATTTGCATGCCCTGCCAATACACGCGGCACAGAGGCTCTGCAAGGTCGCTTTTGCCCCTTTTTCGCTGAGTCAGCCGCCCGATTCCGAGCCGCACGGAACGGCAAAGGTGTCGCCGGTCCGGTCCATCCACTCCCGGAGCCGTTCCCGCATCATCCCGAGCCGCTCCCGGTAGGCGGGATCAAAAACGTAGTTGGCGAGTTCCAGCGGGTCTTCCCCGAGATGATGCAGCAGCCAGTCGTGCCCCGGCTGCGCCACATACTTCCACCCGTCGCGCGTGACCACCCCGCGCCACGGGCGGTCCACCCGGTGCGGGTGCGTGACAGCGCAAATCTGCTGGAGAAAGGCGGCGTCCGGCTCGCCCGCACGGTCCGCCTTCTTTCCGGGGAGGCAATACCCGCTGTAATCATAACCCACCATGCCGGGAGGGGGCGCGATCCCGCAGAGCCCGAGCGAGGTGGGGGCGATATCGACATGGTTGAGGACCGCATCGGTGATGCCGACCTGCGTGTTCTGCGGGCCTCCCACCTTTCCGATCAGAAAGGGGATGCGGATCGATTCCTCCCATGGGCTGACCTTGCCCCACTGCGCATGGCTGCCGAGCATTTCGCCGTGATCAGCAAAAAAAACGATATACGTCTCCCGGTCGATATCGAACGCCTTGAGCGCCATTCGGAGACGACCGAGGTTGTCATCAAGGTTTTCAATCATCGCATAATACCCGGCGGCATCCAGGCGGGCCGCCTCCTGCACCCACGCCACGGGGGGAACATTCTCCCGCAGACGGATGGAGGCGGGGGAATAACGGGTATGCAGGTAGCCGGGATTGGTCGGCCCGACAAAGGGATCATGCGGCGGCTGCACCGAGAGGCAGGCGAAGAACGGCTGGTACGCCCGTCCGGGAGCGGGCGCGCCGACATGGCTTTTGAGATGGCCGATGAACAGGTCGGTCAGGGAATCGGTCTCGTAGCCCGGCAGGCGCCGGGGATGTTCATCTTCGGAGCCGTAGACAAAAACCTCGTTCTGGTTGTTGTTGTTTTCATATCCCATCCAGTAGTCGAACCCGCCCCGGCGCTCCGGCGGCACATAATGTTCGCGGCTGTTGGAACCGTCCAGATGCCATTTGCCGATCCATGCCGTATGATATCCCGCTTCGCGAAAAGGCGCGGCGATGGTCGGAAGGGAAGGGTCGAGCGGGAGCGGGGTCCGCGTGACGCCGTTCCGGTGAGGGTAGAGGCCCGTCAACAAAGCGCCGCGAAACGGGCTGCACCATGGCGAACCGGAGACGGCGGCGTCAAAACGCCTGCTTTCGCGGGCGAGATTGTCGATATTGGGAGTGGAGACGTTCGGGTCTCCCCGGTAGCCGAGCGCCTGCGCCCGCAGTTGATCGACCAGAAACCAGATTACGTTGGGCGGTTGTTTGGTACGCAGGGAAAGAGAAGCTGTTTGGGTCATGACAGGGTAGTATGGGGGGAAGGAGACGCCTCCTACCGATCCTCTTTGATCTCCACATGCCAGTCGAGATAGAGGCTGGTCACGTAATCCTGAAGCCCTTCGGGAGGGGGCGTATCCTCTTTCCCTTCGGTGGGCCGGTAATCCTGAAGCACCACCTGTTTGGAGAGCTGCGGCACCTTTACCGTCACGGCCGACCAGTTTCCGGGAACGTACGGTTGCGCCGATTCCAGATACCCGAAGAACCGAACGGTTTCGCCTCCGTAATAAAAATTGCAGTTCGCCTTGTAGAGTTGAACGCCGTCGGGGTTCCCGTTCGCTGCCAGCCACACCCTCCAATGCGCCGGGACAAATTCGGGCAACACCGCCCGCTCGGCCGGTCGCTTGGAATAGCCCAGATAGGGCCAGATCCGCCCGACCAGCTTGTTGGCCTTGAAATAGGGTCCCTGGTTGGTGTTGGTCGGCCCGGGAACCGCGCCGTTGTGGTCGGCTATATGACTGGCTACCGCGATCCCGATCCCTTTAAGCGTCTGCACGCTCGCGGTTTTGCGCGTCCTCATCACCGCCGCGCGGTAAGCGACCGATGCGAGCACGACCAGCACGGCGAGCACCGCCAGCGTCACCAGCAGTTCGACCATGGAAAAGCCGGCCCGAAAACGGGTTGTTCTGGAGGAGCGGGAGGTCATGGCGGGGGCGGGGCGATCAGGTTGCCGAACTTGACGGTTTGAAAGAAGCCTCCCTGCGTCGGGGAAATGGCGCTGTTGTGCGCCTTGCCGGAGAGGAAACGGGTACGGCCAATGTTCACCCCCCAGGGGGCGTCCGCCGTGGGCGGCGCGGCACCGGCCAGGCTCTCTTTGGGGATGAAAAGCTCCACGGTCCACCGGTCGCCGCCCTTGCGGGTAGCTACCTTCCAGCCGGCGCTCCACGAGACCGGGTTCTCCACCACCCGGCTGTCGGTGCATTTGTCATAGATCGCCCCCTCGGGGTTGACCGCCACGATAAACGTGGAGCGCTCCGGCGTTTCCATGAAGAGTTCCACCAGGTCGGTGTCGTAAATGCTCTCCGAATCGCGGATGTCAACGGTGATCGCCGTCCGCAACCGCTCCATCTCCGGCTCCATGGCGGTGATGCCGACATACAGCCCGGAATCATCATCCGCCCAGCGAAACTGCACCGTGGTGGCGGGGGCCGCCTCCTCTTCGCTATAGAGATCGCGCATCGGGTAGGCAAGGGGCCCCTCCCGCAGCGCTCCAGAACGGTTTGGAGAGGTCGCCGTCCACCTGCGGGCGTCCCGCCGCGCGGGAGGCCGCAAAGTCCGGCCCCTGCCGCTGGAGCGCGGGGAAGATCTGCTTCATCGGCTCGCACTCCTCGCGGATCACCTCGATCCGCTTTGCGTAAACCGTGTCGCCCGCCTTCTCCCGGGCCTTCTCCAGCAGGGCGAAGTAGTGCTCCACATCCCCCGGGCGGACAAACCCGCCCGTCAGCGTGATCTGCCGGGAAACCGGTCGCATCCAGACCTCTTCGGCAAAGCGGTAAAACTCCCGCATCTCTTCCGCCGCCGGGCCGAAGAAGGTGCGGCAATATTCGCCGATATAGGCTTCCAGATCGAGGTCCGGGTCCCAGTAAAGCCGGGCCTGGATGGCATAATTGAGGTGGTTGAGCCCGGGGTTGAGCATCCTCCCCGGAGCATGGGAACACTCCACAAACTCTCCCTTGGAACGGCCCCGGAGCGCCTTCATGTCTTCCTGGAGGATCGTCGGGAAAAATGCGGGCACCCCCAGTAACTGCCCCTCCTGCCGCTCGCCTTTCACGCGGTTCTTTTTGCCCAACTGGAAGCGATAGTATTCCCAGATGTAAAACTGGCCGGAAGGGAGCTTCTTCCACCATTGTTCGCGGTCCCGGAAAAAAGCTTCCCGATCTTCAGGGAAGATCATGTCGCGGCCGCGGTGCTGACAGTAGGCGAGCGCCACATTATCGTGCATTTTCTCGATATCCCCGGGCGGGAGCCGGTAGAACGAGTAGGCGAGCCCGAGCACCAGCTTGTCCGGGTGTTTGCGGCCGATCCTTTCCGCCGCATCGTTGACAAACTTCCAGACATAATCCGACATCCGGCCATCGCGCCCCCGTTCCTCCCGCAGCCAGCCGGCGGCCACATCGCGGTCATCCATGCTGGTAAACGCGTCCGAAGGCCCCACGGGGAAAATCGTCATCTCCGGGTACTCGGCAAAGAAATCATCTGCATACTCCGAAAGCGCCTCCGCCAGCGGCGGCGCCAGCCGGGGAAGCTGCCCTCCTTTCTGCGGGCGATGGCCGCCCCCCGGTGCCTCATGGCCATCCAGCAGACGCCCCCCGACCACTGCAAAATACTCCGGGTGCGAACCGGCCATGAACCGGGTGATGTTGCTGGTACCGTGAGCCAGCCAGATCATCTCTTCCATCCCGAGCTTCTGCCGCTTGAACCAGAGAAACCCCTCCTTGTCGCTCTCCGGAAAACTCCACAGCATGAACCGAAGGCCGAAAGCGGGCTTCACCGAGCGATCCTGCTCCGCCGCCTTCACGGTGGCAGCGGTCGGGATGACCGTGCCGAAATCGTAATATGGCAGATACCAGCGAACCCCGAGGCTCTCCAGAAAATCGTAAACCGCAAAGAGCGTCCCGGTCGGGTCGTAGACGGAAAACCCCATCTCTTCATTGACCCGGCGCGGGTTGTAGAGACCACTGCGCGGAATGTCCCACTTCTTTCCCGTCTTCTTCTGCCACTCCAGCGTCAGCCGGGGCAGATCGTCGCGGGAACGGTAGTCGCGCGGGACGGGGAGCGTCGTCCCGTCGCGCCCCAACAGCACCAGCGCCTTTTCCGTCGCCACCACCCGGTAGCCTTCCATCGGCAGACCGGTCGTCTCCACCCCCAGCGCGCGCGTCCCCTCGCTCTCCCCCACATAGATGAGGTTTGGCGTCGAGCCGTCCGCTTTGGTAACGATCGGAAGCGTCGCACCGCTCATGGCCCGCAGGTGTTCCTGCAACTCCCTGGCGGCGAAGCGGACCTGCGGCAGCGCATCTTCGGCGACCACGATCTGGCTTTGCGGCTTGCCGTCGCGAACCAGCTCCACGCCTTGGGCAACGGTACAGGCCAACAGGCAGAGGATCGGAAAAAAAGAGCGTCGAAGCATGGAGAGAAAAGTGTGGGGGTGGCTTTACCGGCGGTTGTGAAAGATTTCCGCCAGAAATTCGGTGTAATAGAGCGGTGGCGTCCCTTCCGCCGCGATGTCGAAGACTTCCGCGTGGCGACAGCCGCACGCCGCGCCCCAGGGCGGAAAATCGAGCTTCTCCACCTGCGGTTTCTGGCATTCATGCAGGGCGATGAGCGCGAGCTTGCGCTCCCACTCCGCGCTGACATCCACGTGCGTATCCCAGCGGCAGTAGTTGGCGCGGAAGGTCATGGCGGCGATGTCGTGCCAGTACAAAAGCGCCCCGGTGTAGCCGCTTTCCGCCGCCTGCCGGTACGCCTTGGTGACCAGCAGGCACGAGCCGATATGCTCCAGGTTGTCCCCCAGGTGGCCATGGCTTAAAACCGCCTCAGGCCGCGCGCCAAGAATCATCTCCGCCACGCGGGTGACCGCCTCCGGGTCTTCATGCGCGGCGAGGATCGTCGGCGTTCCGGGGGCGATTCCTTCCGGCCATTGGGTTCCGTAGTTAAGCACCTCCATCACGCCGTCGGGCCGGACGTAATGGCGTTGCAGGTAGTCGAGGTGGATCGGCTCCGTCCCGAGCGCCCGCGCGCCTGCGGCGGCTTCCAGCTTGCGCTGCGGCATCATCTCGCCGAACGGCGGGCGGCGGCGATCCACCCTCCCGTCGGGCAACAGGCGGGCCCACTGGCCGCTCATGTTGTTGGTCGTCATCACATACCGGATGGCATACCCCCGGTCGTGGTATTTGAAAAGGGTTCCCCCGATATCGAGTTCAAGGTCGTCGGCATGAGCGCCAAACGCCATTAGCATTCGTTCTGTTGTCATCAATCTTTAGGGCCTGTTCACGAATTTGCCGAAAGCGGCTGAAAGCCGCCTTTTGGCTCAAAAGTCGGTTTCTTCGGGCGTCCGAATCTCGATTCGGCCTTCCTCAGAAGCCCGATTTTGATCTCAAAATGCGTCATTTCATCCATCTTTCTCAATTCCTGAACAGACCCTAGTCTCCATCACCGGGACCGGGGGCGCTGCCGTGCTTTGACGGCTGACCCATTGCGGTACGATCACCCTCCGGTGGTCCCGATCATCCAAAAGAATTTCAAACGCCGCCGCCGCCATGGCGACAGGGTCGTACTCCAGCGCACTCGACGAAACCGGTCCGGGCGTCGTACTTCCCGCCGTTCCGCTGGAGATCAGCGAGAGATCTCCCGGCACGGAAAGACCCCGCCGGGCCGCTTCCGCCATCACTTCCCAGGCGATCGTCTCGTTGCCGACCAGCACGGCCGTGCCGCGATGAGGGGTATTGAAATAGCGCTGG
Source organism: Chthoniobacteraceae bacterium (assembly GCA_035555975.1). GTDB lineage: Bacteria > Verrucomicrobiota > Verrucomicrobiia > Chthoniobacterales > Chthoniobacteraceae > DATMFV01. The sequence continues at coordinate 15,812 of DATMFV010000134.1, forward strand.
GCCAGCTTCGGCCCGAGGGCGTTGCGCGCCGCAAGCGAAGCGGGGGCCGGCGGTTCCACTTCCTCAAGTTCCTCTGCCGTCAGGTTGATATTCTGCACCTGCGCCTCCACCCCCGCGCGGCGGATCGCCAGTTGCATCCCTTTCATCCGCCGTCGTTGATGGATCAGACCGGGCCGGGCGGCCAGCAGGTCGATCCGCCGGTGCCCCAGTCGCAGCAACGCTTCCGCGGCAAGGTAGCCTTCCCGTTCCAGATCCTTCTCCACCACGCCATGAAAAAGGCGATCGTAAGACGTTGCCTGAAGAGAAACCGCCGGCACCGGCACCGTCTCGAGCATCGCAGTCATGCGGGCTTCGGGCCTCGAACCGAGGTGAACCAGCATGCCGTCCACCCGCGCCTCCACCAACCGGCGCAATGCCGCCTCCTCCACTTCCCGCGACCAGAAATGGAACTGAAGCATCAACGAGTAGTTGCGCCGTAGCGCCTCCAGCGCCAGGGCGTCGATCAGGAGCGAATAGTGCGGGTCCCAGCAGTACGGCATGATGACGCCGATGACCGAAGTCCTGCCCGATTTGAGCGAACGCGCCAGATGGTTGGGCACATACCTCAGCTTGCGCGCCGCCTCCAGCACCCGCTGGCGGGTCTCCAGGCTCACCTTGGTATTGCTGCGCCCGTTGCCGAGCGAAGCGGAAACCGCCTGCTGGCTGATGTTGAGATACTCTGCGATGTCTTTCTGCGTTGCCATAAGGCAAGTCTCAATAAAAGCGTCTCTTTCCGCAATGGCTATTGATCGAGTTCCTTGCGAAGTTTCCTGATCTCGCCTTCAGGGACATTTTTCACCTCCATCGCTGCGGCATAACGTTCCTGCGCGGCGGCGATGTCTCCCTGCGCCCGGGCGATGTCGCCGTAGGCCTTGAGGAGACGAAACTTCCAGAGTCCCTTCTCGCGATCAGGCTCGATTTGATCAAGAAGCTGGCTCGCCTCGTCGTACCGCTTTTCCTTGAGCAGCAGGTCGAGCGCGGCGTAACGCGCCTTTCTGGCCAGCCTGCGCCATGGCACGGCCACTTTGTTCCCCCCGCCCTTGGCGGCTTCGCCAAAGATCGCAATCGCTGCGGCATTGTCGCCACGCTGGTCCCGGTAGACTTCGCCAAGCGCCACCTGCGCCTCCAGCAGGGCGGCCGGATCGTGGGCGAGGCGGACGGCGGTTTCCAGATGACGGGCGGCGGCCTCGCCATCCCCGGCCTTCGCGGCGGCGACCCCTTTCTCGTACGCCTCCTTTGCGCCGTAGATACCGCGCATCGGCTCGCACTCATTGGCCACGATAGCTACCCGCTTCCCGTAAAGGCCCTCTCCGGCCTTGGTCTTCGCCGCTTCAAGGATCTCAAAGAAACGCTGGATGTCGGCTTCCTTGAGGAAGAAATTTTCATCCGACGCCTTGCGTCCGCCCGGTTGCATCCAGACCTTCTCGGCATGGGTGAAAAACGCCTTCATCTCCTCCGCCGCCGGGCCGTAAAATTTGCGGCAGTATTCGTCGAGAAAGGCGGGAAGGTCGAGATCCGGGTCCCAATAGAGCCGGGCCTGCACCAGGTACGGGTAGTGATTGAGGCCGGGGTTCTGCATCTGATCGCGCCCGTAGCTGCATTCCACATACTCGCCCTTCGACTTGCCGCGCAGGTCCTGCGCATCTTCCTGCATGATGCGGGTAAAGATCGCGGGCACGCCGGGGAGCTGGCGGCGCGGCTCGTGGCTGAGGTAGTATTCCCAGATGTAAAACTCGCCGTTGCCCATTTTGGCGATCCAGTCGTTGCGTTCCTTGCGGATCTCTTCGCGCCGGGCGGGGTCGATCATTTCCGTTGAGCGTGTCTGACAATAGACTACGCCGAGATTGGGGCTGAACCGGTCAATATCCAGCGGCACGGCGCGGCCATACCCGTACGCCAGCCCGGTGATGAACTTGTCCGGGTGCTTTTTCGCCACCCCCTGGGCCACTTCGTTGACGAAGTTCCAGATATAGTCGCTAAAGCGGCCCCGATCGCCGCGCTCTTTGCGGTCCCACCCGGCAGCGGCGTCGCGGTCGTCGATGGAGACAAACCCGTCCGCCGGTGCGGCGGAGGCGTTGTCCACCATCGGGTAGCGCTTAAAAAACTCGTCGGCGAAGTCGATCATCTCATCGCGCAGCGGCGCGGCGAGGCGCGGGGCGGGGGTGCGCCGGGTGCCGCCGCCGTGCGCCGCCTTGATTTTTCCAAACGGCGTCTCGCCGTTGACCACGGCGAAAAACTCCGGGTTCGGGTTCGGCGTCTGCGGGGTGACCCGGCTCACAAAAGGCGTGCCGTGGGCGTGCCAGAAGATTTTTGCCATCCCTAGCTTCTGGCGCTTCCACCAGAGGAAACCTTCCAGGTCGCTCGCGGGGAAGGTGTAACGCATGTACCGGACCGGAAAGACCGGCGACGCTTCGCGCTCCTGCGTTTCGATCGCGATGGTGCGCTGCTCCGGGATTACCGTGCCGGTCGCCGTGTCCGGGTAGTACCAGCGCACGCCGAGCTGTTCGAGAAAATCGTAGACGGCAAAAAGGGTGCCCGTCGGGTCGTAATGGGAGAAGCCGAGTTCCGGGCTCAGGTTGCGCGGATTATAGAGACCGTTGTAGGGTAGCGACCATTTCCTTCCGGTCAGTTTCTGCCATTCCCCGGTCAGCCGGGGGACATCATCGGTCGATTTAAAGCCGGGCGGGAGCGCGCCGAAGCTGAAATCCTTCCCTGCGAGCACCAGCGCCCGGTCGCCCGCCACAATGCGGTAGCCTTCCATCGGCAGCTTCTCAAGAGAGACGCCGAGCCGGCGGGTAGCCTCTTGCTCGCCCACATAGACCGGGTAAACCCCCTCCCTGCCGCTTGGGGCGTGAACGATCGGCACCTGCGCCCCGCTCATTTTCCGCAAATGCTCCTGTAACTCCCTCGCGGCAAAACGGACCTGCGGAAGCGCCTCCTCGCGTACGATGATTTCGCTGACCGGCTTCCCGTCCACCACCAGGTCGGCGGCGGAAAGAAACACCGTGGGCAACAGGAAAAACAAACAGATCAGAGGTTTCATAGAATAAAAGAGAGGGAAGTTCTATTCTTCGAGGCGGCGGCGCATCTCCTCCACCATGGTCTTGGGTGCGTCCGCCACTGCGGCGGCCTTTGCGTAGTATTCTTTTGCCTTTGCCTTGTCTCCCCGGGCCTGGGCGACTTCTCCATAAGCCCGGAAAAGAACCAGTTTCCAGTAACCGCTCTGCCGCTTCTCCTCGACCGTATCAAGGAGGGCCACGGCTTCGTCATACCGCGCCTGCCCGCGCAGCAGTTCCGCACAACGGTAGAGGGCCTTCCGCCGGACCCGGCGAACGTTGACCGGCAGCGTTTTGTCCCGGATCGCCAGCCCCTCCTCCAGAACCTTGATCGCGGCGGCCGCGTCGTCGAGTTGCACGGCGTGGACTTCAGCCAGGGCGACCAACGCCTTCAAGCGGGCTGCGGGGTCGGTGGTATTCTGTGCGGCGGCTTCCAAAAGGGCTGCGGCGGCCTTCCCCTCCCCCTTTTCAGCGGCGGCCACACCTTCGGTATAGCTATCCTTTCCGTGATGGAAGGCCCGCATGTCCAGGCACTCGGTTTCCACGGCGGCCACGCGGCGGTCGTAAATCGCCTCTTCAGCCTTGCCGGTTTTGGCGCGGGCCTGTGCCAGAATGGCGAAAAACCGGTCCACGTCCTTCTCCTTGAGGAAGGAATCCTCCCTGCCAATCGTGCGCGGGCCGGGGCGCATCCAGACTTCCTCGGCAAAGGTCAGGAACGCTTTCATCTCCTCTGCCGCCGGGCCGTAATACTTCCGGCAATATTCATCCAGGAAAGCGTCGAGGTCGAGGTCCGGGTTCCAGTAGAGCCGGGCCTGCACCAGGTACGGGTAGTGATTGAGCGCCGCATACCTCATCGGCGTGCCATAGCTGCACTCCACATACTCTCCCTTTGACTTGCCGCGCAGCAGCCGCGCGTCGTCCTGCATGATGCGGGTAAAGATGATCGGCACCCCGGGAAGCTGATGGTGCGGACGGTGGCCGAGGTAATATTCCCAGATGTAGAACTCGGAATTGCCCATCTTGGCCAGCCACGCCTCGCGGTCGGCGATCAACGCCTTGCGCTCCGCCGGGTCGACCATCTGCTGGTTGCGATGCTGGCAGTAGATCACGCCGAGGTTCGGGCTCAGTTGGTCAATCTCCAGCGGTACCAGACGCGCCTGGCTGTAGGCCAGCCCCAGGACCGTCTTGTCAGGGTGCTTTCTGGCCACCCCTTCGGCCACTTCGTTGACAAACTTCCAGACGTAATCGGAAAACCGCCCCGAGCGCCCGCGTTCCTCGCGGTCCCAACCGGCGGCGCGGTCGCGGTCGTCGATCTTCACCAACCCGTCGGACTGGCCGATGGCGCAGGTCCGGCTCTGTGGGCACCATTCAAAAAACTTGTCGGCAAACTCGATCATCGCATCGCGCAGCGGCGGCGCGAGCCGTGGAGGCGGGGTTCCCTTCTTGGAACCGATCGGCATCTTCCCGTCGATCTGCGCAAGAAACTCCGGGTGGACCTCCTGCATGTTCCGGGTGACATAGCTAACCCCGTGGCCAAACCAGACATTCTCCGACATCCCCAGCTTCTGCCGCTTGAACCAGAGAAACCCCTCCAGATCCATCGAACGCATCCCCCAGTTCATATAACGTATCGCAAAGACCGGCGCGGCAGAGTGGTCCTGCGGCTCGGCTGAAACGGTGCGCAACCGGGGGATCACCGTGCCGGTTTCCGAATCCGGGTAGTACCAGCGCACGCCGAGCTGTTCGAGAAAATCGTAGACAGCGAAGAGCGTGCCGGTCGGGTCGTAGACGGAAAACCCGACGGCTTCATTCCGGCCACGCGGGTTATAAAGACCGCTGAACCCGGTCGGCGCAAGCTGCCATGGCCGACCGGTGATCTTCTGCCATTCTTCGTTGAGCCGGGGAAGATCGTCCATTGAGTTGAACCCCGCCGGAAGAGGGGGAAAAATGGCATCGCGCCCCGCCAGCACGAGCGCCTTCCCGCTGGCGACCACGCGGTAGCCTTCCATCGGCAGTTTTTTCAGGTCAACCCCGAGCGCCCGCGTTTGCGCCTGTTCGCCCACATAGATCGGAAAGACCTCTCCTCCGCTGCTGCTCGCGACCATCGGCACCACCGCCCCGCTGATCTTTTCCAGGTGGGTCTGCAATTCCTTCGCGGCGAAACGGACCTGCGGCAGCGCGTCCTGTGCCACGATGATCTCGCTGACCGGCTTCCCGTCGACCACCAGATCGGCGGCGGAAAGAAAAACCGTCGGTACAAAAAAGAGAAAACCGAGAAGATATTTCATCAAAGAAAAAGGTTTAGATCCGCCGCAGCCGGGCCGCCGCCATGGCGAGGCCGCCCCCCAGAAGCAGGAGGGCGCTGCCCGGCTCGGGGATGACCTGGTAAGTCAGGTAAAGGTCGTTGCCGCTCTGTTTGAATCCAAAAGCCCCGCCGGTGATCGCAAAGGGGTTTCCCAGCGAATCCACCGTGGGGGTGCCGAGCGTGAACGCCCCCAACGCGGCGGCATTGGTGTTGTCGAAAATGAGCCACTCCTGATCCGCGCTCCAGAAGACGTCCGCAAAATCGACCGTGGAACCGGCCCCGTTGAAGGTCAGGTTGAAGATCGCCCCCTCCTCCACCTCCAGCGAACCGGCGGAGACATCCACGCCGTCAAACGCCGTGCCGCGCCCCGCCGCGGTGTTCCCTTTCAACTCAAACTGAAACTGCGCCCCGCTCTCCAGTGTCAACCCGTCGGTAAAACTCAAGACCCCCGCCGCACCGGGAGCGCTTCCGGGATCGAGCCTGCCGCCGCTTTCCACCGTCGTCTTCCGGCCCACCGTCCCGCTGCCGCCCAGCCGCCCGGTATTCTCAACCAGCACCGTGGCGGCCGCGCCGGTGGTGTTGACGGCAAACGTATTGTTCACCAGAAGCGTCCCGTTCGCACGAAGGGAAAGATTCCCGGTAAACAAAGTGGAAAACTGCGTGTCGGTGGCATCGGCGGCAAACACCAGCAACCCCGCGCCTTCCACCGCCACCGCCCCGGCTTTCTGGAACTCGGCACGCTCTCCCGACAGGCGCAGTTCACCCGCCGCCACGGAAATCACTGTGTCGGAGGTAAAGTAAAGGCGCTTGTTGACCACCACCAGGTTTCCGGAACTCTTGTTGATCTGCGCCGTGCCACCGTCGGCATTCAGCGTCAGATTGGCGGAAGTGCTACCCGCACCGAGTGTCATGGTATACAACCCTTCCCCGCCATCGCCCACGTTGAGAATACCGACCGATGGATTGCCGGAAAAGGTCACCGTCAGGTTTCCTTCAAGGAGAGGGGTGATATTCGCCGTATCCCCCGCCTCGGGGTACTCAATACCGGTGCCATCACCCCAGTTGGCGCCATCCATCCAGAGGTAGCTGTGGATGGGCGGGTCGTTCTGCGGGTAGTTCCTCGTTTTGTTCCAGTCATACGTCGCCGCGGACGCCGCCATGGAACTCCCAAGCCATCCGATGACGGCAAGAAGGCGGACCCATAAAGGAGAGAACAGTTTCATGATCAAAGGAGGGAATTGGTTAGACTTAACGTACAATTAAAAATCAACGCTTACGGCACAAGCTTTTTCGTACAATTTTTTAACGACGCCCGTTCCAATCCACCCGTTTCCCGGAAAATCTCCCGGAAATCGCCTCGTTTTTAACTGTTGGAACAATTGAAAAACCCGGGGTTTCCTCCACCCGCGGGCTCAACCCGGCGCGCTTCCCCCGATTTCCATCCAAAAACGGACGGCCCCGGCCATTTGCCAAAGTCAACCTTTTCCACCTTGCGCTATCGGCCAAACCGCCATAACTAAACCCATGCCCGAGCACAATGAGCCGGAAAAAGTGTGGGACGAATACGATTGGGAGCGCTTCCTGCAGGCGCAGGACCGGAAGACCGAAGAGTATATGGAACTGCTCGAACAATCCGTCGACGATCCTGATCGCGACCAGATCATCGCCAAAGCGATGGGATGGACCCACCTCCTTGACCCGGAAGAACCCGAGTGGGTCGATTTCCCCGAAATACCGGCCGCCTCTTCCGACGCTCCGCGCGGCTCCTGTGGGGAAACGCCGGGCGACGGGAGCGGGGACGACCACGCCCATTCCCTCGACGACGAGGAAAGCGCCTCGTTTGAGTCGCACCCGCTCTATCAGGCGAGCCTTTCGCTGACCGACTGGGTCGACCGGCTTTTCGCCACCCTCGGCGAATGCCAGAACCACCCCGCCGCCCTGGAACTGGCGACCCATTGCGCCATGGCCAACGCCAAGCTGGCCGCCGCCCTGAGCGACGACCGGATGGACGAGCCGGGGATGACCATCGCCTACCTGAAGCGGGCGCTCAAGGCGGTCACCACCGCGCTGGAAGCCAGCCGGGTGTTCGCCCGCGAAGCGCGCCTGCCCGCCTCGCGCCGCCAACGGCTCCACAGCCGCCTCTTCCACCTCCGCGACGGGATCATCTCCCTGATGGGCGAATATCGCGGCCAATGGCGGCAACGTTTCCGGCCTTGAAAACTTTTTCTTCCTTTTCTTCCTTTCTTTGTGAATGAAGCACGGGGTGTTCCGTCCAAAAGATGCGTGAAGTGACGCCAGCCACCGACCACGACCGCCCCGCAGGGAGCGGGTCCGACGATCTTCCGACCGACGAAACCGCTCTCATCGAACGGGCGCGCCGGGGGGAGACCGCGGCTTTTGACGCGCTCGTCACGCTCCATCGCCAGAAAGTGTACGCCACCATTTACAACGCCACCCGCAACGAAGAAGATGCCTGGGATCTCTCGCAGGAGACTTTTCTCAAGGCGTGGAAGAGCCTGCACCTCTTTCGCGGGCAGTCGTCGTTTTTCACCTGGCTTTACCGGATCGCCACCAATGTGAGCATCGACTGGCTGCGGCGCAAAAAAATCCAGAGCGGCACGCCGTTTGACGACACCATCCTGCCTGAAAGCTTCGAACCGGGCTCGCACACCGCGCCGCGCCGGGAGGCGACCCCGCGCCGACAGATCGAGAACCGGGAAATCCGCCGGAGGATCGAAGCCGCCATCGAGACCCTCTCGCCGGAACACCGGATGGTGATCACCCTGCGCGAACTCGAAGGCGAGAGCTACGAAGCGATCGCCGAGGCGGTCGGCTGTTCGCTCGGCACCGTCATGTCGCGCCTCTTTTACGCACGCAAGAAACTGCAACTCGCACTCAAGGATCTCTATGAAACCGTTTGAGGAAACCTATACCGCCTGGCTCGATGGCGAGCTTTCGCCGGAGGAGGCCCGCGCGTTTGAAGCCGGGCTCGATCCCCGGCAGCGCGCCGAAGCCGAGGCCGAGCGCGCCGCCACCCGGGCGCTGGGCGACCTGCTTCGCCACCACCTGCCGACGCCGCCGCTTCCCAACCCCGACTTTTTCAACCACTCCCTTCTTGAGCGGATCGCCGCTGAAGAACGGGCCGCCGCCCCGGCACCGGCGCGCTCCGGATCGCCGTTCCTCCGCCTCTTCTGGGCCACCCTCTCCGGAGCCGCCGTCGCCGCAATCACGCTCGCCGCCGTCGTCGTGACCACCGGCGCGCCGCGCATGACCACCGACTTCTACGCCGTCACCCCGCCCGGCGAAGGCGACTACTACGCGGAAATCCTGGAAAGCGAGCCGGGGCAGCCGACCATCTCCGCCTACGCCTTTCACTCCTCGAGCGAACAGCTCACCGTCCTCTGGCTCGACGGGCTCGACTACCTCCCCGCCGAGCCATGAACACCCTCCCCCGCTCCCGCCCCCCTTTCGGCTGGCCGGTGGCGGCGCTTGCGATCGTCGCCGCGCTCGCCTTCGGGGCCTTCTGCGCCAATGCCGGCGCCGCAGACCGGGAAGTCGTCTGGACCGGGTTGATCTACGCCACCAACGAAGGCGGCCCCGACCGGACCCCCGCCGTCCTCGCGCCCTACGCCCGGCAGATCAAAAAAGTCTTCGGTTACAACCGGCTCCAGCTCCTGGGCGAGCAACGCAAGGTGATGGACCGCCACCAGAAGCAATGGTCGCTCGTCCCGGGCAAGGGGTTCGTGCTCCAGGTCGACAGCCGGAAAAAAGGAACCCGGGGCTGTCACCTCCACCTCGCGCTCTCGCGGCAGAAGAAACTGCTCGTCAAGACCGACGCCATGCTCGCCCCCCACAGCCCGCTCTTCTTCCGGGGTCCGCTCTACGGGCGCGGCCAGTTGATCATCGCCGTCATGGTGGAATAGGGGAGGCGCGCGCTCTCCCCGAGGGGATTTTTTGGGGTGGCACTTCCCCTGTTTTTGAACTACTGTTTTCGCCCACTTCTTATGGCTACGCGCACTTCACCACTCATCTACCTCGATAACAACGCGACCACACAGGTCGATCCCGCCGTTGTCGAAGCGATGATGCCGTACCTGACCGAACGTTACGGCAACCCGTCGAGCGCGTACCGTTTCGGGAGCGATGTCACCAAGGCGGTCCGCCAGGCGCGGGAATCGGTCGCGGCGCTGCTCGGGTGCGAACCGGGGGAGATCCTTTTCACCAGTTGCGGCACGGAGTCCAACAACAGCGCCATCGCTTCCGCGCTCGGGATCGATCCCGACCGCCAGCAGGTCATCTCCACCACCGTCGAACATAGCGCGATCCTCAAACAGGGCGAATCGCTCGCCAAGCGCGGCTACGAGATCACCCTTCTCGGGGTCGACGAACAGGGGCAGCTCGACCTCGCCGAACTTGAAAAAACGATCCGGCCCGATACCGCCATCGTCTCCACCATGTGGGCGAACAACGAGACGGGCGTCCTTTTTCCGATCGACGAAATCGCGGAAATCGTCCGCTCCAAAGGAACTTTTTTCCATACCGACGCCGTGCAGGCGATCGGGAAAGTCCCGATCGACCTGAGCCGGTCAAAGATCCAGTTTTTGAGCCTCTCCGGGCATAAACTCCACTGTCCCAAGGGGATCGGCGTCCTCTACATCAACCGGCGCACCCGGTTCAACCCGTTCATCATCGGCGGCAGCCAGGAGGAAGGCCGGCGCGGCGGGACCGAGAACGTCCCATACATCGTCGCGCTCGGCAAAGCGGCCGAGATCGCCGCCTCCGCGCTGGCGCACGAAAACGACTTTGTCCGCTCGTTGCGCGACGAGTTTGAGCGCGGCGTCCTCGAAACCATTCCCGGCACGCGGATCAACGGCGACCGCGAAGCCCGCCTCCCCAACACCAGCAACCTCTCCTTTGAAGGGGTCGAAAGCGACGGGGCGCTGATGCTCCTCGACCGCGCCGGGATCTGCTGTTCCGCCGGGTCGGCCTGTACGGCCGGGTCGGTCCACCCATCGCACGTCCTGCGCGCCATGGGGTTGAGCAACGAAGCGGCCCGCAGCAGCCTGCGCTTCTCCTTCTCGCGCTTCAACACGAGGGAGGAAGTCGTCCACGTCCTCTCCGTCCTGCCCGGCATCGTGGAAAAGCTCCGCTCCGCCACGGTCGGGGCGTAGCCGCGCGGAGGCCCGCCTCCCGCGCCCAACGGTGCGTTGGACTCCGGTCCGCGAAGCCGGAAAGCTTGACGCCACCGCCGCTTCTGGCCCAGAAAAGGGAGGTGCCGTTCACTGACGGCATCGTCGGCACGGACGTTGACCAACCCAGCCACTTTGGGCAACCCTGATCGTCAAAGGAAGAGAACGCGGGGGGCCTCCTTCCCGTTTGTCCCTGTCTTGCTCCCGCCGTCTCCCTTTCGAGCCGATCGCAGCGCGTTTGCGACCGGTCCGGCTGGCGGTTTTACCCTGGCCGAGTTGCTTACCGTCATCGTGATCGCCTCGCTTCTGCTGGCCGCCACCGTCCCGGCGCTCGAAGGGATCACCTCCTCCACCCGGCATACCGCCGGGCTGAGACTCCTTTCCGGCTTGCTGGAGGAAGCCCGCGCGCGTGCCATCGCCGAATACGCCACCGTCTACGTGGTGCTGGACAATCCTACCCCCGACCGGCCCCATGCCGCGCTGGCCCTCTATCGCGAGCCGGAAAGCGGCACCGGCCTGCCCGAAGCGCTCTCCCCGTGGCACCCGCTGCCCGGCAACATCACTTTCCACCACTCCACAGGCGAGGGGAGTCCCTCCTCCCTGTTCAATGCCCCGGCATCGGTCCGACCGACCCGCACCTTCCCGCTCGCCCGGGAGGAGACGCCCCGGGAGTTGCCCTACCTCGCGTTTGGCCCGACCGGCGAAGTCACCGCGCCGACCCGCTCCGCTTATGCGCGGATCCTCCTCGCCCATCGCGCCGCCAGCGACCCGGCGGCTCCGATCACCGCTCTCGAAGCCTTCAACATCTCCCTCTTCACCGGGCGGGCCTCCTACGAAACCGTCCCCCTGCCTCCGTGAAAACGCCGGTCCGCCCCTTCCGTCGTCGCATCGCCTCCGGCTTCACCCTCATGGAAGTCGTCACCGCGCTCGGCATCTTTTCGCTTTGCGCCGTCTCTCTGCTGGCGCTGATCTCGTTTGCTCTGGAAGGTGTCGCGACTTCCTCCACCGAAAACGAGGCGATGCACCTCGCCTCCAGCGTCTTTGCCACCCTCAAGGCCACCCCGTTCCGGGAAGTCGACTGCTTTGGCACCGTCGTCGACCTCTCCACCGCCGGGACGCAAGCCGATGCGCCGCCGCTCCTCCTTTACGCCCATTTTCCTGCGGACGCCCTCCCGGTCATCACGCCGGAACCGGAAACCGATGCCATCGGCTACCGGCTGGAACTCCGGTTTGAGCCGATCACCCTCCCGCCCGCCTCCGCGGCCACGGCCAACCGCGTCAGCCTGACCGTCCGACCGCTCCATGGCCCGGAAAAACAGGCCGTCTTCTTCCAGACCATCATCGCCGATCTGTGAGCCGCCCGCGTCTTTTTCACTCCCGGCACGGGTTGACCCTTCTGGAAATCCTGGTCGCCACGACCATTTCGGTCGTCGTCATCGGGTTGATCCTCCAGATGTTCGGCTCCATCTCCACCCTCTGGCGGCGTTCGGAGGAGCGGATCGATACCGAACGGGAAGCCCGCGCCGCGCTTGACCGCATCCGGCGTGATCTCGAGCGGGTCGTCCGCGTTCCCGCCATCCCGTCGGGCGATCCGTCGCCGGAAGCGCTGCACCTCCGCGCGGCTCCGGAAGACCCGTCGCAGCCCGGGGCCTTCGAGGAACTCGAAGCGCTGGTTTTCCTTTCCAATCAAGGCGAAAGCGACCTCTGCTCGGTCGCCTACCGGTGCGTCTGGGACACTGCGTCGCGCTCCTACCTCCTGGTCCGTTCGCTGCGGGACAGCAACGCCACCCTCGCCGATCTGCTCGACGACTCCCCGACCGCATCCGATGAAGAAGCCGGTGCACCCGCCGCCGCCGCTTCCGCCAGTCTCGCTCCGGGCGAAGAACCGCTCGCCCGCTACGTCTGGAATCTCACCTTCCGCCCCGTGGTCGATGGCATCGCCACCACCGCTTCCACCGGGGCCGCCTACCACGACCCGCTCCCCTCCGCGATCGAAATCCGCTTCAACGCGCTCGGCTCGCTCGCCGTCGAAAAGCTCAAAGATTTCCCGATCACCGAAGAAACCTGGAAAACCGCCGACGATCCCCTCTACCTCCGCCTGATCGCTCCCCACGCCCGCGCCTACCTGCTGCGCATCCCGCTCCGCGCGGGGCAGCAGGGAGGTTCCGGCAGCCCGCTTCACGACACCAGCATCAACCAACCGTAATTGTCCGGGTGGTACGACCCGAGACAGGTACGCGGGACGCCCGCCTTCCTCTCCACCCAGCTCGCCGAAGCGCCCGATGCCCAGAAACATTGCACGTTGATCCGCAGCCGACACGGGTCGACATTGCGCGGGCCAAGATCCTCCCACGCAATGGCGAACAGAAGACTCCACCGGTCTTGCGTTTCACCGGCTTCCAGCGTCCAGCCGCTTTCCACGCGCTCCCCCACCCGTTCGCTGTAACGACGGCCCGGACGCAGGGCGGTATAGTGAACGCCGGGCCACAAACGGCGCGGTTCCACCGACACGGAAACCTTTTCCACACGGCCCGCCGGTGTTTCCAGGCAGGGGACCACCACGCGCACCAGAAGATGGCTGTCATCCCAGGCCACCTGCCAGAACAACCCCTCGGTAGCCATCTTTGATACACCCGCCGGTTCATGGAAAGCGATCCGCCCCGCCTCTTCCATCTCCCGGCCGGAAACGCGGGAAGCCTCCACCCGCCTTCCTTCGGGCCGGAGCCCCGTCAACTCGGGAAACAACGCCGCCCCGCGCTCCACCTCCCGGTCCACCCTTGGAAAATCGTCTCTCAACAACGCCTCGAGCCGCCCGATCCTCCACTCCAGCTTTTCGACATGGTAGCGATACCCTTCGGCCTCCGAATGAAACCCGAGGCGGGAATCCCCCCGGCAAAGCGTGATCAACTCCCCGCAACGCACCTTCTCCTCCTCCACGATTTCCCGCATCATCTCCAGCAAGCGCTTCTGTTCGGCCCGGTTGGCCTCCGGCAGACGATCGCGCAGGACGTAAAACCGCAAAAACGCGTGCGCACTCGCCAGTTGCAGGCCCAAGGCTTCACAAACCCCGATCTCCCGCCATCGCTCCGAACCGGCAGGCACCCTGCCCCGGAGCGGCGCCAGCTTTCCAACCCCTTTGCGCCATTCCTTGCACATGAAGCCGGTCATCTCCAGCATCTCCTCCACGGTATGGTATTGACCGATCAATTCTCCGTAACGATCGCCGCTCGGAGGGTAGCCAAGCTTCCAGCTCGGGGCGATCATCCGGTCCACCGGGTAGAGATGCAGCGGCCAGACAATGGCATCGTGCACCGGTCCGAAATGCGAAAAACTCAAATGCCGCGGAAACATCGCATACGCCGCCTGAAAATGGCCCCACGCTTCCCTGACGGTTGCAGCCATGCCCGCCCCCCAAAAACCACGCGCCAGAGAGGTCAAGAATGCCTCCTCACTCTCCGGAAACTGGGCAAAGGAAAGCTCCCCGGCGGCCCGCGTCATCAGCGAAGGGTAGTTACCGAAGTACCAGCATTGCATCACACCATGAACCGAAAGCTGCTGCATCGCCGCATACTTCCGGTAAAGGTGCCCCGGCACCGGCACAAAGGGCACGGTCGCCACCTCATGGGAACAGCCGACCTGCAACTTCGCGCCCATTCGCGCTCCCTGCCGCATCCGGATGTCAGCCACCTTCTCAAACAAGCTGCTCGGGCCGATGTAAGCCAGGGAGTAATCGTGTACCGTAAAGTAACGCCTGTACCGTTCTGCTTTGCCCGAGGATTCGAAATTGAGCTGAAGCGTTACCCCGGCGGGGATCTTCGTCGCGAGCGCTTCCAGCGCCGTCCGAACCGCTTCTTCTGCCATTCCGGTCCCGGGTGCTTCAAGGCTCGGAACATACAGCCACGAGATCAACTCCGCCCGGGGGTTGACGGCGCTCATCCCGCGCTCCAGCGCCTCCAGCATCTCCTTGAAAACCTCGCCCGGTTCCCGCCCGGCACAACGGGGGCAACGGTTGGAGAAAAAGGTGGATAGGGAACTATAGCAATGCGTTGGCCGTTCCCCCAGGTTGATCATGATCAGGCCGCCCAGCTCCGGCACCGCTTCAAAGAGCGAACGTGAAGCTTCCTCCAGATAACTTTGTGCCTTCGGGCTGCCGGTGCAGAAATAGTGTTGGTCGATCCCGTCAATCGTCAAGGCTCCCCCCAGCAATTCGGGGTGATTTTCCGCGATCCCCTCCGGCGGTGTGTTATGGTCAGCCTTCCCGAACCCGCGCGGCTCAATGCAGAACGGGAAGATGCGGATGCCGTAACGCGCACATTTTTCCACCGTCCGCCGCAGCTTTTCCAGGCGACGCCGCCTCGCCTCTCCCTTGTTGGGAAAAAGCGCGGTATCACAGACGTCGGCAAACCGGATCGTCAGCCACAACCCGTTGATGCCATCCGCCGCAAGGCGATCGAGGTAGGCATCAGGGTAGTAATCGACCTCGTCCGCCAGTTCATCCCGGTTGAGCGGAGGACGCTGGATCGGCCCGAAATAACAACGTGAAAGACGCGTCCTGATGATCGGCTTTCGTTCGCACGCTCCCAGCTTCAGAAAAGGACCGTCCGCGCCCGCCAACTGATCCTCGATCCAGTAAACCGCCCGGCGGAGTCCCTCCAGATCTTCGCCGTCAACTTCCGCCCCTTCCCTTCCAACCACCACCCGCCAGCTTTCCGGCCCCTGAAGCGGAGCCAGCCGAAACGTCACCGGGTAGCCACCCCCCACGAGCAGGCCCGTCGAAGAAAAAAAGCGTTCCAAACGATCCACGGCGCTCTCCAAAAGGCCGCGAGGATCATCCGCCTCCCATTTCAGTGCCACGCCCTCCTTGAGCGATATCTCCCCTTTGCGCGGGGTTCGCCTTTGCCAGTCCACCTCCCGCCGTTCCCACTCCCGAAGTTCCTTCTCAAATCGCCAGTCGCTTCGGGAGGGCTGCGGCGGTTCAGGCAAGACATCCGATTGCGTCGGAAAAACAGAGGTCGTCATCGGGGTTGTTTTACCTGTTGGAATTTTCAAGACCGGAGCGAATCTCTCCCCCTGCAACCAGATGGGCCATCCAATGAAAGACCGCTTCCGCGATCGCCTCATAGCCGCTTTGTCGGGGGTGCAGGGCATTTCTGCCGCCATACTCGTTCCGTGGATAGTGCTCCCCGGGGTCAAAGTCGAGATGGGCAGGAATCACGTCAATACGTTCAGCCCACCGTCCGTCAAACGCCTTCAACAGACGCTCCGAATAACGTTGCAACGCGCGGCGATACTGCCACTCCGTCACGCCGTTCCCGTAATTGGTTCCAAAAGCGCTCTGATCCCCCGGAGGCGGCGGGATCACCACGCCGATGAAGCTTCCCGGAGCCGCTTCGCGAATCTTCGTTACCATGGCCGTGGCCCGTTCCATCAGGCCATCGAGCTTCTCATTCGAGAACTCCCCCGCCATCCCCATCAGGTCATTGACCCCCAGGAACAGCGTGATCACCTCCGGGGCCTCACCGCCCTGCTGTTCTTTCAGATATCTGGCGAAGTCAAAATCACCCACGCCGCCCGGTCCATAGACAAACGGGCTTCCCGAAGCCGGTTCCGGTAAAAACGTGGAAGTATAGCTTTTCCAGCTCCATCCCGGTCGCCCTTCGTGCCGAATTTCGGGGTGGCCGCTCTTTGGCGTTTGCGTGCCGACCGGGATGACCTTCACCGTGGGGAAGAATTCCGCCATCTGCCGGATCGCTGCGGAAATGTAGTTGCCGTTGGCTGTCAGGCTATCTCCAATCGCCAGCCAACGGACGGTCCTGCTTTCCGTCAATGCGGCCGTCCCAACCGGCCAAATCTCGGCGACACGTTCCTCCAGCTTCTGAAAATCCGCGCCGCGATAAAGCGCGATGCGCAGTTCCTTCGGGGTCGATTCTTTCTCTTCGGGTTGCCACAGAAAAAAATCGTTGTACTGCGCCCCCGGTCCCTTCTCGACGTCAAAAAGCAAGCTACCCCGTACCGGCGTATAGACCAGGTTCTCAAACCGGATGCGACACGGCCTTCCCTGTATCGTATAGATCCGCTGGGGAAGGAGCAAGGAAACGGGCGGTCGCTTTCCGCCTTCCGCAGTCTCCGCTTTGGCGAAGGCTGGCACCATGCAGAACAGGAGCCCCAAAAGAACCATTCCTGAGTTTTTCATCGAAGAATCCATGCCATAGCAGCGAATGCGTACCGAGAAAAAAGCCACGCCCTTACCGGGCCGCTTTCCTGCGACGCTTCCAAAAGATAGCGATCAGGCCGACGGCTCCGACAAGACCGGCTACGGACGGCTCCGGAATCACGGTGACGGTCATCAAAATTTTTCCTGGCTCATCATAATCAAAATGAGCCTCAAACCCTTCAAATCCCGAACCGGCCACCAGACCGGAAACCAATCCGCTGGAGATCAGATTCTCCTCCGCGTCGTAAAAGGTAAAAAGCTGGTAAACGACGCCTTCCGCCAGTGAACCTGAAACATCGACCGCGATCCCGCCGGGAGCCAGAAGAAGATCTCCCGCCTCGTAATGATCAAAACGAAGGCTCTCACTCTGCCCCGAAGCATCCAGCCTGAAGACAAAGCGCGAGCCCTCTTCCATCTCAAGCAACCGGGCTTCTCCGCTCTGGACCCCGGAAATCGTCAATGTTTCCAACGCCGTCCCCAGCCCGCCGGGAGCCATTTTGCCTCCGCTTTTGACGGTGATCGCATGGCCATCCCCCAACCCGATACCGCCGCTGCCCCCCAGCGTACCGCCATTTTCCACCACCACCGCGCCGACCCCCAATCCCTGCTCCCCATTGACCAACAGATGCCCTCCGGAAATCACGGTTCCCCCTGTATAGTCATTTCCCGTACCGGAAAGAATCTGGACCGCAGAGCCGGTCTTCTCCAGGCGGACGAGCCCGGTGATCTTACCGCGAAAGAGAGGGTCTCCCTCCGGCGCTCCGGGATCGCCAGCGTTGCCGGTCAGCTTCAAAACTCCCGTATTGGTCCCGCCTCCGTTACGGATCTTTCCTTCACTACCCGTTTCGTCGTTTAACGTGGCGACCGTGACCGTGCCTCCTTCCAGATTCATACCGGAAGAAGCGCCACTCAGAGTACTCTTGAAAAGCACGTTGCCCAGATGAACGATCGTATTCGCATCGGCTCCATTTTTAATCTGAAAGTACGACGATGCACCACTCAAAACCGTATTTCCGGAAATTTGCAGTGTGACGTCTTTCTGCGTTGCCTGGCGAGTGTCCAACACCAGCGAACCTCCGCCAAGATACAGGTTGGCGGCGGAAATCGTCAACCGGACGCCGGTAGTTCGACTTCTTATCTGGTAGGAGCCTGTTGCGATTTCGAAGTTTTGAGCGATGGCCAACGTCTGGGAGGCAGCATAAGGTTGAATATAGACAATATTGCTGGTGGTCTTTTTGAAATGACGCACCGAGATATTCTGGTCAAGACGAACCAGGCTGGTCCCATACGCTTCGGTTTCCGGGTTAAAGTACGATAGATCGAGAACATCATCATCCGCCCCCGGAGTCCCATCCGGGGTCCACGTCACCAGACTCCACCGATGACCGGTTGTCACATCTCCATCAGGCAACGCCCCTGTATATTCAATCGGGTCAGCCGCTTGAGCACTGATGGCAAACGCCACACAAAGCGAACCGGCGAGCAGGGGGATTTTCAGGGATTTCATAAGCTTGGGTGTTTGACCAATGATCATGGTTACATTTCTTCAGGTTCTTCGGTGACAGGGGCGGCCATGGTACGGTAGCGATAGATTTTCCGACGGATTTCGCCGTCGGAAACGTAATCTCCCCAGACTACATGCCGGGGTGTCAGTTCCCGCCGAAGCCGGATCAACGCGGCTTCCTCCTCGCGGAATCGCTCCAGATCTTCCGCGCCGGGAGCCTTTCTCAAGGCTTGATCAGCAGCCACCAGATCGCGCGTGGCCTCCATTTCCCGAAGCCCGTCGCGCAGGAACTCCACCCGCGACCGTGCTTCGGGATCATTCTCTCCGATGAGTTGCGCCGCTTCATCCAGCAAACGATGGGCGGGCTGCATGACCTCGGGCGTGAACAGGATTGGCAACGCATGGCGGGAACCTCGCGGTGCGAAACTGGCAATCCGTTTTTGATCAATCAGTTCGCTGGCTTTTCCCTTGGAGAAGCCGAAAGCGTACTCCGCCGAAAGCGCCTGCCAGTAATCGAAATAAGCCTGAATTTTCCCGGCTCCCGCTCCAAAGGCGGAGGTGTACTCATCGATGATCTCTTCAAGTGAAAGATCGGGGCGGTTGATCATTCGGGCGACCAGATAATAGTTGAGCCCCTGAAGCGCCCAGTGGCCGATCACGCTATCCATATCCACTCCGGCCAGACGGTTCTCACGCGCCATGGCTAAAAAGGAACTCTCCTCTTTCAACGGCAGGTAGGGAGTACCGGCTCCATAGTGCCACCAGTTCGGGCGAAGGTAGACTTCCACGGCGGCGTCGGCCCATTGTTTCCAGGTTTCAGCCTCTTCGTATCGGGAGACAATCCCGATGGCCAGCTTCGCATGAACCGTTCCTTTACGGGGAGGATGGCGGTAGGCCGAGTAAGCATAGGTCGAAAGAATCACATCGGGGTTGATCCCGGCGAGCCGCGCATAAAGACGGTTCCAGAATTCCACATACCGCGCGGTCAGGTCGGCCTTGGCTCCCCAGATTGCTTCCTCGGATTGACCTTTCGGAAAATCCCACGCCTGGGTCTCCTTGCTAAGATCAAAACCGGCTCCATCATTCGGACAAACATTGTAATAAACAGGAGCGCCGACCGCCTCATACTCTGCGGCGATCCGTTCAATTACCGCCGGGTTGGAAAGCCGCAGCTTAACCAGGTTCGGTCCTCCATACGGCTGGCTGATACCGGCGGGCGGTTGTGCAAACCAGTCCGGGTGACGACTCCCGTATTTTTCCCACCATCCCATGAAAGCATGGCCAAACCGGCTTTGGGTCCGGCTGCCCGCCTGGTGAGCCTCCTGCCAGTCAAAAGCTTCCTGTTCGACCCGTAGCAGCATTTTTGAGAGATTGCGGTCCCGGGCATAGCCAAGGCCAACTCTCAACGTTCGCCTGGAAAGCGGAGGCTGATAGATAGTATCCTGTACCTGTACGTAGAGATGGCGATGCCGAGGAACGTAGGTCCCCAGCTCTCCGGGCCAAAGCCAACGAATGCCGAGTCCATCCTCAAGCACCCGGTTCAGTCCCCAGCGCGTCGGGATAGCCCTTGCCGCCTGGCGATTCTCCAGCATCGGCGCTGACTGGTCCCTCCCGACAAGGACCACCGTATTCCCATGCGCGACCAGCTGGTAGCCTTCTTCGGGAAGCCGGTCCCGGGAAAGACCAAGTTCCCCTGCCTTGGAGGTCGCGCCCACCCAGAAGCGGCTCCAGTCGGCCGGAAAGGCTCCTTCCTCACCTTCTTCGACCAGAGCGATCCTCGCCCCCGTGGAACGCTCGGCCAGTTGAAGAAAGTCCTCCACCACTTCCCTGATCACCGGGTCCGCTTGCTTTGGAAGGACGATCACGCTGACGGCTGCCCCATCCCGGATGAGGCAGACAGCATTGCTTTGAGCAGGCTCCCTGCACCCGCCCATCAGGATGGCAAGCGCCATCATCAACCAGCCTCCGGCTCGGAGCGGGGTCCCTTCCAGGCTCCAGAATTGAAACCAACCTTTAGTTACCATGATATCGGGCATTCCATAAACGTTTATAAAACGGGTCGCCATTCGAGTCGCTGGTCCCTTTGATCGCCTCCTTGAAGGGGGCTGCATGGCCATCCGCATAGAGAAAATTGGGCGTTCCGTTGTGTCGCCGCGTCAACTGCGACATCTCCAGCAACTTTTTCGTCGAGTACGTATTGATATAGCCATAAGCATAGCCATCGGAGAGCAGACAGTATTGTCCCGGAAATTGGATCTCCGTCTGCCGGATCAGGGCGGCTTCCCCGAAGAGATCCCGCCGAAATTCGAAGTTGATGGCGTACGTTCGGCTGGAGGTCAGGTCCGTTTCCGCCGGGCAGATAAACACCGTCCGCCTGCGGGCGGCAGGCGGGAGCTTCGAAAGCTCGGTAAACGGGTCGGGAAGGTAGTCGCTCAAGCGCACTTCCCACCCCGTTTGCGGTCCTGCGGAGAGGTAGCCTTGATGATCGTTGGCATACTGCTGGAAGGCCAACCCGAAGACCCGCAGTTTCGCCAGACAACCCGCGATGGAAGCCTGCTCGCGCACCTTGAAAGAGGCCGCAAAGCCTAAGACCAGCAACAGAGCCATCACGGTTCCCGCCAACAACAGTTCCGGCACGGTAAAAGCCAGGCATCTCTTTTCGGAGATTTTCCAAGGGAGAAAGTTCATGACTGGAAACAAAACGGTCTACAAAGGGGGCCATACCCCGGATGGAGGAGCATCCTTTAGCCGGATGCGGCGGCATCCCTCGCTGCGGGCGTCGGATCGCAGCCTTCCTCCGGGTCAAACGAATGGCCGGTCGACTCGCGCCAGACGATCCTGCACGGCAACAGGTGTTCTGCCTCTCTCTCATCGGAAGCCGGTGTTTTACCGAGGCGCTCTTTGAGCAGTTCAAAGGCCAGTTCGCACATTTCCGCCGTCGGATGTTCCGCGCTGGTGAGGGTGACGCTGCCTTGCGCAGCATAGGCGATATTGTCAAACCCGGTGACCATCAGTTGCCCCGGGACGGCGATTCCGTGGCGACTGCATACCGACAGGACGCCGATGGCAAAGTCGTCGTTGACACAGATGAGCGCATCGGGAAGCCGCGACCAGTTGAGGAACGACTTCATTGCGATCACCCCAAGCTGAAACGGCTTGAAGGCGTTCCTCCGCTTCGGCGCAGTCAGGACCACCCCGGCCACTCCCTTGACCGGCCTCAACGGCGGTTCCTCCAGGCCGGTATGTTCCGCAGGGGGGTGGCCGGTCATTTCAAGAAAAGCTGCCTGATACCCAGCCAGCCGCTCGCGGGCCTGCCAGCCCGACAATCCATCGTGATAAGGCATCACCAACACCGGCCTCTGGCTGCCGTTTTCAAGGCACCATCGGGTGAAGGTAGCCATGGCCAGTCGCGCATCGTACCGTACCAGCGGCACGCCAGCCATCCCTCCCCGAATCTGGGTCCCGATCGCCACCATCGCGATCCCCTTCTGCTGCAAGGCTTCGATATGTTTCACCCCGAAGTCGTTCTGAACCGCCCCGACGATGATCAATCCCTGCGGACGCAGACCGGAAATCTGATCGACGATCCGCTGGGCGCTCGAAGCCCACCAGTAGACGTCGATCACCTGAAAATCGAACCCGGCTTCGTTCGCCAGACGCCCGATATGATAAACCCGTTGCGAGGCCAGTTCGGAATATCCGCTGAAGTTGAGCAAAACAATCAGGTTCGTGCGGCCATTGCGCATGATCTGCGCCGCGCGGTCCGGCACATACCCGAGTTCGCGCGCCTTCTCCTGAATCTTCGATACGGTTTCCGGCGCCAGCCGGTTGCGCAATGGCGACTTTCCGTTCCCCACCACCAGCCCCACCGTCACCTGGCTGATCCCCAGGGCTTTGGCGATATCGGATTGGGTAACACGTTTCATGGAGGGTCAATTCAATGGATGAACTGATGGCGAGTAAAACACCCGTTTTTGGCTGAGTCAAATACTATTTCTACGTAGAACTGAAATATTTTTACGTAGAACGTGGCGAATCCGGAATTTTGCAGGTCACACCCCCCGGACAAAAAAAACACAGGCACCGCCGTCTTTTTACGGGGTGCCTGCGTTTTTTGGCAGAAAAATTCAGCCCTGAATCAAATATGGACCGCCTTGCCGAAGGCGCTTTCGGTCGCTTCGAAGACCGCTTCGCTCAAGGTCGGGTGGGCGTGGATCGTGGCGACGATCTCTTCCCAGGTCGCTTCGAGCGTGATCGCCAGCCCCAGTTCCGCGATCAGTTCGGTCGCTTCCGGGCCGATGATATGCGCGCCGAGAATCTCCCCGTCGGGCTCGCCGATCAGGATCTTGACGAACCCTTCGATGTCGCCGATGGCGCGCGCCTTGCCGCTCGCGGCGAACGGGAACTTGCCGACCTTGTACTTGAGTCCCTTTGCCTTGGCGGCTTCCTCGGTCAGCCCGACGCTTGCCACCTGCGGCTGGCAGTAGGTACAGCCGGGGAAGGTGGTCACCTTTTTGGGCTGGTGGTCGGTAAACATCCCTTCGACCGCCTCGGTCGCTTCGTAGCTGGCGACGTGCGCGAGCCAGGGCGGCCCGATGATGTCGCCGACGGCGAAGACGCCCGGGACACTCGTTTCGTAACGGTCGCTGGTCTTGAGGTAGCCGCGCTCGGTCAGTTCGAACTTGAGCGAGCCGGTCGGCAGGAGCGGCTGGACGCCGATCGCCACCAGCGCGATGTCGGCTTCGAGCACTTCGTTCTTTTTCCCTTCGACGGTGATCCGGACGCCGCTTTCGGTCGTCTCGGCCTTGGTCACCTTCGTCCCCGCCAGCGGGCGGATTTTCTGCTTGGCGAAAGCTTTTTCGATCGTCTGCGAAACTTCCTTGTCTTCGACCGGAAGCAGGTTCGGGAGCATTTCGACGATCGTCACCTTGGTGCCGAACGCGTTGTAGAAGTAGCCGAACTCCATCCCGATCGCCCCTGCGCCGATGATGATCATCGACTTCGGCTGCTCGGGGAGGATCATCGCCTCCTTGCTGCTGATCACCGTCTTGCCATTGAAGTCAAAGCCGGGCATCGGGCGCGAGACACACCCGGTCGCAACGAGGATCTTGTCCGCCGTATGGGTTTCGCTCTTGCCATCCTTCGAACGGGCGACGACCGTGCCGGCCTTTTCGATGTCGGCCTCGGCCACGATGTAGTCGACCTTGTTTTTCTTGAAAAGGAACTCGATCCCCATGGCGTTCTTGTCGGAAACGTCGCGGGAACGCTGGATCACCTTGCTCCAGTCAAAGCTCAGGTTGTCGAACTTGAAGCCGAACTCCGCCGCCTTTTTGTCCATCAACTGGAAAAGCTCGGCGTTGCGCAGGAGCGACTTGGTCGGGATGCACCCCCAGTTCAGGCAGGTGCCGCCGGCGCGCTCTTTTTCGATACACGCCACTTTCTTTCCAAGTTGCGCCGCGCGGATCGCGCCCACGTAGCCCGCAGGGCCACCGCCGATAACAATAAGGTCGTAGTGCATAAAGGGAGTAAAAAAGGGAGAGGTTTTGCCGTCGGTTAAAAAAGGAGTGTCGTCGGCTTTTCGATCAACTGGCGCAGTTCCTTCAAGTATTCCGCGCCGATCGCGCCGTCGACCACGCGGTGGTCGCAGCTCAAGCCGAGCGCCATCCGCTGCCCGGCGACCACTTCGCCCGCGGCGTTGACGACCGGCTTTTTGACAATCGCCCCGACCGCGAGAATGGCGGCCTGCGGCGGGTTGATGATGGCGGAAAAGCTTTCGACCCCGTAGCTCCCGAGGTTGGAAACGGTAAAGGTGCCGTTCTGGTATTCCTCCGGCTTGAGCTTCTTGCTCCGCGCCCGGGTGGCGAGATCCTTGACCGCGGCGCTGATTTCGCGCAGCGATTTCTTTTCGGCGTTGCGAAGCACGGGGGTCACCAGCCCGTCGTCCACGGCCACGGCCACGGCGAGGTTGATCGCCCCATACTCGATGATGGCGTCCCCGGCCCAGGCGGCGTTGACCTTCGGCACCCGCGTGAGCGCCACGACGCATGCCTTGAGCACGAAATCGTTGACGGTGGCCTTGCCCTGCCCGGCGGCTTCGGCGGCGGCGTTGATCTCGGCGCGCAGCTTCATCAGCGGCCCGGCGTCGACTTCGATGTTGAGGTAGAAATGCGGCAGGGTCGTCTTGCTCAACAGCAGGCGGTCGGCAATCACCCGGCGCATGCCTGAAAGCGGAACCCGTTCATCGCCGGGGCCTGCGGGTGCGGCGGGGGCCGCCGTCGGCGGAGGCATCGAGCCGGGTACGGCCTGGAGCGTGGCGCTCGGCTGGGAGGCGAGCACATCTTCCCGGACGACCCGTCCCCCCGGGCCGGTGCCGACGATGCGGCTCAGGTCGACCCCGCGCGCGGCGGCGATCTTCCTCGCCAGCGGCGAAGCCTTCACCCGGCGTCCGTCCGCGACGGGGGCGGCCGGTGCGGCGGCGGTTTCCGGTTCGGGCCGGGCTCCCGACTGCGCCGCGTTGGCCCCGGTCGGGGTGCGGGTGTCGGGTTTGGCCTTCCCGGCTGCGGGAGCGGGGGCGGGGGCGGCGGTCGCTTCCTCCAGCGTCTCGCCCTCTTCGAGCAGGAGGCCGATCTTCTGCCCCACGGCGGCTTTTTCGCCGTCGTTGATGTGGATTGCCCCGAGCACCCCGTCGTCAAAGGCTTCCATCTCCATCGTCGCCTTGTCGGTTTCCACCTCCGCAAGAATATCCCCCGCGACGACCTTGTCGCCCACCTTCTTGCACCAGCGCAACAGCGTGCCCTGGGTCATGGTGTCACTTAGTTTCGGCATTTCAATAGGGATGGACATAGAAAAAAGATGAAGCTGGTTTACAAATGGGAAGGTCCGCCACCGGGGACGGCCCTTCCTTCAATCAAAAAATACCCGGGGGGAGTTTAAGACGCGATTTCAGCAGATGGAAAGAACCTTCTGAACCACCTTCTGCGGCGTCGGCAACTGGATCTTTTCCAGAGGCGGGCTGTAGATGGCGGGGGCGTCGAGCGAGGAGAGGCGCTGGACCGGGGCGTCGAGATCGTCAAACGCCTTTTCTCCCAGCAGCGCGGCGATCTGCGAGGCGATGCCGCAGAACGGCTTGTTCTCTTCGACCACCACGGCGCGGTGCGTCTTGCGGACCGACTGGAGGATGGTCTCCTCATCAAGCGGACGGATTGAGCGAAGATCGACCACCTCGGCCTTGATGTTGTGCTCCTCTTCGAGGTGTTCGGCGGCCTGGAGGCAGGTGATCACGGCGCGCCCGTGGGCGATCAGCGTCACGTCGCTCCCGGCCCGCTTGACGTCGGCGGAGCCGAGCGGAATGAGGTACTCCTCCTCCGGCACTTCCCACTGTTCGCCGTAGAGAAGGGTGTTTTCCATGAACATCACCGGGTCGTTGTCGCGGATGGCGCTCTTGAGCAGCCCCTTGGCGTCGTACGCGGTGGCGGGGCAGACGACCTTGAGACCGGGGACGTTGGCGAGGAAGTTTTCCGGCGTGTGCGAGTGGGTCGCGCCGACGTTGGTCCCGCCGTTGGCCGGGCCGCGGATGACGATCGGGCAGTTGATCAACCCGCCCGACATGTAACGGATGCACCCGGCATTGTTGACGATCTGGTCAAACGCGACGTAGGCGAAACTCCAGAACATCAGTTCGATCACCGGGCGCACGCCGAGCATTGAAGCGCCGATCCCCATGCCGATGAACCCGGCTTCGGAGATCGGGGTGTCGACCACGCGGCGATCCCCGAAACGCGCCCAGAGCCCTTCGGTCACTTTATAAGCCCCGTTGTACTCGGCGACCTCCTCTCCCATGACGACGACATTGTCGTCGCGGGTGAGTTCTTCGGCCAGGGCATCGTTCAACGCTTTGCGGTAGGTAATCAGTGGCATGGTGTTCCCGATTTAGGAAAATTTTTCAGGTTAAAAAGGGGGGAACCCGGTCAATCGTTAAAGAAATGGCGACCCCGGCGGCCGCTTTCGGTCTGGTGGTCGACTTCGTAGTAAACATCGCTGAAGATTTCCGCCTCGCTCGGGAAGGGGCTTTCCTGCGCGAACTGCGCGGAGTGGTCGGCTTCCGCCTTTGCCTCCTTATCGAACCGCGTGGCCTCCTCTTCGGTCAGCACCCCTTCGGCGATCAGGTGGCGGCTCCAGATCAGGAGCGGGTCGTGTTCGGTCTTGTAACGTTCGATCTCCTCGGGCGTCCGGTATTTTTTCGCGTTCGCGTCGGCGACCGAATGGCCGTAATACCGGTAGGTCTGGATCTCCAATACCGTCGGGAGGCTTTCCTGGTGGGCGCGGTCGATGGCGATCTGCGTCTTGGCGCGGATTTCGTAGAGATCCTCCCCATCCACCTCGTCCCACGCGATGTTGTACCCTTCGGCGCGCGCGGCGAGCGATTCCTTGAAGGAGGAGGAGCGGCTCAGGCTCGTCCCCATCGAGTAACCGTTGTTTTCAATGATGTAAATGACCGGCAACTGCTGAAGCGCCGCGAGGTTGAGCGACTCGTGGTAGACCCCCTGGTTGACCGCCCCATCCCCGAGGTAGCAGAGGGCGCTCCCCTTGAGTCCCTTGTACTTGAGGCCGTAAGCCAGCCCGAGGCCGAGCGGCGTCTGCCCGGCGACAATCCCGTGCCCGCCCCAGTAATTGCGCGACGGGGCGAAAAAGTGCATCGACCCCCCCTTCCCCTTGGAGCAGCCGGTCGCCTTGCCGAAAAGCTCCGCCATGCATTCCTCCATCGACATCCCGACCGCGAGCGCGTGCCCGTGGTCGCGGTAGGCGGTGATGATGTGGTCGTTGGGCCCGGTGAGCGAGATGGTGCCGACGGCGACTGCCTCCTGCCCGGTGTAAAGGTGGAGGAACCCCCCCATCTTGCCGAGATTGTACGCCTTGAGGGCCACCTGCTCGAACCGGCGAATCCGGTACATCTCCTTCAAGAAATGGATCTTTTGTTCCGCGCTCAGGCTCCGGTTGATTTCGGCATCGGCATAAGAGGAAGTTTGCATGAGAGTATCCATATTCTTTAGGAGAGAAGTTCAACGTCGGCCAACTTCAGGGCGTCTCTTTCCGGCCTGCGCAAGGGGTTCCCGCGCAGGCCGTGCCTACAACGCCCCGGTGCGCCGCCGCTTCCAGGCACGCTCGAGCGGCGGCGGATCGCGAGAGGATCGCCGCAGAAAGGTGCCCGGTTGGCTCGGTCGTCACGGTTCGGGTCAAGGTCATCGGCTCGGAAATGGCTTGCCTTACAAGGGTGCCACCTTCTTCTCATACATCCGCAAGGTGGGGGTGTAAAGGGAGGAAATCTCCGCCCCGGCTCCCCGCCTCCCCGGGGGCGCGGGTCAAAGAAACTTTTTTCCAGAGCCCGTTTCTTTATCGCGCGCCGAGGCCGAAAAGGACCACGGGAATCGTCTTGAACAAAATTTTGATGTCGAGCCAGAGCGACCAGTTGTCGATGTAGTCGAGGTCGAGCCGCACCCAGTCCTGAAAGTTTTTCACATTGTTGCGCCCGCTGATCTGCCAGAGGCAGGTCAACCCCGGCTTGACGCTCAGGCGGCGGCGCTGGGCGGAGTTTTCAAACTGCTCCACCTCGTACAACGGCAGCGGGCGGGGGCCGACCAGGCTCATGCTCCCGTTGAGCACGTTGAAAAGCTGCGGCAACTCGTCCACGCTCGTCTTGCGCAGCCACCGGCCCAGGGGGGTGATCCTCGGGTCGTTCTCCACCTTGAAGACCGGGCCGCTCATCTCATTGCGGTCGGCAAGTTCCTGGCGGGCCTGCTCGGCGTCGCGGCGCATGGTACGGAACTTGTACATCGTAAACGGCTGCCCGTACCGGCCCCCCCGTTTCTGGCGGAAGATGATCGGCCCCGGCGAACTGCACCGCACCCCGATGGCGATCGCGATCATCAGCGGCAGCGCCAGCGTCAGCAACACCAGCGCCCCGATACGGTCCATCAGCTCCTTCATCATCAACGCCCACGAAACATCGGGCGTGGTACGGAAGACCAGCATCGGTCGCGACCCGAGGACGTCGAAGCTCGGCCGGGCGATCGAGGTCTTGATAAAGTCGGCCACCAGCCACGCCTCCACCCCCTCGGTCTCGCACGCGCCGATCGCCTCCTGAAGCCGGTTCATCTGGGTGTGGCTCCCGGCAAAAATCACCCGGCTGATCGAGTGCTGGTGCAGCAGTTCCACCAGGTCCGCCAACGGCTGTTTTTCGATGTCGATCTGCGCGCGGATCTCCATGTCGATCAACTGCTCCTCGCTCAATTCCGCCACAAAGCGCGCCGTATCGCCCGGGGTTCCCGCCAGGAGCACCGGTTCGCGGGAGCGGCCCATCCGCGCCTGCGTACGAATCTTGAAAAGCACGAGTTGCTCCCGTACCATCAGGAAAACCACCGCATAGAGGGCAAAAAGGAGCACCACGGCGCGGCTCGGGATGTCGAAACGGAAAAAAACGATCGAACCGCCGACGATCAGGCCGAGCCAGATGGCCGCCCGGGCGATCTGCTTGAGGCTGCGCCCGAACGTCTTCTGCAGCGGATGAACGTAATACCCATGCATCTCCAGCAGGATCGGCCCAAAGGGCATGATGATGAAAAGCAACCACCGGAACTGGTCGAACTTCGGGATCTGCCACGGCATCTCGAACCAGTCGGTCATGGAATAGCGGGTCACATGCGCCAGCCAAAACGCCAGCACCAGCAGGACGCCATCCAGAATCTGGAAAAATTGGAGATTGATTTCCTGTTTGCGACCCATCATGAGGGGGAGAAGTAACTGCGGATCAAAACCATCAAGACACCGGGAACCATCGCCACACCACCTGCTTTCAGCGGGGACGTTACCTCCAGACGCCACCGCGGTTCAACTTAAAGATATGAAACAAGCCACTCTTTCAGAACCCGTTCCCGCACCGGGCAGCGTCGTCGGAACCATCCATAGCCCGGGAGCCGCGCAGGCGGCGCTGGAACTCGCTCCGGGTGCCGTCGATTTCCTCGAACTCCGCGTCGACGCCTTCACTACCACACCCGAACAGTTAAGCAAGCTGGAAACCATCGCCACCCACCTCGCCCAGCCGTTGATCGTCACCGTGCGCCATCCCGAGGAAGGGGGGGCCAACCGCCTCGGTCCTTCCGAACGGCGCCAGCTCTTCGACCGCTTCCTGCCGCTGGCGACATTGATCGACCTGGAGCTTCGCTCGCTGGAGCTTCTGCCGGAGATGGTCCCGATCGCCCTGGAACGCGGGTGCGGTGTGATCCTTTCGTGCCACGATTTCCAGTCGACCCCCTCGCTCGAGACACTCCGGCGGCTCGCCGGGCAGGCCCGGGAAGCCGGGGGGACCCTCCTGAAGGTCGCCACCACGGCGACGACCGCCAGCGACCTCTCCACCCTGCTCCGTTTCCTGACGGAGACGACCGCCCTGCCGCTTTCGGTGATGGGGATGGGGGTCTTTGGCAAAACCTCGCGCCTCGCCCTCGGCCGGGCCGGTTCGCGGCTCAATTACGGTTACCTCGACAGCCTTCAGGTCTCCGGGCAATGGCCTGCGGAACTGCTCAAGCAGCGCCTCGCGGAGTTGTAGGAGCGGCAGGGCGAAACGGAGTCCAACGCCGCGGAGAGGGATCGCCCTCCCGGGCAACGGTTACTCCGCGCCCTTTTTCTTCACCGGCTTGACCACCTCTTCGACGACCACCCTCGTGGGGCGTTCGGGCCGGCTCCCCGGGACCGGTTCGATCGCTTCGATCAGGACCGAGGGGCGCACCTTGTCCTGCTCCAGATCCTTGAGCTTGCGGGAGAGTTCGGCCTCGACCGGCTCCTTGATGGTGGCATCCTTTTTGATGATGCTGCGGCTCAGGAGCGTGTAGTAATTGCGCAACGCCGTCCGGCGGCCTTCGTAGGTTTTGGCGTCGCGGGCGAGGTCGCGCTGGGCGACGATCTCCGGCTCGCGCTGGGAAATCGTCTTGAGTTCGCGGATGCGGATGGCCGCGCGGAGCCGGTCGGCGGTCGAAACGCCGGTCGGCGCGGTGTCAAAGAAATTGGCATCGGTGGCGGGCAGGTCGGGCAGGAGCGGCAGCGGTTCGTCCATCGCCGGGTCGTAGGTCGCCGGAACGACCGGCTCTTCGGTCTGCACCGCCTGAAGGTCGATCTCCGCCGGGGGGGTCATCTCCTCCTCGGTCGCTTCCTGGGCCGCCACGGGCAACAACGCCCCGAAGAGGAGGGCGCAAAGGAGGCCAAACACCCCGGCAAAAGTGGAAAAACAGGAGAGGCGGGCGGTCTTCATTGGAGAAAGGGAGTTTGAAAAAGCGAAGTCGCCACTTAAATCAGAAATCGGTTGCTTTGAAAAGAAGTCTCGTCACACCATGCGCAAGTGGCCATCTCGCCGCCCATCGCCTCATGTTCGTTGACGCTTTCTCCGGTGGAGGTCGCGGCCCGTCTGGCCGACCGCCCGGGGCTGGTCTTCCTTGACTCCGCCCTGGAGTCGCCCCGGCCGAGGCTTTCGCTCGTCGCGGCGCGCCCCTCGAAGCTCCTCCGCGGCAGGACCGCGGGCGACTGGGAAGCGCTCGCGGCGGAACTTTCAGCCCGGCAGGTTTCGCCCTCCGCCGCCTTTCCCTCCGGCTGGCCCGCCGGGTTCGCCGCCGGGTGGGCGGAGTACGACGGCGCTTTCTGTTTCGGTTTTTACGACTCGCTGCTCCTCTACCGCCACCCGGAAAAGGAGCGCCCCGGGCAATGGCACGCGATCGGTCCGGAGGCGGCGGCTTTGGCGGCGGAGGTCGCCCGCCTCCCCGCTCCGCCCACGCCCGCGCCGCCCGAAGGGCTTTTTTTCCGGCATGAAATGAGCCGCGAGGGGTATATCGAACGCGTCGTGCGGGCCCAGCAGTTCATCGCGCAGGGCGACATCTACCAGGTCAACCTGACCCATCGCCTCGCCTCGCCGTGGCCCGCCGCCGCCGGGCCGCAGGAGGCGTTCGCGCTCTACCGGGCGTTGCGCCACGCCTCGCCCGCCCCGTACGGCGCTTACCTTCGCTTTCCGCAGCGCACCATCCTTTCCTCCTCGCCGGAGTTGTTCCTGCAAATTTCGGGCCGCCGCATCCGCACCCGCCCGATCAAGGGAACCCGCCCCCGCAAGGCCGACCCCGCCGCCGACCGCCAAAGCGCGGAGGAACTGCTCGCCTCGCCCAAGGAACGGAGCGAACTGATCATGATCACCGACCTGGAGCGCAACGATCTCGGGCAGATCTGCGAATACGGTTCGGTCACCGTCCCCGGGATGCTGCAACTCGAAACGTACGAACAGATTTTCCACCTCGTCTCCACCATCGAAGGGGTGTTGCGCCCCGAAATCGGAGCCGTCGAAGCGTTCCGGCGCTGTTTCCCGGGCGGCTCGATCACCGGCGCGCCGAAAAAGCGGGCGATGGAAATCATCGCGGAGTTGGAGCCAACGCCGCGCGGCCCGTACACCGGCGCGATCGGCTACTTCGGGTTCAACGGGGAGAGCCAGTTCAACATCACCATCCGCACCCTTTTTCTTGAGAAGGGCGAGGCGCATTTCCACGTCGGCGCGGGGATCGTCGCCGATTCGATCCCGCCGCAGGAATGGCAGGAGACGCTCGACAAGGCCGCCGGAATCCTCAAGGCCGCCCGGCAGCGCCCGATGTGATGCAAACTTGCGTCCGCGCCAAAAAAGCGTACGACTGGACCCGTGTCCACAACACTCCACGAACGCCTTGAAGCCGTGGTCGGCCCCGGCCTGATCTTTCACGACCCCGAAACCTTGCAGACGCACAGCCGCGACAAATGGTTCGCCAGCCGTCTGCCGGATGTCGTGGCCCTGCCCAAAACGACCGAACAGGTCAGCAGGATTCTCCGGTTTGCGAGCGAAAACCGTATCCCGGTCACGCCGCGCGGAGGCGGGGTCGGCTATGTCGGCGGTTGCGTGCCGCTGGAGGGGGGGATCGCTCTCTCGCTCGCGGGGATGAACCGGATCAGGGAAATCCACGTGGCCGACGGGGTTGCCGTGGTGGAGCCGGGGGTCGTCACCGGTCATCTCCAGGCGGCGGCCCGGGAAAAGGGGCTCTTTTACCCTCCGGACCCGGCGAGCCTCAAGGAATGCACGATCGGCGGCAACATCGCCACCAACGCGGGCGGCCCCCGCTGCCTCAAATATGGAGTGACGCGCCCCTACATCCTCGGGCTGGAGGTGGTCCTCGCCAGCGGCGAGATCCTGCGCACCGGCGGCCGCACCCACAAGAACAAGACCGGCTTTGACCTGATCGGCCCGTTTGTCGGCTCGGAAGGGTTGCTCGGGATCGTCACCGAAGCGATTTTGCGGCTCATCCCCCACCCTCCGGCGCGGGCGACGATCTCCGCCAGCTTTGCCACTTTTGCGCAGGCCGCCGACGCGGTTCAGAAGGTGTTGGGGGAAGGCTACCTCCCCGCAGCGCTTGAAATCGCCGATGCCTTCACCCTGCGCGCCGCCCGGGAATATCTCGGAACGGCCATCATCCCCGACGGGGAAGGGCATCTGCTGATCGACCTCGACGGGCAGCCGGATTCCGTGCGGGGCGAGACCGAAAGTTTAAGCCGCCTGATCCGGTCCTTAGGCGCGCTCCACCTCGAGAGCGCTTCGGGCCAGGAAGCGTGCGAAGCGCTCTGGGAACTGCGCCGCAGGTTCTCGCAGTCGCTCAAATCGACCGGGCTCACCAAGCTCAACGAAGATATTGTCGTCCCGCGTGGCCGCCTGGTCGATCTGGCCGAATTTGCCGCCCGGCTCCACGCCAAACACGGCTTCCCGGTCGCCTGCTTCGGCCATGCGGGGGATGGCAACATCCACACCAACCTGATGGCGGCCCACTACGACGACCCGGAAGTCCGCCAAAAAGTGGAGGTCGCGCTCGACGAACTCTTCGCGCAGGTCCTCGCCTGGGGCGGGGCGATCACCGGCGAACACGGGATCGGGATCGCCAAGGCGCGCTGGTGGCCCGACGCCGCCTCGCCCGTGAGCCGACGGGTCCACCAGGCGATCAAGACCGCCTTTGACCCGCTCGGCATCCTCAACCCGGGGAAGTTCGTTCCGGCGATTCCTGCGGGGAGTCACTGAGCGACGTTCCGTATCCGTTCGCGGATCGCCGCCGGTGCGCCCCGGGCGAGCGCTTCGTGGTAATACGCCCCGGCCTCTTCGTAGCGGCCAAGGGTTTCGCAACTCCGCCCGGCGATTTCGTACGCCACGGGAAAGCCGGGGGCGAGCGCCATCGCCTGCCGCGCCGTCGCCAGCGCCTCCGCGCCGTTCCCCTGCCCGAGTTGCGCCTCCGCCAGCCGGAGGTGGTGAAAATCATCGAGCGGCGCCAGGGCGACGAGCTGGCGAAACGCCCGCACGGCCTGCGCGTAGTGCGCCGCCCGGTGCTCCTCCTTTGCAAGGGCCAGCCACGCCTCCCCCTCCGTACGCCAGAGCGAGGGGTTGGCCGGGGCGTCGGCGAGGCCCCGGGCCGCCTCCAGCCGGGCCGTGCGCGGGTCTCCCCGCAGCAGCGCGTTCTCCGCCTTCAAGTGATGCCATTCGCCCCGGGCGGTCGCGCTCAACCCGGGCAGGGCGATCCCCAGGCCGAGGAGGGCGGCGACCGCGGGGATGCGCCACCACCCGGCCCGCGTCTGCCTTCCATGCGCGTTGTGCGAAGCGAGCATCCCGAGCAGCGCCGCCGCGAGCAGGGCGTTGGCGGGAACCTGAAGGTTGAAGTCAAACCCGGCATGGAGGCTCCACGCCGCCAGCACAGCCACCCCGCCCACCAGCAGCGCCACCTGGTTGCTGCCCGGCCAGCGGCCGCTCTCCAGCCGGCGAAATGCGTCGAGGCACGAACCGACCGCCACCGACCCGTGGAGCGCCACCACCGCCAACAGCCACCCGAGCACCGGCAGGCCGAACTCCGCCGCCGCCTGAAGCCAGTCGTTGTGGACATAAAGATCGTCGAGCCGCCACCCCGGCGGGCGTGCTTCCCGGGCCCGGTAACGAAACGAACCGGCTCCCCCGCCCTGCCACGGGTGCGCCGCCGCCTGTTCCCACGCCACCGGCCAGAGATCGCGCCGGTAGAGGTCGGCAACCCCGCCTGCCAACCGTCTGCCGACCCCCCACTGCCGCCCCGCTGCCCAGAAGGCGCTCCATGCCACGGCAGCCACGAGCACGGCAAACACGCCCCGAAGAAGCCAGCGCCGCCGGTGACCGCAGAGCGCCACCGCCCTCAAACCGAGCACGGCGTAGACCGCCAGGCCGACCGCCAGCGCCAGCGCCGCCCCGCGGCTCGCCGTTAAAAGCAACGCGTAACCGGCCGCCGCCGCCATCGACAAAAAGCCAAGCCGGGCGATCCATCCGCCCCGGCCAAGCGCGGCAAAGGAGAGCCCCATGAGGGTAGCCAGCGTCAGCAACCAGCCGAGGTGGTTCGGGTTCAGGTAAAACCCGCGCGCCCGGGTCGCCGCGCCTTCGCCGTACCATTGCCGCAACTGTTCGCTAAACTCGGGCGTCAGCCACGACGGCGCGACCCCGTATACCTGCGCCGCGCCGAGGCCCGCCTGTACCAGCGCGCCCAAAAGCAGCAAGGCCAACAGGAGCAGCCGCCACCGCAGGCGGGTCAAAGCGAGCGAAGTCACCAGATAGGCGGCCATGGCGGCGCAGATGAGCCGCATCAGAAGCATCCCTTCCCACGGGGTGGGCTCCCCGGCGCAGCGCCAGAGCAGCCAGAGGCCGCCCGCCGCCGTCCAGAACGGCAGCCCGATGGGTAGCGATGGGCGTTGCCGCGAAAAGGCCACCTTGGCGGCGGAGATCAGGCAGGTGAGCGCCAGCAGCCCGTAACCGGGCAGGGCAAAGACCGGGCGCATCGCCCCGCCATAAAAATACTGCTCCGCGAGCAACGCCGCCGCCAGCAGCACCGCCACCACCGCGCCCAAAGGGTCGCCGCCGGTTGGGCGGGACCGGCGGCGACCCCCGGCGGACCCGGCGCGAGGAAGGAGCGCGGAGGGTGCCACCGGGTCAAATTCCACCAGAAAGAGGCTGCCCTCTATGGAAACCTTCTGTGTCGTGCGGCGGTCGGCTGGCATGGCTCTCAAGACGCAGGGTCCCTCTCCTCAATCTCGCGGTCGATCACCACACCGGGAGGCCACATGAAAAGCCCTCCCGGCCAGAGCCCGGGGTAGCTATAAACCGGCACCGCCTCGCCCACCGGCGGGGGCTCCTCTCCCACAACGGGAGGCAGCACTTCCTTCCCGTCGGGCCTCGCGGTCGGCAGGGCGACGATCCGAAAACCGTCCGAAGCGCGGCGGCTGCGCGGTGAGGTCGCCCAGACCTGGGGAAAGAGCCTTTCGCGCCCCCGCGCGGCAACCGGTTGCAGGCCGTCCCACCGGGGGGCCCGGTCGACCACTTCCCCGACCGCGCCGCCCCGCACGCTTTTCGGCCAGCGGCTCAGGCGGCTGTACCCGGGGGGCGTCGCCCCTTCCTCTCCCGAGCCGGGATAATACCAGGCCGCCTTGTACCATTCGTTTTCATTAGCTACCACATAGCGGGCTCCCGGTTGCCGGATCGTGGGAGCGCCTTCCGAAGCGATCAGATCGTAGGAGCCGGTCCCGGTGTCGCTCTGCGGGGTCGCCCCGTTCTCCAGCCAGTTGGCAAACCGGGCGGCGGAAGGCCAGTCGACATGGAAGACCGGCTGGTCGCCCCGCCCCGGTTTGAGCCGGTAGCGTTCGCCCTCGCCCGCCGCTTCGTCCCGCACGATGCCCCCTTGAGAGGAAGCCATGCGGGAATCGTAAAGGTCGAGCCGGTTTTCCCCTGTCGGGTCGACCTCGTTGAGAAACCGGGCGTAGTGGCGATTGAGCACCCGCGAGCGCGTGATCTCGTACGGGTAGCCTACGGCTCCATAGCCGTTTTCGTCGGGAGGATTCCCCGGCGCCCCAATGGCAATCATCCGGGGTATCGCCTCCGCCGCAGGCAGCGAAGCCGACAGGCACAGAAAACAGCCGATCCCGATGGCCGCTCTCCACCATCGCCGCATGTCCCCGGTCCTCATGGCTACCCCTGGCCTCCTGCGGTAAAATGGCGGCGACGCAGCATCCAGAGCACCCCCAGGGCCCCCGCCAGCAGGGCATAGGTGCCTGGTTCGGGGATGACATCGACATAGATCGAGCCTGCGGAAATCTCATAGATCGTATCCGACGTGCCGAGCCCGCCGAGGATCTGGGCCCCGACCGTCGACGACGCGCTCCACTGGATGAGCAGCGGGCCGTCGCTCTGGTCGTAGTTGAACCCGACCTGGACACCGTAGTTGGAGGGGAGCAGATCGGTGACGCCAAGGATGTCGGGCAAGCCGACCCCCTGATAAAGAATCTCGCTTCCCGCGCTGATCGTGAGGCTGATGTCGCCGAAGATGTCGGGATTCCCGCTTAAAAGGCTGTTGTTGAGGAAGGCGTCGAACTCGTAGATATAGCGATTGCTCGGAGCGACCCACGTTTCGCTTCCGATGATGCTCGCCTGCGAAAGCCAGGTCATCGGAAGGGAGACGGAGGCGAGGTCGGAGAGCAGGCCGGTGTTGACAATATCAAACCGCATGGAGCCGGTGCCGGTGGTCAACGTCCGGGCGCTGCTGGTGGCGAGGATGACGGGCTCGAACGGCGGCGTGTTGGTGCCGACGCTGGCGGAGCCGGAGGCGCTCAGACCCCACCCTCCTCCCGAACCTGAGGCAGGCAGGCTGCTATACCCGATGCCGACATAAGGCGGGGCGGGCGGGGGCGCCGTCACGGTGTTGGCAGATCCATAGTCAAATTGAAGCTGTTGGTCGGCAGTGGAACCGTCTGCATATGGTTTTTCCCAGACCTGCGCCGATGCCTGCTCCGCAGAGGCCAATCCAAGCGCCCCGAAAGCAACGGCGGAAAGTAGAAGGGCTTTTTGAAACCTTCCGATCCTTCCGGACCGGAACCCGGTCAGGGGTGAGACGAGACGACTCCGCATTCCATGGTATGTTGTATGGTAGGTTTTCATAAGATCACCGTAATAGTCCCTGTTTTTCCGAAAACTGCCTAGATGGGTAAGCATCCATTCCTTACAGGGGCTTAATTCCCCTGTTTTTCATGCATCCGGGGGAATGACTACCCTCGAATCGTCGCTTGGGCGGCCTACAGGCTCACCAGACCGTTGCGGATGGCAAAATGCGTCAGCCGAACGGCATCGTGCAGTTGAAGCTTGTTCATCATCCGCTCCCTGTATTTCTCCGCGGTTTTGACCGCAATGCCGAGCCGGTCGGCCATCTCCTTGGTGGAAAACCCTTTGGCGATCAGGCAAAGCGCCTGTTCCTCGCGATCAGTCAGCGAAGGGTGGTCCCTGTTTTCCTGAAACAATGGCATCTCCATGGCGGGGGAAAAATAAAAGCCGCCGCCGAGAACGCTTCCAATGGCCTGGACGAGCCGATCAAGCGGATCTTCCTTGAACACGATCCCATGCACCCCGGCGGCCACCAGCGAACGGCAGAAATCGGGGTAGGACCAGCGTGCGAAAAGAAGGATGCGCGGGGCGCTCTCAAGCCGGCGAAGCCGCAGAACCAGATCACGCGGGGCGGGATCGCCGCTCGAGCCGTCCATGATCACCAGTTCGGGCGTTTTCTCTCGACAGGCGCGGAGGGCTTCCTCTCCCGCCCGGCATTGGCCCACCACGCGGTAGCCGCATGGATGACGGGTCAGAAAATGTGCGAGCAGGTTGCTCGTTGAAAGATGGCCGTCCACCAAGAGAATCGAAGGCTGGGCCTGTCCTGGAGAAAAATCTGGGGTCTTCATTGACAAAAAGGCAGTTCCTTTCTTCACGCCGCCCGATGGGCATGAAGATTTGATCAGGAATTCGCTTCCCGACCGAGAACCATGGGTAGGTATTTCAGGCCGACCGGTCGGATGCAGCCATCGGCAACTCCCCTATCCCGGCAAGGGTTGCCACCCTACTCCAACGCTCCGAGGACGATGGAGGCGTTGATCCCGCCAAAACCGAAGGCGTTATTCAGCAGGCAGCGAACCGGCTGGTGACGCCCATTGAGCGGGATGATGTCCAGATCGCACAACGGGTCGGGCGTCTGCCAATGGAGCGTCGGCGGGAGAAACCCTTTCCGGATCGCCAGCGCCCCGATGACGCTTTCGATCGCCCCGGTCGCCCCGAGCGGATGCCCCGTGAACGCCTTGGTGCCGCTGATCGCCAGCCGCTCCGCATGGGGGCCGAAGACCTGCCGGATCGCGGCGATCTCGTTGGCGTCGTTGAGTTGCGTCGAACTGGCGTGGGCGTTGATATAGTCAACCGCCTCCGGCTCCACCCCGGCGTCGGCCAGCGCCTCGCGCATGCACGCGGCGACCCTCTCCCCCCCCGGCAGCGGCGTCGTCATATGATGCGCTTCGTTGTTGAGCCCGTAGCCGAGCACTTCCGCGTAAATCGGCGCGCCGCGGCGCTCCGCATGCCCCAGTTCCTCCAGCACCAGGCTCGCCGCCCCTTCGCCCATCACAAACCCGTCGCGGTGGAGATCAAACGGTCGGCATGCCAGGCGCGGTTCCCCCTCCCAGCGGCTCATGGTTCTGATCCGGTCAAACGCGCCAAAGGTCAGGGGACTCAACGGCGCTTCCGCCGCTCCGGCCACCATCACCTCCGCCCGCCCCTCGCGGAGGTAGCGAAGCGCTTCGCCAACCGCGATCACCCCGCTGGCGCAGGAGTTAGAGTTCGTCGTCCCCAGTCCCTGGAACCCGCACTCCATGGCGATATTGGCATGCGCCGCCCCGCCGAAAATCTGCAATGCGAGCATCTGGTTGACCCCGCGGATGCCCTTTGCCAGAAACCGCGCGTGCTCCTCCTCCGCCCCGCAGATCCCGGCCAGCGCCGTGCCGAACGAGACGCCGACCCGCTCCTGCGGGCGCTCCCGGGACCATGGCAGCCCGGCATCCTCCAGCGCCAGCAGCGCGGAAGCGAGCGCCAGTTGCGCGTAACGGTCCATCCGCCGGAGCCGCTGCGGCGGGAAAAAGGCGGTCGGCTCCCAGTCGCGGATCTCCGCGGCACATTTCGCGCCGAAAGGGGCGGTATCAAACCGGGTCAGCCGCCCGATCCCGCTCCGGCCCGCCAGCAACGCTTCAAAAAACGCCTTTTTCCCCGACCCGATCGCCGTCAGCGGCCCGACCCCGGTGATCACCACCCTGCGGGAGTTCCGGTTCATGCCGCCTCCTCCGGAGCCGTGCGGCGGTATTGCAGAAACCATTCGCCCCCCTGCCCTTCTTCCATTTTGCCGAGCCGGTAAAGCGCCGTATTGGCGAGGAAACGGTCTTCGAGCGCCCCGGTCAGCGTCGGGGCCGCCGCCCCGCCGAAGATCAGCGGACAGAGGGTCAGGTTCACCTCGTCGACGCACCCCGCCACCAGCAGGCTCGCCAGCAGGGTCGGCCCTCCTTCGCAGACCACGCGCCGCACGCCGTGCTCGCGCCAGAGGATCGCCAGCAGTTCGCGCAGGTCGACCTGCGGCCCCGGGGAAAGGTGGAGCGTTGCCCGGCCCTCCAGCGCCTCCCGGGTCGGCTGCGGCATCGCTTCGGTCGAAAAAAGGAGCCTCGGCGGTCCATCCTCATCCGAAAACAGCGGCAGCGCGGGGTCGAGCCGACCGCTTTCGCTCACCACCACCCGCAACGGCTCCGCACAACGCCCCGCCGCCTCGCGCGCGCGGCGCAGTTCCGCGTCGGGCAGGCGCATCGTCATCCGGTCGACTTCCAGCGTCCTGCGGCCGACCAGCACCGCGTCGCCCGTCGCACGGATCTCCAGAAACCGCCGCTTGTCCAGAGGCGAGGAAAACATCGCCGGGGTGCGGTTGCGGGTCGAGACGCGCCCGTCCCACGTCATCGCGAAATTCACGGCGACTTCAGGGCGGTCACGGTTCAGGGCGGAAAGTGGCACGGCGGTGGAAGAAAAATGAAGCCTTCGAAAACGCTTTCCCCCGTTACTTGGAGGGGACCTCGCTCGGACCGAAGGGCGACCCCTGCACGGTAGCATCTTCGCCGCCCGATGACACGCCTCTTCCTGCGTTCGAAGGGCGGTAGCAGAGGTAGATCACCCCCCCGACCAGCCCGCCGAGGGCGATCACGAGGTAGCCGGTGAGCGAAATGACCGTCGCCGTCGCCGCATCGATCCCGCACAGGTCGCCCAGGAGCCGGACAAACAACCCTTCCCGCAACCCCGCGCCGCCGATGCTGATCGGCATGGCGGTCAGCGTGTTGACGATCGGCATCAGCGCCGAAAAATCAAGCAGCGACACCTTCCCCGCCGCCGCCGAAAAGGCGCGCGCCACAAAATAAAACTGCACAAAGGAAAGGAAATGGACCGGCAGCGAGATCAGAAGCGCCGCCAGCGTCGAACGCCACGCCCGGGCGTAGAGCCGGTAGGCGACCGACATCTCGATCAGCTTTTCCCGCAGCGGCAGCCGTGCCGGAAGGCGATGGACCAGCCCGCTCGCGGTCAGCCCGAAGGAAATGAAGACAAACGCCAGCGCCGAGCCAAAGATCGTCATCAACGTGTAGAGCAGCCCGGAAGTGACCGGCGTGCTCGTCAGCCAGTCGTACCGGAGCACGATCACCACCGCCGCCAGGAGGATCAATGCCATCAGCCCGACGATCCGGTCGACCATCGCGGCCAGCACCGCCGCCGGTTTGCGCCCCGGCGTCTCCTTGAGCAGGTAGAAAATCTTCACCACGTCGCCCCCGGTTCCCCCCGGCATGAAGACATTGAAAAAAAGGCCGATCAACACCAGCCCCAGCAACCGCAGCCAGCCGACCGTGATCCCCTGCACCTTCAGCAGGAGCCGCCAGCGCGCCACCCCAAAGATTTCGGCCACGCCAAACGCCAGCGCCGCCAGCACAATCCAGCCGGTATGGGCCTGCGTGAGCGCCGCCCACATCTGCCGGTTGGTCTCCGGGTTGCGGAAAAGCCACGCCAGAATCCCGATCGTCACCGCCGCCTGCAACAAGGTTACCAGCGTCTTTTTCATGCTCCGAAACGTTCCTTCCATTCCTGCAACGACCGGGCGATCTCTTCCGCCTCCCGCGTCGTGCTCATTTCCCAGATCCACGGCGTCCCCCTGGGCACCAGCGGCACCAGTTCGCCGTACCGGACGCTTCCCCCCGTAAACGGCGCGCGGTGGTCCTCCCCGGGCCAGCGGACATCGTGCAGGTGGCACCCGATCAGCCGGGGCGCAACCCTGGCCAGCCACTCCGCGTGATCGACAAACCCGAGGTTCTCCTTCACCTGAAGGTGCCCGAAATCGTGCCAATACCCGAGGGTCGGGAAGGCTTCGAGCAAGGGCCCGAACTCCCGCTCGGTCGGCATCTCCTCGTACGAATGCCGCCCTTCGAGCCCGAGCCGCACCCCGCGCTCCCCGGCGTAGTCGAGAAGCTCCTTCAACGCCTCCTGCAACCGCGCAAGGCCGGCCGGCGCGGCGGCTTCGCGCTCCACCACCGCCTGCTGCTTCGCCCGTGCGTACGGGCCGGAGAGGTGCCGCCCCGCCGTCGCCATCGCCAGGAGCGGCCGGGTGATCGGCTTCATCGCCACGCTCCCGCCGTGCAGCACCACTTTTGGCGCACCGAGCCGCACGGCGAAGTCGATCGTCTGGCGGGTCAGTTTGATCGCCCGGTGGCGTTCCTCCGCCCGGGGCGAGGTAAACTGGAAACAGTCGGGAGCCGCCCGGGTGATCTCCACCGGCAGCGGGCAGAAATTGTGCAGGCTCGAAAACCGGACCCGCCCCTGCTGGAAGACCTTTTCGATCCCCGGCATCAGCGAAACGCGGATGCCGTGCCCCAGTTCCACATTATCGAACCCGAGCGCGAGCAACTCCTCCAGCATCGCCTCCCCGTCGGTGTGACGGTGCGAGTTCCAGCATGTTGAAATGGCAAGCATAAAAGAAAGGGCGGCCTCCTCTCCCCCATCGAAGGGGATCGAAATTGGCGGGCTTCAGGGGTCGCCTCACCCTCGGGGTACGTCAAGTTTTTTCGGCTTTTCCCTCTTGGCAATCCCTCCTTTTTGGCGTCATGTTGGCCGACGCCTTTTTTACGCGTGCCGTTTCCTATGACCACCAAACCCCGCATTCCCGTCACCATTCTCACCGGCTTTCTGGGAGCCGGAAAGACCACGCTCCTCAACTACATCCTCCAGCAGCAGCACGGCTACAAGTTCGCCGTCATCGTCAACGAGATCGGGGCGATCGGCATCGACAGCCAGCTCGTTGAAAACGCGAAGGAGGAGATCGTCGAGATGAACAACGGCTGCGTCTGCTGCACGGTGCGCAAGGATCTGGTCAAAAGCGTCCAGGCCCTCATCAGGCGGGGCGGCTTCGACTACCTTCTGGTGGAGACCACCGGCATTGCCGATCCCGCGCCGGTCGCCCAGACCTTCCTGAACATCCCGCAGCTTCAGCAGTATGTGCAGTTGGATTCGATGATCACCGTCGTCGACGCCGAGCAGATCGAAAAACAGATCGCCGAAGTCGAAACCGCCACCGAACAGATCGCCATGGCCGACTTTGTCCTGCTCAACAAGACCGATCTGGTCGACGAGCAGCGCCTTGAGCGGCTTGAAACGACGATCGCCGAAATCAACCCACACACCCGGATCTTCCGGACCAATCACTCGCAGGTCAACCTGAAGGAGGTGCTCGACATGGCCGCCTTTGACGTTGACCGCAAGCTCGCCGCCGACCCGCAGTTCCTCGATGAACTCAATACCCGGCATCATCACGAGATCTCTTCGTTCTCGTTCCGTTTCGAAGTCCCCTTCAACCTGGAGCGCTTCGAAGCGTTCGTGGAGCATTTGAGCACCCACGCCAAGGTCTACCGTTCCAAGGGGTTTGTCTCGCTGGCGGGCAACCCGCGCCGCGCCATTTTCCACGGCGTCAACAACCGCTTTACGATCTTCTGGGACCGTCTCTGGGAAAAGGGGGAAACCCGCGTCAGCCAGCTCGTCTTCATCGGCAAGGGGCTGGATGAAAAAGCGATCGGCCAGGCGTTGCAACAGGCGTTGGCGTAAACCTTTTTTACCTTCTCCATCTTCATCCCGATACCCGACCTTTTTTCCATGAACCCGATCCTCTTCCATATCAACTACTTCGAAC
Source organism: Chthoniobacteraceae bacterium (assembly GCA_035555975.1). GTDB lineage: Bacteria > Verrucomicrobiota > Verrucomicrobiia > Chthoniobacterales > Chthoniobacteraceae > DATMFV01. Next base: position 59,264 of record DATMFV010000134.1, read on the forward strand.
AGGGCCAGACCACCGAACGCGCCTGTGAACTCGCCCGCCAGCTCGGCGCCGACGGCGTTGAATTCCGCCGCAAACCGGGCGCTTTCAAGGGCACCGACCTCGAGTACCTCGACGAAGTCTCCCGCGCGCTGGAGCGCCATCCGCTCGAATGGATCAGCTTTGGCGGCCCCGGCGTCAACCTGATGACCGGCGACCCTGAAACGACCGAACGCGAACTTGCTGCTGCCGAAGCCTTTTTCCGCAAGGCGGCGGGGCGGTTCCCGCTCAAGGTCGTCAACAGCTTCACCGGCACCCTCGCCAATGCCGACAAGTCGCTCCCGTTCGTCGAATACTGGCACCATGGCTCGACCGTCGCCACCCCGGCGCAGTGGGAAGCGGCCACCGCCGGTTTCCAGCGGATGGGGGCGCTGGCGGGCGAACTCGGCTTCCGTTTCGCTTTTGAAACCCATGGCGTCTACCTCCACGACACCGTGGAAGCGACGATGAAGCTGGTGAGCGCGATCAACTCGCCCAACGTCGGCCTCCTCTGGGACCACGCCAACCTGATGCTCTTCCCGACCAGCCCGAGCCTGGAGGAAGTGATCACCCGGAGCGGCGACAAGCTCTTCTACGTTCACCTGAAGAACCTCCTCTTCTCGCCGTCGCGCTTCCTCGCCGTCAGCAGCCTGAGCGGGGGCATCATCAACGTGCGCGAACAGGTCAAACGCCTGCTCGCCAGCGGCTATACGGGCCCGATCGCCATCGAAGCCCCCCGCCAGGGCGACCGCGAACAGTTCGCGAAGGAAGACCTTGCCTATATCAGGGAAGTGCTGGAGAGCGCGAACGCTTCTTAGGTCAGGATGCCGACGGCATCCCAGCGGAGCAGCCGGGGGTTGAGCGCCAGCGACACCCCCGGAACAATGGACGAAAAAGAAAATCGATCCCGAAGGCGATCGCAGAAGGCAACGCGCCTGATTTCTGCGACCACTTTCAGGGTCGGTCTCCTCTCTTGTAAGCTTTCCGGGGGTATCGCTGCGCTCGACCCCCGGCTACCCGGCTTTGATCCCTCCGGGATCCCTTCGAAATAAATGAATACTAGCTATTGCCAGACGATCACCTCTCACTCCCTCAAGGAACGCTTGGCAGCCACGATTCCAAACAGCAAAATCATTCCCCCCAGGATTTGCAGACCCGTCAGCCACTCTGCGAAAAGCACCCACGCGGCGATCGCGGCGGTCAAAGGTTGAAGCAGAAGACCGACCGTGGTTAACGATGCAGGCAGGGCCGCAAGAGCATAGGCAATCAGGCTCTGGCCGAGCAACTGGCAAAAAAACGCCAACGCCAGTACGACCAGCCAACCCTGGCCGGTGACGGGGAGGATTACTTCACCGGCGAGTGCCGCGAGCGGAAGCAGAACGGCCGAGCTGGCCACCCCGCTCGTGAACATGAGGGCTGCGGTGTTCCATCCCCGGTCCCGGGCGGCTTTGATGAAAAGGAGGTATCCCGAGTAAAACAGTGCGGAGAGAATGCCGAGCCCGTCTCCTTTGAGGCTCTGCGCGGAAAGGTTGGCATTCCAGCCCACCAGCAGCACGGTTCCGAACAGGGCGATGCCCACGGCCAGCATGAAACGGCGGCTGACCGACTGGCGGAAAAACAACCAGCCCAGAAGCGGGACAAAAACCACCGCCAGATTGGTCTCCAGCGTGGCGTTGGAAACCGAGGTCAACAGGATCGCCCGATGCCACAGCGCCAGATCAATCGCAAAACAGACCCCCGCCAGCAGAGCCACTCCTCCGTTCCTGCGTCGGGTCGTTTCCCGAGGCCGCGCCTCGCGCCGCACCATCGCCAGCATGAGCGGCAGAGGAAGCGCGATCCTCCAGAACGCCGTGGCGATCGGCCCGCATTCGCTGAACCGGACAAAAACAGGACCAAACCCGATCGCGATCGCCCCCACGACAAGCGCCACCATCCCAAGCCGCTTTCCGCTCGTGAAACGGGAACCGCCTTCCGCCAAAACAGTGCTGTCACGAGGCTGCGATCGGTGTAAAGGTGATTTCATCAAGCGGACGGTCGTTTCCGCCAACTCATAGCGCAGAGAATATAGGCCTCCTCCGTACGAAGTGAATCGTGCCTCAAACGAATCTCGCTGTCAATTCGTTCCTCGAATTTCATGGCGAAAAAAATGGAGGATGCTCTTGACCTATCTTCCAAATTTGAAGACAATTGAATTGTTCGGAAAAATAAAGAGTCTCGCTCTGTATTTTCGTGTGTAAATACTGATATGAACGAAAATCATACTTCTATCATGATCACTGACGTTCCAACGCTTCTTTCTGGAATCAACGTTCCAGATTATGTCGTTGAGGTTCCCGTCACCGGAGATTGGGCTTCATATAGGCATTCACCATCTCCGTTTACAGCATCTAAGAAAGAAGGACGATAATGAGAAACACGCCGAACACAATGCACCACATAAACAACAGCCAGATTCCAGCAGCGTTCTCCATGCTCATCGAAGAATTCGAGCGAGCAATCTACAAAGCGAACCGAGAAGGAGCAAAGGCATTCGAGGACAAGCGATACGATGATATCCCAATCCTTACCCAAAGGGCAAAAGGCATTGAATCCTTTCAGTCTCGTATTGTGTCGCTCGAAGACGAATGGTCATCACGCACGACAGAGCCTGAACGAAAAAACAAGAAAGGCAAATGGACGAAGCAAGCCCCTGCTACGCCGGTTGCCTTTCACGCGGCTTGTGTGGCGAAGGCAAGCGAACAATTAAAGGCAGAATTCATGAAGCAGACGCGATCTTCATTTGTTAGCAAGGACGGCCAAACGGCTATTGTGGTTTCGGTCTCGCGAGAGCATGACATTGGCACTCAGAAGTTTTGCTGGTTCAGCTTTCATCCTTATCAGAGTGAGTTTCTGCAATCCAAACCGAATGGTTTTTTGGTTCTGGGCTGTGCCTCGCCAGAAAGAACATTAGTTATTCCGTATCGTGACTTTGAGCCTTGGACGAAGAAGCTCAATAAATCTGTCCGAGAAGACGAGTCCTTTTACTGGCACATCAGAATTGTCACTGACGCTGGTGGATTTCGATTGAAGCTAGAAGGCCGAGGGAATCAGATAGATGTCGCTAAATATCAAAGCAAAGCAAAGCAAAGCAAAAATAAGCCGCACAAGGCGCTGCACCCAACGGCTACCCGCGTCACACCTCCTGCTGTCGCTTCGCTCCTTGCATGAGTCGCACCACGGGCAGCTGTAGATGAGCTTGGACGTTAGGCAATTATATATCACTTTCATGAAATATCCAACCAAATCCCTCAAAGATCCTGACAACGTGCTTTTTCGTATTCAGAGAGGGCTAGTCGGTTATGTTAACTACCTTACCGCATGCGAGATGAAGACTGCCTATAGTGAATATGTTTGTATGAACCCATCCTGAGAATTATGATGAGTTGCGGATATTCAGTAAGTTGCGAAAGTCCATTCCCGCTAGTTCTCCAATCTAAAAAGAAGACAGGCGACCACAAGAGAATCGATTTCGTGGCCAATAAATCTAAACTACAGCTTGCGCTAGAAGTCAAATGGGCAAAGAAACAAACGATTAGTGTAAAGACCGACTACGAAAAACTCGTAGCTTTTCGGAAAAAGCATCCTGATGCCTACCCTTTTCTATACGTGTTCGGGCAATGGAATCACACCAAGAAGTTAACTTTATCTGGAGGACAGTTTAAGCAGCGCCTAGAACCACTTTACGCGTATTGGAAGGCAACTCAATATGGTTGTCGCATATATGAACTCAATCTTGAGTAACAAAATTCTGCACCCAACGGATGTAAGATATGACTTGGCTCGATGCAGTTTCAGAAGGCATTAGCCGACTCACGGAGAGGCGGCGCTCCAATCTCTTTACTCGACAGATTATTCTAGACGAAGAGCTTGCGTCAATCACGACGGCGCTTGGTTCTTCTGGAAAAACTCCAGCACAGACACTAAGCCGTGTTCTTCAAGAATTGAGAGATGCTGGTGAAATTGAATTTCTAGGTGCCGGCGAATATCGGCTAATTAGTTCGCGATCGCTCGCGCAATCAACTGAATCGGAATACACTGGTTCATCAGCTCGAATCCCCACTGTCGTAAACCGCATCCAGAGAGATACAATGGCTGTTCGCAAGCTCAAAATCAAGTATGGCTATCGGTGCCAACTTTGCGAAGAGAGACTTGAGCTTCGTAGTGGCTTCTATTGCGAGGCCCACCATCTCCGGCCACTTGGAAGTCCGCATGGCGGCCCAGATATTGAATCCAATATGATCATCGTATGTCCCAATCATCATACTCTTCTGGATTACGCCGCCATTCCTCTTTCACGCGATAATTTAAGAATAGACCGCCATGAGATTGGCGAATCACATATAGGATACCACAATCAATTATACAAAAATAATACCTAACAAGGCGCTGCAGCTAACCCCTAGCAGTTGGTGCGTTGGCCTGAATACGACCGACGGACCTGCTGCTCACGCATTTTCTTGAGTTGGGGGCGTGATCGGGGTAGCTGAGCTTGGCGTTGGCTAAAAACATGGAACTCCGAAAAAACAAACCCTATACGTATAAAGAGGTCGAGCAGCACTTTCACGGAGGGCAAATTTATCTTCAAAAGCGAGAAGGTAAAATCGTGACTGGTTGCCTTGTGCGTGAAAAGAACCCATTCGCACCGAGGATAATGGTTGTCGGAACGAAACCTTTAAATATCCAAAGAGCAGATGAATTTTGTGAGCAAAAGCCGACGATCCCAATATTCATTAAAGAAAAAGTGAATATATGGTTCTACGTTGGAATGTATGCAATTGAAAACGTCGAATATGATTCGGAAGTCCTGAAACAATCCGAGAAATTATACGGAGAGACGCTGAATAGAATTATTTATCTATCGGAAGTAGGTCAAAACGACGTCTACGAAGACAGTGATTTTTCAGTTTCCGGTCACGAAGGGCGAAAGAAACTTGTAACGCATTTGATGCGTGAACGGGACTATGGGTTAGCTCGAAGCAAGAAAGCACAAGTCCTTCGGCTGAAAGGAAAGCTAGAATGCGAAGTATGTAGATTTGGGTTTAAGGAATTCTACAAAGACCTTGATAAAGATTATGCAGAGGTTCACCATCTAATCCCAATTTCAACCGATGGTACGGAAAGAATTACAAGGCTGGAGGATTTGGCCATTGTTTGCTCAAACTGTCATAGTGCGATTCACAGGATCGATCCCATGCCATCAGTTAAAGAACTGAAACAACGAATAGAAAGCCAACAAGGCAGTGGAGCGAACGGCTAAAGCCGTCGCTCGCTTGGAAGAATTATCCTTTTTGGACGGCGATGTGTTTCAACTTAAATTTCAGATCACGGATATTGGATCCCATGTCGCCGCAAAAAATAGCTGGAAGCGGGCTTGGACGAATAAGCATCTACCGGAACTTTCTCGGAAGAAGTCGGAAAAGCTCAAGGAGCTCTCTCAGAAGACCGGTTCTTGTATATTTTCCAGGCTGGGAGTCAGTCAACAATTATTGACAAAATCGAGCAAAATAATTATCTTCCCAAATCTGTCAAGATTTGTTGATCGACCTCTTTCCCATGAATAAAAGACTATCCATCGGACTTTGGAACGTAGAGTGGGCGTCTCGCGCTTCTGCGCGCGGCTCATTCTTCACTAAGCGTCTTGGCGAGCTATCCAGCCATGTTATCTGTATCACCGAGGGTTATGCAGATATCTTGCCCGATGGCGGGCACGTCATCACTTCCGACGCCGACTACGGATATCGAATTATGCCGAGACGCCGTAAGGTTCTCCTGTGGAGCCGTAATCCGTGGCGAGACGTGGACACGCTCGGCTCGCCACTTCTGCCGCCTGGCCGATTTGTGGCTGGCACCACCGATACGCCATGCGGTGCGATTCATTTTGTTGGTGTCTGCATTCCGTGGCGCGATGCTCATGTCCGCAGCGGCCATCGCAATCGCCGACCGTGGGACGACCATTTGACCTACTTGAGACATCTTCCTCCGTTGCTCCAATCCGACCGCTCCATGCCGACCGTGCTGTTCGGCGACTTCAACCAACGCATCCCGCGCACACGCCAGCCTGAACACGTCTTTTCCGCACTTGCCACTGTGCTGTCTCCCGAGTTTCGGCTTGCCACCGCAGGCACCATCGCCAACGCGCCCGATCTCTCCATTGACCATCTGGCAATCCGTGGCACACTCGAACCCGTACAGACCGATTTCCTCAGTCATCACGACTCGAACGGCACTCAGATGAGTGACCATTTCGGTCTGCACATCTTACTCCAATGAACCTGAAAAGGCCGAACAAGGCGTTGCACCTAACGCCTACCCGTGGGTGAGCTTGGACGTTCGGGAAACCGCAGCCGGGTTTCTGACTGTCGGGTTGTGGCCAAACGGCTTGACTTTCGGCGGTATCAGGCATGGAAAAGTTTGTCCCGTCGACGCCTTTGACCATCCGCTTGCCTTTCTTGACCGGGTGAAGCATCCGCCCAGGCAATAAGGAATCGCTGATTAAATGAAGCCGGTCGAAAACGCAGGCAGTTTTGATGTATTTTTGGTTCGATTTCCGCAGCCTGTCCGAAGACGGGTGAGGACAAATCGAGCCAAAAAGACGCAAAAATGACCAGTTTGCGTCCGAGCTTGCTTTAATCAGCGGTTCCATAACTCGCCAAATACTCCGTAAAGGTCTTCCATCGAATTAAAGCGACGAATCGACGACCGAAAAGTATAGAATCCATTCCGGAAGTGTTGACTTTTTGACAACGCGCCTCATGCTTCCTCCAGAGATGACCCGGCGGCCCAAACTTCTCATCATCGACGATATTCCTGAATTCCATCAGGAGATGCGGGCGATGCTTTCGGGGGAGTTTCAGGTCGTCTCCCTACTCAACCCGCTCGACGCGCTGAAAGAGGCCGAATCGGCTTCGCTGATCATCACCACGCTGGTGATGAAGGAGCTGGACGGGTTCGGGGTGATCCGGCGGCTGCGGGGCGCCGGAATTGTCGCGCCGATCGTGCTGGTGACCGGTTACGGCGACCGCAAAACCGCTGCCGAGGCGTTCCGGCTCGGGGCCGACCAGTACCTGCCCAAACCGCTCCGCCCCGACGCGTTTCGCAGCGAACTGCAACAGGTGCTGGAGAGCCACCGCTCCCCGGCGGGGCCGCACGCCCCGGGGGCCGCCGCCGGGAAACCGACTGCTTTCCTGACCGGCGACCCGGCCACGCTGGCGCTGCTGCGGCTCGTGCGGCGGGTGGCCCGCTCGTGGTCGCGCGTGCTGATCACCGGCGAGACCGGCACCGGCAAGGAATGGATCGCCACCCAGCTTCACGAACAAAGCCCGCGCCGGAAAGCGCCGCTGGTGACGGTCAACTGCGCCGCGATCCCGCCCGAACTGCTCGAAAGCGAGCTTTTCGGCCATGAACAGGGGGCGTTTACCGGGGCGGTCCGCCGCCGGATCGGGAAATTCGAGGAAGCCGGGGAAGGGACCCTCTTTCTCGACGAAATCGCGGAACTGAGCCTGCCGGTGCAATCGAAGCTGCTGCGGGTCTTGCAGGGGGGCGATTTCCAGCGGGTCGGGGGAACGGAAACGCTCCGGTTCCAGGCGCGCCTGGTCGCAGCGACCCACCGCGACCTGCGCCACGAAGTCGCCCAGGGCCGCCTGCGTGAAGACCTTTTTTTCCGGCTCAACGTCGTCCACCTCCGCATCCCGCCGCTGCGGCATCGGCAGGGCGACATCGACCTCCTCACCGCCCATTTTCTGGAACGCTTCGGCGGCGGGATCACCCTGAGCGGGCCGGTGCGCGAATGGATGGAGAGCCACCCGTGGCCCGGCAATGTCCGCGAGCTGGAGCACTTTGTGGAACGGCTCTGCGTGCTCCACCCGGGCGAAACGATCACGCTCGAACACCTCGCCCAGCAGCAGGAACTCCCGACCGCATGGTTCGCGCTGGCCCACGACGACCCTTCCGCGCTCCCCTACGCCGAAGCGCTCGAAACCTTCCGGAAAAACTACTTTGAAGGGTTGCTCGCGCGAACCCAGGGCCATCTCAGCCAGGCCGCCCGGCTTGCCGGGATGGACCGCAGCCAGTTTCACCGCACGGTGGTCCGGCTCGGCCTTCATTCGAAGAACCGGTAGGCAAACGGTCGACATTGTGGATTTTTAGTCCACAGTTTTCCCTCTCTTCACCTGCCTCGTCTCCGCCGGAAAACCGATCCCGCCTCTTTTTTCCCCGGGGGCCGGAGGAAAAAACGATCCCGCTCCACCAATCTGGCACACCCGGTGCTAAAGGCGCTCCCATCATGACACCGATCTCTCTTTCCACACCGTACCTCCTCTTTATTGGCGATGTCGCCGAACCGATTGCGGCCAAGACCTCCAACGGCATTGCCCGCTGGCGGCCCGACTGGTGCATCGGCCAGTACCGTTACCCCGGCTGCCCGGTCGATCTCGGCCTGGCCGACCTCTCGCTCCAGGAGGCGTGGGATCGCGGGGCGCGCACGCTGGTGCTCGGGGTGGCCAACCGCGGCGGCATCATGGCTCCCCAATGGCGCAAGACCCTCGCCGAAGCGCTCGAGATCGGCTACGACCTCGCCAGCGGCCTGCATGCCCGGCTCAACGACGACCCGCAGCTCTCGGCGCGCGCGAAGGAACTCGGCCGCAGGCTGATCGACGTCCGCTACCTCACCTTCGACTGCCCGGTCGCCACCGGCGATCCCCGTTCCGGCAGGCGGCTTCTCACCGTCGGCACCGACTGCTCGGTCGGCAAGATGTTCACCACGCTGGCGATCCACCGCGAGATGGTTGCCCGGAAAGTCGCCGCCGATTTTGTCGCCACGGGCCAGACGGGGATCTTCATCTCCGGCTGCGGCGTCTCCATCGACGCGCTGATCTCCGACTTCATCAGCGGAGCGGTCGAAGTGATCGCCCCCGCGCATCCCGACCCCGAACACTGGTACCTCATCGAAGGGCAGGGTTCGCTCTTCCACCCGTCGTACGCCGGGGTGACGCTCGGGCTGGTCCATGGAGCGCAGGCCGAAGCGCTCGTCCTCTGCCATGACCTCTCGCGCGAACACCTGCGCCACCTCCCCCGCTTCCCGCAGCCGACGCTGGAGGCGGCCATCGCCCGGTACGAGGAAGCCGCCCGCCTGACCGCCCCCGCCAGCCGGGTTGTTGGACTCTCCGTCAACACCTCCTCCCTTGAAGAAACGGCGGCGAAGGCGTACCTGCGGGAAGTCGAAGACCGGCTGCAACTCCCTGCCACCGATGCGTACCGCTTCGGGGCCGCGCCGCTGGTCGATGCCGTTCTTTAAAAAAAGGCCCAACGGGCCGACCATCCCTCAGCCCAGAGCAACGCCCTGGGTAGGTAGGTTTCACCCAATGACGCGGTCTGAAGGACCGCGATATGCCGCCATGGTCATGATCTCCCAAGGTTCGTATCACACCCCGTTGGGGCGTAGGACATTTGCATGACCGATGACCCAGCCCGTTGGGCTGGGCTGAGGAATTTTGGGCCTTTGGCCCAAGGTTTTGATCACCGCCTGATAGCCGCATCGTCAAAGTAACGGTTTCACGGGGATGAAAGATCAATGTTTGAGCCAAAAAGACGTTTTTCGCCCCGCGAACGCGCTTACCTTAACATCCAACCGCAAGATAAAAAAACATGAAAATCACCGCCACCACCGAAACGTGGAAACTCGCGCAGGCGTTCACCATTTCGCGCGGGAGCCGCATGACGACGGAGGTCGTCGTCGTCACCCTGGAGGGGGAAGGCCACACCGGGCGGGGGGAGGCGACCCCGCTTGCCCGTTACGGGGAATCGCCCGCCTCCGCACTCGAACAACTCGCCGCCGTCGCCCCGCGCCTTCAAAACGGGGAACCGCTGGAGGCGCTGCTTGAGTCGATGCCGCCCGGGGCCGCCCGCAATGCGCTCGACTGCGCCGGGTGGGACTGGCGTTGCAAACAGGCTTCCCGACGGATTGACCAGCTCCTCGGCTGGCCGCCGCTGCGCCCGGTCACGACCGCCTATACCTTGAGCATCGACACCCCCGAGGCGATGGAAGCCGCCGCACGCAAGCACGCCGCGCGGCCGCTGCTCAAGATCAAGCTCGGGCCCCGACAGGTGATCGAGTCGGTCGAAGCGGTCCGGCGCGGCGCTCCGGCGAGCCGCCTCATCGTCGATGCCAACGAAGCGTGGGATGCCGAAAACCTCCCGCGTTACCTCGGGGCGATGGCCGACCTCGGCGTCGGTTTCGTCGAACAGCCGCTTCCCGCGGGCCGCGACGACGCGCTGGCGCGGATCGAACGCCCGCTGCCGGTCCTGGCGGACGAAGCGTTCCACACGACGGCGGATCTTCCCGGCCTGATCGGGAAATACGACGGGATCAACATCAAGCTCGACAAAACCGGCGGCCTGACCGAAGCGCTCCGCGCTGTCGCGGCGGGGCGGGAAGCCGGGATGCGGCTCATGTGCGGCTGCATGCTCGGCACCTCGCTCGCCATGGCTCCGGCGATGGTCGTCGCCCAGCAGGTCGATGAGGTCGACCTCGACGCCCCGCTCCTGCTCGCCGACGACCGGCCGGAAGGGCTCCGCTTCCACGGATCGACGATCGAGCCGTTTTCCGGGCGGCTTTGGGGGTAAAAAACGCCTTCCTTTCCATCCCTTCGTGTTTTCTCTGGGTTCGGGCGCGATTTCCGTGCTAAAATCGATACCGGTTTTTGGCAATGTCTAACCACCCCGACCCGGATGATCTGGAAAACAACACAGCGCGAGTTTGACCTTCGTCCCGGAGGGTTGGTGATGGGCATCCTCAACCTGACGCTCGACTCGTTTTCCGACGGCGGCCGTTTTTCGACCCCGGAGGGGCGGATCGACCCCGCCACGGCGGCGGAGTTTGCCCTGCAAATGGAGGCGCAGGGGGCCGCGATCATCGACATCGGCGGCGAATCGACCCGCCCCGGCGCGGAACCGGTCCCGGAGGAGGAGGAACTCGCCCGGGTCGTCCCGGTGCTCCGTGCGCTGGAAGGGCGGCTCAAGGCGGCAATCTCGATCGACACCTCCAAGGCCGCCGTCGCCCGGGCCGCGCTGGAACACGGGGCGGAGATCGTCAACGACGTGACGGCGATGCGGGGCGACCCGGCCATGGCCGAAGTGGTCGCCGCCTCGGGCGCGGGGGTCATCCTGATGCACATGCAGGGAACCCCGCGGACCATGCAGCACGCCCCGGTTTACGACGATGTCGTCGGCGAAGTGCGGGCGTTTTTTCTTCAGTCGTACCATGCCGCGCTTGCCGCCGGGATCGACCCGCTCTCCCTCGCGTTTGACCCCGGCATCGGCTTCGGGAAAACGGTGGAGCACAACCTCGCGCTGGTCGCCCGGCTGGAAACCTTGCGCGTCGAAGGGCGGCCGCTCGTCCTGGGGGTTTCCAGAAAAAGTTTTTTAGGTAAACTGACCGGCGACCCCGCCCTCGAAAGCCGTTTCTGGCCGACCGTCGCCCTCACCAGCGTCGGCAGCGAACTGGGGGCCGATATTTTCCGCGTCCACGATGTCCGGGCCAACCGTGAAGCGTTGACGATGACCGAAGCGATTCAAGCCGCATGTTGACCACCGTTTACTACTGGATTCTCGAAACGATCTCCACGCAATGGCGCTCGGCGGTGGAGATCGTGATCCTGACGATGGTCATCTACTACTCGTACCTCTATTTCCGGGGGACGCGCGGGGCGAAGGTGCTCACCGGGCTGCTCATCTTCCTGCTGACGCTGACACTCGCCTCGCAACTGCTGAAACTTCAGGTCATCTTCTGGCTGATCCGCTCGTTTACCGCCTTCCTGGCGATCGCGCTGGTGGTCATTTTCCAGCCCGAACTGCGCCGGGCGCTCGCCGCGCTCGGCAGCCAGCATATCTTCTCTTCCGCAGGGCAGAGCCGCGAGACGATCGAACTGTTGACCGAAGCGACCTTCGAGCTTTCCAACCGCCAGTTCGGCGCGCTGATCGCCCTGGAACGCGACACCAACATCCACGCCTTTGCCGAAAGCGGCGTCTCGATCGACTGCCAGCTTTCGCAGGAGTTGATCGTCACCATCTTTCACCCCAAAACGCCGTTGCACGACGGCGGGCTGATCATCCAGAACGACCGGATCATCGCCGCGGCGTGCATCTTCCCGGTCAGCCAGCGGCACGATCTGGAGCGCGACCTCGGGCTGCGCCACCGCGCGGCGCTCGGCATTGCGGAGGAGAGCGACGCCATCGCCATCGTCGTCAGCGAAGAGACCGGAATTGTCTCCATCGCGCATCGCGGCAAAATCGAACGCAACTTCGGCCCCGATACCTTTAAAAAGCGTTTAAGCCAGCTCTTACTCCTTGAAAAGTATGAAGAATCTGATTCTCAACAACTGGGGAACCAAGCTGGTCGCCCTCCTCATCGCAACGACCCTCTGGTTTCTCATCAAAAAGAACATTGATACCAACACCCACATCTACAGCCCGACCCACTCCGCCGCCGATGACTTCCTCCGCCGCCGCTGACAGCGCCACCCACCCTCCTAAAATCTTTGGTACCGACGGCGTTCGCGGTGTCGCCAACATTGAGCCGGTCACCGCCGAGACCGCCCTGAAACTCGGCCGCGCCGCCGCCCATGTCATCACCACGCTCAGCCGGCGGACCCGGCGCGACGCCACGCGGCCCAAGATCGTGCTCGGCAAGGATACGCGGCTTTCGGGCTACATGCTCGAAAACGCGCTGGTCGCGGGGATCACCTCGCTCGGGGTCGATGTGCTGGTCATCGGGCCGCTCCCGACGCCGGGGGTTGCCTATATCACCCGTTCGCTACGTGCGGACGCGGGGATCGTCCTGAGCGCGTCCCACAATCCGTACGAAGACAACGGGATCAAGTTTTTCCGGCATGACGGCTACAAGCTCGACGACTCGATTGAAGAAAAAATCGAACACCTCGTCTTCAGCGGGGAGATCGAGACGATCCGGCCGACCGCTGACAATATCGGGC
>DATMFV010000135.1:0-70567 GCA_035555975.1 Chthoniobacteraceae bacterium
GATGGTAAAGGACTTCGAAGGGGTTGAGCCGCAGGGAGATCGCTTCCGCTGCGCCGGTTTCCAGAACGAGCTGCATCCCGAGCCCGTCCCCGGTCAATGCCGTCGAAAGGGTCGCCTCTCCTGCCGATGCCACGGCGGCCACCGCCTTGAAGGCTTCGAAGTCACGCCCGGAAACCTCCCCGGTTTCAAGCTTTGTCCCCTCCCCGGTCACGGTTTGCGCCACCTTGCCGCCGTAGTAACGGGCGACCACCGGGGCTTCGCCCTCGAAGTAACGCCGCTCCAGCGCCAGCGTTCCACCGGCAGGCTGCGCCGTCTCGTTGCCGACGGCCCAAAGAGAGTCCCAGGCCGAACCGCCGCGGACGACCCACAGGGGAGCCTCCACCTTGGCCCCCGGCACCAGTTTGCGACCGTGGACCATGCTTTCGATCAGGACCGGGTTGGCCTGCGTCATCCATTGGTAGCCGTGCAGGTAGGGCGGATCGAGGTAGACCGCCTCTCTTAGCGCCAGCAGAAAAATCGACCGAAGGTTGCGACGGTAATACTCCCGCAACGACGCCGGGGTAAACTCCTCCGGGCGATAGTAGAGACCGAGTTGATCCGCCCCGTAGCTTACCAGGCAGACGGTCGGTTTCTCTCCAAGCAGGTAGCGGTTGGCCCGGTACCCTTCGCCCAGCGATGAAAACCCCCAAAAGCGTTCGCCCGCCTCGAAGGCGTTGGCCGAAGAGTGGGCCGAAAGCATGTAGGAGACCATCCCGAAGTCCGACCACATGCTCTGCCGGTACCCCTCGGTTGTGAAATCGTTGATCTTCCGGTACCGGTCGACGTGCCCGAAACCGCCGACCAGGTAGGTTCCGCGATCCTGCGAAAAGGCCCGGCCCGGACTCTTGCGTGCGATCTCGTCCACAAACCGGTAGGGCGAGATCTGGCACATGTCGTTGATAAACCCCGGTGAATAGCGGGCGACGAGCTTCATCAGCGCCACCTGGTCTTCGATGAACTTCTTCCCGAGCGGCGTCTTGAACTCGTTGACGAAAAGCCCCGTGGGCAGATAATACTGCCCGGCGACCAGCGGGTCGTCGCGGTCGTCAAACTTCGGGTAGAGATCCTCGACGATATAGGCGGCCGTCAGGTTCGGCACGTCGTGGCTTCGGCGCAGGGTATAGTAGTAGTCAAACGAATCCTTGTTCGTCTGAAGCATCCGTCTGCGAAGGTTTTCGATGGATCCGTAGAGCTGCTGGTGGCGCTCGCCGTGCGCGTAGTCGAGCCGGCCCTTGTACTTTTCATTGTTCCAGTACTTCTCCGAACCCATGTAGTCGCCCTTGGTATGGTAGGGACCATGCCCCCACTGGTTGCCGATGTAGAACTGGCGGGCGAGGTCAGGCAGGCGCATGTACTTGAAGTGTTGTGCCACCGGCATGTAGCTATAGATCGGCACATCGGCCACCTGGCGGTAGAGATCGCCAAACGCGGCATGGTAACGGTCGAGCGCGTCAAGGCTTCCGAAGCTCCCTTTTGCCGGGACGAGCAGGTACTCGATCTCAAAGCTCTCCCCGGGCGCGAGGACCAGCCGCGTCCCCTGCCGGATGACGCCCGTTGGCCCCACGGGGACCCATTCGGAGATCAGGCTGCTCAGGTTGATGTTCGGGTTGATCCCAAGACCCAGAGCCTTGCCGCTGCCGGAAGCGGCCACAAAAGGAAGGGTATAGATATACTCGTCGCGTCGGCGCGGAAATGCGAGCTGGTCCTGAATGCCGCTGCCGTCGAAATAGTCGCTTACCGTCGCACCGGGAAACGGAACGCCGAGCCGGACCTCCAGGCGCTGTTCGGTCGCCGAGCTGTTTTTGAGATTGACCCGCCAGCGCACCAGATCGTCCTCGCCGGAAACAATGGAGTGGGTCGCCTCGATCCGGTCGTCGAAACGCTGGACGAAACCGGCTTTGCCCGGGTTCGCCTCCCATTGCCCCGCCTCCACGGAAGCAGGCTCCGCCCGCTCCACATCGAAGCGGAGTTGCAACCCTTCACGCCCTGTTGCCGCTTCGCCAGCGGCGGTTTCCAGCCGGGCGAGATCCCCCCGCCCGGGGTCGAAGGAGAGCCGCAGCGGCCCCGCTTCCACCACTTTGAGCTCCCCTTCCGGCTCCCGCGAGACTGCCGCGGGAATCACCGGATGGCTGTAGCGGGTCGGGATTTCAGGGTGCTCCACGGTGGAGGAAAAGGCATACGCCGGGCGGGCTCCCTCACGCCAGTTTGGCTCAAACCCGCCCCGGTACCGGGCCACCGAAGAGATGCGGAGTTCATCGAGCAGCAGACCGCTCATGGCAATCGGCCGCTGCGCTGCGGAGATGAGCGCCAACCCGTGCTCGCCCGTGATGTCATGAACGGCGGCGCGGCTCCCGTCGAGGTAGAACACCAGAGCGCCGTCGGCCCATGTCATGGCAAAGTGGTGCCATTCGTCCGACTCCAACTGGCGTTCGAAGCCGGGGGTCTTGCGGAAATCAACCCGCCCCTCCACGACTTTTCCCCCAACCGTCACCAGCTTGTAGAAAAGCTGTTGCCGGTTGAGCCGCAGGGTGGCCTGCGTGCGGGTCATTCCCACCCGCGGCCGTTCGTCGGTCTGTTTGTCGCCGGGGTCCGCCCCTTCCGGGCGAAGCTGCTGGATCGAATAAAAAAAGAGCGCGGCGTCGCCAAACAACGGCGCCGGAGCCCCCTCCTCTGCGGTGCGGAACCAGAACTCCACGGTTCCCTCGTCGTAACGGAGGTTGCCCTTCGGCCAGAACGCCCATTGCGCGTAGTCGCCCGGCTGCCCTTTGGCGGCCGCCGGGGCGCGCCCCCGCAGATCGACCCCTTTTCCGTAATAACCCTCCACCAGCGGTGCTCCCGAACCGGCGAAATGCCCCCAGCCGTTGGCGTAGGTGGCGCGGTAGGCATCGCCTTCAAACTGCCCGAGGAGCAACGTCTCGGCATCGGGCTTGAATGGTTGGCCCGCTTGAGGGTTACCGATAACGCAATGCGGTAAAAGAAGAAGCGAGGCCAGAAAGGAAGCGGCTGGGAGACGGCGGGCGGGCCGCCAGGGAAGAAGGGGGTTCATGATTTGTTTCAGGAAGAAAGGACAAAAAGATCTGCGGAAATTCAAGACAGGCACAACGTCGTCAGGCGGGCGTCAAGGGATGCCCGACGGTTTCGCGAACGACAAGGGAGGGCAAAAACGCTTCGTTCCGGTCGGAGAGGGTTTCATTGACGATCAAACTCGCCGCCCGCAGGCCGATGTCGACCCGAGGCCGTGAGATCGTCGTCAGGCGGGGAGGACCGCAAAGCGTCGGTGGAAATTCGAGTTCCTCGGCATCGTCGTACCCGAGCACGGAGATCTCTCCCCCCGGCTTGACGCCATGGCTCTCAAGGTAATCAGCCACGGCCCGCGCGAAACTGTCCGAGTTGATAAAAAGGCAGCGGCCCGCCTCTCCCCGCGCCCGGAGTTTCTTCAACAGGTCGGCGGCGACCTTTCCGCTTCTCCAGGCGTACGGAAGATCGTAGTGGGGGTCGTAAAAATCCTTCATTTCCGAAACCTCCATCCCCAGCTTTTTCGCTTCCTCCATGAAGCCGAAGATCCGCCCGTTCCACCGTTCCTCGCGGACCCAGTAGGCCAGAAGCGTTACTTTGCGAAAGCCCCGCTCGTGAAGGAACCGTGCCGCAAGGCGGCCGCCGTGAAAGTCGTCGATCACCAGCGAGTGAAAATCTTCCAGCGCCTCGAACAGTGCCAGGCGCGGCACCCCGGAGGCGACGATGGTGGCCGCCTCTTCGGGGCTGAGGTTGCGCCCCAGCACGATCAGGGCATCCACCAACCGGGGCGGCTGCACGAACTTCTGCAACTCCTTGAGATCGCCCGCCTTGAAGTAGTAGAAACCGAGGTGGTAGCCAGCCTTTTCCAGTTCATGTTGCAACCTGCGCAGGATCGGGAAATGAAGCGGGTTGTAGTAACTGAACTGCTGGTTGATATGAAAGCCGACGTTCATCGTCTTTCGCAGGATCAACCCCCTGGCGGCAAGGTTCGGCTTGTAGCCCATCTCACTGGCAAGGGCGCGGATCTGTTCAAGCGTCTCGGGGCTGATCCGGTCGTTGGATTTCTTGCGCGGCATCAAGGCACGGGAAACCGTCATCGCCGAACAGCCCGCCCGTTTTGCGATCTCGTAAATGGTGACCCGCTTCTCCGCCTTGGGCCTCTTCTGCTGCGTCGTGGTCTGGTTCATCCGTAGTGTTGGGCTCGCGTCGAGTGGCGATTGAACCCTGAAAGACAATTCCCCTGCAACCCTTTAACACCCTTTAACGCTTGCGACGCCGGAGCCACCGGGCCGAGCCAAACAGCACGACCCCTGCGCCGAGCAGCCCGAGCGTCGCCGGTTCGGGAATGGGAGCAGGCACCGAAAAATTGTCGATGGCGCTGACACCGCGATAGATGGAGTTCGCCGCCGTTCCAAAAAAGGCATGGACTTCGTCGCCGGCCAATGCCGACATATCCTGCGACTCAGGGGTGGTGAAAGTATGGGTCGAAATCGCCATCGGTGACCCTCCCTCTCCACCGAAAGAATAGAGCGTGACGGCCACGGTATAGCGCTTCTCCTCCGACGAGTAAGTCACATCGCCCGAAAGCTGATACCACTCTCCGCTGGTCAGCGTCACGTTCTGCTCGGACGGTCCCTGGAAATTCTCCGAGACCCCTCCCGCCACGCTGTTGCCGACGATTCTGATGGTATCTCCGGCAGCCACCCTGCCAATCCCGAAATAGACCTGATTCTGCTCCACCGAAGGAGAGCTGCCGCCGCCTCCATAAAATGGCGCGTAAGTGGCGCTGGGACCAAACCCGATGAACGCTCCATGCCCGGCGCCGGAAACCGCCGTTACCCATTGGAATGAGATGGAGAGGGTGAAGGAAACATCCCCGGCAAAGCCGTTCTTCAACACCAGGGTCGAAGCCCCGCCACCATTGTTGGCGGCAACGCCACCGGTCGACCCGATGCCCGCATTGGCTCCCCAACTCCAGGTCGTCCCTCCGGTCGAATTGAAATCCGCCATCTGCGACACTTCATTGAAGTCGTAAAGCGTCCGGGCCGTTGAGGCCGGTTGGACGGCCATCCATCCAATGGCCACACAAAAGAGAAGGAGTGGTTTCATCATGGGGAAAAAAGAAGGAAGGGGTTTAAGGGGGCGGATCCAACAGCCTCCAGTGTCTGCCCTGAATGCGTTATGGATAACGCATTCAGTTTATATCATTACGAAGCGGTTGGAATGGCGATTGCGTTATCCATAACGCAAGAGGCCATTTACGTCAACGTCTCTTTTTGTAAAAATAAAATCCGACGAGTCTCCGAGGGCGAAAAGAATTTAAATCTTCGTGATCCCCGCCAACCGGAACCCTTCTCCGACGAGGAGTTCGCGCACTTTTTCAAGCTGTCGGCCCTGAAGCTCGATCTCCCCCTCTTTCACGGCCCCGCCGCAGCCGCAGGCGACGCGCAACTCTTTTGCCAGCCGGGCCAGTTCCGCCTCGTTCGGCATGGGTTCAAACCGGATGACCAGCACGGTTTTGCCGCCCCGGTGCGCCGTCTCTTTGCGGAGGATCGCACGGCCCCGCGACTTGCCGGAGGGGGTGGAGGGGTCGCCCTGGGCCGGTTCTTCCCCCGGAGGCAACCCTTCCGCCGACAATCCTCCAAACGCCGCGAAAAATCCGCCCGCGGGGGAGCGGTCGTGCGAGGTAGGCAAACGTTCCTTTTTGTCGCGCGCCATGGGTTAAAGAGCTTCGCTCCGCAACGTGACGCGGAGCGTCTGCCGTTCGCCGGGGATGACTTCGCGCTGGTTCTCGCGCACGTTCCCGCTCTCCACGCAGACCATCTGCTTCCATTCGTCGTCGCCGAAGTCGGCCATCCGCTGCGCCTTGTCGATCCACGGGTTCCAGACGACGGTCGATTGCGATCCCGCCTTTTCGACGATGATCCTGCGGTCGAACCCCGGGTCTTCGATGACGCAGGTCGCCTCCGTATTAAGGTAGGCGCGGTCAAGCTCCCCTTCGAAGCGGATCGGCTTCGCGTTTTGCCGCTTGCGGGGGACCTCCTCGATCGCGCTCAGATACTCGGTCTCCTCCAGACCGGTAATCGCGATGTTGCGGACATCGCTCACCGAAAAATAGGTGTGGAGCGCTTCTTCGTAGCGGAAGGGGGCGCTCCCGGTGTTGGTCACCTCCAGTTCCAGCGTCAGTTCGCTGCCGACCCTTACCCTGTAGCGGGCCACCCAGTCGTTGTTGAACACGGCCCCGGTCGCCCGGTCGGGTTTGAGCCTTAATTCCACCTGCACCGTCCCGTCGTCCTCCTGCCGGACGGCCTCCGCGGCCCAGGCGCAACGCCGCGCAAACCCGTGCGCGGGAAGGTCGGCCCCGTCCTGCCGCCCGCCGAACCATGGAAAGATGATCGGCACGCCGCCCCGGATCGGTTCCCCGCCCCGGAAGTGGCTCTTTTCGCTCAGGAAAAGGAGCGGCCGCTCCCCCGCCTTCGTGTAGGAGGCGACATGCGCGCCGTGGAGATAAATCTGCGCCTTTGCCAGCGGCGAGTCGATCTCCAGCCGGGGGAGACCGCCCAGCCCCGGGGCCAGCCGCACGCTGTTGGGAAAAACATTGGGTAAGCTCATATCAACATCATTTCGGGCCGTTCCCTCATCGCCGCTGTTTTAAAAAAGCCTGGACGATCGCTTCGGCGATCGCCTCGCGGTGAAGGGGATCGGCGCACCTGGCGGCTTCGCTTGCGTTGCTCAGGAAACCGCATTCCACCAAAACTGACGGACCCTGCGAATAACGCAAGACCCGAAAATTGGCCGTTTTGACAAACCGTTTCCGGTGCCCCGCCGTGCGCGAAATGGAGGCGAGGAGATCGTAGGCCAGGCGGTCGGTCCCGCGTCGATTGTGGTAGATCTCAACGCCGTTGATGTGCCGTTTGGGCGAATCATTGTAGTGGATCGAAAGAAAAATGGAGTGCCGGTGCCGGTTGGAGATCGCCACGCGGGTGTTGAGCGGGATGAAACGGTCGTCGCGCCGGGTCATCACCGTATTGACCCCGGCGGCGCGAAGTTTGCGCTCGACCCGCAACGCCGTATCGAGTGCGATGTCCTTCTCCTTGATCAGCCGCCCCGTGCGGCGCGAAAGAGCGCCCGAGTCGTGTCCGCCATGCCCGGCGTCGATGACGACCGTGGTAAATTTGGAAACTCCGCCCGGAGAGGCACACCCGCCCAGCCAGCCGACCATGCCCGCGATCGACAAAACCAACGCCACCCGGCGACACCACTCCCCCACCCTTCCGGATTCCGCTCTACGGCGCGCCGTTCCCCGCCGGGTTCGGGCCAAAAAAGGCCAAAAACCGGCTTGAAGCCGCACCCAATGAACGAAAACCTGCATGAAAAATCTTCAACCGCCCTTGAAACCGTTTCGCCTTCCGGCGCAGAAGGGAATCTAAAAGGAATCTAAAGGATGAAAACCAATCGTCTCGCGCAAGAAAAATCACCCTACCTTCTTCAACACCAGCACAATCCGGTCGACTGGCACCCGTGGGGGGAGGAAGCGTTTGAAAAAGCCCGTCTGGAAGAACGCCCGATTTTCCTCTCCATCGGCTACTCCACCTGCCACTGGTGCCACGTCATGGAGCGCGAGTCGTTCGAAAACGAAGCGGTGGCCCACCTCCTCAACCGGCATTTTGTCCCGATCAAGGTCGACCGCGAGGAGCGGCCCGATGTCGACCGGCTCTACATGACCTTTGTGCAGGCGAGCACCGGCAGCGGAGGGTGGCCGTTGAGCGCGTTTCTCACTCCCGACTTGAAACCGTTCTTCGGCGGCACCTATTTCCCGCCTGAAGACCGCTACAACCGGCCCGGTTTTGTGACGCTCCTGCAACGGATCGCACAGGCGTGGGAGCACGACCGCGAGCGGCTCGTCCAGCATGGCGATTCGGTCGTTTCCACCTTGCAGGAAGCCCATGAAACGCCCCGGCAGCAGGCCGAAGGAGGAGCCGCCGACCTGGCAACGCTCGAACGCGCCGCCGCGCGGATCATGAGTCATTTTGACCCGGAAGAGGGCGGTTTTTCCGGCGCGCCGAAGTTTCCAAGACCCGTCACCTTTCATTTTCTCTTTCGCTACGCCGCCCTCACCCGGGATCGGAACGGGGCCGCAAAGGCGCGCGAGGCGGCGCTTTTCACGCTGCGGAAAATGGCGCTCGGGGGGATGCACGACCACCTCGGCGGCGGTTTTCATCGCTACTCGGTCGACCGTTACTGGCATGTTCCCCACTTTGAAAAGATGCTTTACGACCAGGCGCTGCTCGCCGTGGCGTACCTTGAGGCATTCCAGATCGCAGGGCGGCCGGAAGACGCCGCCGTGGCCGCCGACATCCTCGATTATGTCCAGGCCAACCTGCTTGGGCCCGAAGGCGGGTTTTACTGTGCCGAAGATGCCGACAGCCCCCACCCCGATGACCCGTCGCAAAGCGGCGAAGGGGCCTTCTACGTCTGGACGCGCGACGAGATCGCCGACGCCCTGGCTCCCGAAGCCGCTGCGATCTTCAACCGCGCCTACGGGGTTGAAAAAGGGGGGAATGCCCCGCAGGAAAGCGACCCGCACGGCGAGTTGACGGGCAAAAATACCCTGATCCGCCGCGTTTCGGACGAAGAGCTGGCCGCGCAGTTCAAAAGCGACCCGGAAACGATCGCCCGGTCGCTTGCCGAAAGCCGCCGCACGCTGCTGACGCTGCGCAACCAGCGCCCCCGCCCGCATCTCGACGACAAGATCCTGACCGCCTGGAACGGGATGATGATCTCCGCCTTTGCCAGGGCCGCCCACCTTCTGCCCCAGGAAAACCGCGACGATCTCGGGGTCGCCCGGCGCGCCGCCGCCTTCCTGCGCCAGCATCTCCAGCGCGACGGGCGGCTGTTGCGCTCGTGGCGCGAAGGCCCCGGGGAGACGCCCGCGTTTGCGGAGGATTATGCCTTTACCATCGCCGGTCTGCTCGACCTTTACGAGGCCGGAGCGGGCATCGAATGGCTCCGGTGGGCGGTCGAATTGCAGGAGATCTTCGACCATCTCTTCTTTGATGAACGCCACGGTGGCTATTTCTCCACTGCCGGCACCGACCCCGCCCTTTTCCTCCGGATGAAGGACGATTACGACGGGGCCGAACCGTCGTCGAACTCGATCGCCGTCGCCAATGCGCTGCGGCTGGCCGACCTTCTCGACGATGCCGCGCTGCGTGAACGCGCCGACCGGACGCTGGAGAGCTTTGCCGACCAGCTCCGGAGGACGCCCGAAGCCGTGCCGCTGCTGCTCGGCTCGCTGGCGTTTTCGCTCAGCGAACCCGAGGCATTCATCGTCGCGGGGACGCCGGTGGAGCCGTGGCTGCACGAACTGGGAACCCGTTTTCTCCCGTTCCGAACGATCCGCTTTGCCGACGGCGGCGAGGGACAGGCGTGGCTCGCCCGGCGGCTCGGGTTCCTGCGCGAACTCGCACCGCCCGAGGGGGTTCCCTCCGCGCTTTATCTCTGCCGCGCCCATGCCTGCCTGCCGCCGATCACCGAGTTCAGCGCCACCGGGGACGAGTTGGAACGCTTTGGGGTGGGGTAGGCTCCAAAACCGCCGCGAGACGCGATTCCTTTTTATGAACGCTCAACAGGAAGAGGCTCTCGATGTTCTCAATCGCCTCATTGGGATCTGTCGGGACGGACAAGAGGGGTTCCGGACGGCTGCGGAGGCCGTTGTCGACGATCCGGAACTGAAGATGCTGCTTTCATCCTTTTCACTTCAAAGGGCGAAGTTTGCAGGCGATCTCGAAGCAGAGGCGATCACGATGGGCGAGCACCATCCCGAAAACGAGGGGAGCACCTTCCGGGGGGCGGCGCACCGGGGGTGGATTCATCTTAAAGGGGCCCTTTCGCGGGGGAGCAACCATGCCCTCCTTGCCGAATGCGAGCGCGGGGAGGATGTCGCCAAGGAGGCCTACCAGAGGGCGCTCCGGCACGACCTGCCCGCGCCGGTTTACGATCTCATCCAGGAACAGCGGCAGGAGGTGATCACGACCCACAACACGATCCGCGCCCTGCGCGACGCGGCGCATCTCGCCGGGCGGCGCAAGAAGATCAGCGGCGGTCGCAAGGACAACAACGCGGAGGTTTCACCGGTGACGCGCGGGGCGGTCGAGATCTGGCACGAAGTCCAGACGCGCAACCTCGAAGCGATCCGGCGCGATGTCAAAAGCGTGCGTCGCCGCCATCTGGTGATGACGCTCCTGCGGATGGCCGCGCTGGGAAGCGTTGCGGTGCTCGCGGTCTATTGGCTGCGTTCGCGCAACCGGCGGCTCTCCCTTCGCGGCGCGGGGGATGAACTCTTCAGCCGGCGACGGCAGCTTCAGAGGCGTCTTGCCGGTTCGCTTCCGCATCTGGGTCGGGGCGCTCCCCTTTCCTCGCGCTTCGGGATGGGGCGTTTTGGAAGTCGTTCTTTCGGAATGAAGCAGCCGCTGCGCCGCCTGAAAGGTCGGCTCAAACACCGTTCGCGCCTGGCGCGCTGGCAGGAACTCTGGAGTTAGCAGCGGCTCCGGAGTTGGTCGCAACGGGAGGGTTAAGCCTCCGCGCCGACCGGGGCGTTGGACTCCGCCTCACGACTGCTGCAACCCGATCCTCGCAGAGGGCTCCGAGGGGGCCGGGTGAGGTGTGGGCAGCGGCTGGGAGTGTTGTTCCTCGCCGACATAGATCGCCTCGTCGGGCCACTCCTTGCAGAGGTAGCCATCCTTGATGTTCACGCCGGTGATGTAGTTGCGTAACACCCGGTTGGGTGAAAGAATCCGCATCGTCGAAACCTCTTCGATCGAGTTTTCTCCATGGTTGCGGAGAAGGCTCGGGATCAGCTTCTCGTGCATGGTGATGAAGATATCCTTGTCGTTTTCCCCATCAACAAAGAGGAGCAGCGCCACCTTGCCGTCGATTTCCGCAATGTGGCTTTCAAAGATGAACTCGGTAAAGATGGAGCGGACCGCCGGTTCCCGCGCGATGTCGTCCTGAATCTTGCGCAGCGTCATCCCGAGACGGAACTTGATGATATAGACATGCCGGGAGGTAAACTGCCCGGTGCCCGAAGCGGAGAGATCAACATGGGTGAAGAAGGTCAGGATGCCTTCCTGCTCCATCCGCTGGCGCTTGCGGGAGACAGTCCGGACATTGACGCCGGTCGTCTCGCCGATGCCGTTGTCGCTCTCGCGGGGATCGCGGACCAGGGCCCGGGCGATCAGCCGCTCCTGTTCATCAAGTTCTCTCATGAGGTGGTGGAGGCTAAAGGTTAGACGATTTCCGTTGGAACAGTAAACGCCAAACCTCCCGACAGCGGGCGAAAGGCCCTCTCCGGCCATGTCAAGGAAACAGCCGTCATAAGCCGCCGGGAAACGAACGAGCGTCGTTTCCCGGCAGATTTGAGAAACTTTTGGCCTCCCTGAAAAAAACTACGAAGCGTCGCCTTCTTCCTCGTCGTCTTCGTCGTGGTGGTCGTCCTCTTCTTCCTCGTGCTCGTCGGTGTCGTGTTCCGGCAACGAGAAACGGCGTTTGCGTTTGCCGACCGGAAGCGGAGAGAGCGTCATGTTGATGCTCCGCCCGACCATGCGCGGTTCCATTTCGACCACGGCCATGGTGGAGAGATCATTCCTGACGCGCTGCATCACCGCCTGGCCAAGATCCTTGTGTGCCATTTCACGACCGCGAAACTGGAGTTGCACCTTGAGTTTATTGCCTTTGTCCAGAAACTGTTCACCCCGGCGGAGCTTGGTCAGGTAATCGTGTTCGTCGATATTGACCCGGAACTTGATCTCCTTGAGCCGGCTGGTGTTCTGTTTTTTCTCCTTCTCCTGTTTCGCCATCTCGTAACGGAACTTTCCGAAGTCGACGATACGGCATACGGGAGGGGTGGCATGGGGGGCAACCTCAACGAGGTCCAGCCCCAGCGACTGGGCTTTGCGCAAGGCTTCCTGGAGGCGCATGACGCCGAGGGCCTCGTTGGTGGACGCCACAATAACCCGCACCTCCTTGGCGCGAATGCGTCCATTGACTCTGATCTGTCTTATTTGGATAGTTCGTTCTCCTTGGGGCGCTTCTTTCTAAGGAGGGAAAAAAAGCACCCGTTTGTTTGGTCTCTTGCTTTACAACTCCGCTTCTTTCCAGGGAACCCGGTTTCCCGGCTTCCCCGCTCCCTTGGTCTTGATCTCCTGCGGCATTCGCGGCGGCATGCCGCAGGCTTCCCGCTTGGATGTCCGGAAAACATCAAGCGGTATCGACGTGCATTTAGGCGAGTTTTTTACGGGGAGCAAGGTGAAATTTACAGGTCGGCGTTTTTCAGGGAAACACCGGTTCCTTTTTCGCCGGTTCGCCTGCCTGAAGACACTGTTTGCTCCCCCCAAGCCCCATCACGCGTGGGCGGCCAAGGCGTCGCGAACGGCGGAAAGTTGTCCGGCCGAACCGAGCTTGGTGTTTTTGTGCGCGATGAAACGGGCGTACTCGTCCATGAAGATTTTACCCGGCGGCCTGAAGTCGAACTGGTCGGGGTGATCCCGGAAAAACTCCCGGTGAACACGGGTCCAGACCAGCCGCCCGTCGGTATCGATGTTGATCTTGGTCACCCCGAGCTTTGCTGCGGGGAGGTATTCGTTTTCGTCCACACCGCGCGCGGCCGGGTCGAGCCTGCCGCCCGCTTCGTTGATCCGGCGCACCTCTTCCTGCGGGACGCTGGAGGAGCCGTGCATGACGATCGGCGTGGCGGGCAATCCCGCAGCGGCGATCTTTTCGGCGATCGCTTCGATGATGTGAAAATGGAGGCTCTGCTGTCCCTTGAACTTGTAGGCCCCGTGGCTCGTGCCGATCGCCGCCGCCAAGGCGTCGCAACCGCTGCGCCGGATGAACTCGACCGCTTCGTCGGGGTTGGTCAGGCAGGCGTTGCCTTCGTCAACGGAGACATCCTCCTCCACGCCGCCGAGCTGGCCGAGTTCGGCTTCCACGGAGATGCCAGCGGCATGAGCCCGTTCCACGACGCGGCGGGTGATGGCGATATTTTCCTCAAACGACTCGTGCGAAGCGTCGATCATGACCGAGCTGTAGAAGCCCGAGTCGATGCAATCGTAGCAGGTCTCTTCGTCGCCGTGGTCAAGGTGAACCGCGTAGATCGCTTCGGGGAACATCTCGTCGGCGGCGCGGATCACCGCTTCGAGAATCCGTTTGTCCGAATACTTCCGCGCCCCCTTGGAAAGCTGGATGATGAAGGGAGCCTGGCTCTCCACGCATCCCCGAAAGAGGCCGATCGTCTGTTCGATGTTGTTGATGTTGTACGCTCCGATGGCGTACTTCCCGTAGGCGAGTTGATAAAGTGCGGCTGTGGTGACAATCATGCGTTGAAAGGGAGTATGAGGGTTAAGAGAGGAGCGGGCAAGTGCAAACGAAAACGGGAGGCCCGCGCCCGGATCAGTGATACTTCACAATCGCACGACCGGCGCTTCCGGTTGTTTGAAAATGCTATTCCGGCTTCTTGCCGACAAAGCGCCAATCCTGTCCATCCGCCGGCGGTTTGCCGTTGCCGTCCGCTGCCGGGCGTCCTTCCGACGCTTCCATTTCGCCAAGGTAATCGGGGAGCTTGAGCCCGGCCTGCCGTGCGAGTTCCTGCAATGGCGGGAGGCTGCGGATCATTCCCGAAAGAAAATTCGCCGTGGAACCGGTGCCGTTTTCGCCGCCGCCGTTGTCCCAGACGGTCACCTTGTCGATCTTGATGCCGGAAATCGCCTCTGCCTGGGCTTCGACCAGCTTCGGCATCTGCTCGCTCAACAGAAGGGTGATCGCGATCTGCGGGTTGTTCCCCGCCGACTCGATCATCTGCCGGAACCCGTCGGCCTTTGCATGGAGGATCTGCTTGGTCCCTTCCGCTTCGGCGCCGAGGCGCGAGGCGATCTCGAACGCTGCGGCGTCTGCCGTGGCCCGGATGCTGTCGGCCTGGGCGTTCGCTGCGATCCGGACTTGGTCGGCCTCGGCTTCCGCCAGGACGGTGATCCGCTTCTTCTGCACCTCCGCCGGGACGACTTCGTTGGCATAGCGGGTCGCCTGCTCGACCTGGGCGCGCGCCGATTCCGCCTCCTGCTGGGCGGTGTACGAATCGCGTTCGGCATTGGCGGTTGCCACCCGTTCCGCCGTCACGGCCAGCCGGTTGGCTTCGGCGATCTCGACGTTGAGCGCGGCGTTGGAATTGGCGATCTCGATCTGCGCCAGGTTTTTCCCTTTGGTTGCTTCGGCCTGGGCGTTGGCGACTTCGACCTCGCGTTCCCGCCCGGCCTGGGCTGCGCCGATCTCCCCGTCCCGTTCGGCCTGGGCGACCTTGACCTTCGCTTCGTTGATCGCCTTGGAGGCCGCCTCTTTACCGAGCGCTTCGATGTAGCCGCTTTCGTCGGTGACGTCCTGGATGTTGACGTTGATCAGCCTCAAACCGACCTTCTTCAACTCGACCTCCACCCCGCTGGCGATGTTGGAGATCAGCTTGTCGCGGTCGGAGTTGATTTCCTCGATGCTCATGGTCGCGATGACCACGCGCATCTGCCCGAAAATGATATCCTTGGCGAGATCGCGGATGCTCTCCTGCGAAAGCCCGAGCAGGCGTTCGGCGGCGTTTTCCATCACGCCCGGTTCGGTCGCGATCCCGACGGTGAAGGTCGAGGGGGTGTTGACGCGGATGTTCTGCCGGGAGAGCGCTCCTTTGAGTGGGATCTCGATCGGCATCGGGGTCAGTTCCAGATAGGCGTGGTTCTGGATCAGCGGCCAGACAAAGGTCGCGCCGCCATGAATGCACTTGGCCGATTTGCCGCCGCCGACCTTTCCGTAGACGACGAGGATGCGGTCGCTGGGACAACGCCGGTAGCGCCGCGAAACGGCAAAGAGCATCCCGATGAGGATGAGAAGAACACCTGCGATGAGAAGTATGACAATCATGGTTCCATTCCTTTTTTGATTACTTTTTTTAAACCCGCTCGACCCTGACCAGATCGTGACCGATGACTTCGAGCACTTTGACCCGCTCCCCGCTGGCGATCTCGTGATCGCTGATCGCCGCGAGGGTCACCATGCGCGACTGGGCGACCACCTGCACCTGCCCGCCCGTGCCGGGGCTGGCGGGAATGCGGATATAGGCGGTGCCGACTTTCCCGACGCAGTTGGCGATCTGAAAGGTGTTGTCCTCTTTAAGAAGGCTGAACATCCGCATCAGGAAAAGGAAAATGGCCCCGAGTGCCAGCCCCGCCAGCGCGCCGCAGAGAGTGGCCACGACGATCGAATACCCCGCCCCGAGCATCAGCGAACCGACCGCCCCGAAGGCAAGCGTAAAACCTGAAAGGGTGGTCCATGAAATCACCTGCCCGCCCCCATGGTCGCCCCCCTCGGCAATCCCGTCGTCATCAACACCGACCAGCCGGAGGATGACCTGCAACATCGCCATCAGAAACCCCGCCACGGCGATCACACGAAAAACGGTGTTCGCCAGATACCCTTCACTAAAGAAGAAGTCATGCAGGAGGGAGAGGAGCATCGCGTGCGAACGCTATCCGGTTTCCCGGAAAGATGGCAAGAGAAACCGACTTATTTTCAAGCCGAAAGAATCACGAGAATTTCCGGCCCGGGAATCAGTGAGCCATTTTCCTTGCTGACTCCCGTAAATATGGGATATTCATGATCATGAAAACCACACTGGACATTCCCGACGAAGTTTTCCGTCAAGCCAAGGCCCGGGCCGCCCTTCGTGGGGTGTCCCTGCGCCAATTCGTTGCCGAGGCGCTTGAGGAAAAAATGGCCGCTCCGTCCCTCGGCTCCGCTTCCTCTGAGCCGCCATGGATGCAGGGATTCGGGGCTTTGACCGATCTCCGGGACGAAACCCGCCGCATCGACACCATCATTGAGGAAACGTTTGGACAGCTTGATGAGGAAGATCGCGCATGATCCTCGACACCAACGCGCTCTCCGCCTGGGCTGATGGCAACCCCGCCTGCCGGTTCGCTTTTCTGGAAGCCTCCCGGCTGGTCCTTCCCGCCATCGTTCTGGGAGAATACCTCTACGGCATCCGCCAATCGCGCCATCGCTCCCGCTACGAAGAATGGCTCACGCAGAACCTGCCCTACGCCGAACTCCAACCCGTCACAGCCTCCACGGCGAATCACTACGCCAACCTTCGCCTCCAACTCAAAGCCAAGGGCACTCCCATCCCTGCCAACGATCTCTGGATCGCCGCCCTGACACTGGAACTTCAGCTTCCGCTCCTGACCAACGACAACCATTTCGACCGCATTCACGGGCTCACCATCATCCGCTTCTGAGCCTACCCGCGATGTTTGACCTCCGCGAACAGATCCAGCCCGCACTTGCATTCCCCGCCGATCCCCTGTAGGTGGTGCGCCATGTGGAAAACACCGATCCGCCGTCTGCGGACCCTTGCCATCGCTGAAGCGATCTCCTACCTCGTTCTGCTCTTCATCGCCATGCCGCTCAAATACTGGGGCGGGATGCCCGATGTCGTGAAATACACCGGCTGGGCGCATGGGGTGCTCTTTATCGCCTTCTGCGGGGCGCTTGCGCTGGCGATTTTCCCGGCGCGGCTTCCGTTTGTTTTTTCGGGGATGGTCTTTCTCTCCTCGCTGGTTCCCTTCGGGCCGTTCCTGCTTGATCGCCGCCTCAGGGCGTATGACCGCGAGTTCCCGATCCCCGCGCCGAGCCGCTCACGCGAAGAAGTCGCGGGCTAGGGCGACGTAGGTCTCCACGCCGGCTTCGAGCTGGTCGAGCGCAATGAATTCCGCCGCCGTATGCGCCTGGGCGATGTCGCCCGGCCCGAGGATCAGGCAGGGGACGCCGATCGCGGCGATCTTGCTGGCATCACAGCAGAAAAACGCCACCTGCGCCTCCTCCGTGCCGGTCAGCGTCTTGACCGCTTCGGTAAACGGGTGGTCCTGCGCGATCTCGAAGGCCACGTCGAGATGCAGCAGCTCAAACGACCAGCGGTAGCCGTCGCCGTCGGGGAAGCGCTCCCTTAACATCGCCTTGAGGTCCGCCAGCGTTGCCTCCGGGTCCTGTCCCGGGATGAGCCGGATGTCGACCTGGATCGCGCACTCGTCGGGGACAATATTGATCCCGCTCCCGCCTTGCACGATCCCGACGGAACCGGTGCTCGGACCAAACTGCGGCCGCTGGATCGCACCGAGCACGTCGGCAAAATAGTCGTTGAGCGCGAGGATGGCCCGCGCCATCGCCACCACGGCGTTGCGCCCCTGTTCCGGGCGGCTGCTGTGGGCCGCCTTTCCATGGCAGCGAAAGGCGAAGCGGATGTTTCCCTTGCAGCCGCGCAACGGCTTGAGAAGGGTCGGTTCGCCAACGATCGCCGCATCGGGCCGCGCGATCTGCCCGATCAACGCACGAATCCCCGCCGTGGCCACCTCTTCGTCCGGGGTGAACCCGAGGGTGAGCGTTCCACTCCAGCTTTCCCTTTCTTGCGCGAGGCGCTGCGCTGCGATCAGCATCGCCGCCACCGGCCCCTTCATGTCGCACGAGCCGCGGCCCCAGAGCTTCCCGTCGCGGATTGCCGCCCCGAACGGGTCGCCCTCCATACCGACGACGCTCACGGTGTCGAGATGACCGTTAAACAGGAGGTGCCGCCCCGGCCCGTTGGAAAGGCGCAGGACCAGGTTCTCCAGCCCGCCTTGGACCGGGTGCCGCTCGACTTCGAAGCCGTGCTCCGCCCCCCAATGCGCCACAAAGTCGATCACCGGCGGCGTACCGGGGCTTGCCGGGTCGTAAGCCGGGTTGACGCTCTCCATCCGCACCAGGGCCTGGGTCAGTTCGACGACATTTCCACTCATAAATGAAAGGGAAGCTACCCGATGCCGCCCGCGTCTGGGAAGGAGGAAAAAGCCGAAGGCGAAGAGCGGTTACTATTGACACCTTTCCCTGTTCGGCGGTTTCTATTAAGCCGCCATGAGCTACCGCGTTGCCATCATCAATATCTCCCACGAATCGAACACCTTCGCCAACGGTCTCACCACGGCGGAAAACTTTCGCTCCCATCTCTTTCAGCGCGGGGCCGACGTGCTCGACTATCACCGGGTCGGCAAGGGGACGATCGCGGGAGCCTTGAGCGTGCTGGAACCGGCAGGCGTCGAACTGATCCCGACCATCAGCGCCAACACCACCCCCGGGCCGATGGTCGCCGACGCGGCGCTCAAGGAATTCTGGGCCATGGTGGAAGCCGACCTGAAGGCGGCGGGACGGATCGACGGCGTTTTCGCGCCCCAGCACGGGGCCGCCGTCAGCGAGATCGAAAAAGATATGGACGGCTGGTGGCTCACGCAGATCCGCAGGGTCGTCGGGCCGGAGGTCCCGATCATCGGCACGCTCGACCCGCACTGTTTTATCACCGAAGCGATGGCCAAGGCCGCCAACGCCCTCCTCCCGTACAAGACAAACCCGCACGTCGACTCCTTTGAACGCGGCGTCAAGGCGGCCACCCTCCTGCTCCGCACGCTCAAGGGCGAGATCAACCCGAAGCAGACCTTCTGCCTCCCGCCGATGATCATGAACATCGAACGGCAGCACTCCGGCTCGGAACCGCTCGCCTCCCTCTGCCGCGCCTGCGATGAACTGGAAAACACCCCCGGCGTGCTCGACGCCTCCGTCATCCTCGGCTACCCGTACAGCGATCTTCCCGAAATGGGCTCCGGCATGCAGGTGATTGCCGACGGCAACGCGGAACTTTCGCGCGAAAAGGCGCTCGAACTCGGGCAGAAACTCTGGGACGAACGCGAAGCGCTCCTCCCCTCGCTCCTCACCCCGGAAGCGGCGCTTGCCGAGGCGGACGCCACCTCCAAGCCGGTCTGCCTGCTCGACATGGGCGACAACGTCGGCGGCGGCGGGAGCGGTCAGGGGACGTGGCTTTTGCCCCTGCTGGCCAAACGCACCGATCTCAAAACCTTTTTCACCATCTACGACCCGGCGGCGGCGCAAAAGGCGATCGAAGCCGGGCCCGGTGCGACGGTCTCCCTCTGCCTCGGCGGGAAAAGCGACGCTCCTTCGGAAGGCGAGGCGTTTTCCTTTACCGGCAAGGTCAAAAACATCCCGCCCCACCAGTACCGCGACCTGAAGGTGCGCCACGGCGGCAGGAAAGACTTCATCATCGGCCCGAGCGCGCTGGTCGTCGATGAAAACGAGTCGCTCCATATCCTGATCACCTCGGTGCGGACCAGCCCCAACAGCTACCTCCTGATGACCAACTGCGGCGTCCACCCGCACGATGTCGACCTGATCGTCGCCAAGGGAGTTAATGCGCCGCTCGCCGCGTTCGACGGGCTTTGCACCAACTTCATCAAGATCAACACCCCGGGCCTCACCTCGGCCGACCCGAATCACTTCCCGTTCGTGAACCGGCGCAAACCGTTCCACCCTTTCGAGGCCGACGCGCCGTTCCGGCCGGAGGAATGCCTGCTCGCGGGGAGGTAGGTCCCGGGATGCCGCTGGCATCCTTTTGATGTAAGTGTCGGCTTGACAGATCACCGGCGGGAGAGACAACCTCGCGCTCGAAACTCTCAGATAGCCCCCCGTCATGAGTTACATCAAAAAAGCGGCCCATGATCTCGAGCAATCGAATCAAATCATCTACGCTCCACGGCATGAATACCGGGAGGTCGACGCCCAATCCTTCCCCCACCTGGATCTCGGCTTCTATGACCGGACGCGGGATGCGCTTGTCGCTCAAGGCTGTACCTGGATTGGGGATTTCGAGGATCTCACCCTCAAGGCGGGTGCGATCGACCTGCGGACTTTCATTCGCATCCTGGTGTCGAAAGATCAGACCATCAGTATCGCCCTCTATCATCCCAAACCAAAATTCTGGGTCCGACTGCTTCTATGGGTGATGCGCTGCAAGATCGGCAGAACGATGGATTGCGGAACTGAGCTTCCGGAAGGGCGATACATCGTCACCGACAACGCTTCGGAGGCGGCCAAGATGACCCTGCCGCCCGGTTTTGATCATCAACTGGTTTCCGTCGGTTCAGATTACGAAACCGTTTTTCAGGTTCATCAACAACGGTTGAAAGATTTCCTTCTGGCCAACCCGGGCGTTCAACCGACGATCATGCGAACGGTGAAAGATTTCTTCGCCGTGGAGCATCGTATAGAGGCGATCAAGGCCGCTTACCGGAAAGAAATCGGCGGCGTCACCGAAGCCGAGTTAAAGAACTGTGGAGTCGATACGGACACCGCAGCCAAGGTCAAACAGGAGATGGATCGCCAGCGTTCCGAAAAGCCGTCGGCGTAAAACCGTTCCACCGGGGCGGGTCGCTCGCCCCCGCGAGGTGATCACGTGGGTATTTCGATCAGCCAGGCGTATTCCCGTCTCCGCCCCCTGCTCGGGTTGACCGAGCAGGTGACCGTCATTCCGGCGGATCGGAAGCTCTCCCTCGCCAATCCCGCGTTCAAGCTCCTCTACTTTTTTGCGGGCGAGGTGGAGCTGGTGCTCGGCGACGGCAGTTGCCACGCGATCCGGCCCGGAGATGTGGTGATCGCCCAGCCGCAGCCCAAAGACGAAGGGTACCACTACCGCCGGGGAACCGATGGAGGCACCCGCAACCCCGGGAGCCTTCATGCGCTGATCATCCAGTTCGACCTCACTCCCTCTCCTTCCGACCCGGGAGGGGAACTGGCCCTCTGGCTGCGCGAAACCTTCCGCACCCACCGACACTGGCCGGCCGCCTCGACGGCACGAGGGGGTCAGTCAACAAATCTTGACAAAACCTGTCGAGCCTGTCAAGATTTGTTGACTGACCCCTACCCGCTTTGGGAAAACGCCATCCGCATCCGCCAGGCGTGCGCAAGCCGGAACCGGTGGATGCGCCTGCTGGCGTGCGAACTCGCACGGCTGATGCTGCTCCGCCTTGCCGTGGCCGTCGGCCAGGAGGAGCGCCCGCCCGCTCCGCCCGGACAGGAACGGCTGGAGGCACTCTGCCGGGAGATGTTCATCTCCAACGCCCTCCCCCGCGATGGCGGCGACGAATCGCTTTTTGAACGTCATTTCGGCTTTGGCACCTCCGAGTTCCTCCACCGGCTCCGCGTGAATCGCGCCAAATCGCTGCTGCTCAACTCGAGTACGCCGATCGGGGAGATCGGGGCGCAGGTCGGCTTCGCCTCGCCGGGGACTTTTTCGCGCGTTTTCCGGTCGATCGCCGGGCTTTCGCCCAACCAGTACCGCCGAGGGCATTCGGCCAACCGGCTTTTCTCGATCAAGAACGAATCGCCGCACAAACTCAAACTGCCTTCGCCGGGGGAACACCCGCAGCCGTGGGAATGGCAGTTTCGCTCCCGCGCCGCGACACTTTCCGGGAAAACGCCCCACCTTGTGATCGCCCTGGAGGGAGAGGCTACCGTGGAACTCCCCAAGGGAGAGACCCGTACGCTCCGCGTCGGGGAAAACAGCCTGCTCCTGACCGCGAAACCGACCCGCATCCGGGGAAGGAGCTTCCGGATCGCCCTGCTCCCGCTGACCGGCTTCCGGGGGCGGGTTCACCTTGGAAAGGCGATGCACCCTGCCGGTTGGAAGTGGCTTGAACGCGACCTTGCCGAATCGATCGGACCGCTGCGCAACGCCCTTTCGCACAAGCCAAAAGGCCGCCATGAACGGCTCCTCCTTCATTCGTTGACCAGCACGCTCGTTTACCACAGCCTCGGGCTGGCGGAAGAACCGCTTCCCCCAGGCGAAGGCCCCGGCTGTCGCTCCCGCAATGAATTGCTGGCGGAATCGGCCAAGGAATATATCTCCAAATATTACCCGCGCCCGTTGACCCTCGGAGAGATCGCCTATGGGGTGGGAGTCAGCGAAGAACACCTCGCCCGCCTCTTCCGCGCCACCACCGGGATGAGCGTCATGCGGTTTCTCTTTGTCCAACGGGCTAAGGAGGCCAAAAGACTCCTTGGGCGCACCCGTTATCCAATCGCCGAGATCGCGTGGCGGTGCGGATTTCAGACGCTGGGCCACTTCTACCGCACCTTCCGTTCCGTGCTCGGGGAGACGCCGGGGGCCTTCCGAGCACGTGAAAAATAATCAAGTACAGAGAAAGACGCATCCAAAGGAACTGGTACGATGGGGTTCATGGAACTTCCCCTCTGCTTCCGGCTTTCCGCCCTCCTTGCCGCGACAACCTTTCCGCGCTGTTGCCGAATCGCGGCCGTCGGAGGATTTCTGGGCCTGTTGGCCTCCCCGCTCCCGGCGGCAACCGAATATGAAATTGACCTCGGCGACTCTTCGGTCAGCACCAACTGGGACGACGCGCCGTGGGACCCGGATGGCATTCCCGGAGCATCGGACACGATCACGGTCCTTTCCGCAGGCAATCTTTTTCTTCAGACCAACCGGACGCTCAACATCCTGCGCGGCTCCGGCAACTTCCGGGTCCGAAGCGGCAATACGCCAAACGTTGATTCCATCAGCAATCAACTGACGGTCCAGGCGATTGAGGCGGGTTCCGGCAACAGCTTCCAGTTTTTCAACCGTAGCGACACCGTCACCCTGAGTGTCCAAACCGGGAGCCTGACGATCGGAACAACCGGCAGCGCCGTGGTCAACATCGGCCAGTTCGGAGGGAGCAACTCGATTGCGGCTTTCAAGGTCACCGGAACCACCACGCTCAATAGCAACAGCAAGCTCAACCTCGTGGAAAGCAACGGCGTTGACCTCGGGCGGGTGGTCTTTGCCAACGCCACCACCGAAACCCGGATTCCGACCATCAACTTCGCAACCACCACGGGCGGCGCCAATGCCAGCTACGGCGTTTCCGTTCATAGCCTGAGCGCCAGCGTGGCCGCAGCGCGCCAGGCTACGGTGACCGCCACCGCCACCGCAAAAGTCACCCTCAAAATCACCGGGCCGGGCACCTCCGGGGTTGCCAACACCTACCGGTACGACGGCATCCTTTCCGAAGGCGGCGGCGGGACACTAGCTGTCGAGAAAAACGGGATCGACACGCAGGTCCTTGGTCGCGCCGAAGGGAACACCTACACGGCAGGCACGGTGATCAAGGGCGGTATTCTGGCCGTCGCCAACGAAACCGGAAGCGGCCTCGGCAGCGGGGCGGTCGCCGTGAACGACGGCGGCGTTCTTGCCGGGAACGGGCGGATCGAAACGGGCGACGGCCATTCGGTTTCCGTCACATCGGGCGGGAGCATCGCGCCGTCGCTCCCCGGCGCGACCGGCTTTTCCACCCTCACCTTGAGTGGAGCGTCCAACGGCAGCGCGCCGACCCTGCTGATGAACGAAGGAGCCTCCTTCACCCTCCGGCTTGGAGCCGACGATGCGAGCGACCGGCTCCTGCTGACCTCCTATACCGTCGGCGATCTTTCCCTTGACCGGACCGCCGTCAACGTCACCGGCATCCAGGCCGGGAACTACCTTCTTTTTCAGTTTGAGGATGGTTCCGGCAACGCCGTCGCCTCCGGGTTGACCGGCGGGCTGGAGCCGGGAAGCGGTTTTGAAGGCTGGGAAAGCCTCTCCTCTTTTGTCTATGATGACGCTGCAGGAGCCATTTACCTCCAGGTCATCCCGGAACCGGGCAGCACCGCCCTCGCCGTGGCCGGTCTGGGGGCGATGGCGCTCCTCGCCTTTCGCCAACGCCGCATCCTGAAATGAATCCCCCCTCCCCCAGAGGCCGCCGCGGTTTCACCGTGCTGGAACTGCTTTGCGCCACCGCCATTCTCGCGGTCCTGCTTCTCATCGTACTGGGGCTTGGCGGCAACCTGCGGGAGAAATCGTACACCGCCCGGTGCGCGGCCAACCTGAAACAGATCGGCGCGGTCACGGCCCTTTACGTGGCGGAGCACGACGGCTTTCTCCCCCACTACCCGCCGACCAGCAGCGATGCCAGCCTCGGCTACGCCACGGTCGGTTCGTGGTACTGGCACCTCGCGCCCTATCTCAATATCCCCCGCTCCGAGAAGAACCTCCGCTCCATCCTCGGACCCGACAAGGAGACCGGCCTGCCGGGACCGGTCGTCTTCACCTGCCCGGGGCAAAAACAGGAATCCTACACGCCGGATCAGTTCCAGCGTCATTTTACCTACCCTTCGCTGCGCCCCGTCAGTTACGCGCCGAGCCACCGGATGCGCTCCGAGACGCCGCTTTCGTGGAAGGGCGAAGAGGGGCGCTTCGTCTCGCCCGTCCGCCTGCGCGACATCCGCGAGCCCTCGCAAAAAATCTGGCTCTCGGACTCCCCCTCCCCGGACGCGATGAATGTCTCCAACTACCGCTGGCTCGATGACTGCGCGCCGCAGGATGCCTACCCACGCTGGGGTTTCTCCCGGCATCACGGCGGCGGCAACGCCCTTTTTTGCGACGGGCATGTGGAATGGATCGCCCTTTCCGCTATCCGCGAGGGCGATTTCCAGGCCAATCTCTACCGGCTCTTTTTTCCTTTCCGATAATATGAAACCGCTCCTTCTTCTCTTCATCCTCCCCGCCTCTCTCTTTGCCTCGTGGCGCTACGAAGAGGGAGGAACCCGGGTGGAGATCGACACGACCCGCACCGGCCAGTTGATCCATTGGGTCGATGACGGCAAAACGTGGGTCGACAACCGGGCGCAGGCCGCCCCGCCGCTGCAATCCGGAAAGAAAAGTTTCCGCGCGGAGTCCGCCACGCAAGAGAAGGATGGCGTGGTGATCCAAGGAAAGCTCGGGGGTGAAACTCCGGCGACGCTCGCCTACCGTATCGAGGAAGGGGGACGACGCCTCCGGGTCACCTTGACGACTGGCGGCAAGCACGATGAACTTTCCTGGAGCCTCCCGCTCGCCTTGCAGCCGCGCAAGCGGATCTGGTATCGGGGCGATCGCGGGCTGGAGTGGGACACGCGCCATTTCTACCAGTTCACGGCCTCGACCTTCACCGCCCTCCTTCCACGGCCCGACCGCAACGAGTGGCGTTACTTCGCGCTCGACCAGCGCAGGCCCGACGGCTTCCGGCTCTGGCGCTGCGAAAGCGCGAAAACCTCGCCGCTTCTGATGCAGGAAGGGGAGACTGCCGAGCCACGCGTGCAGATTTATGACGAACGGGGCGGTGTGAGCGTTGAAATTGCCGATACCGCCTCGCCGTATAGCCTGCGGGTCGATGCCGCCGGGGGAGCCGTGGCGCAGGTCGTCTTTCCCGGGCGGGAGCCGACGCATGAAATCGTCCTGAGCGTCCACCCTTCCGAAGCCGCCGTTCTCAAAGCGCGCGGGAAGCCGACCCGCATCGACCGCCCGGCTCCGGAAACGGCGTTGCAGGAGCCGGCGTGGCTGCGCGAAACGCCAGACGCCACCGGGACGCAATATGTCACCGGCGGTTATCCGTTTGCGGCGGGCACGCTCACGTCGATGGAGAACGTACGGGTCCAAGTCGCCGGAAATCCGGTTGCCGTGCAGGCCAAACCACTCGCGTTCTGGCCCGATGGCAGCATCAAGTGGGGTCTTCTGACCTTTCCAATTGATCCCGCAAAAGCGGTCAAATCCGCAGAGCCGCCGCGCATCTCCTTTCGCACGGGACGCTTCCTCCCCGTCACGGTTTCCACGAAAAAAGAGAAAACAGCCGCGCCGGAAGCCGCATTGACGCTCCACGTCGCCCAACCTGCCGACGGAAAAGCGACCATCACCAACGGGAAGCTCGAAGCGACCCTCTCCACCGGCAACCGCTGGCTCGAAAGCCTCCGCTGGGAAGGCGTCGAGCAACTTTCGGGCGATCCGGCCGCACGGCTTGCCTATGCCGATTACCGGCTCGACCCGAAAGCCGTTGATCCGTTCGAGGGAACGCTTTCCGGCGGCGCGGACGACCGGGGGACGCTCAAGGTCGATTCGCTGACCGTCGAGGAAAGCGGGCCGTTGCGCGCGATCATCCGGCTTGAAGGATTGACCGACAACCGGGAACCGACGCGGATCATCCTCCGGCTGGAGTTTCTCGCCGGGCGTCCGGAAATCCGGATCACCCACACCGCCGTCCTCCGGTTTCTTGACCCTCGCAAGATCTTCCTGACCGGGCTGGGGCTGGAACTGCCGTTGACCCGCGAAGGAACGCTCCGTTTCGGCGGGTTTTCCGACAAGGCGGGCGGCGGCGCGGCCTCGCTGGTCCAGCAAACGCCGCTCCAGAGCGAACGCCGCTCCGATGGCGACGCACCCCTCCCCGGCGGACGCGCCCCCGGCTGGGGAACCACGGGCACGCACTTCGCCATGATCCGCAACTTCTGGCAACAGGCTCCCCACGCGCTCACCTTTGACGCCAACCGGCTCCAGCTTGAACTCTGGCCCTCCGACGGTCCGCCAATGGACATGCGCCGCTATTCCAATGAACCGCACCGGGCGCAGGGGGAATCGGCCGCGCCCGATGCGTCGTGGGTCAAGGAAACCTACTACGCGAACGGTCCGGTCTATGGACTTTCGCGCACCCATGAACTCCTCCTCTCGTTCGCGCCGCAGGAAGCCGAAGCGCTCGCCGCCGATTTCCAGAGCCCTCCCCTGCTCTACGCCGGGTGGGAGCCGTACCGCGCCGCCACCCTCGCCGCCGCCGAAGAGAAAGATGCCCCCCGTGCCTGGGAGAACTGGACCCGGCTCGCGCAGTTCTGGCTCCACCACCGGGCGCTCTACGAGTGGTACGGTTTCTGGCATTTCGGCGATGTCCGCCACCGGTTCCGCGACGGGTATGGGCGGATTGCGACCCCCGAACGGCTGCTGGCCGACCGTCCATGGGAACAAACCAAATGGAACAAGGCGGTCGATCAAGCCAGCGGCATCGGGCGCGGCGATCTGACGCAGGATTACCAGACCCAGAACGACTGGGCCTACGACAACGGGCGCTGGGGATGGTCGAACACCGAAGGGCTCCCCGGTCTGTTTTTCCAGAACGAATACCTGCGCCACGGCAACCGGAGCGTCTACTTCGCCGCCGAAGCAGCGGGCCGCCACGCACGCGATGTCGTCACGCGACAGGAGGGCTCCTACTTCGGGCTCGGCACCCGGCACGGCGTCCAGCACTGGAGCGATGGCAACCACGAGGAACGGCAGACCACGATCACCGAATACCGGCTTCACTATTTCCTGAGCGGCGAACCGCGCTCCCGTGAAGTTCTCGAGAACCTTTATCAGGGAGTTTATTCCAGGAAAAACGTCAGCAGCGCCGCCGCGCACAGCGGCCGCCTCGGCGGGTTGCTCTTTCATTGGGAGGTGACCGGTTCCCCGGAGGAAGCCGAAGCGCTCCACCGCTACACCCGGTTTTTTCTCTCCCCGAAAGGTCTCTACGTCCACCCGGCCGTCCACTTCCCCGATCTGAAAGTCGGAGCCCGCGAAGGTCTCAACGACGGGACCATGTTTTTCCAGACTTTCGGCGGCATGCACGCCCTGCTGGAGTACCAGCAACTCACCAAAGACCCGGAAATCGCGGCTTCCGTGATCGCCATGGCGGACTCGGTGCTCAACGACCCGGAGATGAACGCGAAATACCGGCAGGGGAAAGCGTCCACCGGTAACATCTTCTGGCCCGCGATCGCTTTTGCCGCGCTGCACGCCCCGAAGCCGGAGCCGTACCGGGAACTGCTCGATGCGCTCGTGCGCAACGGCTACTGGAAGGCGACCTACCAGTCCGTCACCCGCAACCCCGCCCACTGGAGCGGTCCGACCGCGTTCCTCGACCGGAATGTCTCCGGCGGCATGTTCTGGAACAACTGGGCTCCCTATATGGTCCAGGCGATCGACGAAACGAAGCTCTGGGACGAAGCGATCGCCGCCGCGTTCCGTCAATACGAAGCGGAGGGAAGGCCGGAAACCCCCTGGCGGACCAGTTGGCAGTCGCAATACGATAACCACCCCGAACTGCGGGTCTACCTTCAGCAGCCATGGCTTGAGCCGTCACCCGCCGCCCATCAGGAAAGCCCGCCTCTTACTGCTCCGCCTGCTGGAGGTCCGAAAGCCGCCGATAGATCCCATTGAGTTCGATCAGCTCCTCGTGGGTTCCGGCTTCGGCGACGACCCCCTGGTCGAGCACGTAGATGCGGTCGGCGTTGCGGATCGTGGAGAGCCGGTGGGCGATGATCACCGCCGTGCGGCCTTCGAGCAGGGTGTCGAACGCCTCCTGGATGAGCGCTTCGCTGGCGCTGTCGAGGGAACTGGTCGCTTCGTCGAGGATCAGCAGCACCGGGTCTTTCAGGAGCGCACGGGCGATGGCGATCCGCTGGCGCTGACCACCGGAGAGTTTCACCCCCCGGTCGCCGACCATCGTTTCGTATCCCTCCGGGAAACGGGTGATGAACTCGTGGCAATTGGCGCGGCGGGCGGCGTTGAGCACCTCCTCGTCGGTCGCGCCCGGCTTGCCGTAGGCGATGTTTTCGCGGATCGACCCGCCGAAGAGGAGCACCTCCTGGGGAACCAGCGCCATCCGGCTGCGCACCTGCGAAAGGCCGAAGCTGCGGGCGTCGCATCCGTCGAGCAGCAGGCGGCCGCCCGTCGGTTCGTAAAACCGGAGGAGCAGCGCGGCGAGGGTCGATTTCCCCGCCCCGCTGGAGCCGACGATCGCAATCTTCTCCCCTGCCCGGGCCCGGATCGTCACCCCGCGCAGGACTTCCACGTCGGGGCGCGAGGGATAATGGAACGCCACCTCCTCAAACGCCATCTCGCCCGTCAAGGTGCAGCCGCCTTCGCTCGCAGGGGCGGAGCTGCCGAGCGCTTCAGGCACTTCGAGCAGCATCTCGCGCACCCGTTCGGTCGCTCCGAGGGTCCGCTGCACCTGGCTGAAGACCTCCGCGAACGACGCCACCGAGCCGCCGACAAACATGGTGTAGAAGATAAACCGGGTCAGTTCGCCGTGGGTCAGTTCGCCGCTCTGCATCAAAACCGCCCCGTACCAGAGGACCACGATGATCGACCCGAAAATCCCCATGATCACAAAGGCGATCAATCCCGCGCGGAGCCGGGCGGCGACCAGCGCGGTGGCAAGGTAGGCGAGCAGGTTGGTGCGGTAACGCCCTTTTTCGTACTGTTCGTTGCCAAACGCCTTCACGTTGACGACCCCCTGAAGCGTCTCCTCCACCACCGTGGCGCTCAATGCCAACTGGTCCTGGTAAATGCGCGAATGCCTGCGGACATGCCGCCCGAAAAGGACCGCGATGAAGATCAGGACCGGGAAGGAGGCGATCATCACCAGCGAGAGCTTGACCGAGGTCACCGCGATGAAAATCACCCCGCCGACGAGCATCGCCATCTGGCGGATGCACTGCGGCACGGTGCTCGAAATGGTGTCTTCAATGAGGGAAAGATCGCTCGCGAGCCGGTTGGAAAGCTCGCCGACGCGGTGCTCGCCGAAAAACTTCATCGGGAGCGAGATGAGCCGTTCGTAAAGGTCGAGCCGCAGCGCCACCACGCTCCGC
Source organism: Chthoniobacteraceae bacterium (assembly GCA_035555975.1). Taxonomy (GTDB): domain Bacteria; phylum Verrucomicrobiota; class Verrucomicrobiia; order Chthoniobacterales; family Chthoniobacteraceae; genus DATMFV01. Next base: position 29,479 of record DATMFV010000135.1, read on the forward strand.
TCGCCGACCTGCGCAAACCAGTACGAGGAGAAATACATCAGCACCGCCTGGATCGCCAGCGTGCCGAGGAGGATCAGCGTCACGCTTTCCACCGTCGGCTGCCATCCGGAGGGGAGCACGTTCATCGACGGCACGGCGGCATCAAGCAGGTGGCCGACCAGCAGCGGAAACATCAGCCCGAACCCCATCGAGATCGTCGAGACCACCAGCGCCGCGAAAAACCGGCCGCGATACGGGCGGATGTAGTCGCGCAGGACCACCACATCTTCAAACAGACGGGAAAAGAACGGTTTCTTCGATGGGGAAGCAGGTTGGTCACTCACAGGGAAGAGCACTTTTGTCGCCTCGCGGAAAATTGCAAGCTTCCAGGCGCTGCCCGGGGCATTTCCTATGCCGCTCTGCTCAGGAACCGATCGACCCGAAAAGGGAAGCTTTTTTTCCCGTTTTTTTGCCGAAAAGCTGTTACCCGTTGAGCCTCAACGGGTTCTTCAAAAAATTTGACAGAAACAATGGATTGCGGTATCCATTCTGTCCTCATACCATATGTTGTATGGTGTGTTGCATGGGACCCACCGGCGGGAAAGGCTTTCCAGGCCCTCCTCCCGGTGCCCGTCTCCCCCCTGAAACGACCTGCCATTCACCTCTGCCGACCATCTCCTTTTTTCAACCACCACCCCAACGCCAACCCTTAACCTGACCACCGTTTTTTCCTTCACCGCCCAACCACACCCTTTCACGCCACCTTCCCAATGAGCAACCTTTCCACGCAACCGCCTGTTTCCACCGCCTCCGCGCCTGATCACGACCTTTTCCAGAACGAGGTCGAGCAGGGCGACCACGTCGTCTACACGATCGGCAACAAAACCTTCCGCCTCAACAAAGCGAAGGCCCGGGAGCGACTCGCAGGCAAAAAGGTGATCAACGGCCTCCGGAGCGCCGAGTTGAACGTCCTGCCGCTCAAGTACCACGAGGCGTACCGCATCTACAAGCAGATGAAGGCGAACCACTGGGAGCCCGACGTGATCGACATGACCAAGGATTGCACCCAGTGGAACACCGGCGCGCTCAGTCCCAAGGAGCGGTGGATCATTGAAATGGGGGTCGGCTACTTTTCGGCGGCGGAAGGGATCGTCGGCGACAGCGTCCTCCACGTCATTGAAGAAAACCTGACGGCTGCCGAACTCAAGCACGCCGCCCTGCGCCAGATCGCCGAGGAGTCGATCCACATGGACTCGCTGCTCCATATCATCGGCAGCCTCAACATCGACCTCGACGAGGTGACCGCCAAGTTCCAGGACATTCCGAGCATTGCCAAGAAAAACGCCTTCATCACCCGCCAGATGCCGGAGTTGAAGATGGGGATCGACCTGAGCGTAACGGAAAACAAGCGCAAGTTCGCCAAGGCGATCTTCGGGATCACGCAGGTGATGGAAGGCACCCAGTTCTACGCCCTTTTTGCGATGATCCTCTCGCTCCACCGCCAGAACAAGATGACCGGCATTGGCCAGATGTTCCAGTACACGCTGCGCGACGAGTCAAACCATATCGCGCTCGGGCGTTACATCCTGACCCAGCTTTTCAACGAAAACCCCGATATCCGCACGCCGGAATTTGAAAACGAGCTTTTCGAGTTCATGCGCGAAGGGGTCGAACTGGAAAAGGAATTTGTGCGCGACTGCCTCCCGGAGGATGGTGTCGGCATGACCCAGCGCGATTTCCTCGATTACGTCGACTTCAACGCCGACCGCCGCCTCACCAGCCTCGGCCTGCCGCCGCAGTCGCAGGTTCGCACCAATCCGTTCCTCTGGCTCGACGAAGTGATCTTCCTCAAAAAGGAAAAGAACTTCTTTGAAACGCGCGTGACCGAATACCAGACCGGCGGCAGCATGAAGAACACCCGGGAAGACGACCTGATCTAAAAAATTTTCCGGTTTCAGCGGCTTGCCTTCCCCGGTCTTTTTCTGAGAAAAAAGTTCCCGCTTTTATCGGCGTTCCGACACCTTCCCAGTGTCGGAACGCTTTTCCCCCCCGGCGCGCTCGGCCCCCGGTCGTCCGCCCAACCTTCCAAACCCCTCCCAATCCTCCACCTTCCTTCTTCTCCACACATGAATACCTTTACCCTGACCCAAGCCGCTGCCGACGAAACGGCAGGTGAACTGCCGCACGTCATCCGGCGCGATTCCTCCACCTCCAAGTCCGCCAAGCCGCGCGTCGTCACCTGGCTGGGCCACAAGATCGCCAACGCCGTCCGTGCCGCAGCCCTCGCTTCGGGCGCTGAACCGTCGATCGGCGAACAGGTCCAGGCGGAGGTCGAGTTCCGCCTCAAGCGCGAACGCCCGCTCTTCATCCACATCGAACAGCTTCAGGATCTCGTCGAAGAGACGCTGATGGAGATCGGCCAGGGCAAGACCGCCCTCGCCTACGCCAAGTACCGCGCTAAGCGGGCCGCCCTGCGCGAACTGGAGGCCGAGCAGTTCAGCGAGGAGCCCGAACAGCTCGAACTCGCCTCGCGCGAGCAACTCGCCGATATCCGCGCCCGCATCTCCTTTGCCGGGATCGGCCTCAACCTGACGCTCGATGAAAACGGCCTGATCGCCCGCCTCCTCAAGAGCATCTCAATGCACCTCACCCCGGAGGAACAGCGCGAGACGATCATCCTCAACGCCAAGAACCTCCTTGATCTCGACGCCGACTCGCGCTTCTTCGCCGGGCGCATCCTTCTGACCTACATCTACGAGGAGACCCTTCCGTGGAAGATCGCCGACGGCATCGGCGGCCTCAAGGAAGCCCACCGCCGCGCGTTTCTCGACTACATCCCGTACGGCATTGAGATCGGCCGCCTGAGCGACCGGCTCGCCAAGTTCAACCTGGAGGCGATGGCCGACACGCTCGACCCGTATGCCGATCTGCAGTTCGACTTCATCGGCATCCAGAATCTTTACGACCGCTACCTCATTCACACCCGCGACCGCGCCACCGGCCGCAAGCGCCGGCTCGAAGCGCCGCAGATGTTCTGGCTTCGCGTCGCGATGGGGCTCTCGCTCAACGAAAGCGATCCCGAGGAAAAAGCGCGCGAATTTTACGCCGTCTACAAGAACCGCCGCGCCTGCTCCTCCACGCCGACGCTCTTTAACTCCGGCACGGTCATCCCGCAGCTCTCCAGTTGCTACCTCCTCTACTGCGGCGACTCGATCGAGGAGATCACCGAAACGTGGACCCGCTTCTCGCTCCTCTCCAAGTGGGCGGGGGGCCTCGGCTGCTCCTGGACGGCGGTTCGCGGCACCGGCGCGCACATTCAGGGGACCAACGGCGAGTCGTCGGGCGTCATCCCGTTCCTGAAAGTCTCCAACGACATCGCCATCGCCGTCAACCAGGGGGGCAAGCGGCCGGGCGCGCTTTGCAGCTACCTGGAGCTTTGGCACGCCGACATCGAAGACTTCCTCGACCTGCGCAAGGAAACCGGCGACGACCGCCGCCGCACGCACAACATGAACACCGCGCACTGGATTCCCGATCTCTTCATGAAGCGGCTCCAGGCGATCTCCGAAGGGCGGCTGCCCAAGGATGCCCACTGGACGCTCTTCCGGACCAATGACGTCGCCGACCTGCCGGAACTCTACGGCCGCGCCTTTGAGGAGCGCTACGAACATTACGAAAAGCTGGCCGACGACGGGACCATCTGGGGGCGTCGCGTCCGCGTGCTCGCCATCTGGAAAAAGATGCTCGAAATGCTCTTTGAAACCGGCCACCCGTGGATGACCTGGAAAGACCCGGCCAACGTCCGCTCGCCGCAGGATCATGTCGGCGTCATCCACAACTCAAACCTCTGCACGGAGATCGAGTTGAACACCAGCATGGACGAAGTCGCCGTCTGCAACCTCGCCTCCATCAACATCCCCAACCACCTGCGGGAGGATGGGAGCATCGATCACGAAAAACTCCGCGCCACCGTACGGCTGCTGATGCGGATGCTCGACAACGTGATCGACATCAACTTCTACCCCGTGGAAGCCGCCCGCAACGCCAACATGCGCCACCGGCCGGTCGGCATGGGGGTGATGGGGTTGCAGGATGCGCTCTACGCCCGCAACACGCCGTTTGACTCGCCCGAAGCGGTTGATTTCAACGACGAAATCCTCGAAGCCATCGCCTACTACGCTTACGAGGCGAGCAGCGACCTCGCCGCCGAACGCGGCACCTACTCGACCTACCAGGGGTCGAAGTGGGATCGCGGCCTCCTCCCGCTCGACACCCTCGAACTGCTCGAACAGGAACGGGGGACGCCGATCCAGGTCAGCCGCAAGAGCCGGATGCCGTGGGACGAACTCCGCGCGAAGATCGCCAAGCAGGGGATGCGCAATTCCAACTGCCTCGCGATCGCGCCGACCGCCACCATCTCCAACCTGATGGGCTGCACCCCGTGCATCGAGCCGGTCTACAAGCATATCCACACCAAGTCGAACCTGAGCGGCGAGTTTGTCCGCACCAACGACCACCTGGTCAAGACGCTCCACAAGCTCGGCCTCTGGGACGAAGAGATGCTCGCCGACATGAAGTATTTCGATGGTTCGATCCAGCCGATCGAACGGATTCCCGACGAGATCAAGCGCCTCTACAAGACGGCGTTCGAGATCGAACCGACGTGGATTCTGCAATGCGCCGCCGTCCGCCAGAAATGGATCGACCAGGCGCAGAGCACCAACCTCTGGATGAACGAAAACGACGCGCGCAAGGCGAGCTTCATGTACCGCGAAGCATGGGAACGGGGCTTGAAAACCACCTATTACCTGCGCAGCCTCAACAATTCGTCGATCGACTCCAACCACCGCGAACGCCGCTCCGCCTCGGCCAATGCGGCCCCGGTGGAGAACCAGCCGGAGCTTTCCGCCTGCTCCATCGAAGCGATGCGCAACGGGACGATCTGCGAATCGTGCCAGTGATGATCCAAAAGCGAAACGGGCCGGCCCATCCCGGGCGCTTCCGCGCCGGAATCGATTGACCCGGGAAGCGCGATGAACTTTTCGCAACCGAACCGGAGCGTTTTGTCAGGCATCGAATGTCTGCAATGGCTCGCCATGAGCCCGAACCCGGTCGGAACGCGGGAGATGGGCCGCCTGATGGGGATCGACCCAAACCGCGCCAGCCGTCTTCTCAACTCGCTGGTCCTCGCCGGGATCGCCCGGAAAACGGCGCAACGCAAGTTTACCGTCGGGAGCGGTTTTCACGTCCTCTCCGCGCAAAGCCTTCACGCTTCGGGCATCCTCCCGGTGGCCCTGCCGCCGCTGGAGGAGCTTTGCCGGCTCAAGGCGACGGTTGCCTTGGGCGTCTTGTGGAAGGACCGGGTCGCCTACCTCTTCCACCGGAGTTCGGGACGCTCTTTTCATGAGGCGATCGGCGCTCTTGCCTCGTACGCCGCGAGCGAGTCGAGCCTCGGGCTGGCCCTCCTCGCCGAAGAACCGTGGGAACGGGTGGAGCGCCTTTATGCCGGAAAGGCGATCCCCGGGTTTGAAGGCCTCGAAGCGCTCCGCACCGTGCTGGAAACCACCCGCCGTTGCGGCTTCAGCCGGACCCTCTCGCGCGGCAGCACCTTCAGTGAAGCGGTGGTCATCCGCGAAGGGGAGCAGGCGATCGCCGCCGTCGGGCTCGCCAACTCTCCGCCGGAGATAGAGGAAGCCGAACGCCTCGACCACCTGCGCCGGGCTGCCGCGACCATCGGGGCGGGTTTAAAACCGGGACGCTTCACCTGATTCATGCGTTCCTTCGTTTTCGCGATTCTGGCGCTGGTTGGTACGCTCTCCGCAATGGCGGAGGAGATGCGCTTTGCGGACGCGGTTAAAGCGTCACTCGTGTTTCGTGATGACTTTGATCCCGCCCGCAGCCATTACCCGCACCTCCTCAAGGTTTTTCTTCGGCTCGACAATGGACACGACTCGGATGTGCTCTGGGTTGCCGATCCGGTCAACGGGATGGAAGCTGAACTCCTCGACGCCGCCGGTCGACCGGTTCCACACCCGCCAAGCGCCATGAGCATCCAATCCGCTCCGCGTGCTTACCTTCTCCCGTGGGGCTCGCGACTTGACTGGCTCATTTCGCATGGCGGCATCTCCATGATGGGCGACGCCACCGACCAATATGCGCTGATCGTCGGCGCTCGGGGCTGGCTCATCCCGATCGACTCGGCGCAATCGTACACGTTGCGTGTTCGTCTGCGGGGAGTGCCGTGGCGTCGCACCGTGGAGCGCGCCGGGGCCCGTCCCAACGAGTTGCTGCTCGACCTGCCCCCTGCCCGGCTTGAAGTGGCCCAATAACGCCTTCGCTGAAGCAAAACGGCGGTCCCGCCTTGTCCTTTACTAGCAGGCCCTCTATTAACCCTTCGCCCGGCTTTCCGGTGACACGCAGGGTTCTTCCGCGAGCCGCATGGTTCCCGGAATGGCCACCGGCGGAAGCGACCGGGCGCTGCGGCTCACGCGCGCCTCAAAGCAATCGACCAGCGCCCTGGCTTCCTCCCTTCGGCAGACTTCATACCGATGCACCGGCAGGCTGAAGTGAAGGGGGACATCGGCGGTGGTTTTACACACGATTTCCATCTCCCGGGGGATGTCGAGGTGTGACTGGCGCAGAGCCCTTGCCGCGCCTAGCATCAGGATGTCATCGAGCACCAGCACGCAATCCGGCACGTAATTCTTGCGTTGCCCTTTCCACTCCCCGGCGAGGTGTGTGGCGAGTTCGAACCCGCGATGCTCCAGGTCCGCGCCGAGCGACTCAACTTCGCGAATCTGGCAGCGCAGGAAGCCGTATCTGCGGACGCAGCGCCAGAGTTCGTCATCCTCCAGGAAGGATGGAAAATGCCTGCTGCCCTGCCGAAGGACGGCTATTTTCCGGCGGCCCCGTTCCGCGAGGAATTTCAGAGTCGTACGAATCAGGTGATTGGAGTCGCGATAGACATCTCCGCCCAGAAGCAGGGGGGCGTAGCGGACGGAGGGGCGACGGAAGGCGGTGTAAAGCTCCGAGAAACGGTTGAGATGGCACCCGATTTCCAGATAGCCGACCGGATCCGCCATCGCGAACTGCCGGTGGAACGGCTCGATGAGCTTTTCGTAATCCACCTCTCCGCACTGGAAGAGGGAGCAGAGATTGTCCGCCACCGTGAGTCCGTAGCCGCGCCGGTGCAGTTCCTCCCGGGTCCGCTCCACCAGCATCCGGTTGGAATGGGCGATCTCCAGGTGGATGTTGTTCCAGAAAAGCATCATCGCATTGGGCGTGCGCCGTTTTTTGAGGAGAATTGTCCCCTGCTTCGGCTTGCGGCTCAGGTAGCCCCGCGCGGCGAGCGATGAGAGGGCGTGGTGTACCTCCTGGCTTTTCAGGCCGAGCTGCGCGGCCAGTTCCGCCGTGTTCGGCAGTTTGCTTCCCGGTTTCCAGCCGTGATCGGCGATGGCCCGGAGAAGCGCTTCTTCCGGAGTTTCTTTGGTTTTCAAGGGAGAGATATTAAAGATTTATTTGGTTTAAAATCTATAAAAAATAGAAATTTGTAAAGAAAATCAAAGTTTATTCTATTTTTTGGAAAAATACGGCTCTACGATTCCTTTCATTGCCGGTTTTGCCTCTCTTTGCCGGGGCAAGGGCCGGATCACCGAAACCCCGGACAGGCATCTTTTTATGAACCGAACCCTCTTCCTCTCCGCGTATTTGCAAAACCCGTCCCCATTTTGCCGCCGAAAATTCCGCCGGTTCTGCGTCGGGGCGCTGTTTCTCCTTTCCAGCCTCCAGGCCGGTTTCAGCCAGCCGTTGATCGGGTACTCCCGGGAGTTCGACGGCGCGGAGGGAACGCTCCCAACCGGCTGGGTGGCTCAGGCGAGCACCAATGGGTACGCAGCCCAGAGCGGCGCAGGCACGCTCAATGTCGGCACGAACGCGGGAGGTTCGGGGATAGCATTGGCCGCTTTCAAGGGGGATTTCGGCCCGATTGAAAACGGCGTCGTGACCGATGCCACGCTCGAAACGGTATTGATCACCAGTTCCGGCGCGAACTGGGTCGGGCTGGCGGGGCGGGCGCAGGATGGGGATTCGGCGTCTCCCGGAGGCTATTATGCGCTGATCAACAGGAAGCAATCTTCGCTTGCCATCTGGGATGCCGCGCCTTCCAGCAGCGGCACTTCCGCTGACGAGGCCCTGGCGCATGTCGCCATCGCTCCCGCGCTGACCAACAATACCCAATACCGGCTGATCCTCGACCTGCAGGGAAGCACGATCACGGCCTCTCTTTATTCTCTCGATGCGGAAGTCGGCGTGGACGATCCGCTTGCGACGGTCAGCGCCAACAGTACGCTGTACGGCTCGGGCCTGACCGGTTTCTGGGGCTTTTACGGTGGCGCGAGCCGTTCCACCCGTTACGAGAGCTTTACCATCACCACCATTCCGGAACCATCCGCCGCCGCGCTCGGGAGCCTGATCTTTACCGCCGGAGCGGTGGTGCTGGGCCTCCGGGGAAAAAAGCTGCGGCCCGCCGGGCGATTCCTCCCCTCCCGGGATTGAAAGGCCGCCATGGCAAGCCTCCGCCTCCCCCCATCGTCCCGTGGCGACCATGGTCTCACGCTGGTCGAACTGCTGGTTGCCATCGCCTGCATTGCCGTGCTCGCCATCATCCTTTATCCGGTGGCGGGAACCCTCCGGGGCCACAACGCCGTTGCCAGATGCCTTTCCAACCTGCGGCAACTCGGCGCGGGGATTCACCTCTACGCCGCGGACCATGGAGGGAGCCTTCCGCCCTCCCATGTGGATGAAGGGATCATCGCCCCCGGCGTGGCGGAGCGGCGGTGGGACCAGTTTCTGCAAAATGCCGATCCGTCCAATTACAAGGGAGGGGGTGTTTTGCCCAACGAAAACCTTTCCAACCGTCCTGACGTTCTGACGGTCTACAACTGCCCCGCCAATCCTTACCGCCTCGGCAACCGCTGGAACGCCCCGAGTTATGCCTATAACGGAGCGCTGGGAAAAGACGAATGGCGCGTCCGGGTTGCAAACCTTCCTCATCCGGCCATGACCGTCATGCTGGTCGACGCGGGAGTGCGTAATGACATGTCGACGCCGCCGGAGCTTGGTCCTCCCAAAAATCTCTGCTACTGCACCCTCTATGGCGGCAGCACGTTTGCATGGGAACGCTCGGTCAACTTCGAGGTTCACCATGGGCGCGCCCATTTCCTCATGGTGGATGGGCACGTGGAAAGCCTGGATCGGGAAACCGTTCGCCAACGCGGCGCGGAGAAAACCCTCCTCTGGTCGCGCGATAACCTCGCCATCTCCGGCGCCGAAAAAGGGAGATGGTAGCCCCTCAAATCGTTCACTTCCCTTTATGTCAAATCGTTCACTTCCCTTTATGTCAAATCATTGCCGAATCGCCATTTTTCTTGCCGTCCTTGCTTTTCTTCCTCCCCTTCTTGCGGCGGAGAAGCCGCCGGTATTTACGGTAGTAGAGGATGGCGCTCCGGCGGCGGTGATCGTGGCGGACGTTCCCGAAAAGGCGAACGAGGCGGTGCGGGAGGGCGTCGGCCGGGCGTGTGAGATGATGCGTTTTGCCGTGGAACGGGCCACGGGGGCGAAGCTGGAGATCATCCCGGCCACGGGTGCCATTCCCGAGGGGAAAAGGGCGATTCTCATCGGCGGCGGCCGCCGGGCGAAAGCGGCGGCGGTGGAGATGAGGCCGCTGCCGGTCGAAGGGTACGGCGTCATCGTCCAGCCGGAGCGGTGCGTGCTTTACGGCGATCTCGCTGCCTTTGAGACGGAGGACCCCCGCCCCAAATACCCCGAATACCCCGCGCCGTGGGCGGCCACCCCGTTCTTTGCCGTGGCGGAAATCGTGCAAAGCCGGTGGCATGGCCGCTGGCTCTGGCCGGGGCCGGACGGCTTCGCGATACCCGCGCAAAAAAATCTCTCCCTGGCCGTGGGGGACGAAACCTTCCGGCCCAAGCTCCGGATTCGCTGGTTTTCCGGGCCGAGAGTCGCCCCCGACGGCACCGGCATCCGCGATAAAAAGCGGTACATCGTCGCACCGGACCAGACGGAAGCATGGGACCACTCCATGCGGGAACTGGCCGACTGGTATTACTTCCACCGGTTCGGCTCCCGGCTGCTGCGCGGCTCCCAGCATAGCTTCCATCACTGGTGGGAAAAATATCACGCCGCCGAGCCGGACCTTTTTGCCCAGCCGCCTCCCGGCTTCCAACAGCCGTGGTCCCGGCCCGACCGGGTGAAGCTTCGCGACGGCAATCCGAAAGTGTGGGAACGCATTCTGGAGGAATGGCGCGCCGCCGGGCGACCTGCGCAGTGGGGCATCGGCCCGAATGACGGCAACGGCTTCTGCACCGCGCCGGAAAGCATGGCGCTCGACGAACCGCCCAACCAGGACCCCGAAACGGTCTGGCGCGGCGACGGCAATCTTTCCGCGCGCTACAGCCGCCTCTGGAGCCGGATTCTGGAGCAGGTGCGCGAGGAAAACCCGCAAGCCGAGTGGACCACGCTGATCTATGGTTGCTACAACAGCCCTCCGGCTCAGGGTGTGGATTTGCACAACCTTCTCGGGGCGTTCGTCCACGGGTGGACTCCCGCTGCGCGGACAAGTTGGAGCGCCTGGCGGAACGCGGGCGCCCGCCTTTACCTGCGGCCCAACTGGTTCCACATCGGCTCGGCCGCCCCATACATCCAGCCGCATGCCATGGGGAGTTTCATCCGCTGGACAATCGAAAACGGCAGCCTCGGCTTCTACTTCGACGGGTTGGAAGGCCAATGGGCCAATCAGGGGCTCACCTACTACCTGATCGCCCGGCTCGGCGAAGACCCAAAGCTGACGGTTGACGCCATCACGGATGAATACACTTCCGCCTTTGGCGCGGCAAAGCCGCTGATCGCGGAGTACCTCCGCTATTGGGAAGACCACGCCACCGCGCTGGCGTATCCGATTCCCGTGGGCGGTTCGCTTTCCGTCAGTTCGGAAAGCCGCTATGAACAACTGGTGCGGGAAAAAGGGATACCGAAGCATCCGCTCGGCGGCAGCCACCACGCGCTTCCCTACTTCTACGGCGCGGACGTGGTGGAACCGGCGCAGGCTCTTTTGCAGCGGGCCGCGGAAGCCGTCGGGGACGACCGCCCCGAGGTGCGCCGGCGGGTCCGTTTCCTGCAACTCGGGCTGGAGCACCTCATCCTGACCCGGGACGCCGTTGCCCTTGCCTTCAAAGTGCGGGACAACCCTTCCGCAGAAAACCGGGAGGCGTTCCTGCAAAAACGGAAGGAACTGCGCGCCTTCCGCAAAAAGGTAACGCCGCTCAACGTCGTCTCCGAGGTTATCAGCAACAATGAGGAGCGGAGGCGCAACAGCCCGGCCACCGGCGCGCGCATCCTGCCCGAGCGACTGGAAGACGGGGGAATTTAGTTACGGACCTCCGCGTCCGCCGCCCGGTTTTGAGTCGATGCGGAAGCCCCAAGTGCGGCGCGCGCCATCGAAGGCGTTTTACCCAAGTGAAGACGAATGGTCGAGCGCTGATCCCGACCAGTTGGCCCGCGCGACCCGCAGGATATTGCCGCCGACCACCTTGGCGATCGTTTCGTCGCTGTGTCCTCTCTGCACCATGCCGACGGTGAAAAGCGGCCAGTTCGTCCACGCCAGGCTTTCGACCTGCCGCGGCTGGCTCCAGAGATGTTCATGAAGCAGCGGGTCCTTGGGCGGCCAGAGCGATTCCCAGCGCGCACGGGTCTTGAGGCGGAAGCGGGCCTTTTCCGATGCTGCCGGAGCGGCAATGCTGCGGTAGGCGCGGTCGGTGCCGATCGTCACCGCATCCGCCCCGAAAGTCTTCACCAGGTAGTCGATGTGATCAAGAAACGCCGTGATGTCGCCGCAGCCGCCGAGAAACGCGGGGACATTGGTGACCCCGATCGTCCCGCCGGTGTCGACCACGGCCCGGATCACCTCGTCCGGCTTGGCGCGGATGTGGTGGTTGATGGCGTCGGCCACCGAGTGGCTGACCACCACCGGCCGGGTGGAAACGCGCGCGGCGTCCAGACAGGTCTGCCAGCCGGTATGTGCGAGGTCGACAATCACCCCGAGGCGGTTCATCTCGCGGATGGCCGCCTGGCCAAAATCGCTCAACCCGCCGTCGGTCGGCTCGCCGCAGCCGTCGCCCATCGGGTTGCGCCGGTTGTAGGTCAGGTGCATCATCCGCACTCCCAACTGCGCAAAAACACGGACGAGGCCGAGTTCCTCCTCCGGCGTCTGCTGATCGCCGACGAGCGGAATCCCGTTGCCGGTAAGGTAAATGGTCCGTTTCCCCGCCTTGAAAGCGGCTTCGATCCCATCGACATCGTGCGCGCGGGCCAGAAGCTCCGGCATGGAATCGATCAGGTGAACATACCGCGCCAGACGCTTGAGGAGGCGGGTCGGCTGGTTGCCCTCCTCCCCGGCGTTGAGGAAAATGCAGGACACGCCGGCGGCTTCCCACGCTTCGCGGTACTCCCGGCGAAGCTCCGCAGTTCGCAGCCAGCCGAGCATGCCGTGCTCCTCATGAAGATCCCGCAGTTCCGTACTCGACGCATTTTCATCAAGCAGCGCGTTGCTCTCCTCCGGCACTACCGGCGCGTGCAACCCGAGGCCGTACGACTCCGCCACCAACACCTGCGAGTGGAGTTCCAGCCCGTGTTCGAGCTGGCTGGCCGACGGTTTCAGGAGATCAAGGGCGACATTGCGGGCGTGTTCGATGGCAGCGTTCATGAAAAAGCAATAGAGACAAAAGGCGAGTAAGAGGGGCTGGCCGGTCGCTGTCAAGCGAATCGGATGCAGGGAACACCGACGCGCATCCGCCCATCAGTCCGGAGGTCCGGTTTTTCCGGCGGGAAGATAAATTTCCACTGGCAGTCTGCGGGGTTTGCTTCCACTCTTCCACTCTGCTCCTGCGCCAGGTTTCCTGAAAAATACCGATGCCCACTTCCCTTGACCCGCTTCCACCCGGTTTCCGGCTGATCGCTCATCGCGGCGCTTCCGTCCGCGCGCCGGAAAACACCGCGGCGGCTTTCCGTGCCGCGTACGAAACCGGCAGCCGCGAGGTTGAAACCGATGTGCAGTTGACGAGCGACGGGGTGGCCATCCTCTGCCACGATAAGACGCTCGTCCGCTACGGCCATGGCGACCGGCATGTCGAAGCCTGTTCGTACGGCGAACTGGCGGAACTCGACTTCGGCTCATGGTTTGACCCGGCCTTTTCGGAGGAGCGGGTCGTGCGGCTCAGTGACTTTCTGGCGGAGTTTTCCATGCTCCTGCGGCTCCATATCGAACTCAAGGGGGCCTCGCCGACCCTCGCCGCCGCCACGCTCGACCTGGCGCAGCAATACGGCGCGGCGTCGCAGTCGGTCTTCACCTCGTTTTCCTTTGAGCAACTGGAACGGGCCCGGGCTCACCGCTCGCAGGCGCGGCTCGGGTGGCTGGTGACCGAAATCAACGACGAAGTGCTCGGGAAAGCGCGCGAACTCGGCCTTTTCCAGATCTGCCCCAAAGCCGGAAACCTCACCGCCGACGCGATCAACCGCGCCCTGGAGGTCGTGCCGGAAGTCCGCGCCTGGGGCTGCCCGCGCCATCTCGAAGAGGCGCGCCTCTGTGTCCGCCGGCTTCAATCGACCGGGTGCAGCGGCATTACGATCGACGAGCCGCTCTGGATCGATCCCGGCACCCTCGCGGTCTGACCAACCCCGCCAGACCTTCCGCCGGATTTCACTCCCGAAAAACCGGTTGACAAAAAGCTGAACCGTTTTAGTATTTAGCTAAATCGGTTCAGCTTTCATCGTTTTCCGCCCCTTTCCATGGATACCCTTTCCCAACCGGTCACAATTCCCACCCTCCGGCATGTTGCCAAACAGGCGCGGGTCAGCCTTTCCACCGCCAGTTCCGTAATGAACGGCCATGCCGAGCGGTTGCGCATCTCCGCCAAGACGCAGGAGCGGGTCCTGACCACGGCCGAGCAGCTCGGTTACCAGCCAAACCCGCTGGCGGCGGGACTTCGCCTCAAACGCTCGCAGTCGATCGGCGTCCTCTGGTCGTTTGCCGGTCCCCACGGTTCCAGCCAACTGGTGCGCAACTTCAGCGGGCAGGCGATGCAGCATGGCTACAGCACACTGGTCTATGACACTCTTAACGACCCGGAACTGATCGTCAGCCAACTCCGCGCCGCCGCCAAAAACCGGGTTGACGGCGTGGTCTTTGCCATCGGGCGCGCTTCCATCAAGCCGTTCCTCCCCTTGCTCGAAAAACTGCCCCACGTCGTTCTGGTAACGGCCCGACCGTACGACGATCTGCCGTTCCTCCAGATCATCCATTGCATGACCCGCGCCTTGCACGACGCCGTCCACCACCTGGTCGCCGCAGGGCGGGACCGCTTCGCGTTTATCGGCAGCCTCCCGGGCAACACCTCCAAAACGGAAGCGATCAGTGCCGCGCTCAAAGCCGCCGGACTCTCCCGGCCGTTGAGTCTTTTCCATTGTTCGGAAGCTTTCCCCTTTTCCCAGAAAGAGGAGGACTGGAGTTTTCGCACCCACCCCGAGTTTACCTCCGCCAACGCCATTTTCGCCGCCACCGACGAAATCGCCGCCGCCGTCACCTCCGCCCTTCATGAGGCGGGGCGGAAGGTGCCCGAAGAGGTCGCCGTGGTCGGCTTCAACAACAGCCCGTTTGCCTCCCTTTTCACACCGCCGCTTGCCAGCATCCAGCGGTTTGACGATCTCCTCGCCCACCGCGCGATGGAGCGGATCATCGCCGCCATTGAAGAGCGGCACGATGCCTTTCCCCATACCGAAACCATCAACATGGAATTCATCTGGCGCTCCTCCGCCGGTGCCCCTCCCGCCCCATGAGCCTGCCCCTCCTCCCACGACGCCGGGCCGATGCCGTCTCCCTGACGGAAACGCTCGTCCTCCTGCTGGTCTTCGCATTTCTTGCCGCGCTGCTGCTGCCGGCCCTCTCCAATGCCCGCAGCAAGGCGGGGGTGATCGGCTGCCTCACTCACCTGCGTGCCTTTGGAGCGGCCTTTCACGCTTTTGCGGGCGATCACAACGGCCTCCTGCCACAGGATGAAGCCCCCCTGCCCCCTTCGGGAACCATCCGCAACTGGCCCCACCATGTCGGCTCCTACCTTTCCGTTCAGTACGGCACCTTTTCCACCGCATCGAATGAAACGATCGCCAAAAGCCCGTTTTACTGCCCGGCGGAGAAGGAAGTCGTCAAGCCGTGGATCTCCTACAGCATCAACCGGGAACTCAATCTGCGGCTCTTCGGCCAGGCGTCCTACATCCGGCTGCCCGAACTCGCCTCTCCCGCTCACTACGTGCTGCTGGCTGACTCCCACGCCTATTTTTACATCCCGAGCGACAGCCGCAAGAAAATGACCGAGTGGGCCGGGCTCACCCGCCGCCACAACGGTCAGCCCAACTTTCTTTACGCCGACGGGCATGCCGCCCCGTTTACCGAGAAACTTCTCGGCCTGAGCGATGCCGGAGGCAATGCCCCGCTTTACCGAAGCCTCTGGCAGGCGCGTTACCGCCCCTGAAATCTTCCGGAATTTTTTCCCCATGCCGATCTTTCGCCGACATTTACTTCCTTTTCTGCTGCTGGCCTGCGCTCTCCTGCTTTCCGCCTGCCAACCCGTTCTGGAAAGAAACCGGGAGGCTGCCGTGCCGCTTGTCCGCGACGGTCGCGCCACGAGCGCCATTCTTCTTCCGAAGAATGCCGACCCTGCGTTGCGCAAACTCGCCGCCTCTTTTGCCGCCACCGTCCGCCGCTCGACCGGGGCGGAAATCCCGCTGCTAGCCCGGGAGGAAGCCGCCGCCCTCCCTCCGGGCCATACCCGGGTCTATCTCGGCCCCGGTCCGGAAGCCGAAACCGCCGGGCTGCGTCTGGAGGAGATTCCCGAAGAAGGCTACCGGCTTGTCGTACAGGAAGGGGCGGTTTTCGTCCTCGGGCGCGATACCGACTCATCGCAGCCGACCCGCTGGGCGCTCAACCGGATTCTGGAGGAACAACTCGGCGTCCGCTGGCTCTGGCCCGGTGAACTCGGCACCTACGTTCCCAGGCATGCAAATCTGGAGCTTCCCCTCGCCGATCTCCGCTACCAGCCGCAGCTCTCCCTGCGCCGGTTACGGATCAGCGCCAACTCCCCGATCTCCACCGATGATCCTGTCCTGAACGAGCGGCTTTTGCGGGAAGCAAAGGAGTGGGCGGCCAACCACCAGTCCGGAAACCGTTCGCAAGCCCGCTTCGGGCATGCCTTCGTCCACTGGTGGGAAAAGTACGGCAAAGCCCATCCTGACTACTTCGCCGAACCTCCGCCCGATACGGAAAACCCGGCGCTCAAGCACCCTGATCGGGTCAAGCTCCGCCTCTCCAACCCGGCTGTCATCGAGCAGATCGCCGCCGAATACCGCGAAGCGGGCAGCCCGCCGTACTGGAATGTCTGCCCCAACGACGGCGGCGGGTTCGATCTTTCCGAAGCGACCCGGGCGTGGGACATTCCGCAAGGCCAGTCTCCCGACGACATCTGGAGCGCCCGCGCCAACCTCACGCCCCGTTTCGTTGAATTCTGGAACCGGCTCCACCGGCGGCTAGCGGAGAGCAACCCGGAAGTCCGCCTCTCCACCTACGCCTACTATGCCTACAAAATCCCGCCGCCTGCCGAACGTCCGCTGACGGCGACCACCGCCATCGGCATCGTGCCGGGGTACAAGGACCAGGAACTCTGGGAAGGGTGGGCCGCACAGCCGGGGGTTGCGGAACTTTACCTGCGCCCCAACTGGGGACACATCGGCGCGAACGCCCCGTACCTGCCGCTCCGGGACATGGCCCGGTTTCTCAACTTTACCCGGAAACACAAAATGGCGGGGTTTGACCTCGACTCGATCGTTGGCTTCTGGAGCACGCAGGGGCTCAACTACTACCTCTGGGCCCGGGCGCTCTCGCAGCCGGAAGTCTCCGTCGAAGCCGTGATCGAGGAGTATTGCTCCGCCTTCGGCGCGGGTGCGTCGCACATCCGGGCCTATTTCGACCACTGGCTGCGCCTGACGGACGATTACGCCTACCCCGAAACGTACGCCCTGCACGACCCCGAGGCCGAACACGGCCGGTTCATGAAACTGGTCCGCGAGGGGAAGACGGAAGTCAACTTCGTGCGCGGGCCGCGCTACGCCCTTCCCTATCTCTACACCGACGCCGTGCTGCAACCGGGCGAAGAACTGCTCGACAAGGCGCGCGCCGCCATTGGCGAAGGGGATGCCGAAGCCGCCGCGCGGGTGGAATTCCTGCGGGCCGGGCTGGAGGAACTGCGCGCCACGCGCGACCTCATCGCGCTGGCCCGGAGCCTCGGCCCCCGCCCCACTCCCGCGCAACTGGACGCGCTCCGGCAAAAAGACGAAGCGCTCGAAGCGATCCGCACCCGCCACACCGCCGGGCACGCCGTCTGGGGCGCACGCCTCACCCTTTACGAAAACCGCTATCGGGTTCCGATCCGCCCCAAAACCCTTCCCCTGCCCAGCCTGAACCTGGACGGGCTGTAAAAGAAACCACAACCCCTCGACTCCAATCCTCATGAAAAAGACCCTGCTCCGAACCACCGTCTCCCTCCTCGCCACGGCGGCGCTGACGCTGCCCGCAGCCGCCAATACGCTGCTCGTCAACTGGGGAGGCAACTATTTTGTTGGAGAATCCGCCACCGACCTGAACATCCTGACCAACTACGGGACGCAGGAACCGATCTCGGGCGGCTTTCTTCTCCCCTACAGTACCGTCTCCACGATGTCGCCCGACAAACACGCCCGATATGATGCCGACGGCACTTCCGCCACCTTCTACGGAGCCGTCCAGATTACCAGCCAAAGCGGCACCACCACCGATGCGCAGGTGCGCATCCTGCGCAACAACGACCAGAACCGCATCCACATCAATACCGCTGTCGGGAACGCCTCCAATCACACCTTCACGCGGGGGCTTTTCTTCTGGAAGAAGGAAGATTTCCTCAATGGTTTTGCAGATCAGCCCAACCTTTCGCTGGCTGATTTTCAGAAGCTGACCCTCAACACCGCCAACGCCCGCAGCAATCAAAATACCGCCATCCGTTTTGCCGTCCTGAGCGACGGCGTCTGGTATCTCTCGCAAACCCAGCAAACCGGCACCTACTTCAACAGCGCGCCGGGTGAATTTCTTCTCGCCGTCCCGGTGGAGGAGAACTGGGGCATCTGGAACCCGGCCACCTCCCCGCTCGACCTGCCGCCCACGACGTTTGACAAGCCCGGCTCCGAGTTGGACAACATCACCGCCATCGGCTTCTACTTCGATGGCACCTACACCGGGAGCAACTCGGCTTCGTTTGATTTCCAGAGCTTCTCAGTGACCGTCATCCCCGAACCCGGCGCCGCCGCCCTCCTCGGCCTCCCTGTGCTATTGCTCGCGGCCTCCCGCTTCAAACGCCGCAGGCAGGCGCTGCCGCCCCTGCCCTCGCCCTCGCCCTCGCAACAGGCCGGAGCTTTCCCAGGAGTCCATTGACTTTACGGGCGTTTCGGAGAGACAACAGAGGCTGCTTCCCATGCCTATCTCCTACGACGACCGCCGCACCATCACCACCGCCGAGTTCATCGACCTGATGAAGCGTTCCACCCTCGCCGAACGCCGACCGATTGAGGATACCGAAGCGATGGGCGAGATGATCGCCAATACCAACCTGCTTTGCACCGCGTGGGACGGGGAAAAGCTGGTCGGCATCGCCCGTTCGCTGACTGATTTTGCCTACTCGTGCTACCTGGCGGATCTCGCCATCGACGCCGCCTACCAGCGCCGTGGCATCGGCCGGGAACTGATCCGCCGCACCCAAGCCCGCCTCGGGCCCTACACCAAGATCATCCTCCTCGCCGCGCCGAAAGCGGTCGGCTACTACGGAAAAATCGGCTTCGACCCCCACCCCTCCGCCTGGACCCTGCCGCGCGACCGGTCGGTTTAAAAACACGAAAGGGCGGCGGCCCCCGGCATGGGACTCCGCTCCACGCCCGCCACCCGCCCGTCCGGAAAGACGGGTGTCAAGCTTCCCCTCACCAACGCCAAACCGCTGCTATGTTGTCGCAGGGTGATGGGAGCGGCTGGCGCAGGAGGCGCAGCAGTAGACCTTCCCCTCCTCCTCCACGCCATGCCCGATCACCCGGCAGCCACAATGCGCGCACTTCGGGGCAAGGGCCTGAATGGCGCACTCAAAGCTGTCAAAAACGTGGGATTCCCCCTGGATGGAGATTTCCAGCGGTTTGTCGTATTCGTTGCCGCAGACTTCACATTGCATCATGCCCGTAATATCGTGAGCGCCACGCCCGCCGGTCCTGCCGGAATGGCTTTTCCTATGCCCGCCACCCGCTGGGGAAATGCCCGCGCCTTGCGGTGAAACGGAATCACCGGGTTTCCGGTAACGGTCCCTCTTTTTTCGTCGGCCCGGCGAGAAAGTCCACGGCAAGCGTTGCCATCGTGCGGGCGCTGACGACCAACGCGCTGTCATCGACAAAAAAACCGGGGTTATGATTAGGGGCTGCTTTCGCCGGGTCTTGATCAAGCGGTGTAATCCCAAGGAAAACGTAGAGGCCGGACCATCCGCTTGCTTGCGCTACTCCTGAAAGTGGCATCCCACACCCCCCTGCGAGAGACGTGGGTTATTTGGTGAGAACCTGATTGAACCAGAGGATAGCCGCTTCTCCCTCTTTCTGCACAATCTCACTTACCGTACGACTGTGGCGGATGCCGTTTCGTAATTCAGCCAGTTGATCGAATTTGGTGCCAAGCGACTCCTTTGTGCCAAAACGTGATTAAACAGAGGCCATGACATCCTGCCGACAATGGTGGCCTGCAACTCTCGAAGATCGAAATATTCCAATTTTCCGACCAATGTTTGAAATCTTTCAACGTCAAGAGATGCGTTCTTTTTAGTAGCCCGGGCTATCCGTTCGTCTACCTTTTGCAGAACGTGTAAAGGAATCTGCGACAACTCGGTACCGACGACCCTCTCGATCATTGCGCGCAGGGCGAGCTCAACCTTCTCGGTTGCCGCATCCAAATCGCGGAACTGAGGCGACAGGTCAAGACGTTCTTTGATCAGGAGGTTCTCAATCGCCTCTTGCAGAGTACGTTGGCGCTCCGCGATGAAGCACTCAAAATCTTCAGGACCGAACTCGGGTCTGAGCAGGATGTCGAACGCTGCGGGAGAGATAAAGTGTGATTCGAGAATGCTGCGCACCGTGGCTTCACCGCTCTGCGTGATCAACTCAGGCAAGTATTCATAAGGGAGACGTGCCCTGATGATGTGTCGGTTGGTGTTGGCGGTAAGCGGCGTGCGGTTAAGGATCGAGTTACCGAGGGCATCGTTGATATTATCCTTGCACCACGAAGCAGGAACAATGTGATGGTCATCAAGGTCGCCATATTGGGGAACATCGCCGGTCATCCAATCCCGAGCCCCTTGAAGGATCAAAAGGTTGAAGATGCCGTTGTAAACGGAAGTACCCCGCTTGATTTCCTTCCGCAATTCGAGATTGCGGAAGCGTTGTGCAAACTCTGCAATCAAGGCAGGCTCTGAAATATCGTTATGGAACCATTCTTTTACATCCAGAAAATCGCGAGCACTAGTAGACTCGACTGAGCCTGAATAACGGTTATTAAAGACGGATGCCCAATACCAGTGCCGGAGTTTCCTGCGAGCGTCCAGTTGCCTTACTGCCGGGAGTGTTTTGCTGTGAGCACGCAGCGCCGCAAAGACGGGCAGAATGGAAACATATGGGAGAAAGTTCGGGTTGACAGCCCCATACTCTTGAGGGTGGCTCAAGACTTTAAGTGCACTATCCAACGCATCGACAGCAATATTCCACCGCGATTCAAACTCACTAATATCGGAAATGAGAATTTCTTTGCGTCGCGTGCCGTCTGGGTCGCGGACCGGCTTCTCTTGCCCTGGTAATAAGAAATAAAGATACCTCGGCGAGCAATAACCCTGCCGGAGAATACTCATTACCTGAAGAATATAGACGTTCATTTTCTCGGTTTCGACCGCCTCAAGCCGTGGGGCTGCTTCTCGCCACATTTGTTTGAGTTGAAGTCCTTTTGGCTTCAGCAAGGCATTGATGAGGTCGAATACATCGAGACGGATGCCACGGCTATTGATTTGCGTAAAAATATCACAAACCTTATCCACTTTAAGGTCTTTATCGAGCTCGATATATGAGATCTGGTACTGACCGGTGATGCCCTGAAGCAGCTCACCAAAAGCCCTGGCATTAGAGCAGTGGTTTTGTGCGAGCTGGGCCTCCTCCCCTCCTGCAGCTTCGGCTTTCGCCTTCCAAAACGCCTCGTAACGCTGAACCCAGTTCGGCAACTCCCACCCGGTCGCTCCAATAATGGAGAAAGGAAATAAATGATTGGCAAACTGTGCTTCCTGATCGGAAAGAACGTTGACCCATCGACGAGTTAGCCTTTCGTAGCCGAATGCCTCGTCGTATTCTTCCTTCATGAATTTATCCACATGCACGAAATAGAAGAATCGGCTTGTTCGATTGGGAAGTGGCACGTCGGGCGACAGGAACGCGTAGTATATCGCTGTAAGACGTTGTTGTCCATCAAGGACAATATATTCCGGCTTCCCGACACCCTCGTAACCATAAATAGACTCGCATGACAAAGCTTCAAAGTTCTCCGTCTTACCCTTCCACAGCAAGAGACTCCCGATGTAGTAATCAAGAAAGATTGAGCGCATTAACTCCCGGATATCCCAAGGCTTCCATTCGAATTCCCGTTGGAAATCCGGTATAACGAAACGTCCTTCGCGGAGGTAGTTTACAAGAGTGTTAAGACTAAGGTGATCGGGCCTTTGAGCGCCTTTCATATGAACAGTCCTTTCTTCATAAATAGAGTCGATAGGCGGGCATCCACCTCAGCGGCATCGTGCTTCAATGGTATAGCTAAAAAATGTTGCACAAATAGCGCAGCAGTCTATCCGATAGACGCCTTTGTTGGTCCAGTGCGCATCGCTCATTACATCATAAAGCGTATGCGGGTTCGCTTGCCCAATGCCCCAAGAGGCAGCTTCGAACGTCTGTTCAACGTTTACTACGACTTCCCGGACGTCGCGAAAATGGCGACTCTCGGCCCTTCGAAAGCGGCAGTTCTCCAGAAAAAGTGCTGATTCCCGATCTTTATCGAACTCCTTCAGCGCGGCCCCATGCTGTTCGTAATGAACATCGGAGGGGCGTTTCGAGAACGGGAGCGAAAAGGGGTATAATTTACAATCTGCAGTACGGAGCGGCTTCTTGAGAAACCACGCGGTTTCCCAAAAATGAGATTCGAGTTGTTGCTGGGTGAGTCTTTGCATCACAAGGTGTCGCGGTCTGCGCCAAATCGCGCGAGGTTAAGGCGGACCTGGGATGTAAAGCGAGCGTTTTTAAGGAACCCTTGGAGATAACCTCGCCCCCCTCACCTCTCCGTTCATGTTGACCATTCATTCCAAGTCAAGCGGTCACAGCAGAAAAGACCGATAACTACTCATGGATCGAAAAAAGAAAATGTGTGACAGTCATGTGTGACACTTTCTCTTTTTCGGTCATTTTTGAGGCGATCCCTCAAGAGTTGGGGGAGATCGGCAAACCTACGTTCTCCCTCGTGCAGCAATGCAAAAAGAGTCCAGAGGCGTGGAGGGGGTGGCGGAAGGGGCGGGATTCGAACCCGCGGTGAGGTTTCCCCCACGTTCGATTTCGAGTCGAGTGCCTTAAACCGGACTCAGCCACCCTTCCGTTTGGTGGAACTGCCGGTATGGTGGCCGGTAGTTTGAAGGCGAGACGATAGGCGCGGAGTGGTTGGGAGGCAATGAAAATCTTTGAGTTTTTTGGGGAATCGGTCGTTTGACGTTTCTTTGGGTGTTGGAGGGGGCGATTCGCGATTGCTCAGGGCCGGAAAAAGGCTCAACATCGTTGTTTCTTCGCAGGAAAAGGAGGGTCGGACGGCTCGGTTTTTTGTTCCGATTCCGGCTCCCGCGAAAAATGGAGGAAACTTGACATGATGCAAACCAAACGTGTCTATGACCCGGCTTCAGACGAGGATGGAAGCCGGTTTCTGGTCGAACGGCTCTGGCCGCGCGGTGTGAAAAAGGAAGCGCTGGCGATGGAGGCGTGGTGCAAGGAGGCGGGACCGAGTACCGAACTGCGCAAATGGTTCAACCATGATCCCGAAAAATGGGCTGAGTTCCAGCGCCGATACCGGGCGGAACTCAATGAACGACCCGAGGCGTGGCAGCCGATCCTCGACGCTGCGAAAAAAGGAACGGTCACGCTCCTCTACAGTTCGCACGATACCGAACACAACAATGCCAAGGCGCTGGAAAGCTACCTCAAAAAACGGCTGGCCTCAAAAAAGTAACCCCGATGTGTCAAAACTCCAGCGTCACCGCAAACGGCTTGCGTACCCTTGCCTCGCTGGCCAGCGTTGTCCTCTTTTGAGTCGTGGCTGTCGTCGTTTCCGTCTCCGCACCTTTTTGGCTTTCCAAGCGGGCCATGGCCGACGACCGGGTGGCCGATTTTTCCGTCGCCGCCAGGTTTGCCTTCGAGCGGGCCGTCGTACGAACCCATTTGCGGGTCGGTTGCGGCGTGATGTAAACCTTCGTCCCGACGGGGATCTGCTTGTAAAGCTCGACCACGTCGCGCGAACGCATCCGGATGCAACCGTAGCTCACCGGCCTGCCGATGTTCCGTTCCTCCGGGGTGCCGTGAATGTAGATACCGCGCTGGAATGCACGGCGATTTTGCGGTTCCAGCCCTTCGAGCCGGAGGATGCGCGTGACGATCGGGTCGCGGCCCGGCGCGTTGGGAGCGAGCACTTCGCCGGTAAACCGACGCCCTTTGAGCACCGCCCCGAGCGGCAGGTTGTCCCCCACCTTGGAGCAGATGCTGAACGCGCCGAGCGGCGTCTTGTAACTGCGCGGGGCGTCGCCCAGGCCGAAACGCGAGGTCGAAATCGGGTACGACGCGACCGCCGTTCCATTGTACAAAACCTTGAGCCGCTGTTCGGCCACGCTGATCAAAACCTCCGCCACCCCGCCACCGGGCGCCGCGAAAAGAGAAGGAGCCATGCCAAACGAAGAGGCACCGATCACGATGGCCACCAAACGGGAAACAACTGGGCGGAAAGTCATGCGCAGCCGTTTTTAACCACAAACCGTTGAGGGAGTGAAGCGTAAAACGAAGGCCGCCCCCGGAAATCGCCCGAGAAGCCCCCGGCGCTTTTTCCCGTAAAAAGCGGCTCCCGCTGATGAAACCGGGTTGATTCTTCCGCTTCGGCCCACGATACTCCCCAACCTCCCCCTCCGGCCCGCTCCCCGGGAGCCAAAAACAAGCCTTTCTTCAACGTTGCCACATGCGAAAAAAAAGTTTCATCCCTGCTCTTTTTCTCCCGCTGCTGCTTTTCTGGCTCGCAGGATGTGACAACAACCCGAACCCCGCGCCGCTCCACACGCAACGGACCGACGGCTCGCCGTGGGTCGTCAGCTATCGCAACCTCGGGACCGACCCCCGCTCGCTCGACCCGCAGTACAGCTATGACACCGTCGGAAACGCCGTCCTTTCGCAGATCTACGAGGGGCTTTTCCAGTACAACCTGTTTGCGACCGACCCGTACCGGCTCGAACCATGCCTGGCCGAAGCGATGCCCAAGCGGATTGACCATGGAGACGGCAGGGTGTCGTACGAAATCCGCCTCAAAAAAGGCATCCGCTTTCATGACGACCCGTGTTTCCCCGGCGGCAAGGGACGCGAGGTGACGGCGCACGATTTTGTCTACACCTTCCAGCGGATCGCCGACCCGAAGGTCGAGTGCCCCGTCCTTTCGACGCTCCAGGAGTTTGTCGTCGGCCTGCAAAGCGCCTTTGAGCAGGCGCGCGACAAGGGGGAGTTTGACTATAGCCAACCGACCGGGGCGATCACCGTCATCGACGACCACACCTTCCGGATTCACCTGACGCGGCCCTACCCGCAGGTCCTCTACTGGCTGGCGATGCCGTTCACCGCGCCGATCGCCCGCGAAGCGGTGGAGTATTACGACGGGAAGGAGGGACGCGACACGTTCAACTTCCACCCGGTCGGCACCGGCCCGTTCAAGATGCACGAATGGCGGCGCAAACGGCTGATCCGCCTGATCCGCCACCCCGAATACCGCGCCACCCGCTTCCCCGCCAGCGGCTGGACCCCGGACCGGGATGCCCTTTTCTCCCCCCTGGCCGACGCCCCGCTGCCGCTGGTCGATGAAGTCCAGCTCGCCATCATCCGCGAGGCCGTTCCGGCGTGGCTCCTCTTCCGGCAGGGGTACCTCGACCGTTCCGGGGTGAGCAAGGATGTCTTCAACACCGTCATCACCAACACCCAGGGGCTCTCCAAAAAATTCGAGGAACAGGGCATCCGCCTCTACCGCGATGTCGACCCGACGACCTATTACCTCCAGTTCAACATGGAGGACCCGGTGGTCGGCAAAAACAAGAAGCTGCGACAGGCGATCTCCATGGCGTACGACGAAGACCGCGCCAACGAAATCTTCCGCAACGGCATCGACCTCAAGAGCGAACAACTCCTCCCGCCGGGCCTGATCGGCTACGACCCCGATTTCCGCAACCCATACCGCGTCTTTGATCTCGAAAAGGCGAAACAACTCCTCGCCGAAGCCGGTTACCCCGACGCGATCGACCCGGCGACAGGCCAGCCGCTGGTGCTCAAGCTCGACGTCATCGCGCCCGATTCCGCCTCCCGCCGCCGGGCGGAGTTTGACAAGACGCAGATCGAACAACTCGGCATCCGGTGCGAGATCGAGGAAAACACCTGGGCCCGTTTCCAGGACCGCCAGCAGCGCGGCCTCTTCCAGATGAACACCGGCTCCGGGTGGCACGCCGATTACCCCGACCCCTCGAACTTCTTTTTCCTCTTCTATAGTAAGAACCTTCCCCCGGCGGGCCCGAACAGCGCCCGTTTCTCGAACCCGGAGTTTGACGCGCTCTTTGAAAAAATGTCGACCATGGAGAACGGCCCCGAACGGCTCGCCATCATCGAAAAGATGAACCGGATTCTGGTCGAAGAGACGCCGGTCGTCTTCATGGGACACCCGGTCATCTTCAGCCTGAGCCAGCCGTGGGTCCCTTACATCTCCTCCAACGCCATGCTCGCCGGCGGAGGCGGGATGAAGTATCAGATCATCGACCAGAACCTGCGCGCCGAACGCAGGCTGGAACTCAACCGCACCCCGTGGTGGCCGGTCTGGACGCTGGCGGGGCTGCTCGTCGTTTTTGTCGGCGGTTGCGTGAAACTCGCCCGACGGCGTAACCTGTAACCGCTGCCGACCACTCCGGAAAAACTCCCCATGTTTGTCTACCTGATCCGCCGCCTCCTTTACATGATCCCGATCCTGCTCGGGGTCATGATCTTTACCTTCCTGCTTTTCAACATCGTCAACAAGCCGGAGCAGATGGCGCTCAATATTCTTGGGCCGAAGGCTTCGCCGCAGGCGATCGAAAACTGGCTGCACAACCGCGGTTACGACAAGCCGCTCTTCCTCAATCGCGAACCGGGCAAAAACCTCCTTGATTCGCAGTTTTTCGACAGCCTGCGGCGGATGGCGGTCTTTGATCTCGGCGTCTCCGATGCCACGGGCGAACCGGTCGTCAACATGCTGCGACGCGGCATCCTCCCGTCGCTTTTGATCACGCTGCCCGCGTTTGCCGTGGGGCTCACCCTGGCGCTCGGCCTTTCGCTGCTGCTCGTCTTTGTGCGCGATTCAAAGATCGACCTCTGGGGGGTCATCCTCGCCGTCGCCACGATGAGCATCCCGATCACCGTCTATGTCATCTTCGGCCAATGGGTCGCCGCCAATCTCTTCAACTACTTTCCCGCGTTCGGTTTCGACTTTGAAGGGTTTTCCACCGTCCGCTTTATCGCGCTGCCGGTCGTCATCATGGTCATCAGCGGGATCGGCGGCGACCTCCGCCTTTACCGGACGATCTTTCTGGAGGAGGTCCGGGCCGACTACATCCGCACCGCACAGGCAAAGGGAGCCTCCAGCGCCCGCGTGCTCCTGGTTCACGTGCTCAAAAACGGGATGATCTCGATCATCACCCTGGTGGTCGCCTCGCTGCCGTTTTTGATCATGGGGACGTTGGTCATTGAAAACTTCTTCGGCATCCCGGGGCTGGGCAGCATGGTGGTCGACGCGATCACCACTTCGGACTTTTCCCTGATCCGTGCCAACGTCTACGTCGGCTCGCTCCTCTTCCTGTTCGGGCTGCTGTTGACTGATCTCTGCTACGCGCTGGCGGACCCGCGCATCCGCCTGGAATAAAAGAAAAAGAACCTTTCCCTTCCCCATGTCTGTCTGGCTTTCCAACCTGCTCCTCCTCGCCGTCGCCGTCGCGGCGATCGTCCTCCTGCGCGCCTACCTGCGCACGGAACGTTCGCGCCGGGCCATGAAACGTTTCCGGCGCGACCGCGTCGGCGTCGCCTGCGCGCTGCTGGTCGCGCTCAACCTCGGCATCGGCCTGCTCGACTGTCTGCGCGTCTCGCGCGACGAAAGCGTTCTCGACTATTTCTTCCGCAACGTCCCCGAAGAGAGCGGTTACAGCGCTCCCCTCGCCTCGACCACCTACAACGAACGCGACCCGCAACCGCTCAACGGGCGGCACCTTTTCGGGACCGACCTGATCGGCAAGGATGTCCTTCTCCAGACCCTCAAAGGGTGCCGCACCGCGCTGATCATCGGCGGGCTTACCAGCGCGATCTATATCCCGATCGGCGCACTTCTGGGCATCCTCGCCGGGTATCACCGGGGCCGGGTCGATGATCTCGTCCAGTACCTTTACAGCACGCTGGCTTCGATCCCCGGCATCCTGATGCTGATCTCGATCCTGATGATTCTCGGCAAGGGTCTGGGCAACATGGCGGTGGCGTTGAGCCTGACCGCCTGGATCGGCCTCTGCCGCCTGGTGCGCGGGGAGACGTTCCGGCAGGCTGCCCGCCCCTATGTCGAAGCCGCGCGGGCGCTGGGGCAGAGCCATTGGAAGATCATGTTTTTCCACATCCTCCCCAACGTCTCGCACCTGATCATGATCAACGCGGTCCTCGGCTTTTCCGGGCTGGTCATGGCGGAGTCCATTTTGAGCTACCTCGGCGTCGGCGCACCGGTCGGCACGGCGAGCTGGGGTGCGATGATCGACTCCGCCCGGATGGAACTGAGCCGCGACCCGATGGTCTGGTGGACCGTCAGCGCCGCCGCCGGTGCGCTCTTCATCCTCGTCCTCGCGCTCAACCTCCTGGGCGATTCGTTGCGGCGGGCGTTTGACCCGAAGGCGGCGTGATTGATCAGCGAACTTCCAGCGTGGCGGCCCGGCGGCGACCGGTCAATCCTTCGGTCGCCACGATCTGCCACCGGCCCGGTTCGTCGTTGAGGGCGAGGTCGAGCGTTAGCTCCACCTTCCCACGCGCCGCACCATAATGGCCGCTCCGCTCCGCCGGTTCTCCCTTGCTGTCAAAAATCCTGATCTCTACCGGCACGTTGGCGGTAATGGCCTCCCCGTCCTCCCCCTTCACGGTTACGGTCACGCGCACCGACTCCCCCCGTTTCGCTTCCTCTGGAACGGCGATGCCGATCCCGCCGACCGGGCGTTCCAGCGCCAGAAGCAGGGCACCGCCCCCGCCCGGCAACTCCAGGGGAAAGGTCAGTTCCCCTCCCTCCAGACGGGTGACGGCGACCGGTTGCCTCCGGACGAGATCGTAGACCACCCGCCCGGGCGTTTTCCAGCGGATGGTCGCCCTGGAAGCCACCCCCTCCTCCATCACAAGCCGGTGTCTGCCGACGTAATGGCCAAACTTCCGGTGGTCGTTCACGGCAAAGAGATACTCCCCTTTCCCGCGCAGTTTCAGCAGCACCTCCGGGTTGTCGCTTGAAACCGGCGGCGCATGGAAAGCGGCGATCTCCTTTTTCAACGCGGCCGCCCTGGCGAGCAGGCTCGCCTTGTCCTCGTCGGCGCGCCCGGTTCGGCGGAAGCTTTCCACCAACACATCGGGCTGAATGCCGGGGGCCAGGTTTTCATCGCCAATGACGATCCCGCCCCGCTCCTGAAACGCCAGAATCGTTTTTGCCATCCCGCGGGTCAGCACATCGCAATCGGTGACGAACAGGATCGAAACACCCGCCAACCCTTTTTCGGCAAGCGTCTCCTCAAAAACGATACGGGGGTCGAGCCCGGCGTAACGGGCCATCAGATAGGAATCGCTCCCCCACCCGGTTCCCCATCCATAGGTGCCGCGCCCGGCGAACATCTGCGAGGTGAAGCTCTCCAGAAAAGCGACGTTGCGGGGTGCGTCGGGCACCTGCATCAACATCGGACCGAGCGGCTCGACGACCTCCTTCACCAGATGTTTGAGGCGCTGCCGGGTTTCCGGATGGGTCATGATATAGCTCCCCCGGCTTTTGCCGGTCAGCGATCCCCAGCCGTGCAGCATGACCCCCGCGACCGGCTCGGCCAGCATGTGCCAGAACGATTGGGTGAGGTGATCGGGGGCCATGGTGATGAACCTCGCGTCGGCGTTCTCCTTCTCCCAGCGTGCCGGTTCCCCCGTCGGCTCGAAGGTTGCGTCTCCGGGGAGCGGCGCGGTGCGGTGGCGATACCAGATGGCCTGGGTCATCGTCATGACCTTCTGGCCGGGTTTCCCCTCCGCCATCGCAAAAAGCTCGCCGGTGGCAAGGCTGACTTTCAGCGGGTCGGGATAGCTGTAAGTCCAACTGCTGATGAAGTCGACCTCCCCGCCGCTGCCGAACAACGAGGGAGCCCGTACCGCCGGGTCAAACCAGGTCCGGATGCCTTTCCCCCCGTTTTTGCGGATTCCCTCCCGCACCAGGGAGTGCAGCCGGTTCCAGCCGTCCCCCTCCTTCCAGAACCAGCGGTAATAGGCGAGGATCGGGTGATCGTCGGCAATCAGGCGGTCCGGAGGGAAGCCGGGGAGCTTCTCATACGACACCCCCCGGGCCGCCTCGACCTCCGCCGGGATCTCCTTCCCCGTCGCCTCCCTGAAC
This sequence comes from Chthoniobacteraceae bacterium, assembly GCA_035555975.1. Lineage (GTDB taxonomy): Bacteria > Verrucomicrobiota > Verrucomicrobiia > Chthoniobacterales > Chthoniobacteraceae > DATMFV01. The sequence continues at coordinate 59,609 of DATMFV010000135.1, forward strand.
GCCTTCCGGTCGATCTCGTGAAAACTCGGGCGGGTATGATCGCGCACCTCGGTATTGATCAATGCCATCTCCAGAGCGGGCAGATCGCCAAAATGCCGTGCCAGAAAACCGCCGAGATCCAAAGCCGATGCCTGAACTTCGGGAAAAAGGCCGTTGACCGTCGGTCGACGCTTTCCGCTCCGACTCCGGCGCGCGTACTTTTCCCGGAACGCGGCATTACGCCCGAGGCTGATCTGTGCGACCGCCCCCACGCCCGCGCGGAGCATTTCATCCAGCTTTAAGCGATGTTGACGGATGCCTTCCGTATCAAAAAACGCGACCGGGTCGGCCCGCGAGGTTTGCCAGAGGGCAAAGGAGTGGGTAAACCCGAGGTCGCTGACGGTTTCGGCATCGCCGCTCCCCCACAGGATCACCGGCATCCGGCCCGGAACGGGACGCGGGAGCAGATCCCACGTGATCGCCAACGGCTTGCCCAACGCCCGCCCTTGCGGCGAGAGCAGCGTCAACTCCGTCCGGTAGGTTCCCGGCTTCCTTGTGGCATCGACGGGGATCTCCACCTCCGCCGATTTTCGCGGGCCGATCTCCGGCACGGCCGCCTCGCCGTTTTCCCAGGCAAGCCGGGTGCCGCCCAACGGCTTTGCCCCGGGGTTGGTCACTTCCACTTTGAGGTGCGGCTTCTGCTCCATCCGGCGGAAAGCGGTCCGCTCTCCCGAGAGTCGGAGAATCGCCATCTCCGAAGGGTGCATCTCCCGGACGGTCGACGAAATCCGCACCTGTGCGATCCTGCCATGAAACCGGTGGCTGACGCTCCCCACCCGGTCGCCGATGATCAGGGGCCGTTCTCCCGGGTGGATCGGGCCGCGCCCTTCCAGCAGTCGCTCGCCCCACGGGTTCCCATTGAGGAAGAACGCCCCCTTCCCCTTGCCGTCATAGGTAAAGGCGACCTGCATCCATTCCCCGGGCTCGGGGTTGAAGAAGGCGGACCGCATCGTGGCGGATTGGCCTTCAAAGCCGAGTTCCGCCTCCAGCCGCCACCCCCCTTTCGGGTTCGCGACGAGGCTCAGCATATAGTCGCTGTTGCCTTCGGGATGGGTTCCGAAGAGATACTTCTTGTCGAGCAGGACGGCACGGGTCGTGCCGAAGAGCGCTTCTGCGGGTTGAATCCAAAGCTCCAGAGTGAAGGCCCCGGCGGGCGAAAGATCGGGCGCATTTCCCGCCGACGCCCCCTGGCGACGGTCGCCCGGTTCATTTCCGGAGCCGATCTCCAGCGCGCCTTTCCACCGTTCGTCGTTCACAAGGCGGGTATCCTTTCCCCGAAGCGAGAGGGTGTGCCCCCCCGGCGACGAGTCGGCCTCCGGCGCCGCCGGGTCAAACACCCAGCAGGCCAGCACCTCCGGCCCTTCGGCTTCTTCGGGTGTCAACGGTCGGGTTTGCGCAAAAACCGGGGATGGGGCCGCGGCCAGCAGCAACGCCAGCGCCGCGGCTTTAAGCCGGTCAAAACAGATGTTCATCGCTCTTTAAAACTTCCAGGTAAACAGGTTTCCAGATCCCGGCATGCCCGCCGACCGGTTTGAGGACCCGCACCACGAGAACGTTCTGTTCCCCCCATTTGAGAAGATCGCGGGTATCGACCGCGAACATCCGGTCGTACCCCGCCGCTCCCAGGTCGTGCCCGCCGAGGAATACCCCGTTGAGCCAGATCCAGGCACTTTCATCGACCGCTTCAAAGACGAGATCGACCCCGCTTTGGGGCATCCGTTCCGGGAGGTCAAACCCGACCCGATACCATCCGCACCCTTCATGGCGATACCCCGCCTCCTGCCAGGAACGCCCGATCCCGATCGCCCCCCACCCGGTGTCGTCAAATGCGGGGTTCATCCACCCCTTGAGATGCCCGTCGAGCGACGCGTCGTGCGCAAAACGCCACCCCTCCGCCGGGAGCGCGATCCGCTGCACCGTTTGGAGAGGGAGGTCGCGGTATTCGGGCCGGTCACGGAAGGAAGAGACCTCCTCCCTGAAGTTCCAGAGGGCGTTGGCTGCCAATCGGCTGACCCGGTGGGAAGCATCCCCCCGCCCCTTCTCCAGCAGGGCGGTGATCTCCGGCCCCCGGGGTGCGATCGCGGTCGCAATCCCGATCGCCGCCGTCCGTACGAGATCGCTTTCGTCGGCCTCCCCCGCGGTCAACCATGCGTGGAGATCCGCCCCCGTGGTGAGGGGCGCGGCAAGCCGCAGGATGGTGCGGCGGACCAACGGGTCGCGGTCGCTTCCAAAAATTTCCCGGAGAGCGGGCAGAGCGGCCGCGCCCTCTTTTGCCAACGTCCGTACGGCGGCCCGGCGGACCATCGCGTCCGGGTCGCGGCTGAGTGCGAGCAACCTTTCGTGCGCCGCACGGTCGTGCGGGTCGGCGTGAAGGGCCTCTTGTCGCCGGGCGTCCGGGGTGTCAGGGCCGCCTGCCTTTGTTCCGGCCGGCAGCGCCATGACGATGGCCAGGCTCAACGCCATTCGCTGGATCATCTTTGCCATTCCTAGTAAAATTGCTTTTCAAACCAGGGTGCGCCCGATGCGCTCTTTCCCTTCAAGGTTTCCAGTGAGGAAATCAGCTCGACATGCCCGTCGCAGAACAAGGCATTGACTGCGCCGCCATGGCGCGCGGCGTTATACTCCCAGCCCGCCGCCATGACGTCGCGGGAAACCAGGTGCCAGCCGAGATTCGGCTGCGACTTGCTGTCGTAATCGACCAGCATCAGGACTTTAGAGGGCTCGGTGATCCTCCGCGAATTGGCCCCGCCCCGTTCATCACTGATGCTGGGGGAGAGCCCGTGGCGGTTGATCGCGTACGAGACATAGGCAAAGGCGAAATCGTTGCCCCGGCGGCTGGTCAGCAAATCCCGGTGAACCTCCGCCGGGTTCAACGCCGGGCAGACAAAGCAGCGGTAATCACTGACGCCGGAATGCTTGACGAGCTTGCCTCCCCAGAACTCCCGCACGCCGATCTTTTCCCCGGCGGCGTTTCGCAATTCTTCGGCGGCAACCGGGAAATGCCCGTTGTGATCGTCCAGATAGGCCTGCATCAGGACAAAGATCTGCCGCAGATTGCCGGTACACTTCATGCGATCCGACGTGACCCTGATCCGTCCGGAAAACGAAAATACCAGCACACCGAGAAAGGCAATGAGGGCGATGGCGACCAGCAGTTCCACCAGTGTGAAACCGTGCCGGGCTGAAAAGCGATGATGGATGTTCATAGGGGAAGAAAGAGACCCTTAATCCGCCTCAGTTTCGCCGCCGCCGCAAGAGCAGAATGCCCGACCACCCGAGGGCCAGCAAGGCCCAGGTTCCCGGTTCCGGGATGGCATGGTAGCTCAATACCAGGTCGTTGCCGGAAAGGCCGAGCGTCCAGCTTCCCTGAAAGGAATTGACAAAGGCGGTCGGGTCAAGGGTCCAGAGCGCGGCATCAAACCCGGCGATGCCATCCCCGGCGGTCAGAATGGTCCAGGAGCGATCCTCTTCGGCGAAGCCGGCAAGCGCCCCGGCCTCCTCTCCCGAAAAACTTCTAAGAGCAAGGACAAACGCGTCGCCGCCGGTGAGATCAAGTTCCCCCTCCACGGTGACGAGGCTGGAAAAGGCGTCCGGACCGGGGAGGGTCTCCTCCCATGTATTGAGGCCCCATTCATAGGTGAGCGCCTGCCACGACTGGTCGCCTCCATAGGTTTGCCGGGCCAGCCCGTCGGCGGCTGCGATGACCTGGTTGCGGTCGTCGAACGCCACCGCAACATCCAGTCGGCCGTTGCCCTCGATCCGCCCGCCATTGGCTCCGAACCCCAACGCCGCCCCGCTGCCCGCGAGGTTGCCGACGGCTTCCAGCGTCCCGCCATCGAGCGTCACGGCATTTCCGAGGTTCACGCCGGAGGCGATCGTCAGCCGTCCACCCCCGGAAACAGTGGCCTCCCCGGTGCCGAGCGCCCGTTGGTGCGCGGCGGTGAGATGCCCTTCCTCCACATCGGTCCCGCCCGAGTAGCTGTTCTCCCCGGAAAGCACCACTGCGCCGGTGTTGCGTTTGACGAGGCGCAATTGGGCGTTGAGTTCCTCGGTGATCACCCCGGAAAAGAGATTCGCCTCGTCGGCGGTGTCGAGGATCAGCGTGCCGGAGTAGAGCGTCCCGGTGGTGTTGCGGACCGAAACGGTTCCCGCGCCATTGAAAGCCTGCACCTGAAAAAACTCCTCAATCGTGGAGTTGTTGCCGCCGGTATAAAGCTCCAGATGCCCTTCCGCGCCCACGGTGGTACGCCCGAGGCGGACCGGCGAAGCGGTCGATCCCCGGCTCCCGTTTCTCATGCTCAGAAGCCCTTTGTTGATCACCGTACTCCCCGAGACGGTCAACCGCTGGGCATAGGCGGAGGAGGTGCCGATGCGGACACTCCCGTCGTTGATGATGAGGTCGCCGCCGATGGTGACGTAAATGGTCCCGTTGGTGTTCCAGGAGAACCCGACATTGCCGCTTCCGTTCATGACGAAGTCCTGCTCCACGGCAAGGGTCACGTTGTTTTTGCTAAAGTCGGTCGAGTTTCTCAAGACGAGCGAACTGGCGTGCCCGAAGGTGGCGCTGATGAAGCGATAGGTGCCGGGGCCTTCGTTGAGCAGGAGCTGTCCGCCGGGGAGGTCCGCCTCCGTCACCAGCGAGTGTTCGGCAGGGTCGTCCACCGGCGTGGTCGGGCCGGACCAGATGAGCGGGTCGCTCCAGTTTCCCGGTTCGAGAAGTTGCAGGGTGTCCGCCCGATGCACGCTCGGGAGGCTGAGGACGAGGGCGGCGGTCAAAATGGGGAGGGAGACTTTCATTTGGGATAGGAATTCCTGCGGCGGCTCGCAACGGAAGCACGCGCTGGCTGGTGTGCTTGGTTTCAGTAAAATACAGTAATTTATTTTGCTTTGTCAAAAGTTTTGTGGCGATTTTCCGGCGCTTCAGGCAAAACGGTAAAGCGCGTGCGGTTGGGTGCTTGCGGGCGGGTCCATGAAATGGGCGCGACCCTCCCAGGCGTTGACGCTCTCGCCCCTTTCCGATGATCCACTCACCTCCAGCCCCCGGCATCCCTTCCGTCCTGCGGATCGAACGACACTACACCGAGCAGATTCTCTCCGGGAAACTGACGCCCGGGACGCTGCTCCCCAACAGCCGGGAGCTGGCCCGCCTCTGGGGGACGAGCGCCACGACGGTTCAGTCCGCCATGCGCGGTCTCGCAGCCGCAGGGCTCGTGGGGCGCAGCCAGCGCTCGGGAACGGTCGTGCTCGACCGGCGCGAGCGGGGCGTCATCGGCCTGATCATCGGGCCGAGTCTCTCCGACGAAACGGCCCACTATCAGCGGGCTCTTTGCACCGCGCTGGAGTCCCGCTTCAACCGCTACGGGCTCTCCACGAGAATTTACGACGGCGTACACCCCTACAGCGTCTCCGCGGCGCAGGAGTACCACCCGCTTGAAACCTTCAAGCTTGATCAACGTTACTACGAGTTCAAGGGATTGATCCTGCTCGCCATTGGAAAGGAGGAACCGGCGGAGATCGCCGAAAGCCCGCTGCCAAAGGTGCGTGTCGGCAACGCTTTTCGCTCCGATATTATCTACGACATCGACACGCTCGTGCGGGAAGTGCTTCAAAGAGTGGAGCAGGAGGGGCGCAGGAAGCTCGCCGCGTTCTGGTTTCCCGGAGATCTGCGCGGCCTCAAAAAAGCGATCGACAAAGCCGTGGCAGCCGGAGTCGGGCAGGACCTTGCCATCGAATATGTGGATACCCCTCTCCAGAAACGGGGGATGCACATCGAAAAAGATGCTTTCGAGGCGATGGAGGCGCTCGTCGCCACGTGGAAGGCCGACCCGACGCGCCAGCCCGATGCGTTGCTTATCATGGACGACATCGTGGCGCGCGCCGTCAGCATGAGCCTGCTTAAAAACCAGATCGCCGTCCCCGAACAGATGATGATGATCGTTCGTGCGACGACCGGCATCGAACACCACTACGCGCTTCCGGTGATCCGGTATGAGTTTTCCAGTTCGGACACTGCCGTCCACCTGGAAGAGCTTCTGTGGAAACGGATCAGGGGCGAAGAGATCCCCCCTCTCCCGGTGCTCCAGCAGGGGCAGTTGAGCGCCTGAAAAATTCAGCCACCCTACAAAGCCGGTCTTGCCAACCCGCGCCCCGGCACTTCATTCTGGCGGCTGTGAAATCGCTTTTCGTTCTCTGGAGCCTTCTGCTGACCCTGCCGCTCGCGGCGCACGACAGTTGGGTGGAAATCAACACCGTCCGAACCGAAAAAAACCAGCCGGTCTATGCGAGCCTCATGCTCGGCAACCACGGCAACGACCACCGCGATTTCAAACTCGCCAGCAAACTCCCGCTCGAGGGGACGACGCTCGCCCTCGTCTCTCCCCACGGCCGGACGCGCGACCTCAAAAGCTCGCTCATCGACAACGGGCTGGCCGAAAAGGAAGGTTTTTTAAGCGTCCAGATCACCCCCAGGCAGGCCGGACCGCACACCGTGCTCCATACGTTCGAGGCGATCATGCACTATGCGCCCAAGCGGGTCATCCGGAGCGGAAAGGCGTTTTTCGTGGCGGAACAACCCGGCGCACCGGCTGATGACGGCCCCTGGTTTGCCCGGGCGTATGGTGATCCGCTGGAAATGGTCCCTCTCTCCGATCCGGTCCGGCTCGAAACCGGCGATACCTTTCGTGTCCGGCTCCTCTACAAGGGGCAGCCGCTGGCGGATACGGTCGTCTCATGCATCCCCCGGGGCGTTGTCCTCAAAGGGGAATTTGACCGCGCCTATGAAGCCCGCACCGACGCGAACGGCGACGCCGCCTTTACCCTGAGAAAGCCGAATTTCTATCTCATCGTCGCCCACCAGGGCGCGCCGGAGGAGACCGGCGAAGGGTATTCGGACGGGACCGCCTATGCGGCAACCATGACCCTCCAGGTCCGCGCGAGGAGCCGGTAAGGGCAGTTACTTCCCCAAAAAAAGCCAGCCTGCGGGCGGATGCAGGCCGATACCTTTGCGGGTGAAGGGTCTTTATCAGGACCGCTTCACACATAACTTCGTGTCGGCTTTGTCTCTTCCCATGCGCGCCATCTGGAAAGGTTCCATCAGTTTCGGGCTGGTCCATATCCCGATCGCCCTCTACCCCGCCACCCGGCGGGAGGAGTTGAAATTCCGGCTCCTGCGCAAGTCGGACCTGAGCCCCGTCAATTACAAACGGGTGGCCGAAAGCGACGGCAAGGAGGTGCCATGGGAGGAGATCGTCAAAGGGTACGAGTACGAGAAAGGAAAGTTCGTCGTCCTCAAGGACGAGGATTTCCAGCGGGTGGACATCGAGGCGACCAAGACGGTCGACATCCTCTCGTTTGTCACGCAGGAGGAGGTCAACCCTCTCTTTTTCTATAAACCGTACTATATGGAGGCGCAGAAAGGGGGCGACCGCCCCTACGTCCTGCTGCGCGACGCCCTCCGGGGGACCGGGAAGATCGGTATCGCCAAGGTGGTCATCCGCACGCGCCAGCATCTCGCCGCCGTCAAACCGCAGGACGATTCGCTCATGCTGGAGCTGATGCACTTCCCCTCCGAACTCCTCGCCACCAGCGAGTTCAAGCAGCCGAAGGATACGGGGACCAACCAGAAGGAGATGAGCATGGCCAGGACGCTGATCGAGACGATGAGCGAAAAGTGGGACCCCGAAGCGTACAAGGACGACTACCGCGAAGCGCTCGAAGAGATGATTGAGGAAAAGATCGCCGGGGGGCCCGCCGAAACGCCCCAACCGGCGGCACGACCGGCCGGCGGCGGCAAGGTGATCGACCTCGTCGCCATCCTGGAACAAAGCCTCAACCAGAAGAAACCGGCGGCCAACCACAAGAAAACGGCGAAGAAAACCCCGAAACCGCGCGGCAAACCGAAGAAGGCCGCGTGATCCCCCCTCTCCCCACCGATGGCCCTGAAGGAATACCGCCGGAAACGCGACTTTTCGAAAACCGCCGAGCCGTCGCCCGGCAAGCCCGCTCCTTCGCACCGCAAGGAACGCCGTTTTTCCGTTCAGAAACACGCGGCGAGCCGCCTCCACTTCGACCTCCGCCTGGAACTCGGCGGGGCGCTCGTCTCGTGGGCCGTGCCAAAGGGGATTCCGCTGCGCCATGCGGAAAAACGGCTCGCCGTGAAGGTGGAGGACCACCCGCTCGCCTACCTGGAGTTTGAAGGGACCATCCCCAAGGGCGAGTATGGCGGCGGGACCGTGCAGCTCTGGGATCGCGGCACGTTTACCCCCGCCACCCGTCGCCCGCTTCAGGACCTCAAGGAGGGGAAGCTCCACTTCACGCTCCATGGAGAGAAGCTGCACGGCGAATGGTACCTCGTCCGCTTCCGGGAGGGGGAAAACCAGTGGCTTTTGATCCGCGGGGGCGACGATCACCCCGCCCTTTCCGGCAGCGCCGAGGCGCGCTCGGTCGCCAGCGGGAAAACCGTGGACGAGATCGCCGCCGCCCCGACGACCACGCCCGACCCCGCCGTACCGTTTGTCGCACCGATGCTCGCCAAACCGCTCGACGAGCCTCCCGCCCGGGGGAAATGGAGCTACGAACTCAAGCTCGACGGCTACCGGGTCATCGCCTGTGCGGATGGCGACCGGGTGGAACTCCTTTCCCGCAATGAAAAGGGGCTGACCGCGCGCTTTCCCAAGGTCGCCGCAGCGCTCCGGCGGCTCAAACTCAAAAAAACGGTGCTTGATGGCGAAGTCGTCGCACTGGATGCAAAAGGCCGCCCCTCCTTTGCCCTGCTCCAGGCGCTGGAGGAAAAGCGGCCGCCGCTCTGCTACTACCTCTTTGATCTCCCGTGCCTCAAGGGCCGCCAGCTCTACGATCTCCCTCTGGAAGAACGCAAGGAGAAGCTGCGGGCGCTCCTTGCCGGGGCTCCGGACCCGCTCCGGTTTGGCGCCTCGCTCGGGAGCGACGCCGAAGCGGTGCTCGCCAAGGTCCGCGAACTCGGGCTCGAAGGGGTGATCGGCAAACAGGTCGGCTCTCCCTACGAACCGGGGCGGCGCAGCGGGGCGTGGATCAAGCTCAAGGTGATCAACGAACAGGAGTTTGTCATCGGCGGCTACACCCCTCCGCACGGTTCGAGGACGGCGTTTGGAGCCTTGCTGGCCGGCGTTTACGAAGAGGGGAAGCTTCGCTACTGCGGGAAAGTCGGCACCGGGTTCAATGAAAAAACCTTGCGCGATCTCCACCGCCGCATGAAGGCGCTCCGACAGGATGCCCCCGCCTTTGACCCTCCGCCGCCGGTCGGCAAGGGTCGCTACGGACAGGGTTTCACCCGCGCCGAGCTGGCCGCGTGCCGCTGGATCGCCCCCCGGCTCATCGCCCAGATCCGCTTTACCGAATGGACCCACGACGGGCGCTTGCGCCACCCGGTCTACCTCGGCCTGAGGGATGACAAGGAACCCGAAAGGGTCACGCGCGAAACCACCCACCTCTCTGACCTTCCATGACCACGAAACAGACGCTCAAGGTCGGCGGCAAAACGGTCGAGGTGAGCAACCTCGACAAGGTGTTCTATCCCAAAACCGGTTTTACCAAGGGCGACGTGCTCGCCTATTACCTCCGTATCGCGCCGGTGTTGCTGCCGCACCTGAAGAACCGTCCCGTCACCCTCAAGCGCTACCCGGACGGCGTGGAAGCCTTCTTCTTTTACGAAAAACAATGCCCCTCGCACGCCCCTTCGTGGGTCAAGACGGTCACCGTCCCGAAAACCGACGGCTGTATCGACTACCTCCTCCTCAACGACCTCCCCTCCCTGCTCTGGGTGACCAACCTCGCCAACCTGGAACTGCACCCTTTCCTTCACCGGGCCGCTTCGCTGGAGCGCCCGACGCAACTCGTCTTTGACCTCGACCCCGGCCCTCCCGCCAACCTGCTCGACTGCGCCCGTGTCGCGCTCCGGATTCGCGAGCTTTTTGAAAACCTCGGCCTCCGTTCGTTTGCCAAGACCTCCGGCTCCAAGGGGTTGCAGATCGCCGTCCCGCTCAACACCGCGACCGATTACGAGAAGACCGGGGCGTTTGCCAGGGCAGTCGCCCTGCTGCTCGCCGGGCGCTTCCCCAAAAACATTGTTTCGGAAATGAAAAAGGAGAAGCGCAAAGGGAAGGTCTTCATCGACTGGAGCCAGAACAGTTCCAAGAAAACAACGGTCAGCGTCTACTCCCTCCGCGCCCGGGAACATCCGACCGTCTCCACGCCGGTCACCTGGGAGGAGCTGGCCGACGCCATCGGAAGGAAGACGAGCAAGCCTCTCGTTTTCGAAGCCGCAGCCCTCCTCCAGCGGGTCGAGGAAAACGGCGATCTTTTCGAACCGCTCCTGACGCTCAAACAGAAACTCCCCGCGCTTGAGGCGGTGGAATAAGGCCAGCCGTTACCGTTCCGAATGTTGCGGGTTGTGCGCCCTCGGGTCCCAGCCGCCGGAACGCGGGGCGGAAGCCGGGGTGGGAGCCGGATCACCGGCCACCCGCTGCAACACGCGCACCCGGTCGACGAGATCGGTATCCGCCACGGCGATTTCCAGCGAAGCCTGGCCGTTCTGGACGACGATCTTTTCTTCACTGGAGATCGCCGCCAGCACGACGGTCGCCCCGACGGGCAGCGATGCCGAACCGACCTCTTCACCATTGAAGACCACCGGGAAAACGGTCGCCTTGAGCAGGCGGACCTGCTGCGGCCAGTACCGGCGTTCCAGCCCGACGAGCTTCACCGGCTCGGGTTCCGCAGGGGTTTGCGAGGCGGTCGGGTTCGGGCTGTAGGGGTCGGTCGCGGTGCGCGTCGGCAGCGGGAGATCGTCGTCGTTGCTGTTGTTGTTGTTCCAGGCGTGTGTCTGTGAAGGCCGGCTGACGAAACCGCCTTCCTCCTCGTCGCCGGAGTCGCCAAAACGGGAGG
>DATMFV010000136.1:0-7216 GCA_035555975.1 Chthoniobacteraceae bacterium
CGATCCGCTGCGACCCTTTCAGGGTCGATTTCTCTCCCACCGGGTTCTCCGGGGGTGGCGCGCTCTCGCGCTTACCCCCGGCTGCCCCGCTTGAGCAACCCTTCAGGTTGCTTCTTATCTGCACCACTTTTAATCACACCCCCGGCTCCCGGGCTCTAAAACGTCCGCCGCATCGTGCTCGGCAGGATGCCGAGTTCCGCGCGGTACTTGGCGACGGTGCGGCGGGCGATCGGGATGCCGCGTTCGGTGAGGATGTCGACGATCTCCTTGTCTGAGAGCGGGTTTTTCGGCGATTCCTGGCGCACCAGTTCGGAGATGGCGTTTTTGACGCTGGTGTTGCTCATCTGGACGCCGTCGGAAGTCTGGTAGCCCGGCGTGAAGAAGTATTTCATTTCGTAAACGCCCCACGGCGTCGCCATATACTTGCCGGAGATCGCCCGGCTTACCGTCGTCTCATGGACCCCGACGGCGTCGGCGATCAGCACCATCGTCATCGGCTGGAGGGCGGTCGGCCCTTCTTCGAAAAACGCCTTCTGCCGGGCGACGATCTCGCGGGCGATATTGGAGATGGTCTGCTGGCGCTGGTGGATGCTCTTGATCAGGAACTTCCCGCTGCGGATCTTTTCGCGGATGTAGTCGCGCACTTCCGACGGGTTGCCATCCTTCGCCATCAGATCCTTATAGGTGTTGGAGATGCGCAGGTGGGGGATCTGCTCGCCATTGAGCGAGATCTGCCACTCGCCGCCGATCTTTTCGACGCTCACGTCGGGCAGGACGTAGTGGTTGGGATCGGCGGTGAAAAGCTGGCCGGGCCGGGGATCGAGCGTGGCGATGAAGTTGGCCGATTTCTGCACCTGCTCGACGGTCGTCCCGAGGCGGCGGGCGATCTCCGGAAACCGGCGTTTGCCGAGGTCTTCGAGGTGGGAGCGGACGATCTTTTCCTCAATGCTCCCCTCCTTGCCCAGCCGCCGGAGCTGGATCAGAAGGCACTCCTTCAAATCCCGCGCCGCCACGCCGACGGGGTGAAACTCCTGCACCCGGGCGAGCACCCGGGCGATCGCCTTTTCCTCCAGCCCGGTGTTTTGCGCCATCTCCTCCAGCGACGACTGGAGAAACCCGGTTTCGTCGATGTTGCCGATGATCAGTTCCGCCGTCCGCCGGTCGGCGGTGTTCCACTGCTCGCCGCGCAACTGGTCGAGCAGATGTTGCTGGAGCGTCTCGCCTTCCACCAGCGAGTCGAAGAAAAACTGGCGGCGCTTTTCATCCGCCTGGGCGGAGCGATGGCTGTAGGCGCTGCTCTGCGCCATGTAGTCGCGCCATTCATCATCGAGCTTGGCGAGATGGTCAAATTCCTGTTGAAATTCGTCGAGTTCGCGCTGTTTGTCTTCCAGGCTCGGTTCGGTCGATTCCTCCTCGATCACCGGGTTGATCGCGATCTCGTTCTGCACCAGAGTCCGCAATTCCAACACGGGCGCCTGCAAAATCTGGAGACTTTGCTGGAGCTGCGGCGCAAGCGCCTGCTGCATGGAAAGATTCTGGACCTGTTGCATCCCGGCCATATCGGGAAGGATACGGGGTCCCCGGATGCACGCAAGCATTAACCGCGCCACGCATCAAAAAAAGAGCTAAAAAATGATTGCATTCCCGGAGGTTTACCTATACGCCACTCGGGTTTCCGGTTAAACTCCCTTCCCTGATGAAACCTGATACCTTTGTCCGATCAGTGTTCGGGCGTCGCCTGGCCTTCGTGGCCGCCGTCGCCGCTCTTATCGCCGCAACACCGAGCCCCGGCGTTGCCCAGGCTCCCCGGGCCGCTTCTTCCTCGCCCGAGCTGGAGGCGCTCGTCCGGGAAGTGGCGCTTCAGTTTCAGGAGATCGAGCGCAACCAGACCGAGATCGACCAGCGGCTGGCGAAGATCGAAGAAGCGGTGCGCCAGGCACGCCTCTTCGCCGCCCGCGCCGGACGCAAGGGGGGAGGGGAGTAACGCGCCATGAAAAAAACCATTCTTCTTACCGTTCTCCTCTGCTGCGCCGGAGCCTCGGCACCGGTCCACGCGCAGGGCAATGCGGCCGTGCAGATCGAACTCGACCAGGCCAGGACGACCCACGCGGCCGCCGGGACCGGCCAGAGCGTGGAGCAGATCCTCACGGAACTCAAAGCCGCCAATGCCGCCCTGCTGGAAAAGCAGAAGGCGACGTTGCAACGGCTCGAGCAATTGGAAAAGCAGGCCGAGCAGCTTCGTATCTTCTCCAAGCGGAGTTAGCCTCCTATTTGCGACCTACACCGGTCGGCTTCTATCAATGGCCTTTGAGGACAATCGCACCTTGTTCGGCTACGACGCGGAGGAACGCCTCGTCGCCCTCGAGCCGAACGGACCCGACAGCATCGAGCTTTTCCGTCGCGAGCCCGATGGAACCTTGACGCGCCGCGTCGAGCCGTACCGCCCGTTTCTCTGGACCGCGGGAAGCGTTCCGGCGGATCAGGTCGATTTCCAGGCGCTGGAGGGCGACCTGCCGCTCGGTTTTCTGGCGGTCTGCGACGACTGGCCGACCTTTCTCCAGCTTCGCAACGACCTCAAGGCCGCCGGAATGCCGCACCATGCCCCCGGCGAACCGGCGCAGCATTACCTGCTGGCCAGCGGCAAGACGCTCTTTAAGAAACTGCCGCACGTTGAACTCCGGCGCTTGCAACTGGCGATCGAAACCGACCCGGAAGGGTGCATCCGCCAGGTCGATCTCGCCGACAACCACGGCTGGGAAGCAACCTTGCGCGATGACAACGAGCGCGAACTCCTCCAGCGCGTGACCGAAGAGCTTCTGGCGCGTGATCCCGACCTGATCGAAGGGCACGATCTCTTCCGCTCCGTCCTCCACCAGCTTGCCGGGCGTGCGCGGCGGCTCCGGCTCAAACTGCCATGGGGGCGCGACGGTTCGTTCGTCTCCAGCCGTTCCTCGCGCCTGCAAATCGCGGAAAAAACGATCGCCTATCCGAAATATTCGGTCTACGGGCGGCACCTGGTCGATTCGTTTGTCCTGACCCAGTACTGGGATGTCAGCGCGCGGGAACTCGAAAGCTACGCGCTCCCCCACGTCGCGGAACATTTCCGGATCGAGGGCACGCCGACGCGGCAGGTCCGCGCGCTGGTCGAACTGCTCGGCGCGAGCTACTTCGTGCAGGCGAGCATTTTTCCCTATCCGTTTCAGGATGTGCTGCTGCGCGGCAACGCCACGCGGATCAACACCCTCTTCCTGCGCGAATACCTCCGCCAGGGGCATTCCATCCCGGTGCCGCCGGAGGTCCGTTCGTTTGCCGGGGGGTATACCGATATTTTCTTTACCGGGATCGCGCACAACGTCTGGCATTGCGATGTCGCCTCACTTTACCCGTCGGTGATGCTCCGGTTCGACCTTTTTCCCGCGAGCGACCGCCTCGGCATTTTCCGCAGCATGCTTTCGGACCTGCGTCGTTTCCGGCTGGAGGCCAAGGCCGCGCTTCGGCAGGCCACGCAGGTGCAGGAACAGCATTCGCTCGACGCGCTCCAGTCGGCTTTCAAGATCCTGATCAACAGCTTTTATGGTTACCTCGGTTTCGGGCAGGGGCATTTCGCCGACTTTGACACGGCCGCGAAGGTGACCGAGATGGGCCGCGACCTGCTGCGCCAGATGGTGGAGTGGCTCCAGGAAAAAGGGGCGCAGGTGATCGAGATCGACACCGACGGGATCTACTTCGTCCCGCCACCCGATGCCACCACCCCGGCGATGATCGAAACCGGCCTGACCGGGGCGTTGCCCGACGGCATCGATGTCGAGTGCGACACCACCTACCGGGCGATGTTGAGCTACAAGGCGAAAAACTACGCGCTCCTGACGCACGAGGGCGAGTTGATCCTGCGCGGCGGCGGCCTCCGTTCAAGGGGGTTGGAGCGTTTCCAGCGCGATTTTCTGGAGGAGATGATCCGCGCCCTGCTCGAGGGCCGCCCGGAAAGCATCGCCGGGCTGCTCCAGCGGTACCAGGAGGAGATCGAGGCGCGGGTCTGGCCGATCGAGCGCCTGATCAAGACCGACACCTTGCAGGATTCGCTCCTGCAATACCGGCGCAAGATCGAAGCCGGTTCGCGCAACCGTTCCGCGCCGTATGAACTCGCGCTCAAAAGCGGCCACCCGTATCAGCCGGGCGACCAGGTCAGCTACTACATCACCGGCACCCGGCGCACCGTCGCCGCGTATGAAAATTCCCGCCTCGCCTCCGAGTGGGACCCTGCGGCGAGGGATGAAAACGTCGCCTACTACGTCGCCAAGCTCAACGACCTGATGCGACGCTTTTCCAGCCTGATTCCCGCCGAAGCGCGCAGGGGCGACACGCTGCTGTAAGCACCTCCCCCCGAGCCCCGGCGGGCCGGTTTGCAGAGTTTTCCGGATCACCCGGGCTCCCTTTTTCTCTTTCTCCATGTTTCCATCGTCGCTGACCGCCATTCTTTTCGCCGTTTCCATGGTCTGTGCCGGGCGTTCCACGCGGATGATCGGCGGGGCGTACGCCAACTTTTTCCGGTTGATGGTGGCGATGATCTGCCTGGCCGCCTACGGCCATCTGCTGGGGCAGGGATGGCTCGGCAAAGGGTTTTCGTACTTTCTGGTCGGCGGCGCGATCGGCATCGGCGTGGGCGATTTCGCCACCTTCCAGGCATTGCAGCGCATTCCGCCGAGGCTCACCTCGCTTTTGGTCCAATGCCTCTGCGCCCCCTTTGCGGCGTTGGTCGAGTGGATCTGGCTCGGGACCACGTTGACGCCGGGGCAACTGCTGGGCGGGGGGATCATCCTGGTCGGCACCTCCCTTTCGCTGCTGCCGGGGGTGCGCATCGGGGAAGCGCGCGGTCTCCTGGTGGTCGGCGCGCTGCTGGCGACGTTTTCAGCCTTGGCACAGGCGATCGGCGCGGTCCTCACGCGCAAGGCGATCGAGGTGAACACCGCCGTTGGCGTCACGATCGACGGGATGACCGCCGCCTACCAGCGGATGTGCGGCGCGTTTCTCATCATGCTGCTGACCTATGCGGCGATTGACTTCACCCGGAGGCGACGGCAGCGCCGCAACCCCGGCCCCGTCGTCTCAAAGCCGTGGAGGAAAGCGGCCCCGTGGATTGTCTCCAACGCCCTTGCGGGGCTGGTGTTCGGGATTGCGTGCTTCCAGTGGGCGTTGATGAGCATGCCCGCCGCCGTGGTCCTCTCCATCGTGGCTTTAAGCCCGCTCATCGTCATGCCGATCGCCTGGCTGGTGGATGGCGACCGCCCTCCTCCGCTCGCCATCATCGGCGGGGTGATCGCCGTCGGCGGGGTCATCGTGCTCCAATGGTTTTAACGGGCATGGCAAACCTCCGCATTCGTCACGGGTTTGATGTCGCTGTGAGCAAACGGGTCCAACGCCCCGGTCGACGGGCCGACCCCGCACGCAAGCGCCTAATACGGCCCTTCCGCCTTCGGCAGCGGGTCGATCGTTTCCGCCTGCCGGTCGCATAGCAGCTTGAGCATCCCGGCTTTCACCGCCAGGTAGGCAGGATCTCTCCAGAGGTTGCAGGTCTCGGCCGGGTCGTGGCGCAGGTCGTAGAGTTCCCCGTCATCAATGCCGTGTACGACGGAGAGCGCAAACTCCCGCGTGCGTACGCCGGTCAACTGGCCGCCGCCCGGTTCATACCGCCCGCTCGGGATGGCGCGATAGTATTCAAAATAGACGCTGTCGCGGAAATGGGAGCGCCCGGCATCCGGCTCCAGCAGCCTGCGGAACGAGCGCCCCTGCATCCCTTCGTAGGGCGGCACCCCGGCGAGGTCGAGCAGGGTGGGGGCGAGATCGACCAGTTCCACCATGGCGGGGACGCGGATATTGGAAGCAATTTTCCCCGGCAATCGCATCAGGAGCGGCACCCGCATCATCGATTCGTAGAAATAAGGCCCTTGAAAGTAGACCCCATGGTCGCCGAGCATCTCGCCATGGTCGCTCATGAAAAGGATCAGGGTGTTTTCAAGCTGGCCGGTGGCCTCAAGCGCTTCGACCACCCTTCCCGCCTGATAGTCAATGTGGTCGATCATCGCGTAGTAAGCGGCGGCGATCAAACGGTGGTCGTCGTCGGACATCGCAGCAGCGGAAAAACCGCCCTGCTTTCCACCTTCTTTGAGGTGGCGAATCCCCGCGCCATAGACGCCATGGTGGTCGATTTTCTGGTAGAACGGCTTCTGTTCCAGTTCGCCTTCCGTGTATTGCGGCAACGGCATTTCATCAAGGCGGTCGAGGTACGGCTCCAGAAAACGCCGGGGCGGGTCGAGCGGCGAATGTGGGTCGTTGATGTTCATCGAGAAAAACCAGGGGCGCTCCAGTTGTTGGCTGACGCTCAGGAAGTTGATCCCCCGTTGCGCGACCCAGGCGGTATTGCTCGTCTTTTCATCCATCCCGAACTGGACATACCTGGAACCGTTGACCGGCTCCCGCTGGAACTCGATCCCGTGTTCCACCAGCCAGGCGGTATACTGCGAAACCGGCATGTCGGGCGGGTGCATCGACCAGTCAAAGACCGAGTAGCCGTCGTCCGTGCGCGGCTCGCACCAGTCGGCAATGCCGGGGCAGGAGGGGGCAAGGTGGTATTTGCCCGCATGGCCGCAGACATAGCCGTGGTCGGCCAGCAGCCGGGAGATCACCTTTTCGTCGGGAGGGATGCGCTGCGCATTGCGGTTGACCCGCGTGGTGCGCGGGTAACGCCCGGTCAGGAAACTGGCCCGGCTCGGTGCGCAGATCGGGCTCTGGCACCACGCCTCTTCCATGACGACCCCTTCGGCGGCAAGCCGGTCGAGGTTCGGGGTGGTGACCAAAGGGTTGCCATAACACCCGAGCGTATTGCGGCGCTGCCGATCGGTGGTGATCCAGAGGATGTTGGGAGCGTCACAGTTCGTCATCTTCCCATTGGAACTTAGTCGGGTAGCTTTTATCTTCCTGAAAATTGATCTTTTGTTACGGTTTTTTGAGATTTGCCGGGAACGCAAAAGGGCTTCCCCCGTTCAAGAAGGAAGCCCTTTCTTTAAGATGTTTTAGTTAGGGAATCGCTGATTTAATGGAGCCGGTTGGAAACGCAGGCAGTTTTGATGGATTTTTGGTTCGATTTCCGCAGCCTGTCCTAAGACAGGTGAGGACAAAGCGGGCCAAAAAGACGCAAAAATGGCAAGTTTACGACCGAGCT
>DATMFV010000137.1:0-32892 GCA_035555975.1 Chthoniobacteraceae bacterium
ACCCCAAGACGATCCGCTGCGACCCTTTCAGGGTCGATTTCTCTCCCACCGGGTTCTCCGGGGGTGGCGCGCTCTCGCGCTTACCCCCGGCTGCCCCGCTTGAGCAACCCTTCAGGTTGCTTCTTATCTGCACCACTTTTATCACACCCGCGGAGGGGAGGGTGCGGGCATTCCGGCTTGATTCTTGCGCGCTGATTTCATTACCGTGATGGGGTCTCTTCTTTTGCGATGAACTCCCCTGAATTTGCCCGGTTTCCGAAGTTTGAGGACCTGCCCGAGCAGGCGCAGTTGCGCATCGGCTCGATTTCGCAGAAGTATGGCCTGCCCCATCAGCAGGCCATGGCGGTGATGCTGATGCTTTCCAAGGGGGCCACGGCACAGCAGGTCGCCGTGATTTGCCGAAAGTCCGACGTGGCGCTCAAGCACGGGGAGATCAAGGAGATCGCCAGGGAGATGAACGGCTGGGTTTCGCTCGGAGCCCGGCGGCGGCGCGCCTTACGGACGCTCGAAGAGAAGGGGCTTTTGACCCCCGAGCGCCGCGAAGCGCTTCTGGCGGCAACCACTCCCGCCGCAGTTGCCGCCGTTTACTTCGAAGCCATTCCGCTTGAGCCTTATGTCGGGCAGGAGCAGGCCGCCTCCGGCGATGGCGCCTGGTGGTCCATGCTCGACGGAATTGACCCCTGGACGCTTTGTGATTTCTTCGAGGTGCCGGGCCTGATTTCGGATGCGTGGGAGAAGGTCTGGAAAGCCGCTGGCGGAGCGGTGGAGGGAGCGGGCGACTGGCTCTCGGCCGGCTGGGATCAGATCGATTTCTCCTCCTTCTGGGACGGGATTGATTTATAGAGCAGCCAGCCGTTCCACGGCGGAGACGATGTTCTCCTCGATTTCCGGGCTGTAATGCCGCCCGGGCAGGCTGAAGTAGATGCCGCTCTCCCCGCCTTCATACCCTCCTTCTTCCACCAGGCGGCGGGACGGGATGTAGCCGCCGCTGATCTGGTGGGTGTAGCCGCTGACCCAGGTTTTCCCCCGTCCCAGCACACTTTTGAGGCGCAGCGAGTAATCGACGCAGACTTCGGCGGAGAGCGTCACCCAGGTGAGGGCATCGCCGAAACGCCAGATCTGGATCGGGTAGGGAAGCTGTTGGGGAACCTCCTCCCCGCGGCCGATTTTTTCGAGCCAAAGCCTGGCCCACCGTTGTACAAACCGGTTTTCGCTGGCGGCGTGAGCATGCCACTCCTCCAGCGTCGGGATGCCCTCAAAGCCGAGGGCAATCTCTTCGTAAGCCACGGCGGGCGCTTCCTTCAGGGCAACGCGGCGGGGCGAGGCGATCGCTTCTTCGACCGCGGCGGCGAGGATCGCGCCGTAGCGCCGGGCCAGTTCCACCGTGCCCCTGGGCAGCGGGTTGATGTCCGCCCCGCAACCGGCCACGTAGAGCGCAGTCGCTTCCGGATGGGCTTTTTCAAGCGCCTCGCTGGCAAACCCGGCGTAGTCGGCGCTGATCTGGTCCAGCCCCAGCGTGGTGGTATGACAGGCGTAGCCATAGACGATCGCCTTGAGGGCCCCTTGCGCATTGACCGCCTGGAGTACCGGGACGTCGTGATCGACCGGGGCCGGGAAATGGGCGCATCCCGGGCGGATGCGGCGGCGGTTGACCCCGAAACCGGCCACGCTTTCGCCAAAGAAAAGCTCCACCGGCTCGAGAGCGGCCAACGCCTCGGCCACAGCGGTTTCGATCCGCTCCACCAGAAAAACGCCGTAACGTTCCACAACGGCCCACCCGGCTTCATCGAGCGGGTAGACTATTTCCAGCCCCCGATCACAGACCGGCCCGCTATGCGTATGCGAAAAGGCGAGGAGCACCCGCTCGCGCGGCACACCGAAGCGTTCCACCAACCGGGCGGTGATCGTCTGGCTCAGTTCACGGGAGATGCCGACCTGATCGACGCTCAGAATCACCGAGCGTTCCGGTTCCCCGGCCTCGGCGGGAGCGGCTTCAAGAACCAGCGCGCGGACGAAAAGCTCGCTGATCACCCCCTGGGAGGGACGGGTGCGGTGGCCATAGCCGCCAAGCCAGATCGGCCCGGCCGGCGTGATGTCGACACGCGCCGCTCCGGCGCGCAGCGTAAGGGAAGAGCGGGGCTGGCTCATAAGGGAAAGGGATCGTGTGGGGACTCCAAGTTCCTATCGACCGGGTCGCCGCGTGACAAGGCGCTTTTTGATTGATCTGTCAGGGGTTCCCCGGTACCATGTTCGGTCCTTTCTTTTTTCAAATCATGAGTACGAAGATCGCCGATACAACCTCTCCCGAAAGCCGGAAGCCCGCTCCTGAGCGGGGTGAACTGATGAACGGAGCGGAGATCCTCGTAAAATGCCTGGAACGGGAAGGGGTTGACACCATTTTTGCGTACCCCGGCGGCGCGAGCATGCCGATTCACCAGGCTTTGACCCGTTCGAGCCAGATCCGCACCATCCTTCCCCGCCACGAGCAGGGAGGGGTCTTCGCTGCGGAAGGGTACGCCCGTACGACCGGCAGGGCAGGGGTGGTGATGTCCACCTCCGGACCGGGCGCGACGAACCTGATCACAGGCATCGCCGACGCTCACCTCGACTCCGTGCCGCTGGTCGCGATCACCGGTCAGGTGCCGACGCCGATGATCGGCAAGGGGGCGTTTCAGGAGACCGACGTCTTCGGGATGTCGCTGCCGGTCGTCAAACACAACTACCTGGTGCTTGATGTCAACGACCTTCCGCGCATCGTCAAGGAGGCGTTCTTCATCGCCCAGACGGGACGGCCCGGCCCGGTGTTGATCGACGTGCCCAAGAACGTTCAGGAGGCGAAGACGCAGCCGATTTTCCCGGCCACGGTCAACCTCCCCTCCTACAACCCGAACCCGAGGGCCGACGACGTGGCGCTTAACGAGGTGATCGGGCTGATCGAAGGGGCCAAGCGGCCGATGATCTACTGCGGGGGCGGCATCATCTCCGGCAACGCCTCCGAAGCGCTTTTCGAATTTGTGGAGCGGACCGGCATCCCGGTCGCCACGACCCTGATGGGGATCGGCGGCTTCCCGGAAACCCACCCGCTGTCGCTCAAATGGCTCGGAATGCACGGCACCGTCTACGCGAACAACGCGGTGAACGAGGCCGACCTGCTGCTCGCCATCGGCGTCCGGTTCGACGACCGGGTGACGGGGCGGATCGACAAGTTCTGCGAGCACGGCACGATCGTCCATATCGACATCGACAACTCCGAGATCAACAAGAACAAGCTGGTCCGGCTGCCGATCCAGAGCGACATCAAGTACGCGCTCGAACGGCTCAACGCCCTGCTGGAAAAAGGGGGCAGAGAGCGCGTTTCGGAGCACTTCCGCGCCTACCCGGAGTGGTACGACAAGATCACCCAGTGGAAGGCCCATTTCCCGCTCTCCTTTAAGGATACCGAAGATGTCATCCAGCCGCAGTACGTGATCCGGCTGCTCGACGAGTTGACCAATGGCAACGCCATCATCACGACCGGCGTCGGCCAGCACCAGATGTGGGCGGGGCAGCATTACGATTTCCGCAAGCCGCGGACGTTTCTGACTTCCGCCGGGCTCGGCACGATGGGCTTCGGCTATCCGGCGGCGCTCGGGGCCAAGGTGGCCCGGCCCGATCTCGAGGTGGTCGACATCGACGGCGACGGCTCGTTCCTGATGAATGTCCAGGAACTGGCGATGGCCCATATTGAGAACATCGCGGCCAAGGCGATCATTCTCAACAACCAGTACCTCGGCATGGTGGTGCAGTGGGAGGATCTCAAATACGGCAGCAACCGCGCCCATACCTTCCTGGGAGATCCCAAGGATCTGGAGCGGATCTACCCCGATTATGTCACGATGTGCGCCGCCTTTGGCGTGAAGTGCGAACGGGTCATTCACAAGAAGGACCTGCGCGGGGCGATCGAACGGATGCTCGCTTCCAAGGACGCCTACGTGCTCGACGTGATGGTGCCGTACACCGAACACGTCCTGCCGATGATCCCCGGCGGGATGACGTACAAGGATGTCATTGTCGACGCCGAAGGGGCGAAGCCAAGCGCGGAGCAAGGGGCGAACCTTCCGAGCGCGTTGTAAAAGACCCGCCCGGAAAAACGGGAGCTTCTTGCCTTGTCGGAAAGCGGCGGCGTGCCGTACTTTTTTCGCGGCAACGTTTTGCTGTCCGTTGCTTCCACTGTCATGAAAGCCGTTTACACCCTCGAGGATCTCCAAAGCTGGTCGGCTGCCGACGCCCGCGAAGAGCCGCCCGCCGTTCTCTCCGTTTTCGGCGATCCGGTGGCCCATTCGCGCTCGCCGCAGATGCACCAGCCCGCGCTCGACGCGTGCGGGATCGCGGGGCGTTACCTACGCCTTCACATCCTGCCCGATCAGCTCGAGGCGGCGTTGCGCGCCCTGCCGGGGGCCGGGTTTTTCGGCACCAACATCACCATCCCGCACAAGGCGGGGGCGATGGCGCTGGTCGATGACGTGGACGAAACCGCGCGCCGCCTCGGCGTGATCAACACCGTCAAGGTGGAGGAGGGGCGGCTGATCGGGTTCAATACCGACGGGCCGGGCCTGGTCCGGGCGATCCGGGCGGAGTTCGGCGTCGACCTGCGCGACCTGCGCGTCCTGCTTCTCGGCGCGGGCGGCGGCGCGGGTCGGGCGATTGCCGCGCAATGCGCGATCGAAGGGTGCGAACGGCTCGTCCTGGTCAACCGGACGCCGGAAAAAGCGGCGCAACTCGCCCATGAACTGGAGCCGTACTTCGGCGGCACGCGCCTGCTCGGGCCGCATCTCCGGATTGAGGCGGTCCCGTGGGAAACGGCGCAGCTCGCCCCGTTGCTGGAGAATATCGACCTGGTGATCAACGCCACTTCGTGCGGGATGAAGCGGACCGACCCCTCGGTCCTCCCGGCTTCCATCCTTCAGCCGCACCTGATGGTTTACGACACGATTTACACCGCCCGCCGCACCCCCCTGCTCGTCGATGCGGAAGCCGCCGGGGCGAAGGGAGCCAACGGGCTCTCCATGCTGCTCTACCAAGGGGCGCTCTCCTTCGAGATCTGGTTTGACCGCGACGCCCCGGTCGAAGCGATGCGCCAGGGACTCACCGCCGGATAATTTTCATGTCATTCCTTAAAAAACAAGGTTGCCAATTCCAACGAAGTTTGTCTAACTGTCACCCAAGTATGAAGTCCCTCCTTTCGCTCGCTCTTGTCTTCGCTTTTGCCGCGGCAGCCGTTGCCGATATCCAGGCGCCGCCGATGGCGGATCAGGGCCGTGTCCGCAAATTCGGTCGTGGTATCTCCAACGTGGCTTTCGGGGTCTGCGAGCTTCCGTTCAACATGGCGGCCATCAACGATGTCGACGGGAACAATGCTCTCGGCTACGGGGTTATCCTCGGCGTCCACCGCTCGGCGGTCCGGATCACCCGGGGCGTTTTCGACATCATCACCGCGCCCGGGCCTGCCTATAAAGGTTCCTACCGCCCGCCTTTCCCTTCCAATCTTGTCTGGGGTTACAACGGTTACGAAGAATTTGCGCCGGAACTTGGCTTCGAAACCCGCTACGAATACGCCCGTTTTTACCGGGGCCGCTGATCCGGCACCCCGCACCGCTCGCGGGTGATCCCTTCACCCGGGGCAGGGAGCTTTTCAAGAAAAAGAGGCTCGTTTCGACGCAGCCTCTTTTTTTGGCTCCACAACACGAGCCGATTGCATCCGACCCCCGGTCCTCCCGCGGGACCGGCGGAGGTTTACGATTTCATGGAAAACAAGCTGCTTTACCTCACCATTGACGACATTGCCTTTGGAGGCAGCGGCGTAGGCCGGAGCGACGGGCTGGCGGTCTTTGTCCCGTACACCATTCCCGGGGAAAAGGTCGAGGCGGTGGTGGTCCGCCGGAAAAAGAAGTTTGCCCAGGCGGCGCTGGTGGAACTGGAGAGCGCTTCGCCCGATCGCGTGGAAGCGCCCTGCCCCTATTTCACCCGGTGCGGCGGTTGCGCCTACCAGCATATCGCCTACGAACGGCAACTGGAGATCAAGTCCGCGCAGGTCGGGCAGACGCTGGAACGGATCGGCAAGCTGGCATCGGTGCCGATGCGTCCGATGATTCCTTCCCCGCAGCCATACGGCTACCGCAACCGCATCCGGGTCCATGCCTCGGGCGGCAAGGTCGGTTTTTATGCGCCGGACGGGCACCATCTGGTCGACATCCGCGAATGCCTTCTCGCCTCGCCCGAGGTCAACCGGCAGTTGACCGCGCTCCGTCGCCGGCCGGTCCCGGAGCGGGACTACACCGTGGCCGAACGGCAGAACCGTTTTTTTGACCAGACCAACGACGCCGTGGCGGAGTTGATGGCGGAGCGGATCGGGGAGCTTCTCACGCCGGGCGGTCGCCTGATCGACGCCTACAGCGGGGCCGGTTTCTTCGCGCGCCGCCTCGGGGAACCGTACGAAGCGGTGGTCGGCATTGAAGAGAATCTTTTCGCCGTGGAACGGGCGCGCTCGGTGGCGCATCCCAGGGAGACCTACCTCGCGGGCGACGTGGCCGACCACCTGCCCGGGCTTTTTTCCGAAGGCGAGCCAACGCCGACGAGCCTGATTCTCGACCCGCCCGCCATCGGCGTCAGCCGCAAGGTGGTCGAAACACTCCTCGCCCTGCCGGAGACGGCCCGCCCGCGCGAGATCGTCTACGTCTCATGCGACCCGGCCACGCTGGCGCGCGACCTCGCGCTGCTCGCCCCGGTTTACGCCGTGGAGGAGGTGACGCCGCTCGACATGTTCCCGCAGACGGCGGAGATCGAAGTCGTCACGCTTTTGCGGCCGCGACCGTGAAGTGTCCACTTGCAGC
Organism: Chthoniobacteraceae bacterium; assembly: GCA_035555975.1. Classification (GTDB taxonomy): domain Bacteria; phylum Verrucomicrobiota; class Verrucomicrobiia; order Chthoniobacterales; family Chthoniobacteraceae; genus DATMFV01. Next base: position 6,870 of record DATMFV010000137.1, read on the forward strand.
CGGTGCGCCGAGCAGGCAATTTGAGAGGGATGATCGAACCCGAACTCCTTTTGAGCGCTTACGCACAGGGGGCTTTTCCGATGGGGATGCCCGATGGCGAGATCGGCTGGTTTTCACCCAACCCCCGCGGCATCCTTCCGCTGGAGCGGTTTCGCACCCCCCATGGGCTGGCGCGCCGGCTCAGGCGCAATCCGTTCGAAATCCGCGTCAACACCGCCTTTGGCGAGGTGCTTGCCGGGTGCGCCGGCCGGGAGGAGACCTGGATCGACAGGACGATCACGGAAGCCTACCACCGGTTGCACCAGCTCGGGTTTGCCCACTCGGTGGAGAGCTGGCGGGCCGGGCGGCTGGTCGGTGGGTTGTACGGGGTGGCGCTCGGCGGAGCGTTCTTTGGCGAGTCGATGTTTCACACCGAGACCGACGCCTCCAAGGTGGCGCTCCACGCGCTGGTGGAACGGCTCCGGGAACGCGGTTTCGTGCTGCTCGACATCCAGTGGATCACCCCCCATCTCGCGACGTTCGGAGCCGAGGAGATCGACCGCAAACTTTACCTCGCCCGCCTGCGCCAGGCGTTGACGCTCGGCTGTGAATTCCGGTAGCCCGACACCCCTTTTTCGAGGCTTTACCCGCGACATCCCGTTCGCTAGGGTCCACACCGTTTATGCGATTTCAAACTTTATGGGAAGCCCGGTGGATTCTGTTTATCGAGGTGCTCGTCACCGTCGGGCTCTATCTGCTCACCCCGTGGCTGATGGTGCCGGGGCTTCTGCTGATCCTTTTTACCTTCTATTTTTTCCGCGACCCGGAACGGGTGCCGCCCGGGGGGGAGGAGGTGATCCTGGCCGCCGCCGACGGGGTGGTTTCCGACATTACCGAGATCGAGGAGGTGCAGATCACCCATTCGCGGATGAAGCGGGTCGGCATTTTTCTTTCCGTCTTCGACGTTCATACCAACCGCGCGCCGATTGCGGGCGAGGTGATCTACAGCGAACACTACGTCGGCCAGTTTCTCGACGCCCGGCACAAGGATGCGACCCGGCTCAACGAATACCGGATGTGGGGGTTCCGCAACGGAGCGACCACCATCGCCGTACGCCAGATCACCGGTGCGATCGCCCGCCGCATTGTCGCCTGGTCAAAGGTCGGCGACACCGTGGGACGCGGGGAACGCTTCGGGATGATCCGTTTCGGCTCCCGCACGGAGATTTACATGCCGCTGGAGGCGGAGATCACCGTGCAGGTCGGCGAACGGGTGCAGGGGGGGCTGTCGGTTATTGCTCGCCTTCCGGCCCGCGAAGTTGTTGAGTAGGGCTGCTTACCGATGAGCAACAACCAGGAAGAGTTCCCGAAAATTTACCTGCTGCCGAACCTGATGACGGCGGGGAACCTCTTCTGCGGTTTCGCGGCGACGCTGCGCATCCTCGAAGGGACGCTGGTCCGCGCGCAGGATCTCGACCCGATCAACATGTTCCATCAGGCGATCGGGTTCATCCTTGGCGCGTGCCTGTTTGACCTTCTTGACGGTCGCCTCGCGCGGATGGGCGGCCACGAGAGCGAGTTTGGCCGGGAGTTCGACTCGCTGGCCGATGTCGTCTCCTTCGGGATCGCCCCGGCGCTGTTGATGTACCAGATCGTCCTGCGCGATTTTGACCAGCGGTGGGGGTTGATGCTCGCCTTTATCTACCTGCTGTGCGGGGCGATGCGGCTCGCCCGGTTCAACTGCATCGCGGCGCGCGGTTCGGGCGGCGGCGGGAGCGATTTTCAGGGGTTCCCGATCCCGGCGGCGGCGGGGGTGATCGCTTCGGTGACACTGTTCATCCTCTGGGTCCAGCAGCAGGCGAGGGAGATCGGCAACTGGAAATACCTGCTTGCCCTCCTGATGCTTTTTCTCTCGTTCATGATGTTTTCGAAGTTCCGTTACCCGAGCTTCAAGGCACTGAACTGGAGGACGAAGAAATCGGCCTCGCGCTTTCTGGTCATCTTCCTGCTCCTCATCTTTACGGTGATGAACTATATGTGGATGCCGGCGGTGATCTTCATCGCCTACCTGCTCTACGGTTTTTTCCGCTCTTCGCTGCCCCGCCAGATGCGCCGGGAACTGGAGGATGACGACGACCAGACCGGCGAACCCCCACGGCCGCCGGCTGCCACGTGAGCGACATCAGCCAGCATTCGCCGATCTGCACGCTTCAGCGCCTGAAAGCGACGCCCCGGCTGCATGCCGAACTGGCGCAATGGACGGCGGAACGGCCCGTGGCGCTGGTCCTCCCATGCCATGCGGGGGAGTTTGCCCGCCCGGCGCTGGAGGGCATCCTGGCGGAACTTTCCGCTTCGCCCTTTCTCTCGGAAGTGCTCCTGCCGGTCAATGGCCTGGCGGCGGCGGAGGTGCCGCAGGTCCGGCGTTTTCTAGCCCGGCGGCTGAAACTCCCGCACCGGCTTCTCTGGTGTGACCCGTTGCAGGAACCGCTCGCCGCCCACCTGCCGCAGTTCCGGCCCGGCAAGGGGAGCAACGTCTGGCTAGCGCTTGGCGTGCTCGCGCAGGAAAAACGGGCGCATTTCGTCCTTCTGGCCGATGCCGACGTGAAAACCTTCCGGCTGGAGATGCTCGGGCGGCTCGGATTTGCGCTCGCCCACCCGGAACTCGGGTTTTCCTTCGCCAAAAGCTATTACCCGCGCGTGACCGACCGGATCTATGGCCGCGTGAGCCGTCTTTTCATGGCCCCGCTGCTTCAGGCGCTGGTCCGGGCGAAGGGACACCTGCCGCTGCTCGATTTTCTGCGCGCCTTCCGTTACCCGCTGGCCGGGGAGTGCGGGTTGACGCTGGAACTCGCCTCGGCCCTGCCGCTGGAAGCCGGTTGGGGGCTGGAGATCGGGATGTTGTGCGACCTTTTCCGCGAAGCCGACCCCCGGAGCGTCTGTCAGGTCGACGCCGGCATCCGCCACGATCACAAACACCAGCCGCTCGGCGACGGGCGGAGCGGGCTGGTGCGGATGTGCGGCGAGATCGCGCAAACGCTGCTCGCCCACCTCGAAAGCGAAGGAATGCGCCCCGGGAAGGCGTTGTTTGAGGCGATCGGCGCAAGCTTTGAGCGCGAAGCCGCCGAGGCGCTCCGCCGGTCCGCCGCGCTTGCCCGGATCAACGCGCTCCGGTTTGCCCACGAACAGGAAAACGCCGCCGTCCGCCTTTTTTCCGCCACGCTTCAGGAGGCGCTGGCCGGGCGGCTTGCCGGGGCGGTCCCGCTCCCGCCGCTGCCCGCGTGGAAACATGCCCCTGCGGCGGCTGTCCGCGCGGTGGCGGAGTTTTCGCGGGGGTAGCGCCTTCTCCCGGGGAGGTTCTGCTACCAAGGAATCATTTTCAACGGTCGCCCATGGTGCCAAGGGGGAATGGCGGCTTTCACCCGGCTCCTTTAGGGTCGCCCATTGTGGTGACTTCCCTGCTTCCATTTTCCGGCCGAACGCTCTGCCTCCATCTTCTGGTGTTCTGCGTCCTCCCCCTGTCGCTTTACGCGCGCGATCCCCGGAAAAGACCCAATGGAGCCCCCGGTAACCCCGGGCTCGTGCTGACATCCCCGGTTGACCATGAAAACAGCGGCACGATCGAGGGGGGAGCCGGGGGAAAGGGCGAGGATTACGAGGACGAGGAGTGGGACGAGGGCGGGAATGGAGGGGCCGGCGGCAATGGCGTTGAAGCGTACGACGGCTCGTTTTTCAATTCAGGAGTGCTCAGGGGCGGGGCCGGAGGAAGGGGCGGCGATGGTTTTGTCTGGGAAGGAGGAAGGGGAGGCGACGGGGGAGCCGCCACGTTCTTCAACGCGATCGCCCTGACCAACGATGGCGAGATCACCGGCGGCCGGGGCGGCAACGGCGGGAATACACAGGATGACTGGGACATCATCCTCCCCGGCGGGCGCGGCGGGAACGGCGGGGTCGGGGTGGGGAGTTTTTACGGCTCGGTGATCAATCGCGCCACCATTACCGGCGGCGTGGGAGGCAATGCGGGCACTTCCGAGTGGGACGAACAGGCCGGGGGCGACGGCGGGGCCGGGATCGCCATGCGGGAGGGGACGATCATCAACGAGGGCCGGATCGCGGGAGGCCGCGGCGGCATCGGTCAGGACCCCGAGGGGCCGCCCGTTCCGCACGGGACCGGGGGCAACGGCATCGTCGGCTACGACGTGGAGGTTGTCAACCGTGGCACGATCGAGGGCGCTCTCGGCGGCGATGGCGTCAGCCGCGCCAGGGCGATCCTCTTTGCCGGTGGGGTCAACACCTTGAGGTTGTTTGCCGGGTCGAGCATCATCGGCGGCGTTTCGGGCACCGGTCAGGATACGCTGATTCTGGCGGGCGGGGCGGGAGATGGCAACGGTCTTTTTGATACTTCGGTTCTCGGCAGTTCGTTCACCGGGTTCCTAACCCAGATCAAAGAGGGCGAAGGCACCTGGACTTTGTACGGCACCGCCACGAACGGTATCGGATGGTGGATCACCGACGGGACGCTCGTTGCCTCGTCCGACGGCGCTCTGGGGGCGGGGGCGGTGACGGTCGATGGTCGCGATCACCCCGAAGCCACCTTGAAAATTGTCCACGGGACGACGGGCACCACGACGATCAGCAACCATATTTTCCTCGTCGAAGGGAATCTGGTCAACGAAGGGGCGATCTCGTATGGCACCCCGATCTCTGCCCCGATCGAAAGCCTTTCCGGACCGGCTTCGTCGATCCAGAACCACGGGACCATCCGGATGAGCGCCCTGCCGATCAGCGGCAACCGGCTGATTTCGTTTCTGGGAGCGGGGGAGCTTCGCAATACCGGGACCATTGAGGTCCCCACCGGCGCCGAAGCGGTCGCCTTTGAGGATCGCGGGCTGCTGGTCAATGAAGCGAACGCCTCCATTACGGGCGGGGTGCTCTTCAGGAACGGCGGCAGGCTGTTCAATGACGGGATGATCTCTTCGCCGCAACGGACCGTCCGGATGGAAGGCTTCCCCATGGAGGTGACCAATACGGGAACCATCAAAAGCAGTGGCCGTGCGCTCTCTTACGGGAGCCATGGTACCCTGGTCAACGACGGCGGCACCATCGAAGGCGGCACCCTGGCCGTCCAGTTAGAAGAGGGCGGGATTCTCATCAACCACCGGGGAGGAAAAATCCTCTCCGGCGGGGTGAACGCCATCGAAAACCTTTCCGGCGATGTCGATCTCGACAATATGGGAACCATCCGCGGCTCCGTCGTCCTGGGCCACGCGGGCAGGAATCGGGTGACGCTCTACCAGTGGGGCAATATTACCGGAGACCTGCTCATGGGCGGCAACACGATGAGCGAACTGACCCTCGGGGGAGATGAAGAGCATCCCGAGGCTCCGACGATCCGCAGCTATTCGCAGGCGGTCACAGGGGCCACGACCTTCTCCGGCGCGCTTCGCAAGGAGGGGAGTCAGGTCTGGAAACTCGATGTTTCAATGTCGGGCCTGCGCGAAACGGTGGTTGAAGAGGGAAAGCTGATCGTCGCCTCGCAGTTGACCGGCGGACGCGTGACGGTGGAAAGCGCAGGGACGCTGGTGGTCGAAACCTCCGCCCGGGTGAACGCCGACACGTTTCTGGTCGACGGCCGCCTTGAAGCCGCCGGGGCGATCGACGGGAACGTGGAGATCAACGGCCTTCTGGTCGCTGCGGGGGAGCCGGGGGACGACCTCCGCTTCGAGCGCTCGCTGACCCTTGGCGACGCTTCGACCACCCGCCTGACGCTCCGGCCCGGCGAAGAGGGGGGCGGCGCAACGTCGGTTTCCACCCCGTCGCTGACCTACGGCGGGCTCCTCTCGATCTCCGTCGGGAGCCTGCTGGAGATCGAAGAAGGGGAATGGACCCTGTTCGGGTTCCTGAGTTACTCGGGCAACTTCGACGCGGTTGAACTGACCGGTTCCTACGAGCTTGAACTCCACCGGGTCGCCGGGCTCTGGCAGGGGGTCGGCGACGGGTATGCCTGGAGTTTTTCCACGGGCGAAGGGCTTCTTTCCGTCAGGGCGGTGCCCGAAGCCTCCACGGTGTGGCTCCTCGGCATCGGTCTCGCCTTGTGGGCCGCGTCGCGTTTCAGCTCCAGAGCCGCTGGAGGTCGGGATCGCGCCGGGCGTTCTTCTTGAACGAGGCGTTGATCTCGATCGCCGCGCGGATGCACTGGCGGGCCGTCATCAGGTCGCCGAGTTGCGCTTCGTAGCAGGCGAGGTTGTAGTGGAGAATCCCCGTCTTGCGGAGCCACTCCGGGGCGTTGAGCAGGACGTTGATCGCCTCGTTCCCGCGCGACTGCTGGTGCAGCGCAAAAGCGTGCTGGACCATGAACTCGTTGTCTCCGGGGTGGAGGCGGGTTCCCTTGATCGCCGTCCTTTCGGCCCGCTTCCACCGTTTCTGGTGAAGCAGGACGCGGATGGTGGCGCGGAGGACGGCCGCCTCTTCCTGGCGTTCGGCGGGAAGGCTTTGCAATTCCGCGTACGCCTCTTCGGGCATGCCGAGAAAGAGGTAGCCGTCGGCTGCTGCCAGCGTCCTTTTGAGATCAGCCGGCGGATGGAGCGGTTGGTGGGTCATGTAAAGCATGGCAGGACAAGGTTCGAAGGTTTCGCTCGGGGTAACCACGGCTTACCCTTTACTACGTCTTTGACGGGTTTGCGGACGGATTTGTTCAAATCCCGCAGTTCCCGGCCCTGCCCTTTTTCGGGGCGACTTCCACCCCCTCCGGCGGACGGTTTTACACGCCGAGGTCGGCGAGGATCGCTTCGATGTCGGAGAGATCGTCGTAGAGATGGTCGGGCTGGTGCTGCGCCAGCGCGTCGGTGGAGTACGGTCCGGTGGCGATGGCGACGGTCCGCGCACCGATCACCTGCCCGCACGCGATGTCGTGCGGGGTGTCGCCGAGGATGACGACGCGGCGCGGCTCGAACGGGACGCCGTAGGTCTGGAGTGCGCGCTCCACGGCGACGGGGCCGAGCCCGTTGCGGTCTTCGCTGTCGTCGGCGTACGCGCCGAAGTCAAAGTAGTCCCAGACGCCGTAGTGGGTGAGCTTGAGGCGCGCCCCTTCCTGAAGGTTGCCGGTCAGGAGCGTCAGGGCGACGTGCGGCCGCGAACGGAGCGCATCAAGCAGCGCCGCCACGCCGGGGAGCAGCCGCCCGTTGCGGCGGGGGAGTTCGGCGGCGAGGTGGGCGAAGTACCGTTCGAAGAGTTCCCGGAGCCGTTCCGGCGTCGGCTCCACGCAGAACCGCTGGCAGACGTTGCGGGCGATGAAGCGGTCGGTCCGCCCGGCGATTTCGATCCCCTCCAGCCCGTTTTCGACGCCAAAAAGGTCGGCAATGGCGAGCTTGAGCGCATGTTCCCCCGCTCCGCCCGAGGAGATGAGGGTGCCGTCGATGTCGAAAAGGAAAAGATCGGTTTTGGATGAAGCGGTCGTCATGAGAACGGGCCAATCTACCACCTCCCCCGGGCGGAGCGAGCCAAATCTCTCGCTTGGGGGTCAGTCAACAAATCTTGACAGTTTGTCAAGATTTGTTGACTGACCCCCTCATTCGGGCGGCTCGGCCGTGGGCGAAGGCGAGGGGGTCGGCGAGACCGGGGGGAGGACTTCGGGCACCGGCAGTTGCGGGCTCGCCATCCAGGCGGGCGGGTCGGTTTCAAACGAGCGGACCGGCTCCTTCGGTTCCGCGCGTTTCATCGTGTAGAGGTAAACGAGCACGGCGGCCAGAAAGAGGAACAGGAACGCCTTGAACGGAGGACGGGCGGGGAGGCTCTCCTGCGGCTTTTTCTTTTCCACCGGTCGAACTGCCGCCGGAGGCGCGGGCGGTTCGGGGCGGGGGGCCGCCAGTTCGTCGGCCAGCAGTTCCCCGAGCGTCGTCCACTTCCGGCTCTCCTCCGCGCGGGCGCGTGTGGAGGGGGGCCATTTTCCCGAGCGGACGCCGTGCAGCACCCGTTCGCGCCCGTACGGGCCGAGTTCCTCGCCTTCGTGTTCCAGGTAGATTCTCATGATCCTCCGGGTTTCTCCAGTGCATGCATCTGTTGTTGTGAACGTCGGCGGTATTCGCGCGGCGTCAGGTGGTGGGCCTTTCGAAAGCAGGTATAAAAGTGGGAGAGGCTTTCAAAACCGCACTCTCCGGCGATGTCGACGATCTCGTGTTTCGTCCCGGCGAGCATCGCCGCCGCGTGGCTGAGGCGGAGGGTGGAAATGCTCTGGACGATCGTCTGCCCGGTCTGCCGCCGGAACTCGCGCGAGACATGCTCCGGGCAGCGGTTGCAAAGGCGGTAAAACTCCGGAACGCCGAGGCGCAGGTGCTCCTGTTTCTGGATCAGGCTCCACGCCTGCTGCATCCACGTGGGGGCCTGGTCGAGAAAACCGCGCTCCGGCAGCGGACAGAGTTCGGCGAAGAGGTTCATCAGAAACCGCTCGATGGAAAAGAGCGTGGGCGGCGACTTGAGCAGCGCGATGAACATCTTCCGCGCCCAGAGGAGCTGGCCCGGCGTGAGGTGGACCAGCTTGGGGTATTTCCGGTTCTCTCCGTAGACGGAATGGCCGGAGAAATAGCGGTGCTTGAGGCCCTCATACAGATGCCATTGGAAGCAGATGTTGACGATATAGAACGGCTGGTCGTCGTTGCCGTGAAAGCTGTGGCTGTCGCCGGGCCGGATGAAAAAGAAATCGCCCGTTTTCATCTCGAACTTCCGCCCGTTGATCCGCTGGGTGAACGTCCCTTCATCCACCCAGCCGAGTTCCGCGAAGTCGTGGTCGTGCAACGGGTAGGCATCGGGTCCGGAAAGTTTGACCCGGCTCGGGCGGAACGTGTCTCTGAGGAGGTTTCGATTCACGGATTCCAAAAGATCAAAAAAACGCAATGAAAAGTCAAATCCGCAAAAGACCCCAACCGGCGAAATCGGCTACTGATAGTCTTGTCAACCCGCCAAAATCTTATGAAACTTCGTATCGCCATTGTCGGTTGCGGCCATATCCGGACCCAGTACGGCCAACATATCCAGAATTACCCCGATCTGTTGGAGATCGTCGGGGCCACCGATCTCGATCTCCAGCGCGCGCACGACTTCTGCAACGAGTTTGGCGGCAAGGTCTACCGGGATTTCGAGGAAGTTCTTGCCGATCCGGGCGTTGACGTGATCGTGAATCTGACCGTTCACCACGTTCACTTCGAGCTGAACCGGCGGGCGCTCCTTGCCGGGAAACATGTTTTGAGTGAAAAGCCGATGGCGCTCAATCATGCCGACGCGCAGGAGCTTTGCCGCCTGGCGTGCCAGGTTGACCGGCGGCTCGTCTCGGCGCCGACGACGTTTTTGAGCGAAGCGATGCAGACCACCGCCCGCCTGCTCAAGGAAGACCTTCTCGGGCCGCTCCGGCTGGTCTATGCGGAGGTCAACTGGGCGCAGATCGAGCGCTGGATCTCCAACCCCGCCCCGTACTTCACCGTGGGGCCGCTGCTTGATGTCGGCGTCTACGCCATCACCGGCCTGGTCTACCTGCTCGGCCCGGTGCGGCAGGTCTGGGGATATTCCACGATTCTCAAGAACCCGCGTGCGGACAAGCACGGGAACGCTTTCCCGGTGACCGCGCCCGATTTCACCACGGGGATGATGGAATTTGAAAGCGGCGTGGTGGCGCGGATCACGACCAACTACTACGTCAACGCGAAGCCGTTGCCTCACCTGAGAGGGTTTGAATTTCACGGCGACGACGCTTCGCTCACCGTCAGCAATTATCACGATTTCGGGGCGGAACTTTCCCTGATCCCCTACGGACAGGAGGCCGTGCCCGTGCCGATGTTGCGGGAACCGGAGGCGAGGATGGACCGCGCGATCGGCCTGGCCGACCTGGCGCTGGCGCTGCGCGACAACCGTCCGCACCGGAGCTCGGCGGAACAGGCGGCCCACGTCATCGAAGTGATGGAGGGGCTCCAGGCATCGGCGGACCACGGGGGGAAAGTCGCCATTCACTCGAGCTTTACCCGGCCTGAAATGATGGATTGGGCCGCCGCGGCTCCGCTTTCGCTGCCCGAAGGATGGCCGCTCGCGCGGGCATAACCCTCTTTTTTTATCCCATGACTGCACCCAACGCTTCTTCACCGTCGCAGGAAACCGCCCCGCTCCAGATCGGCTGGGGAGAGGGTGACCTGACACCGCTCAAGCTTCCGGTCCTGATCCCGGGCCAGTTTTACAGCCGCGTGGCGGAGGGGATCGCCGATCCCCTGGGGGTCACCGCATTGGCGCTCGCATCACGGGGGGAGGCGGTGGTTTTTGTCACCTGCGATTTGATCTGCGTGCCGGATCACCTGCGCGACGCCGTCCGGGAACGGGTGGCGAAGCTCGTTCCATCGCTCGACCCGATGAAGATCATCCTTTCGGGGACGCATACCCATACCGGCGTGGAGATCCGCATCCCGTTTGCCGAGTTGTCGCAGGTATTGGAAGACGCGTTGGTCCCCGACGCCGCCGCCGTGGTGGAAGGCTATATCGCCTTTGCCGCCGACCGGATCGCGGTGGCTGTTGCGCAGGCGTGGGAGGGGAAGTCGGCGGGAGCCGTCGCCTTCGGGCTCGGTGAAGCGGTCGTCGCCCGCAACCGCCGCTGGGTCGATAAGGAGGGCATTTCAACCATGTACGGCCTCAACGGCGAAGCCAGGGAGCGCTTCCGGCACATCGAGGGGTATGAGGACCATTCGCTCAACCTCCTGGCGACCTATGACGCGCAAGGGCGGCTTTCGGGGATCATCGTCAACCTCCCTTCCCCCTCCCAGCAGGGGGAACATGGCTTTGAGATCAGCGCCGATTTCTGGTGCGAGACGCGCCGGGAACTGCGGCGGCGTTTTGGCGACTCGGTGGCGATTCTCCCGCAGTGCAGTGCCGCCGGCGACCTGACTTCGCGCCTGATCTTCGGGCAGCAGGCCCATGAACGGATGTTGCGGTTGCGGGGGCGGACCGAGCGGGAGGAGATTGCCCACCGGATTGCGGAGGGGGTGGAACGGGTGGTCCCCTGCCTGGCCGCCGAGGCGGATGCTTCGCCGGTTCTGGAGCACCGGGTCATCACGCTCGAACTGCCGGTCAACGAACTGACGGCGCAAATGGCCGAGGCGGCGCGGCAGGATGCTGCGAAATGGGAGGCGGAGTATGAAGCCGCGACGCGGCAGTTGGAGGAAAACCCCGCCTTGCGCAACGAGCCGAGGTGGTATGTGACCCCGACCCGCACGCTGCGGCGTATGAGATGGTATCAGAAGGTGGTCGAGCGGTATGAGGCGTTGCAGCGGGGGGAACGGACGCAGACGGTGGAGATTCACGTGGTGCGGCTCGGAGAGATCGCCTTTGCCAGCAACCCGTTTGAATACTACCTCGATTACGGGGTTCAGATCAAGGTGCGCAGCCCCGCCATCCAGACGTTTCTCGTCCAGCTTGCCGGGGGTGGAAACTATGTCCCCAGCCCCCGCTCCGTGGCGGGCGGCGGTTACGGTTCGGTTCCCGCCAGCAACCCGGTCGGGCCGGAAGGGGGGCAGATCCTTGCGGAAGAGACCATTGCCGCCCTGCGGGTGCTGTTTCCGGAGGAATAGCAGGCAGTAGCTATCTGTTTCTTATCTCCAGGATCCCGGAGGGACCCCAGCGGGGCAGCCGGGGGTGAGCGCCAGCGACACCCCCGGAATGGCAGTCCTCCTTCATCGCATCCTGAAGGGATGCCAGCCGATGGGAGATCGGGTGCCTTTATTGTTAAAGCGGCTGCGATCCCGTTGGGATCGGGAAAATGGGCAACCCGGGTCCGGGGGTGTCGCTGCGCTCAACCCCCGGCTACTCTGCCGGGATGCTTTCAGCATCCGTTTTCAGAGAAATCAACCCCGTATCGTCCGTATCATCGACATCCTTTTGAAACCACCCGGCGTGCGGCTTCCACGGTTTCGTCGATCATCTCCGCCGTGTGGGCGGCGCTGACGGAGATCTGTTTGCACGGCATCGGGAAGAAATAGCTACCCTCTTCGATCAGGCCGAGCCTGAACTGCCGGTCGCGCTCGAAGTCGTGGTGTTCGAGCACGTCATGCCAGTCGACCGGGGCGTGGTCCATGAAGTAGAAGCAGAGCGCGGAGGCGTTGCGGACGATCGTGGCGCTCTGCCCCGCTTCGCGGAAGACGGTTTCCAGCCCGCTCTGGAGCCGGGCGGCATTGGCTTCGATCTGCCGGTAGACCGCGCCGTCGTCACGGGTCAGGACATCGAGCGTGGCGATCGCGGCGGCCACGCCGATCGGGTGGCCGTTGTAGGTTCCCGCCACCAGGACGCGCTTTTTCGGGTCGGGATCGGCAAAAAGATCCATCAGACCCGCCCGTCCGCCCAGAACCGCCAGCGGGTAGCCATTGGCGACCGCCTTGCCAAAGAGCGACAGGTCGGGCCGCACCCCGCAGACCGACTGGTAGCCGCCCAGCGCGGAGCGGAAACCGGTCTTGACTTCGTCCATGATGAAGACGACGCCGTAGCGGTCGCAAAGTTCCCGCAACCCCTGAAGGTAGCCGGGCCGGGGGAGGATGATGCCGACATTCTGCAACACCGGTTCGGTGATCAGGCAGGCGATCGAATGTTTCTGGAAGACCGCTTCGACCGAGGCGAGATCGTTGAAGTTGACGGTATGGATGCGGCGCTGCGTGCTGGCGGGAATCCCGGCGGAGATCGGCAGGAGCGGGTATTCGCCGGGGGAGACGCGGGGGCCGATTTCCGGGAGCGACGGCATCACCGCGCGCCCGACTTCATCGTGCCAGCCGTTGTAGCCGCCCAGTGTGACGACCACATCCTCCCGGCCCGTGTGCGCCCGGGCGAGCCGGATGGCGAGGTTGGAGGCTTCGCTCCCGGTGTTGAGGATCTGAATCCGTTCCAGATTGGGGACCGCTTCGCAGAGGCGCTGCGCGAGCCGGGCTTCCCACGGGGTGGTGCCGCTCCCCATCAGCGACCAGCCGCACTCGAGCGCGGCGGCGACTTCGCGGGTCACTTCCGGGTGGTGATGCCCGAGCAGGTGCGGGGCGAACGCGGCGTGGTAGTCGAGGTAGGTTTTCCCGTCGGCATCAAAGAGCCGCGCCCCTTCGCCCTTCGTAAAGACAAGGTGGGGCGTCGTTTTCCGGTTCAGGGAGACGACCCCCCCGGCAATGTAGCGTTCGCTCTGGGTCTGGATGGATGTGGATGTTTCGGAAGAGGAGGTGGCGGCCATGAGGTGTTGTTGACAAAAATACGTTAAATTGTCAACAATTTATCTGGATACGGCCGGGCTTCCACGCACGTCGTGGAGTTGAAGGTGAGCAGAGCGGAAACCTTATCTCCCGGCGGGAGGGCAGAACAGGAGCATCCCGCCTGCGGTCTGGACGACGAAGCCGCCGTCGGTCCGGCTGAGGGCGACCGGGATTTTTCCGGTGATTTCGAACCGGCGCGTGGGGTCGGCCACGTCGGGGGCGACTTCCCAGACGGCTCCGCCCGGCTGCCCCTCGCCGCCGCCGGTCAGGACCAGCACGCGACCGTTCTCCCACGGCAGGAGCGAGCGGATCGGCTTGGGAAAGCTCCACCCGACATGGTCTTCGGGCCGGTCGTGACCGTTGCGGATAAACCGGGTGAGCGAGGTGAGATCGGCCACCGCCAGCGACCCGCCCCACGCCCGCCAGACGTTTGTGCCGGAAAGGACCACCGCATCGAGCCGGCCACCGTGGTGGTGGCACCCCATCATTCCCCCGGTCGGGAGGTCGATTTCCCAGAGGAACCCTTCCTCCGTGGCGACCAGCGCGCGCTGGCCCGGAAGCGGGAGGAGTTGCATGATCGGGCTGCCGTCGATCGCGATCGGCGTCCCGCAGACCGCTTCCGGCTCGCGCCAATGGCGCTTGGCTTCGACCAGGGCATCAAGACCGCCTTCGACCACCCAGTCGGGCGTCTCCCGGCGGCGGCGTGCGCGGTGGTCGATCGTCGAGACGGCAAACCGCTCCGGCGTGATCTCCAGAAACCGGCTCTGCCGTTCGCTGTCGCGGGTGGCGCTCCCGTGGACCTGTGTGTGAAAGAAGTGCGTCCCGAACGCTTCGGTGTGCGAGTCGGGGTGATCGTGGCCGATATGATAGTGCGCCGAAAACCAGACGACGATCTCCGGGTGTTCGCGGTAAAGCTGCCGCCAGCGGAACGGATCGTGGTTCTGTTCCAGATAGGCGTTGGTCGCGCGCGGGTGGGTGCGCGGGTGGGTTCTGAGCCGTGCGCCGATCGGCGGGGCATGGCTGAAGACGATGACCGGAACGCCGGGCCGCTCCGCCAGCCCGCGCCGGAGCGTCTCGAACTGCCGATCGCTGACGTAACATTCCTGCACCGACCAGCAGGTCTCTTCCGGCTGGTATTCGGTGGTGACAAAAAGGAGCCGGAAACGGTCGTACTCGACAAACCCGCAGGACGCCTCCAGCCCGGCGAGTTCGCAGAGCCGCTTTTCCATGGTGCCCGGTTCCTGTTTGCCGCCGGTTTCGACCTGCAAGTCGTGATTGCCGAGGATCGGGCGAAGCGGTGCGCCGATGCGGGAGAGGAGTTCCCACGCCTGTTCGAGCCCCCGGGGCGTGCCGATCTCTCCGCCCGGCCCGAAATCGCCGAGGGGGACCACCAGGTCGGGAGCTTCCCGGCGAAGATCGTCCATGGCGTCGCCGCTCAGTTCGAGTTCCCCCGCTTTCAGATGAAAATCACCGAGAACGGCGATCGTTTTTCTTTCCTTCATATCAACAAATTTCAAAAACGTAACTTCAAGACGGCCCTTGCCCGGGCCAAGGCTTCACAAGCCCGGGTTTCGAACCCCGGCATCCCGTCCACCGCGTGGGCGTCGGCCAGTTCCAGTTCGTCCGCCCAACCCCAGACCATCGCTTCGAGCAGATCGACCGGTTCCGGGTCGCCGCGCCCCGCCAGCCAGTCCCGCAGGAGCGGGCGCACCGATTGCGCGGCGGCGCGCGTCGCAAAGTACCACGAAGCCTCTCCCTGCCGGGCGATCCAGCCAAAGACGCCGTTGCGGGTGGCAGCCTCTTTTCCCCACGCGGCCAGCTCGGGGCGATCGAGCGCGTCGGCGGCGCTTTCGAGAAAGGAGGCGACCGCCTCGGGCTGCTGCCACCAGCCGCCATGCACCCCGGCCAGCGCGACGAGCACTTCCCGCGGAAACCCGCGCAGGGTCATTTCGGCCAGCGCCGTGACATGGTGCCCCAGTTCGCCCTGGTTGACCTCCATCTGCCAGCCATTCCAGAAAAACATTCTCGGCTTGGCCCAGTCGTGCAGCAGCATCGCGGCGAGCAGCGGGTCGGCGTCGAGGTTGAGCCCACGCAACGTGGCGGCGGTGGCGATCAGGCTCTGGAGAGTGTGCAGATTGGTGGCATTGTGCATCAGCCAGCCGCCCGGGTAGGGGTGGTGACTGCCGGGAGCGGCTGCGGGAGCGGTCCAGCGCGGGTGGTAGGGGAGGGTGGCCGCGAGGCGCTCGCAGACTTCCGGAAAGCGTCGGCGGAGCGCGGTCTTTTCAGCAAAAAGGGCGCTCCCTTTTCTCCGTTCCAGAGTGGCGAGGGTGACCGCCACTTTTTCCCGCAGCGTCCGGTCGCGGATCGAGCGCAACGCCGCGCGCACGACCCGGCTGGCCCGTTGCGCCCTCGGCGAAGCGCGGGCGATCTGCTCGAGGACCTGCGCTTCGTTCATTGCCACGACCCCTTCTGTTCTGCCAGAAGGGCGACGCTTTGGAACAACCGTTCGCCGATCTCCGCCTCCTCTGCATAGCGGCCCGGCTCCGGCTCCAGGTTGAAGACGCCGCAGTAGTTGCTCTCCCGCAGGAGGCGGCAGTAGTCGGCCAGCGGCAGGCGGCCTTCGGTCAGGGGCCAATGGGTCTGGCCGGTGGGCCCGAGATCGTGAATATGGGTATGGACCACCCGTTCCACGAAGGCCGCGGGCGGGGTCGGGTCGATCAACCCGGCTTTGACGTTGAAAAAAGCGTGCCCGAAATCCCAGCAGATGCCGACCAGCGGATCGTCGACCCGGGCGACCATTTCGGCCACCCCCTCCCAGGTGAACGACGGGTCGACCTTCTTCTTGAACTTGGAAATTTCGAGTGCATACCGGTACGGGGCGCGCTGCCGCCGGGTCTCTTCGGCGAGCGCCTTGAGATCGTCGACCGTCCGGGCCAGCAGGGTGTCGACCGAGGCGTCGAGGTCGCGGCTGAAGCGGGCATGTACGGTCACCATCGTCTCCCCCTGCCGTTCGCGCACCTGGTCGGCGACTCCCCAGAGCGGGAAGCCGACCGGATCGGAGGCGGCGCACCCTTCGGCGGGAAGCAGCCCATGGAGGGTGAGCCTGAAGCCGTTGTCAAAGACCTTGGCGATCGCGCTCGCGGTCGCCGCGACATCGGCTCCGGGGCCGATCATCCGCAGTTCGATCGAATCGACCCCTTTTTCGCGCAGTTGCGGCAGCGCAGCCCCGGCATCGCCCCAGATTCCGGTGAACGGTTCGCACGCCGCGCCGGGCGGAGCGTTGAGATAACCCGGCGGGAGAGAGAAACCGATGAGGTGATGTTGCAGGAGAGGAGCGGAAGTCGGGGATGAGAAGGTCATGGAAAGAACGGGCCATGCGAGGGTGAGGGGAAAAGCCCACCCCGACGCGAAGGACCCTCGTTTTTCAATCTTCGCGATGCGCCGCTTCACGGTAAAGGGAAATCAGCGCCGGGAACGATGAAAAATGAGCAATCAGGACGCCCGCCCGCCGTTGAAAGGCGAAAAAGTTACCCTTTTACGGTTTTTGTGTCCTAAACCGATGCAATTCGCATTGCCTTCAACGAAGAGATTTTCCACTCTCCCTTTTGTTTTGAACAATCCTGATCGCATCCAGTCGAATCCACTGCGGGAAGGGCTTTCCGCCCGCCCGTTGCCCCAACCGTGCACGGTGGTCATTTTTGGCGCTTCGGGCGACCTGACTTTCCGCAAGCTCATCCCGGCTCTCTACAACATCGCTGCGGATGGCGACCTGCCCGCAGGGTTGAAGGTCGTCGGTTTCGCGCGGCGACCCAAGACGGACGAAAGCTTCCGCGAAGAGCTGGAAACGGCGGCGCGCAAGTTTTCCCGCCAGACGGTCAAGGACGAGCTTTGGGATTCCTTTTCGCAGTCGATCTTTTATCACCAGAGCGAGTTTGCCGACGCCGACGGGTATGCTTCGCTGGCGCAGCGCCTCGACCGGATCGACGAAGAACACGGGACGCGCGGCAACCGCCTTTTCTACCTCGCGGTCGCTCCTGATCAGTTCGGGCTGATCCTCGAACACCTGAAAAACGCCGGTCTCAACGAGGCGAAGCCGGGCGCGTGGTCGCGGGTGGTGGTGGAAAAACCGTTTGGCACCGACCTGCCGAGCGCCGAACGGCTCAACGCGGAAGTCCGGGCGACCTTTGCCGAAAAGGATACCTACCGGATCGACCACTTCCTCGGCAAGGAGACGGCGCAGAACATCATGGTGCTGCGTTTTGCCAACGCCATTTTCGAGCCGCTCTGGAACCACCGCTACATTGACAGCGTGCAGATCACCGCCAGCGAACCGCTTGGCGTGGAAGGGCGCGGGCCGTTTTACGAAAGCTCCGGCGCATTGCGCGACATGGTGCAGAACCACCTCCTCCAGCTTCTCTGCCTGGTGGCGATGGAGCCGCCGACCGATCTCGACGCCGACAGCGTGCGCGACGAAAAGGTGAAGGTGATCCGCTCGCTGCGCCCGATCGCCGGGGAGGATGTCGCCCGGCAGGTGGTGCGCGGCCAGTACACAGCCGGGGCGATCAACGGCCAGAACGTGATCGGCTACCGCGAGGAGGATCGGGTCAGCCCGACCTCGTGCACGGAAACCTACGTGGCGCTCAAGATCCTGATCGACAACTGGCGCTGGGAAGGGGTGCCGTTTTATGTCCGCGTCGGCAAGCGGCTTCCCAAGGCGGGGACCGAGATCGCCGTCACCTTCAAGCGCGCCCCCGCCGTTCTTTTCAACCACGGCAGCCAGGAGCACGGGCAGAACGTCCTGGTCATCCGCATCCAGCCCGACGAAGGGGTCTCACTGCGGATGCAGTGCAAGATGCCCGGTGCGGCGGTCCGGGTCGAACCGGTCAAGATGGATTTCCACTACGGCACCAGCTTCGGCAAGGCGAGCCCGGAAGCGTACGAACGGCTCCTGCTCGACGCCATGAGCGGCGATGCAACCCTTTTTGCCCGTCGCGACGAAGTGGAGGGCGCCTGGAGGTTTATCGACCCGATCGAGGAAGCGTGGCACGGCGACGACGAAGCGCAGCGCCCGCCGCTTCACTTCTATGAAGCCGGTTCGTGGGGACCCAAAGAAGCCGAAGAATTACTCGTGCGCGACAAGCATTCCTGGCGTAGACTTTAAAAGAAAGACCCCCTTGTTGATGGTTGCCTCCGACCCGCGTTCTCCCGGACGCGGGCAGGCGGCGCTATTTTTTTTCATTCTCCAATTCGTTCTCCAAAAAGGAAGGATTTCATGACCACCACCACCGCCACCGTTCCGACGCTGGGAGCCGGGCTGCCCGTTGCCCTGGGCGAGATCGACCGCCAGATCAAGAAACTCTGGGAAGCGAGCGGCAACGTCGCCACCCGCGCCTCGCTGATGAACCTGGCCGTTTATTGCGAAGGGCGCGAGGCGATGCCGGAAAACAGCGCGTTGATCGGCCGGATCACCGCCAGCCACGCCTGCCGGGCGATCCTCATCTGCGCCGAGCCGGACCGCCCCGCCGAAGGGGTGCAGTCGTGGATCAGCGCCCATTGCCATACCAGCCGCGCGGGGGCCAAGCAGATCTGTTGCGAGCAGATCACCTTCCTGCTCGAAGGGGCGTCGCGGCACCTGATCCCGAACATTGTTTTTTCGCACCTTGATTCCGACCTCCCCCTTTACCTCTGGTGGCGCGGAGAGTTTCCCGACCCGATCGACCGCTCGCTCTGGACGTGGGTCGACCGGCTCATCTACGACAGCAACGGCTGGCGCGACCAGTGCGCCCAACTCCGGCTGATGCGCAAGTCGCTCGCCGACGCCAAGGGGCGCATCACCCTTTGCGACCTGAACTGGACCCGCTCGCTCTATTTCCGGCAGGCGATTTCGAGCGTCTTTGACCACCCGGAAAACCTCGCTTTTCTTCCCTCGCTGGAGCGGGTCGCGATCACCCACGCGCCCGGTTTCCGCTTTACCGCGCACCTGCTGGCGTGCTGGCTGGCGACACGGCTCGGCTGGCAATGCCGGACGCAGCGCGCCGGGGGGATCGATTTCATCACCGCCAAAGGGAACACCGTCGCGGTCGATTTCGCCGAAGCCGACGGCCCGTCGCTCTCGCGGTGCGAGATCGTGGCGGAAGGAACCTCGTTTCTCTTCTCGCGCGAAAGCGGTTCGTCGTTCCTTAATGTGACGAGCAGCTACCGCGATGGCCGCCACCTTTCCGTCCTGATGGCCACCGGCGAGGAAACCCCGGATGCTCTTCTCGACGAGGAACTGAGCCGTGGAGGCCGCCACCGCGTCTATCTCCAGACGCTGGCAATGGCCGAGGATCTGTTTTAAGCCCTCTTATCAGCGCGGGTCCGCCTTTTTGGCATACGGGCCGTTGCGAAGCTTGTCGGCGATGCCGCCCTGGTTCTCCAGCAGGCCCTTCATGCTCCAGTGAATGTGGCCGGGGGAGCCGTAACGGTGGCCGCGCCGTGTGAGCGCGATCTGGTTGACGATTTCGTTGGCGGAGCGGTTCGGGCCGATCCGGGTGGTCGCAATGCCGGGCCAGACCGGTTTTCCGTGGCTTTGTTGACGCCACCACTCCAGCAGGACGGCGAAGCTCTGCTTGGAGGGGGAGATGCTCCAGTAAAGCTGCGGGGCGAGGTAGTCGCACCACCCTTCGGCGAGCCATTTGCGGGAATCGGCAAAGAGATCGGCATACGAATCGACCCCCGCTTCAATGGTCGAGGGAACGCCCGGCCGCCAGATGCCGAACGGGCTGATGCCGATTTTTGCGGAAGGACGCGCCGCCTTCACCCGCGAGTACATCGTGCGGACAAAGGTGTTCACGTTGTCGCGCCGCCAGTCGGCGAGCGAACGCCCCTTGCGGTAGCGCGCGGCGGTGGCGCTGTCCGGGAACGAGTGGCCTTTCTTCGGGTAGGGGTAGAAGTAGTCGTCGATATGGATGCCGTCGACGGGGTAGCGCCGGGCGACATCGACCATGATGTCGATCACATACTCCCGCGCGGCCGGTTCACCCGGGTCGAGCCAGAGCTGCCCGCCAAAACGGCGGACCCACTCCGGATGACGCCGGGTGACATGGTTGGAAGCGACCGGGTTCTTGGCGTTGGCCGCGGCGCGGAACGGGTTGAACCAGGCGTGAAGCTCGATCCCCCGGGCATGGGCTTCCTTGATCGCGAAGGCCAGCGGGTCGTACCCGGGCGAGCGGCCCTGCGTGCCGGTGAGGTAACGCGACCACGGCTCCCTTTCCGAAGCGTAGAGGGCGTCCGACTCCGGCCGGATCTGGAGGAGGATGGCGTTGAGGTTGAGCGAAGCGGCGCGGTCGAGCAGGCGGCGCAGTTCGCCTTGCTGCTGGGAGGTCGAAAGCCCGGCCTTGGAGGGCCAGTCGATATTGTAGACCGAAGCGACCCAGGCGGCACGAAACTCGGTTTCGGCAGCGCGGCCCCAGGCCGTCATCACCAGCGGGATCATACAGTAGAGGAAGATGCGATAAACCGACATGGTAGGCTGATACCAAAGCGCGAAAACGGTCAAAACGCCACTTCGTTCCTTCAATTTTTTATCATGCGAGGAAAAAAAGAAAAAATTTCAGGGAGGCCATTGACAAAAAAGAGCCGATTGATAGTCTGGACAACGATTGTTTGTGTTGCTTAACTTTCAACTCTCGTGCGACCTATGTTGCCCATCGCTCACCTGACCGTCGGTTTCCTCTTTCGTCCATCTTCACTGATCCGCGTCGCCCTGCTGGCGGCGGCGCTGGTGATGGCAGGGCCGCCCGGCGCTTCGGCAGCGGGGAAGAAGCGGGTGGTCACCACCTTTACCATTCTGGAGGAGATGGCGCGCAATGTCGCGGGCGACGCGGCGGAGGTTGCCTCCATCACCAAACCGGGCGCGGAGATTCACGAATACGAAGTGACCCCGCAGGATATTGTCAAAGCGCAGCGGGCCGACCTGATCCTCTGGAACGGCCTCGGGCTGGAGCGGTGGTTTGAGCGCTTTTTTGTCCGCCTCAAAGGGGTGCCGGGCGCGGTCTTGACGGAGGGGATCAAGCCGCTCGGGATCGCCGAAGGGCCCTACCGAGGCAAGCCGAACCCGCACGCCTGGATGTCGCCGACCAACGCGGTCATCTACGTGGAGAACATCCGCAAGGCGCTTGTGGCGCTCGACCCGGCCAACGAGGCGACCTACAACGCCAACGCCGCAGCGTACACGGAGAAGATCCGCTCCGTGGATGCGCCGATCCGCAAGGCGCTCGACTCCATTCCCGAGGCGAAGCGGTGGCTGGTGAGCAGCGAAGGGGCGTTTTCCTACCTGACGCACGACTACGGGATGAAGGAACTCTACCTCTGGCCGATCAACGCCGATGCCGTCGGCACGCCGCAGCAGGTCCGCAAGGTGGTCGATCTCGTCCGCGAACACGGTATCCCGGTGGTTTTTTCCGAAAGCACCGTCAGCGACAAGCCGATGCGGCAGGTCGCGAAGGAGACCGGGGCGCGTTACGGCGGGGTGTTGTATGTCGATTCGCTCACGCTGGAGGATGGACCTGCGCCGACTTACCTGCGTTTGCTTGAAACCAACGCGGCAACCATCGTAAAAGGGTTTGAGTCAATGCCGCCTGCCGCGCCATGAGCCAACCTGAACCACCTGTTGCCGACCCTCCGATCGCCGTCCGGGTCGAAGGACTCAGCGTCGCCTACGGAAACGGCCATGTCGCCGTGAGCGATGCGAGCTTCACCCTCGAAGCCGGGTCGATCTGGGCGCTCGTCGGGATCAACGGCAGCGGGAAATCGACGCTTTTCAAGTCGATCATGGGGCTGCTCCGGCCGGTCAGGGGGCGGATCACGCTCGGGGGACTCCCGGTCGCGGCTGCGCGCAAGCGGGGGCTGGTCGCCTACGTGCCGCAGGCGGAAGAGGTTGACTGGTCGTTCCCCGTCAATGTGCGCGATGTGGTGATGATGGGCCGCTACGGAGCGATGAATTTCCTGCGCATCCCGTCGGCGCACGACAAGGCGATCGTTGCCGAGAGTCTCCAGCGGGTCGAGATGTGGGAATACCGGCACCGGCAGATCGGCGAACTCTCCGGCGGGCAGAAAAAGCGGGTCTTCCTCGCCCGGGCGCTGGCGCAACAGGGGCGCGTGCTGCTGCTCGACGAACCGTTTACCGGCGTCGATGTCAAAACGGAGGTGGCGATCATCGAACTGCTCGCCTCGCTGCGGGCCGAAGGGCACATCATCCTGGTCTCCACGCACAACCTCGGGTCGGTGCCGGAGTTTTGCGATCACGCGATCATCCTCAACCGGAAGGTGATCGCCGCCGGGTCGATCGACGAGGTGTTCACCGAGCCGGTGCTCACGGAAGCGTTTGGCGGAAAACTGCGGCATTTCCGGTTTCAGGAGTCGACGGTTCACCGGCACGAGGTCCATTCCGTCACCGTGCTGACCGACGACGAACGCCCGCTGGTATTCGGCAAGGGGGGGCACCTGGAGTTCAGCCAGCGGACCGGGCGCGAGGCGATCGTCAAGGAACGCGAAGGCGAAGAGGGAGCGCAAAACGGGGAACCGAAGGACGGCGGGTGATGGAAACGCTTCTGGTCCCTTTTCAGTACGACTACATGCTCAAGGCGATGTGGGTGAGCGCGCTGGTCGGGGCGGTCTGCGCCATTCTTTCCTGTTTTGTGACGCTCAAGGGGTGGTCGCTCATGGGGGACGCTCTTTCCCATGCGGTCGTGCCCGGGGTGGCGATCGCCTACCTGCTCGGAGCGCCGCTGGTGCTCGGCGCGTTTTTTTCCGGGCTGCTGGCGGCGATCGGGATGGGGTTTGTCAAACGGCGGACCCCGTTGCGGGAGGATGCGGTCATCGGCGTTGTCTTCACCGCGTTTTTCGCGCTCGGGCTGTTGCTGATCTCGATTTATCCGGTCGGTTTAAGCCTCCAGACAATCATCTTCGGGAACATCCTCGGGATTTCCGATGCCGACGTGCGGCAGGTGGTCGGCATTTCGCTCGCCTGCCTGCTGGTGCTGGCGCTCCAGTGGCGCGATCTCGTTCTTTTCTGTTTTGACCCGGGACAGGCGCACACCCTCGGGCTGCCGGTCCGCCGGCTTCATTTCATCCTGCTCGGGCTCCTGTCGGCCACGGCGGTGGCGGCGATGCAGACGGTCGGCGCGCTCCTGGTGGTGGCGATGCTGATCACCCCCGGCGCGACGGCTTACCTTTTGAGCGACCGCTTTGCGCCGATGGTCGCGATCGCGGCGCTCTTCGGCGTCGGCACCAGCCTGGCGGGGGCTTACGCGAGCTACTTCCTCAACGGCTCGACCGGCGGCTGCATCGTCGTGCTCCAGACGGCGCTGTTTCTGCTGGCGCTGGTTTTTGCCCCGAAACACGGGCTCTTGGCGGGCCGTCGCCGTCGGCTCGAAAGCGTTACCTCTCCCTTTGGCTCGCGTTAATCTGATGGACTGGCACACCCCATTCGAGTTCGACTTCATGCTGACGGCGTTTGCCATCAGCGCGCTCGTCGGCACGGTGTGCGCGGTTTTTTCCTGTTTTCTGATCCTCAAGGGGTGGTCGCTCATGGGCGACGCCATTTCCCACGCCGTGCTGCCGGGGATCGTCCTTGCCTACCTTGCCGGGGTGCCGCTCGCCATCGGGGCATTTGTTTCCGGGCTCTTCTGCGCCGTCGGCACCGGCTATATTAAAAACAACAGCCGGATCAAGGAGGATACCGTCATGGGCGTGGTCTTTACCGGGCTTTTCGCGCTCGGGCTGGTCCTTTTTTCAAAGATCGAGACCGACCAGCACCTGACCCATATCCTTTTCGGCAACCTTCTGGGCATCCCTCCCGGCGAGGTGACCATGACGGTCGTCATCGGCACTCTGGCGCTGGTGACGATGCTCCTTTTCCGGCGCGACCTCGTCCTCTTCTGTTTTGACCCGATCCACGCGCGGAGCATCGGGCTCAACACCACGTTTCTTTACTACCTCCTGCTCTCGCTCCTCGCGCTGACGATCGTCGCCTCGCTCCAGGCGGTCGGGATCATCCTGGTGATCGCCATGCTGATCACCCCCGGCTGCATCGGCTTCCTGCTGACCCGCCGTTTTTCACGGATGATGGCGATCGCCGTCGCGACCGCGGTCTTTTCCAGCGTCGGCGGAACCTACGCCAGCTTCTTTCTCGACGCCTCCACGGGCGCGTGCATCATCCTGCTCCAGGCGGCGCTGTTTGTGATCGTTCTGGCGGTGAACCCGCGATATGGATTGCGGCTGCGCGGGTAGGGATGGGTGTGACCCTTCGGCTTGGGATTGTTTTTTGAAGAGCTGCCGGGTAGAATCGCACCAACTCCTTTGATCTGGCAGGCATTTTGCCGCTCATTCCGGGTTCACCGTATGAAAATCATCATGTTTTTCCTGAGTCTGCTGGCGATGCTCGGCTTTTCAGCCCCGGGTCATGCGGAAGATGCCGCCGAAAAGGCGCTCGACGACGCCAGAAACTATGCCGCTTCCGGTGACTATGCAAAAGCGTTGGAACGGCACGAATGGTTTCATGAGAACGCTCTTTCCATCCGCCCCAGCTACTATGGCGTGCGTCTCTCCTTTGCCTTGAGCGCCTGGAAGCGGCTTGGTGATCAATACCCTCCCGCGTTGGCTTCCCTGAAGGCGACCCGGGATGCCGATGTTCGCGCGCTTAACGAAGGAACCGGGACGCGGGAGGATTTTCATGATGTTTCCAGCATCAACCAAGAACTGGGAGAAGAAGACGCTACGGTGAGCCTGTTCAAGGAACTCCATGCACAAAAGCCCGCCCTTGCGAAGAAGTGTTTTCCGGTCATCCAGGAAACCTTGCTCGCCAAGGGCGAGACCGATCTGTTCTTGCAATACGCAGGGGAACTCTCTTCCTACATGCAGACTCGGGTCGATCGGCACCGGAAGCTCACCCAATTCATCGAATTGCAGGAGCATCCCGGCCGGGAATCGACGTTAAAGCATTTTGATGACAAACTGGTCAACACCGCGCTCCAACTCATCGCCATCGCCGAAAAACAGGGCGACCAGGCAACAGCGCAGAAGATCAGGGAGATCGCCTCCGATTCGGTGGCTGATCGGCGTCTTAAAACTCCGTGATGAATCGTAAACAGATCAAAGGTATCGGCGCAGGGCTGAAAGCCGCTGCGAAATCATTGGTGACCTCTCCAACCCGGTTCCGCGTGGGAGAGATTCCTATCATCTGCCCGATCTGCGGACACGATGAATTTGATCAGCGGGAGATTCTGGTCAATACAACCGGGATGACTTTATTCAAGCTCGACTGGCTCAACAAGTCGGCATGCGCCCTGGTTTGCCGGAAATGCAGCCGGATGGAGCTTTTCGCGGAAGCGCCTTTCGGCAGGTAGCCAAAACGTTTCCCATGACTTCGATTACGCTGCTCGCTTTCATGAATCTTGCGATCGCTCTGATTCTGGCGGGGGGAAGCATCCCGTTGATCCTGCGGAAGGTTCCGATGAATGATTCTTATGGGGTCCGCTTCCCCCAAGCCTTCAAATCGCAGGAGGCGTGGTATGAAATCAATGCCTATGGCGGGAAGATGCTTTTGCTGTCGTCCCTGCCGGTTCTGGTGCTCGGTCTTTGCGGGTTCTTCTGGCAGCCGGAGTCTTACGCGACGCTCACCGCGGTTGTTCTGATGGCTTCGACGCTGCTTGCCGGTCTGATGAGTTATCTGAAGGCGCGGAGGGTGGATGCAAAGGGTGGCTGATCGCGGAATCGGCTACGGCTGGTACTCGGCATTCCAGAAAGGGGTCTTGGTGGTG
>DATMFV010000138.1:0-4738 GCA_035555975.1 Chthoniobacteraceae bacterium
TCCCGGGGGGTTCACACCCGGGCCCGGCCGACGCCCACACCGGAACCGACCGCCGCCCCGCGCGCCACACCGACTCCCCGGCCCCGGCCAAAACCGCGCCCGGCCGTCCGGCGGGCCACCGCCGTCTCCACTCCCCGCGCCACACCGACGCCCACCCCTGAACCGACTCCGGAACCGACCCCTCCTCCCCGTCCGACGCGTTCCACCCGCACCTCCCGCGCCACGCCCACTCCGGAACCGACCGCCACCCCGGCCCCCGCGCGCCGCATCTCCCGCGCTGAAGCGCGCCGCCGCGCCCAACTGGCCAAAGAGAAAGCGGACGACGATGACCACAGCACGATCGTCGTGGAAAAGACCGATCTGCGCGACAACACCCTCCTCCCGCCGCCGCCCCGCGAACGCCACGGGATCTGGCCCTTCCGCCGTCCGACCAAGTACAAATACCTCACCCCCACCATCCTCCGCGCGATTGATCAGGCCCCGGTCAAGCGCAACCGGTGGCGTTATATCGTCGTCCACAACTCCGCCACGCGGCAGGGGAGCGCCAAGGCGTTCGACTACTACCACAAAAACGTGCGCAAGATGCCCAACGGCCTCGCGTACCATTTCGTCATCGGCAACGGCACCTCCACCGGCGATGGGTTGATCGAAATCGGCTCCCGCTGGACGCGACAGATCAACGGCGGCCACGTTCACTCCGATTTCCTCAACAACATCTCGCTCGGCATCTGTTTCGTCGGCGACTTTGACCGCGACCAGCCGACGAAAGCCCAGCTCGAAGCGCTCGACGAACTGATCCGCTACCTCCGCCGCCGCGTCGGCAAGATCGAGCGGCACGAAGCGATCATCAAGGCGCACAAGGACATCAACCCGCGTCCCACCAGTTGCCCCGGCAAAAACTTCCCGTACCGCTGGCTCTACACCCATTTCGACAAAAAACGGAGGTAAGAGGGGGGCGTAGAGGCCCGCCAATAACCCGCCAACGGCGCTGGCTTGCTGGGACGGCCTCCGCGCCCTCCGCCACATTGGATTTTGGGTTCACCCGTTTTTTCCCGGCAACCTCCAACCCCACGGCGGGCACGGAGGCCCGCCCTCCAATAATCCGCCAACCGCACCTGATACAAAATGACCGGTATCAGGGGCCAAAAGGCGCGCGTTTCAGGCTGCCAACGGCATCCTTTCGAATCATGACGGGGATGGATCATTCCCCCCAAAAAAACCAATGATCCCCAAAGGCCCAACGGGCCGACATCCCTCAGCCCGGGCCAACGGCCCGGGTGTCCATCCTCGCCCAAAATGCGGCCTGAAGGGCCGCGATCCCCCTAAAAACAGGCCGCCTTCAACCAAAGCTCGGCCATCCGCTGGTGACCGCCGGGCGTCGGGTGCACCCCGTCGTAGAGCCAGTATTCTGCGGGCGCTTCCACCGCCAACGCATCAAAAAGCCCCTGAAACGGAACAAACGCCGCCCCAAATTCCTCCGCCAGTTGGCGGGTCGTCGCCGCACGCGCCTTGATGTCGTCCATCCACTCCGCCTGGAACCCGCCGCACGGAAGGGCAAACGGCTCGCAAAGCACGAGGCGGACTTCAGGCAACTCGCGCCGGGTGTACTCAAGCAAAAGACGGTAAACCTGCGCGAAAAGATCCTGCGGCGTCCCGAGGTCGCTCTTCTGCTGGTGCCAGCAATCGTTGACGCCGATCAGGATGCTCAACGTGTCAGGCCGCAGGTGGATCGTATCGGGCCGCCACCGCGCCAGAAGATCAGTCACACGGTTTCCGCTGATCCCCCGGTTAAAAACCTCCAGCCCGCCGGCGGGCCGTTGCGAAAGAAGCGCCGCCGCAGCCAGGGCCGCATAGCCGCCGCCGAGTGCGGTGATCTGGTTGGCATCGGCGCGGTCGCGGTTGCGTCCGGCATCGGTGATGGAGTCACCCTGAAAAAGAAGCGTGGTCGGTTTCATGGAAAAAAAGGTTCAGTAGGTCCAGCGGCCGTTCGAAGGGTCGGCCAGCACCGGCAGTTCATGGGTCATGTACTGCGATTTGCCGACGGCCCCCCACATCGGGACGCCGATCAGGCTGCGAAATTTCTGGCTCATGCTCTCGCCGGAATGGCACCCCCAGCTTTTGACAAAGGCATTGCGGGCAAAGGCGTTGCGATTGAGCTTCGCCAGCTCGTTTTCATGCAGCCAGACCTTGGAAGCGCTGTCGATGCCGTTGGAGTAATCAAAGAGGAAACACGCCTTGTTGGAGTGCCCGAAATACTCGAAATCGACGATTTTGACCTGATCCCTCGGCTTGCCGGAGTTGATGTAGTCGATCAACTGAACGGTCCGGTCAAAGAACTTCAGGTTGATCTTGTAGGTATCGCGTACGGAAACGATGTTGCTGATCAGGTCCTGCCCCTCCTGTTTGCCGCGGCTGATGTAGGCGGGGCGATAGACAAACCAGGTGATCTTCTCCGGCGGCACCCCCGCCGCCTGGAGCTGCTGGATGCGGATGCGGGCCGCGCGGATGAAGTTCATCCACCAGTTGTCGCGCGGGCTGACCTTCCACTTTTCCCACTTATGGAGCGAGACACCACCGCTGACCAGCAGGTACTCCCCGTTGGGGGTGATCGTGGGCTGGGTCAGCCGCTGCGCCCGAAGCGGCTCTCCCGACATCAGCAACAGGGCGATCAACCCGAAAAGAATGGTGATTTTCGTTTTCATAATTTCGCTTGGAAGAGTTCCGGCAGGGGAGGGGAGAGCGATGTTGCACATGAAAACCGCTACGGCGCGACCGGCGCGACCACTCCGTTGCAGGTGGGAATGCTTTCCCCCCGGATCAGGTCATGCAGGCTCTGGCGTTCGCGGATGACGGCGGCATGGGTTCCGTTGACGAGCACTTCGGCGGGCAACGGGCGTGAATTGTAATTGCTCGCCATGGTAAACCCGTACGCCCCGGCGCTCATGATCGCGACGAGATCGCCCTCCTCCAGCGGTGGCAACGGGCGGTCCTGCGCGAAAAAATCGCCGCTTTCGCAGACCGGCCCGACCACGTCGACCCGCTCCTGCGCCTCGCCGGACGGTTGCCGGAGCGGGACAATCTGGTGAAACCCTTCGTAAAGCGCAGGCCGGATGAGATCGTTCATCCCGGCATCGACGATGACAAATTTCTTTTCGCCCCCCCGCTTGAGGTAAAGAACGCGGGTGAGCAACACCCCGGCGTTGCCGACCATATAACGGCCCGGTTCAAGGAGGATCTTCAGCTTGAGTTCCTTGAGGATCGGGATCACCGCATCGGCATATTCGCGCACGGTCATCCGCCCCTGCGGGTTCGCCTCCCACCAGCATTCCGGGCCGCTTTCCAGCGACTCGTCGTAGACGATCCCGATCCCGCCGCCGATCGAAAAATATTCGATCCCGTAAAGCTCCTTCAGTTTGCGGACCAGCGGGGCCATCTTGCGGACCGCCTCGGCAAACGGCCCGACCTTGGTGATCTGCGAGCCGATATGCATCTGCACCCCGCGGATGGCGATGTTCGACATCTTCGAAGCCGCCTCGTAAACGGCGAGGACCTGCTCAAAGGCGATGCCGAACTTGTTCTCGCTCTTGCCCGTGGAAATATACTTGTGCGTGTCGGCCTCCACGTCCGGGTTGACCCGCAGCGAGACCGGTGCGCGGTGCTGAAGCGAAGCGGCGACCTGATTGATGTATCGCAGTTCGCTCTCGCTCTCGATGTTGAAGGCGAGGATGCCTTGCTGGAGGGCGTATTTGATCTCCGTTTCCGTCTTGCCGACCCCGGCGAAAGTGCATTGCTCCGGCTTGCCGCCCGCTTTCTGCACGCGGAAGAGCTCCCCGGCGGAGACGATGTCGAACCCGGAGTGCTCCCCGGCGAGCAGGTTGAGGATGCCGATGTTTGAGTTGGCCTTGACGGCGTAGCAGATCAGGTGCGGAATGTCGGCGAACGCCTGATCGAGCCGCCGGTAATGATCGAGGATCGTGGCGGAGGAGTAGACGTAGGTGGGGGTGCCGGCTTCTGCTGCGATTTCGGCAAGATCGACCTCTTCGCAGGTGAGTTTCCCGTTTTTGTACTCAAACGAATGCATGTGCCGCCGAGTTTATGTCGGGACGGGCCCCGGTGGCAAATTTTATTCCGCGATGGTGGCGCTGACGACGCGCTGGAGTTCGCTGATGTCGTACGGCTTGGCGATCACGCCGCTGAAGCCGTAATCCCTGTACCGGCTCATGATCGGGTCCATGGCGTAGCCGCTGGAGACGATGGCGCGGGCGGCGGGGTCGAGTTCGAGGAGCTTCTTCACGGCCTCCTTCCCGCCCATGCCGCCGGGAATGGTGAGATCCATGATGACGACGTCGAAGGGTTCCCCGGCGTCGAGCGCTTCCTTGTAGAGGCGGAGGGTCTCCTCCGCGGTGAACGACTGGGCCACGGTGAAGCCGAGCGGGGTGAGGGTGCAGGAGACGAGCTCGCAGATCACCTCTTCGTCGTCGAGCACGAGGACTTTCCCTTTTTTCCCGCTGAGGGGGGCGACCGGGGCGGGGGCTTCGGGGGCTTCCTCGGCGTCGGAGGCCGGGAGGTCGATCGTGAAGGTGGCGCCGCCGCCGGGGACGGAGGTAACGTGGATGAGTCCGCCGTGGTTCTTGACGATCGAGTACGAGGTGGCGAGCCCGAGGCCGCTCCCTTTCGGCTTGGTGGTGAAATACGGGTCGAAGATCTTTTTGAGAATCTCTTCCGGAATGCCCGAGCC
>DATMFV010000139.1:0-6178 GCA_035555975.1 Chthoniobacteraceae bacterium
AGTTGTACCCGAACATGGCGGGAATGGCGACCAGCAGCGCCATGACGGTGGTGACGAGCGCCGCCGAGACGCCCGGGGCCATGGCGGCGAGGTTGGCGGAACCGGCGGCCGCCACGCCGCCGAAGGTCTCCATCACCCCCCAGACGGTGCCGAGCAGGCCGATGAAGGGCGCGCCGCTGACGGCGGTGGCGAGGACGATCATCTGCCCTTCGAGCCGCAGCGCGGTTTCGCCGACGGCCCGTTCCATGGAGGTGTTGACGACCCGCATCTGAGCCGGGGAGATCTTCGGCGCGCTCTCGACCCGGGCGCGGAAGGTTTCGTCGACCTCCTGCGAGCCGAGCAGGTGAAAGGTAAAGTCGCGGCACCCCGCGCGGTAGACGCTCCAGAGGGGGGAGCCGCGAAAGGTGAGCCCGGTCTCGTAACAATGGAGCGGCTGGCGGTGATGGCGGAAGACTTCCAGGAAAAGGGCCGACTGCCGCTTGGCGTGGCGGATCATCCTCATCTTGGTGACCATGACCGACCACGAAAAGACCGAGGCGAAGAAGAGGCAGAACAGAATCACCCGGCCAGCCAGGGACGACTGCTCAAAGGCGTAGAGGATACTTCCGTCAGCCAGGAAAAGGGGTCCAAAAGATTGCATTGAAGTAAACAGACCTTGTCAGGGAGTGAGGGATTGACAAAAAAAGAGCGGCAGGACCGTTGTTTCTGGCCGATAGTAAACGCCGCTCCCCCGAAAAACGCAACTCTTCACCTTCATGAAAACATCCCTTGCCCGGTTCCGGGCGGTCCGTTCCGGCGCGGCCGCAGCGGCTGCCGCCCTCCTTTTTTCCGCTGCGCCTTCCCTGCGGGCCGAGCCGCTCAACCGCTACGATGCGCTGGGGCGGACGTTGATGCCGCTGGTCTCGATCTTTGCCCCGGGGCAGCAAAACCGGGCGCTTTCGTTCCGGCTGGTGGTGGAGTCGATGACCGGGCTGCCGCCCGCCCTCGAAGGGACGCCTCTGGAGCTTTCCCTCCAGCCGCCGGACCGTTTTCTGTTGCGCGCGCCTTGGGGAGGGACGCCGATGGCGCTCTGCCGCAACGGCAACGCCTTCTGGGTCACCCCGGGGAGCCGGTTTTCCGAACTGACCTCGCTACCGCCGCCGAAGACCGCCCCGGAGAAGGATGAACGCCCGCTGGCTCCGATCCTCCTGCCGATTCCGGCGGAACAACTCGCCTTCCTGCCGGTGCTTTTCGTGGTGGAGGAAGCGCCTCGGGTCGACGGGCAGCGCGTGTTGAAGGTGCGCCTGATGGATCAACTCGCCCAGAAGCTCCGCGTCGACCAATGGGACGCCTTTCTTTTCCTCGATGAGAGCGATCCGCAGGCTCCGCGCCTGACGCGGGTGGAACTCTCGCGGCCCGGATGGAAACTGGCCGCGCGGGTGGAGGCGATCGACCTCGCCCCTTCGCTTCCCCCTTCGACCTGGGAACCCGCTTCCGAGGATGTCGTCCGGCTCGATACCCGCTCCGCCCGGCGGTGGCTGCGGAAGATGGGCGAAGCGCTCGAAAAACGGTAACAACAAAGCAAGGGCACCCGCCGCGCCTCCCGTACGAAGTGGAGAAGCATCGGGAACCCTTCCGATGTGATGGTCACGACCGGCGATGAACCACGCGCGGTCGGATGAAAAATGAGGTGCGCTTTTAGCGCATCAGGAGGACGGCGCGGGCGCGCTTGACCTCGCGGGTGATCTTCCGGTGGTAGTGCGCCGGAAGGCCGGTGACGCGGCGGGGAAGGAGTTTCCCCTGTTCGGTCACAAAACGCTTGAGGATCTCCGGATTCTTGTAATCGATCGCTTCGAGGGCGATGTCGATCCGGCGGCGGGGCATCGTGCGGTTGGCACGGCGGAAGGCTGAACGGCGTTCAGGTGTTTTCGGCTGCATAAAGTCTTGCTTATCTGATTTCCCGATGAAGCGTACGGCGCTTGAGGAAAGGATTGTATTTTTTCTTTTCGAGCCGGTTGGGGGTGTTCGGGCTCTTTTTGTTACGTGTCGTCACGTAACGCGACACGGGAAGGCCTTCGGCTTTCGCTTCGGTGCATTCCAGAGTGATGATGTCTCTTGCCATAATTAAAAGTAAAACAGGAAGGCTTCCGGCGGCGTCTTGTCAAGCACTACCGCCGGAAGAAAGTTCTTTTTTAGTCCTTCGACTCGACCGTGGCTTCGTCGTCGTCGCTGTCGCTGCTGCCGGCGTCGTCGTCGGTCAGGCCGAAGAGGGAGGTCACCGGCTGCCGCACGCGGGTCGCCTTGCGCTGCTGCTCGACCTGAGACTGGCATTCCACGGTGTAACGTGCAAACGGAATCGCTTCGAGGCGCGGCTCGGGGATCGGTTTTCCGCTCATTTCGCAGACCCCGTAGGTCCCGGCGGCCACCCGTTTGAGGGCTTCCTCGATCTCGTAGAGGGCGTCCTGCTCCTGCGTGAGCAGGCTCAGGGCAAAGTCGCGATCGTAGGCGTCGCTCCCGGCGTCGGCCTGGTGCATCCCGAAGGCGCTCGACTCGCTCCCTTCGGAACGGGCCCGCAGGTTTTCCTTGGCGACACCCGCCACGGAATCAAGAATACTGTCGCGAAGCGCCAGCAGGCGCGCCTGCTGCTGTTTGATAAACGGGCTCAGGTTGCTGTCGGCCTCCGTCTCCTCGTACGTGGGCAACTTGAAAGTATCGGCAGAATGGACAGGTTTTTTGGGCATGGCGTTGGAATTTCCAGGTTGGCGTCAGGCTTGGTTTTTGGATCGCGTTGATTTCAGATCAGTTTTTGGTACTCAAGTCGGCGCGGCAGCAGAAGCGAATAGCAGTCAGGATGGGGGGCCACCATGAAAACCTCGTGTCAAAAGGGAAGCCTTTTGTTTCTGCCTTCCTTCACCTTCGACATGGTATCGTCGCTGCCCAAATTTTTGAGCGCGAATATGTATCCCCTTTCCACCGGGCAAGCAAGGGGAATATCGACCAATTTCCAACCGCCCTCTTTTCCCCGGTTGGCGGCCGCTCCAAATGGAGGAGAACCCGCTGTTGGGCCCTGATTTTCAGGAACTTGCGCTGGTGTAACGGGAGAGGGCGAATTTCCAGAAAAGGCGGCTTCCCGCCAGGACCAGTAGCGCGGCGAACGCGAGATGGAGGAGCGGCTGGTAGACCGGGCCGGAAAAAGTGCCGACCAGAAAACGGGCCGGGACGTTGGCGACGAGGATGATCGGGATCACCCACGAAAAGAAGAATTTCACGCCGCCGCGAAAGATGACATCCGGGTAGCGCCCGAGGGAGGAGAAACTGAAGTAGCCGGAGATGAGCCCCTGCGCACGGACGATCCAAAAGGAGACGGTGGTGAGCGTCAGCATCAACGCATAATGGATGGCGATCCCGAAGCCGACCGCCGTCAGGTAGAGCGCCACCGCGCCGGGGCCGGGTTGCACCTGGAGCTTGACGAGCGAGAAGGCGACGATCGCGAGGCTGACCAGGGCGTTGACGATGTTGTCGAGCCCGAACTGGCGCGTGGAGACGCTGAACTGGGTGTCGAGCGGGAGCATCAGCATGAAGTCGAGGCTGCCGGTGCGGATGCGTTCGGGGATCTCGGCCAGGTTCACGAAAAAGAACGCCTGAAAAAGCTGGCCGACGAGCTGGTGGGTGGCGACCAGGAGGATCATCTCCCATTTGGTCCAGTCGCCGATCGCCTCCACGTGGGAGTAGAGGACCTCGATGAAGATGATCTGCCCGGCGAACCAGCAGATTTCGACGACGATCCAGAGCAGGAAGTTCGCCTTGAAGCTCATTTCGCGGATCAGCGAGTTGCGCAGCATGATCCGGTACGCCTGCCAGTAACGCCTCATTGCCACCAGTTGCCGGAGAGGACGATCATGGAGAGGAGCTTGAGGGTGTTGCCGTAGTAGGCATCTTCCTCCGGCGCGCGGTGGACGAGATCGGCCCAGAGGGCGTCGAGCCATTCCTGGCTGCCGGGGGAGGTGTCGGTCATGGCGGCGACGGCGAACGGTCCGATAAAGGCGGCGCTGCGGTGGAGCGGCTGGAGCGGGAGCCCCCGCAGGCGGTACCCGGCGTTGAGGCGGGCGGGGTCGCCCCCGGTGGCGCGGCGGACCCAGGCGTTGAGCGGGTCGAGCACGGCGCGGGCGCGCGGGTCGCCGTTCAGGAGGTAGTCGGTCCCGAGCCGCCACGGGACGCGGCAGGCGTTGTAGGAGTAGCGGCCATCGTTTTTGCTTTCCAGAAACTGCGGCGGGGCCGGGAGGTAGCTCCCGGGGGTTTTGGGGTCGGCGACGGCGAAGTCAGGAAGAAGGCCGGTGGGCGGGGTTCTCAAAACGGCGAGCGAGGCAAAGATGGGGTAGAGCCGGTCGGTCAACGCCTTCCAGCGGACATCGCCGCTCGCCCTGCCGAATTGTTTGAGGTGGGCGGGCATGAAATCCGATGTGCGGAAGGCTGCGCCGTGCGGGCCTTTCGGGTCGACCCAGTTGCCGAGCAGGAAGATGCGGCGTTTCGGGTCGGTTTCGGCCTTGAGGATGGCGTCGAGACGGCGCAGGGCCTCCCTGCGGTAGTTGATCGGGCCGTCGCTTCCCCATTGGCGGTCGGCCAGCAGGAGGGCGCAGGCGATATCGAGGTCGCCGTCGGTCGCGGCGTTGCGGTCGCCCTCGTCCTTGCGCGACACTTTGTCGCCGCCGCCCGGGTAGCGCTGGCGCCACGCCATCAGGTCGGGGTCCTTGCGGGCCGGCTGGGCGTCGGCGTAGCGGTAGAGGGCGTCAAAAAGAGGGCGGGCGCGACGGTCGGCCCCCGCCATGAGGGCGACGATCATCATCCCGTACCCCTGCCCTTCGGAGACGGCGATCGTGTCCGGGTTTTCGGCGGAGGGAGGGGCGGCGAGCGGGTTGGCGAAGATGTAGAGCCGGTCGGGGCCTGCCGCGCGGAGGTAGAGCTTTTTCCAGACCTTGTAAAAGGAGATGACGGCGCGGTCGAGCGCCCCCCGGTCGCCGGAGGGGAGGAGCGTCCCCTCCGCATACCGGGTATGTTGCGGGAAGGGACGGCGCGGTTCGCGCCCCGCAAAGGCGGTGCTCAAAGGAATCATCAAAAAAAAGGCCAGCCGCAACGCCTGCGTGAGGGTCATGCTTTTTTCATACCGAAAAATGCGGCAGTTTACTACCCCCCATACGCCTGATATTTGCGCACGCCCCGGCTCCAGAGAAACTGCGAGAGGGCAAAGACGGCGGCGACCCACGCCGTCTGGATGGCAAGGCCGCGCCAGAGCGCTTCGCCCGCGACCCGCTCCATGACGATCTGGACCGGGAAGAACATCTGGTAGGGGAACGGGGTGAACATCAGGACGTTCTGGAACCAGAGGGGCATGATATCGAGGGGGAAGGTCTGGCCGCTCAGGAAATACTCAAAAGAGTAGACGATGAAGAGGAGCGTGCTGATTTCGAGCACCCAGAACGCCATCAGGGCGACGCAGTAGGCGATCAAAAACGACAATGCCGCCGAAAGGGCGACCGAGAGGCCGAAAACGGGCCAGGTGGTCCAGTCGGAGGGCCAGACGATCACCTCCCGGAACCAGAAGAAGATGGCGGCGACCGGCAGGAGGGTCACCAGCGTGTAGATGAGCCGGTAGGAGAGAAAGAGCGAGAAGCGGTAGGCGATGTAGTTGAACGGCTTGACGAGGTAGGCGTTCATTTGGCCGTCGCGGATGTCGGCGGCGATCTGCCATTCGTCCTCGGTCGGCGTGACGAGGTTGTCGACCAGCAGGACGAGCAGGAAGTACCAGATCATCTGATGGTAGCCGTAGCTGCCGACTGACCCGCTTTCAGAGAAGATCGCCTGCCAGATCAGGACCGTTCCTGCGAGCGGCGCAAGGGCGAAGAGGGAGCGGAGCAGGAAGTTCCACCGGTAGACGAAGGTGTTTTGCAGCCCGACATCGAAGACTTTGCCGTATTTTTCTAACGTGGGGCGCATGGGAAGACGGCAGTAAAGCAGGCTTCGGAGAGGTGGCGCAAGGTCTCTTTGTGAGGGGTCGAGTCTAACGGGTGTGATTAAAAGTGGTGCAGATAAGAAGCAACCTGAAGGGTTGCTCAAGCGGGGCAGCCGGGGGTAAGCGCGAGAGCGCGCCACCCCCGGAGAACCCGGTGGGAGAGAAATCGACCCTGAAAGGGTCGCAGCGGAT
>DATMFV010000140.1:0-36700 GCA_035555975.1 Chthoniobacteraceae bacterium
GTCCCTTTTTCTGCGACCCCCTTCGGGGTCGATGATGGGGGAATCCAATAGCCCGGGGGTGTCGCTTCGCTCGACCCCCGGCTTCCCCGCTGTAAGCCCTCCGGGCTATTCCCTTGCTGATACCACTTTTAATCACACCCGCTGCCAGGGGTGCACGAAATTTCGGATCGACATCGGGGTCGTCTCGTGATGCGATAAGGCTTTATACACCCATGGCATTCAGCCCCTTCGCCAATCGTGCGAAAAACTTCCTGATCGTCGGTCTCTCCACCGCCACCCTTCTTTTTTCCACCGCGGCCTCCCCTGCCGCAAGAACGATCCAGAGCCTTTTTGGCGCTGGATGGTATCCTGAAGATGGAGAGTGGGCTCCACCTGATCATTACGATGAAACCGAATGGGATGGCAGTGGCACGGGGGGGCTCCCCTGGTCAAACAAAGATTACTGGGATGATGGGTCCCCAAAGCCCAACGACTTGGTCCTGGTGAACAAAATTTTGAACTATCCCGTCCTTGAAGGCGAGGGCGGCCCCATCAGCATCATTGAGGTTGCGGAGGTCTCCGCGCTCCTCATCGGCCATGGTGACGGCAAGGTCGCTGTCCATCGCTATGCGCAGTTGACCATCTCGGGGGGGTCGCTTGAGCTTGGCTACGGCAATTCCGACAGTTACGGCTCCCTCGAAGTCTCGGGCGATCAGGCAAAGCTGAATGTCAACGGAGACATCTTCCTGCTCGGCGACCGGGGCAACGGCCGCTTCGACCTCTCGAATGGAGCAACGGCCGAGGTGGCTGCCTCCGCAAACTTTTATCTCGGAGCCAGTGCGGGCGGTTATGGCAACGCGCTCATCGGCGGTGCCGGCACCGGGCTTACCGTCAAATCCCGCACTTATCTGGGCGGCGTGGGTGAAGGCACTCTCCAGGTCGAGAACGGTGCCACCGCCACTTTTGAGCAGGATATTTTTGTCGGTACCGCCTCCACAAGTGAAGGCACCCTCATCATCAATAACGCCACGCTTCATGCCGAGGCGAACCTCGACATCGGCGCCTTTGGAACGGCCACCGCAAATGCCGTCAGCAATGCCAAGGTAACGATCGATGACACCACCACCCTTGGTGCAGATGCGTCCGGAACCGGCGAACTCAAGATCAATGGCACAGGAACGACCTGGAAGAGTAAGGGGATGACGGTCGGCCTGCTAGGAAAGGGTACGCTCCACATTAGTAACGGCGGTCAACTCATCACCGAGGCCTCCGCCAATATCGCGCTCCATGGCGGCAGCGGCGGGAGTTCCGTAACGGTTGACGGGACCGGCTCGCGGTGGGACATCGGCACGAACCCCGGCGACGGCCCCAGGGATCTCGGCATCGGCGGCCAGGACGATGGCTATCTGACCATCAAGGATGGCGGCCAGGTCGATGTTGCCGGAGTCGTCAACCTTGGCAACATTTCAGGGTCGGGAACCGTGACCGTCACCGGAGCGGGTTCCCGGCTTGAGTCGGGAGGATTGCTTCAGGTCGGGCAAAACGGGTTCGGGCAAATGACCGTCAGCGACGGCGCAGAGGTGGTGACAGACACTTTCGCCGCCATTGCCGCGTTCAACGGCAGCGGAGGAAGTTCCGCCACTGTCACCGGGACCGGTTCCAAGTGGAGCATCGGTACGTATCTGAGCGTCGGCCGTTACTCCGAAGGTACGCTGGTCGTTGAAAATGGAGGGTTTGTCTCCTCCGCAGAAACCACGCTCGGCGTGGAAGAAGGCTCTTCCGGCACCCTCCGGCTCAATGGCAGTGACGACGCCGCCCCCAAACGCGGCACCTTCGCCACCAAAACCATTACCAAGGGAGAGGGCGAAGGGGCGATCGAGTTTGACGGCGGCATTCTTCGCGCCACGGAAAACGCAGCGGATTTCATCTCCAATTTCGAGACCGGAGACCTCCGGATCGCCTCCGGCGGCGCGTTCCTCGACACGCAGACGTTCACCGTCGGGGTCTCCGCCGTGCTTCAGGGAGAGGGCGGGCTCCATAAGCTCGGCGCGGGCGTACTGGAGCTTTCCGGCGCGAACACCTACACGGGCCTCACGGAGATTGCGGGCGGCACGCTCAAGCTCAACGCGACCGGTTCCATTGACGGCACCAGCGGCATCTCCCTGGGTACGGACGGCACCTTTGACGTCCGCGACAAAATCGGCGGCTACACCGTCGAAAATTTCTCCGGCTCCGGCACGATAACCGGTGCGCTCACCGTTTCCGACACCCTCTCCATCGGCAACTCGCCGGGAACCGCCGGTTTCGACGACCTTACGCTCGATTCCACCACCACTTTCACCTTTGAACTGACCGGTGGCGGCACTGAGGCCGACCTTGGCAACGTCGCCGGGCTCCTCGATCTGGGCGGGGCGACACTCAACCTGGTGCAACTGGGCGACTACACCGCAGGCGACAAATTCACGCTTTTCTCTTACAACGAAGGCAACCTGACCGGTCTCTTCAACGGTCTCGCCAATGGAGCGATTTTCGAGGGCGCGGGCGGAGAATGGCAGATCGACTACTCCGATACGCTGGCCGGTTTCAACGGCGGCAGCGGGGACCGCTTCGTGACGATCCGAGCCATCCCGGAACCGGGAGTCGCCCTCCTCGGCTGCCTCGGTGCAGCCCTCCTCCTGTGGCGTCGGCGCCGGGCCTGATCCCCAAATAGGCAAAAATCCGTTTCCCTCCGGGGCGGGTTGGTGGCATAGTAGACCATTCTATGACCTTGACCGAAAAGATTCTTGCCCGCGCGAGCGGAAAGAGCCATGTCCAACCGGGTGACAACGTTTGGGTAAACGTTGACGTCCTGATGACTCACGATGTCTGCGGTCCGGGGACGATCGGCGTCTTCAAACGCGAGTTTGGCAAGAACGCCAAAGTCTGGGACACCAAAAAGATCGTCATCATCCCCGACCATTACATCTTCACGGCCGACTCGATGTCCAACCGCAACGTCGACATCCTCCGGGACTTCGTTCGCGAACAAGGTCTTGAATACTTCTACGATGTCATCGACGACCCGAACGGACACTGGGTCTTTGACGAATCCAAGGGCCAGCTCGCGCGCCAGTATGGCTCGCGCTACACCGGCGTCTGCCACACCACGCTGCCGTGGAAGGGGCACACCCGCCCGGGCGAAATCCTCTTCGGGACGGATTCGCACACCTGCATGGCCGGGGCGTTCAACCAGTTTGCCACCGGGATCGGCAATACCGATGCCGGGTTCATTCTTGGTACCGGCAAGCTGCTGATCAAGGTGCCCGAGTCGATGCGCTTCTATCTGGAAGGCCGGCTCGCCCCGGGCGTCATGGCCAAGGATGTGATCCTCCACGTCATCGGCGAGATCGGCTTCGACGGCGCGACCTACCGGGCGATGCAGTGGGAAGGGCCGGGCGTCTACGCGATGGACATGGACGACCGGATGACCATCGCCAACATGGCGATCGAAGCGGGCGGCAAGAACGGCATCTTCCCGTGCGACGAGAAGACGATTAATTACGTCAACGAACGGGTGCAGGAAAACGGCACCAAGAGCACGTTTGAACCGGCGGAACTCGATGCCGACCAGCGCTTCTGCTACGATCAGGTCTTCGACCTCTCCAAGCTGGAGCCGACCGTCGCCTGCCACCCCGACCCGGGCAATCGCAAGCTCGCCAAGGAGATGGGGAACGTCTCGCTCGACCGCGCCTACATCGGCTCGTGCACCGGCGGCAAGACGAGCGACTTTCTGGCCTTTGCCGAAGTGGTCAAGGGCAAGTGCGTCAAGATCGACACCTTCGGCGTCCCTGCCACGACCAAGGTGGTCCAGGAACTCAAGGAGATCACCTGGGACGGCAAGTCCGTCTGGGAGCATCTCGAAAGCGCGGGAGTCCGCATGACGGAAAACGCCTCATGCGCAGCCTGTCTGGGTGGGCCGGTCGATACCTTCGGCCGTATGAATACACCGCTCAAGTGCATCAGCGCCACCAACCGCAACTTCCCCGGACGGATGGGGAACAAAGAGTCGCAGGTCTTCCTCGCCAGCCCGTACACGGTCGCCGCCTCGGCGCTGACCGGAAAGGTGACCGACCCGCGCGAATTTATCGGCTAAAAGGACGTGCCTTTCTCGCGCGGCATCGGACTCTCGCTGGCTCTGCTGACCCTCGCGGGTTGCACCGCCAAAAAGGAGGAGACCCAGGGAATCCAGGGAACCAACCAGCCCTCCCGGGGGCTGGCCGGGTGGTTTTCCGGCCCTCCCGCCGCGCAGAGTCTCAACGACCGCTACGAAGTCACCGCCGAACGCATCCCGGTTTATTTCTACAGCCCGGCCCAGCCGGGAGGACCGAACATGGGGCTCACGCGCGGGCAGAAAGTCACCATGGTGGAACGCGAAGCGCTCTTTAGCCGCATCCGGACCGAAGGAGGCCAGACCGGCTACGTCGCCACCGAGTACCTGAAACTCCTGCCGCCGGAACCGGAGCCGGAGTTTCTGCCCGACGAGGGGGTCCTCTACACCGCCGAAACCTTTCGCGGCGGCAGCCGCCGCGAGCTTCCCGAACTGGAGGTGGTGCCGATCGACATGATGCTCGAAGAGCCGCCGCTCCCCGTTCAGGAAGCGCCGGTGGAAACCGCGCCGTCCGATACGACGGGAACCGCGCCGCTTCTGCCGCCCGCCGCCACCGCCACGCCCGTACCGACAGCAACCCCAACCTCCACTCCCTGATCCTTTTTTCTTCTTATGGCCCACACGATCACCAGCAAAGTCTTTGTCGTTCGCGACAATATTGACACCGACCAGATCATCCCCGCGCAGTACCTCACCCTCGTCCCGACCATCAAGGAAGAGTACGAGAAACTCGGCAGCTACGCCTTGATCGGCCTCCCCAACGACCTCTATCCCGAGCCGTTCGTGAAGGAAGGGAGCCTCAAGACCGAGTACCAGATCGTCATCGCCGGGCGCAACTTCGGGTGCGGCTCCTCGCGCGAACATGCGCCGATCGCCATGGGCGCGGCGGGCGCGAAAGTGGTCGTCGCCGATTCGTTTGCCCGCATCTTCTTCCGCAACTGCGTCGCCACCGGGGAACTTTACCCGTACGACTCCCCGGTCCGCCTCTGCGATGTGGTGAAAACCGGCGATGAGGCGACGCTCGACTTCGACAATGACACACTGAGCGTCAACGGCGAAACCTACTCGCTCAAGCCGCTGGGCGAAGTCCGTCCCGTGATCGACGCCGGAGGGATTTTCAACTACGCGCGCCAGAGCGGGATGATCGCCGCCTCCAGCGAGGCTTAACGCCACGGTCGGCGCGGAGGCCGACCCTCCAATGACGCTTCCGCGCCAGAGCGGAGATCGCGTCCCTTCAGGCCGCATCATCGGGTCGACTAAGATTACCCGGCCCGTCGGGCCGGGCTGAGGGATTGTCCGGCCCATTGGGCCTTGAAGTCGGCTTCGCAACAGAAATTTCCACTTCGCCCCCATGCCGCCTCTCCCCTCCGGCGATCGAGCCGCCCGCCGTCCGCGCTCCGTTCGTACCGTTGGTATGGAAGTTCTTTTCTGGAGCCTTCTTCCGGGGTGCCTGATCGGCGGCTTCCTCTTTTTCTGCCACCGCCGCGTCACCCGGGCGGGTGCCCGCCGTCTCTTTGAGGACGCGGAAACGATTCCGTGCCGCCCGGTCGGCCTGGTACTCGGCACTTCCCCGCTTCTCGCAAGCGGTCGGCCCAACCGCTTTTTTACCCACCGCGTCGAAGCCGCCGCCGCGCTTTATCACGCGCGCAAGGTCGAACGGCTCCTTCTTAGCGGCCACCACGACGGCGACTACAACGAACCGGCCCGGTTCCGGGAATCGCTGCTCGCGCTCGGCGTACCGGAAGCGGCGCTCCTGCTCGATGGCGGCGGTCACCGGACCCTCGAATCGGTCCTCCGCGCCAAAACGCTCTACGGCATCACCCACTGTACCGTCATCTCGCAGCGCTTCCACGTGGAACGCGCCCTCCTCCTCGCCGACCATTGCGGCGTCTCCGCGCTCGGCTACTGTGCGCACGATGTCACCTGGCGCGGCTCGTGGCGCACCCGGCTGCGCGAGCTTTTCGCCCGGGCGCGCGCCGTTTT
This sequence comes from Chthoniobacteraceae bacterium, assembly GCA_035555975.1. Taxonomy (GTDB): domain Bacteria; phylum Verrucomicrobiota; class Verrucomicrobiia; order Chthoniobacterales; family Chthoniobacteraceae; genus DATMFV01. Next base: position 6,110 of record DATMFV010000140.1, read on the forward strand.
CGATTGCAGCCGGTTGAGGCGGTAGCTCAAGGCTTGACCCATCTTTCAAGTCTGGAGATGCTCATCAAGCCATGAACGCCCGTTGGTAGGGTTTGATCTTCATCCCTTTCTATTGGTTGCTGTTTTCCCTTTTCTTTGGCAATCATGCTTTGATTCGCATCCTTGGTTTGCAAACCCAATCCAAACAAAGATCTCAAGAATGAAAGGCATGCCGCACGCCCATGATTCCTGATTATCAATCTGTCATGCTCCCGCTTTTGCATTATCTGCACGATGGAAGGGAGCGCCCGGTTGCCGAAGCGGTCAATGCGATTGCCGACGAGTTCCAGCTTTCACCTGAGGAGCGGCTGACGCTGCTCCCAAGCGGCACCAGTACGGTGATTGGAAGCCGTGTCGGCTGGGCCCGGACGTACCTCAAGAAAGCCGGACTTCTTGATTCGCCGCGCCGTGGCTTTGTGCAGTTGTCAAAGCGAGGGGCAAAGGTGCTCAGATCGAAACCAAAGCGCGTCGATGTCAAATTTCTGGAGCAATTCCCGGAGTTCATGGAATTTCGGGCCTTGCGGCACAATGATAAAACGCCCGCCGCATCTGGCAACGATGAATCCGCAACACCCGAGGAAGCGCTCGAAGAAGCTTACGCGCGGTTCCGCGCAAGTCTGGAATCCGAGCTTCTGCAGAGGGTAAAATCGGCCTCGCCGAACTTTTTCGAACGGCTCGTTGTCGAACTGCTGGTCAAGATGGGATATGGCGGCTCGATCCGGGATGCTGGCCAAGCCGTCGGAAGAAGCGGCGATGGCGGAATCGATGGAATCATCAAAGAAGACCGCCTGGGCCTCGATTTCATCTATATTCAAGCCAAGCGATGGGAGAATTCGGTCAGCCGTCCTGAAATTCAGAAGTTCGCCGGGGCTTTGCAAGCACACCGGGCAAGGAAAGGCGTTGTCATCACCACCTCGTCCTTTACGAAAGAAGCGCTCGATTTCGTAAGCCGTATCGATAGCAAGGTGGTTTTGGTTGATGGCGTACGCTTAGCCAAGCTGATGGCCGATCACGGAGTCGGCGTTTCACCTGTAACCGCCTATGAGATCAAGAAAATCGACATGGATTACTTCGTTGACGACTGACCGCAATGGCTCTGGCGGTGAGCAACACCTTCAGCAGAAGTTCGCATTCAAAACCTTTCAATGTTGACGATGCCTGATACTGCCTTGGAGCCAACGCCGACAACCTCTTGATCAGCTTTGAATCATCAAGCACCAAATAAGAAAACGCGATGACGCCGCCGCTTCTTCCCTTCATGATACTGGCGGCGATCGGCTTTCTGGCCAGCGTCGGTGCTCACATTGCGTCCCTTTTGGACCTGACACTCCCCGGCGGCAAGCTCGTTTGGCTGCTTCACGCCGGCGTCTTTATCGTGTGGTTTCCTGCGATCTTGCTCGCCTCCCGCATCAACCGGGGAAGACCGCAATTCGAATACTGGAAAAGTGTCCTGTCCGGCTGCCCGCCATGGATGCGCTATGCCGTCTGTGCCTTGTTTGTCTATGCCATTGGCAATTTCGCCTGGTTCATGGCGACGACCGGTTTACAACCTCCACCCATCGGCGACGCGCCCCCTTCCATTGTGCGCGGCTTCTCCGGACACTGGCTGATCTTTTACGGTGCGGCCTTTGCCATGCTCTTCTCGATTTACCGCAACCCGGCCTTGCTCAAGAGGTAAAAGCTCTCCCACGGGCATGAGGCAGCCGCCACCGACCGCCATCTGCCCTGCGTGCGACGACAAAATAATGAGCGCAATGGGTGGACAACACCCCCCTTTCCCCTCCAAAGTAGGGTTCCTCTTCCTGTCCCGCCATGCGTATCCTCGCCATCGACCCCTCCCTGCGCTCCTCCGGCTTTGCCGTGCTGGAACGCCCGGAACCGAAGGGGAAGATCCGCGCGCTGGAGTACGGCACGATCCAGAACCCCGCGCGGCTGGCGACCTCGGCCTGCCTTTGCGCGATCCATGAGCGCCTCTCCGGGTTGATCGAGACCTACCGGCCCGAGCAGTGCGCCGTGGAGGCGGTCATTTACGTTCAGAGCTACCGGACGGCGATCGTGCTGGGCGCGGCGCGCGGCTCGGCCCTGCTTGCGCTGGCGCAGCGGCAGATCCCCATCTACGAATACCCGCCCGCCCGGGTCAAACAGGCGGTTGTCGGCCGGGGCAACGCCACCAAGGACCAGGTGGCGTTCATGATCCGCGCCCTGCTCGGGTTGACCGAAACCCCGGCGAGCGATCCCGCCGACGCGCTGGCGATCGGCATCGCCCATTTTCAGAACCACGACGCCGCCGGGCTCGGCATCAAGCAGCTCCAGCCATTATGAGCGCCGCGGGATCACTCGAAACCCGCTGGCTGGGCACTCTCCCCTACCCGGAAGCGCTCGCGTTGCAGGAACAACTCGTTGCCGAACGGATCGGGCGTACCGGGGAACATCGCGATCTCCTCCTGCTGCTCGAACACGAGCCGGTTTACACCATCGGGCGGACCCGCGACCAGTCGAGCCTGCGCGATGCGAGCCACCTCCCCCACCCGGTCGTCCAGATCAACCGGGGCGGGCAGGCGACCTACCACGGGCCGGGGCAACTGGTCGGCTACCCGATCCTCGACCTCAAGCCGCATGGCGAAGACCTCCACCGGTACCTGCGCGCCATCGAAAGCCTTCTGATCGACCTCCTCGGCGGTTACGGGATCGACGCCGCCCGGCGCGAAGGGCTCACCGGCGTCTGGGTCGGCGAACGCAAGATCGCCTCCATCGGCATCGGGGTGCGCCGCTGGATCACCATGCACGGGTTTGCGCTCAATGTCTGCGGCGATCTCGCGCCGTTTCACGAAATCACCCCGTGCGGCATCGCGGGGGTGGAGATGACCAGCATTGAGGCGGAAACGGGTCGCCCGATCACGGTCGAAATGGTGGCCAAGGATGTCGGCGAACGCTTTGCGGCCACTTTTTTTGCCCTCCTGCGCCCTTCACCTGCAACGCCGGATTGACACCGCCCCTTCCGCGCCGCAACCTTCAACACCTTTTTTCCCTCGTTCCCATGATCGGCTGGTTTACCCCTCGTTACCTCAAAGATGGCCGCGAAGTGCACAAAGCCGCCGCCAAGCTGCTCGCCTACCGGCGCGACCTGCTGCCGCCCGAAGTGGTTGCCGAGATCGAAAAAGAACTGGAAAACCTCCGCCAGGCGCTCAAGGAACGCCGCAAGGAGGGGGTCGAGGAGGTCTCCGGACGGCTCGACCAGCTCTTCGGCCAGCATTTTCCCCAACACAAGCACCACGCCTTCCGCGAAAACTGCGAAGTGATCCTCGTCGCGCTGGTCGTGGCGGTCGGCGTCCGCTCGTACTTCATCCAACCCTTCACGATTCCCACCGGGTCGATGCAGCCGACCCTCAACGGCATCATTTCCCACGTCACCGAGGAGCCGCCGCCCGGTCCGCTTGTCCGCGCCGCCCACCTGCTCCTTTACGGGCGCGACTACGTGAACCTCGTCTCGGAAGTGGACGATGAAGTGGTCGACATCCGCCCGGTCAAACGGTTTGGCATCTTCAATTTCTCGCTCGTCCAGTGCCGTAGGCAGAGCTTCACCGTCCACGTTCCGCCCGACAAGCTGATGCGCGACTTCCACGTCCTCAAGGGCCGCCCGCTCAAGGCGGGGGAGGTTTTTGCACGCGGCTACGTCAATACCGGCGACCATGTCTTTGTCGACAAGTTCAGCTACCACTTCCGCGCGCCGAAGCGGGGCGAAATCTTTGTCTTCAACACCGCCGGAATCCGCGACATCACCCCGCACGGCGAACCGTCGCAGTTTTACATCAAACGCCTCGCGGGCCTCCCCGGCGACGAACTCCGGATCGACCCGCCCAACCTCTACATCAACGGGCAGAAGGCGAGCGAACCGGGCTTCCTGCGCGTCATGGCCGCAAAAGACGGCTATCGCGGTTACTCCAACGGCGACACGCGCGGCAACCGCTTCCCCTACCTCGGCTCCCCGGAGGCGACCTTTCACGTTCCCCGCAAGGCGTACTTCGCCCTTGGCGACAACTCTTACGACAGTTCCGACAGCCGCCGTTTCAAGACCGTGCCGGAACACAACCTGACCGGGCGCGGTTTCCTGGTCTATTGGCCTTTTACCTCCCATTGGGGATTGATGAAATGAACGAACTTTTTCTAAGTACCGAAGTCGCCGACCTGGCCCACCAGCTCGGCAACCACCCGGCCCGCCTTGCCCTCTGGGGCGAAGGATGCGTCGCCGCCCGCGCGGATGAGGAAACGATGGTGATCACCGCCGCCGGGGCGCGGCTTGCCACCGTCGCGCCCGACGCCCTGCTGGAAGTCAGCCTGCCCAAGGCCGGCGAACTCCTGGCCGACGAAGAGACGACCGACGACGATCTCCCCTCTGTCCTCGTCGACGATGAACCGACCGCCGCCGCCCCTGCGGACACCCTTCTTTTTGCAGAGCTTTTCCAGTTCGAGGGGATCCGGCTGATCGCCCACACCCAGCCGCTCGTGATCAACCAGATCACCTGCTCCCCGCGTGCCCGGCAGTTTGCCGACCGGCGCAACCTGCCCGACGAAGTCATCGCCTGCGGCCAGTCGAGCGTGCTGGTTCCCTTTGCCCCTCCCGGCGTGGCGCTGGCCCGCGAAACGCGCCGCCGCATCGGCCTCTGGCAGGACCGCTACAAGGAGACGCCGAAGATCATCCTTTTCCAGAACCACGGCATGGTGACGCTCGGGCGCAATGTGCAGGAGGTGATGATGATCACCGAAATGGTGATGAAGTACGCGGAAATTTTCATCGGAGCGGCGATGATGGGCGGCCCCGAGTTCATGAAGCCGACCTATGTGACCAAGCTGGCCGCCCGGGGAGCGATCTGATGGCGTCGCACGCTTCATCGCCCCCCAGCGCGGAAGCGATCACCCGCGCCAGCCGGAGCAACCTCGCCCTCGCGTTCATCGCCCTGCCGAAGGAACGGCGGGAGGCGATCACCACCTTTTACGCCTTTTGCCGGATCATCGACGACATTGCCGACGACCCGGGCATTCCGCTGGAGGAACGGGAACGGCAGCTCAATGACTGGAAAAAAGCGGTCTGCGTCCCGTTTGAAGGGGAGCCGACGCTCGCCGCCACCGTGCGCGAGTTGATCGCCGCCTGGCGGCTGCGCGAAAACTGGTTCATCGAAATCATCAACGGGTGCGAGATGGACCTGCGCCACGAACCGTACCCGAACTTCGAGGCGCTGCGCCTTTATTGTTACCGGGTCGCGAGCGTCGTCGGCCTCGTCAGCATCGAGATTTTCGGCTACCAAAATGAGGCGACCCGCCGCTATGCCGTTGATCTCGGCTATGCGCTCCAGTTGACCAACATCATTCGCGACGTTGCCAAGGACCTTGCCAACGACGGGCGCATCTATCTCCCCGCCGACGAACTGGAGCGCTTCGGCATCACCCGCGACGACCTGCTCCACCGGAAAGGCGGCCCCCGGTTTGTCGAGATGATGGCATTTCAGGCCGAACGGGCCGAACATTTCTACCGGAAAGCGGTCGGACAACTCCCCCCGGAAGATCGGCATTCCATGATCGCCGCCGAGATCATGCGCAACGTCTACCACCGCCTTCTCGGGAAGATCCGCCGCGACCGGTTCCGCGTCTTCGACCGGTTCCACCGGCTCGGGAAGCTCGAGAAAATCGCGATCGTCCTGCTGGTCCGCATGGGGGTGCTTTAAAGCCGCTGTTTGTAAAACAAACGTTTCCTTTCGTGAATGCTTTCAGGCATTGCCGTTCCACTGCAAAACAGGTTAAGGTACCACCCGAAATGAACAGAGTCTCCCACTTCGCCCTCGCCGGTCTGGCCCTTGTTTCCGTCACCTTTTCGGGATGCGAGACGCCGGGGGAAGGCGCCAAGTATGGTGCGATCGGCGGTGCCGCGATCGGAGCCATTGCCGGAGGTGACATCCGTTCCGCCGCCATCGGCGCGGGAGCCGGGGCCGCCGCCGGGGCGCTGATCGGCAAGGCCAACCAGGAACAGCGCCGCCGCAGCTACCCCGGCTACGAAGCCGACCGCGCCTACGCCCGGGGATATGCCGATTACGACGATCTCCCGGTCGCCCGCCGCTCCGATGCGCCCGGCTACGTCATCAGCCCCTACCAGCCGTATGCGCTAATCGACGTTCGCGGCATCCGCCGCGGGGCTCGGGTGGTCGACCCGGTCAGCAACCGGGTGTTCATCAATCCGTAACCCCCCAAGTGCCCACGATCGGCCCGGCCAGACCTATCAGTCGCCCGATCAATAGTCCGATCAAACCACCTTTGCCGGTGCGACTGTTTTCCATAGTTTGATATCGCGCCGACGGAGGAGAGCCTCGCTCAGATGATTGGCCCGGATACGAACCGTTGATCGGTTCAACCGCTCAATTCCCTCCGGCTGAAGGTCTTCAACCTCATAGGTTTCACGGACGATACGCTCCGGGTAAAAGGTAATATCGAGCGTACACCCGGCTTCCACATTCAAGGGCGGGATGCTACCTTTGGCCAGTTTCGCCAAAGCCAGGGTGATGCCAGCGCGAATACGGGCACGCGCCTTGGCCGGGGAGAGGTGGACCGCTTCGTGAATATCCTTGCCGCGCTTGACAGCCGCCGTTTCGATCCCGGGAATCAACTCGCTGGCTTCCCTGCATGCGGCATCATCCCCGGAAAGAAAGATGACAGGAACGCCGAAGGAACCGGCCACCAAGGCCCAGACCCCAAATTCCCCCACCAACCTCCCGTTGACATGGAACGACCGGGTGGAGCCGTTCATGGTGTGGCTCAGGTGTCCGTCGGAAGCTCCGGCCCGGGCATGTTGTCCTATGAAGAAGACAGCATCATAGCTGGCATCGAGACGCGAGGGGAAACTCGCTTCGCGAAGGGAGATGACATCGGTATCCTTTGAATGCAGCGATTTCAGGCAGGAGGTTTGATGCCCCTCCAGAACCGTGAAATGCGCGGCACCGCAGGCGCGTGCACCTTCCAGCGCCGCGTTGACTTCGCCGATGAGAAGCTGATTGCCACGCTCGAGGTATTTACCTTCGGCATAATGCCAGTTCTTAACCCCGGCCACCCCTTCGAGGTCAGTAATGATGTATAGCTTCATCGCGATGGCGACTATAGACCTCTCAGTATCAACGATTCAAGCGCCGTTTGGGTGTCATCCTTCGCTTCCTTCATACCTCCAGCGTTTGCAGAACCTGTTCCAGCTTCTGCAACATCAACCCGATATCCGCTTCGGTAACATCCAGCACGGGGCGAAAGCGGAGGCTCTGTCTTCCTCCGCCGAGCAAAAGAAGCTGTTCGTCCTGCAAGGCCCGGCGGATGAGCCGCGCCTTCATCTCCATGCTTCGCATGGTGAACCCCTGATACAGCCCCATCCCCCGGACGTTGAAGAGGAGATGGGAATATTTTTGTTCAAGGCCCCGGAGCCCGGCGGTCAGCACGGCCGTTTTAGAGGCAACCTGAGCCATCAGATTTTCGCGTTTGACAATTTTCATCTCCTGACCAAAGCGCACCATGTCCGCAAGGCTTCCGCCCCACGTCGAATCGAGCACCCCTCTGTTCCGCATCGGCTCCAGCATGTAGACGGCGCCATTGGCAAATTTCTTGCCTACGGCCACTGCCTGCGGCGGGTGGGGAAGTTCCAACTGATCACAGGCAAAGACCGTACCGGTCTGGCCGCCCGCCGTCTGCACTTCGTCAAAGGCCAGAAAGGTGTCGTACTCATGAGCCAGTCTGCTCAATTCGCGAAAGAACGACGGAGCCGCCATCCGATGCCCCCCGGCACCCTGAATCGGCTCCACAATGATCCCGGCCACCTCGCCCCGATACTTTTTGAGACATGCTTCGGTCTGCTCCAGGCTCTGGCGGGCACGGGTGATGTTTCGCCCGGCAGGCTGTGAACAGTCAACGGAAGGAAACGGAATACAGGTATTTTCAGAAACATAGTTTCGGAATTGCGACGAGGCGGCGGGATCGTGCAACGGCTGCGTAATGTTGAGGGCAAACATCGTCCGGCCATGAAAGGCGTGATCAAAATAGATAAAGCGTTTGACCGAAGCGTCCTTGCGTGTCGACGGAAAGCGTTCCCCGTGAAGCACCAGAAGGTATTTCATCAGATTTTCCACCGCTTCGGCCCCGCTGTTGATCGCGTAGACTTCCAGGGACGGATTGCGCATGCAGGCCGGGGCAATGGAATGCAGCAGCCGATAGTAATCCAGACATTCGCGGCTCAGGAAATCGGGATTGGCAAGTTTGTTATTGGCTGCGAAGACCAGGCGTTTTGTGTAATCAGGCTCGTAGAGTCCCGGATGATTGTGGCCCAGCAGTTTGGAGCCAAAGTAACCTGCCCAGTCAAAGATCTCCTGTTGATCCGGTGTGGCAAGGTACATTCCATGGGAGGCTTCAATATCGACCACAAAAGGGAACGGCTCTGTCGCCACATACTGTTTTAATTCGCCGATCATTGAAACACTGACAGGCCCGGGGAAAGGATGCTTGGATTTCATGGATGGTAAAGGAAACGGAGACTCCGGATCATCAAACCGCGTGCCCGGGGGATTGCGAACCGGATTTCCGACAGGTATTCGCAGACAGCGGCTTGGCCGCGCCGATCTTTTCCGAATGGCAAACCGAGGCACACAGGAGGGCCGGGGCGGTTACGCCAAAGAGAATCGCCCCCAGGCGGCGGTGGAGATTCAATTCAAAAGGCCCTGCTTTCTCCGTGATCAGAAACTTGATCAAGACAGCTTGCGCCGACCAGAGAAAGATCGGGATGCCGATGAGGACAAGGTTGGTATCGAAAAGGGCGCGGAAAGGAATCATGGCGATCAGTGTTCCTTAAAGTTCAAACCGCAGGACCGGCAAAAGCATTCTCGCTGTAATCCTACAACCGCTTCCGGCAATCTCCGGGCGTTCCACGCTCCGGAGAGATCATAAAAAAAGGTGACGCCGCCGTCCGGGGTTATCGGACGGCGGCGTCACCTTTAATCAGCAAAAACGAAACGAACCTTACCGCAGCCAGTCGTCGAGATGTTCGGCGACGAAGGCGTCGTCGGTCAAATGCGGGTAGGCTTCGCAGACGCGGGTCAGTTCCTCGGCCTGGCCGGGGGAGAGGACTTCGTGCGGGTTGAGGCAGGCGATGGAGGGAACAAGCCCCTGGCGGCGCAGAACTTCCAGAATCCCGGGGATGCACCCGGCGAACTGGTGGGCGGGGTCGAAGAGCGCGGCGTTCATGTCGGTCACTTCGATCGCCCGGGTGAGCCATTCGCGGGGGATCGGCCCATCGCCGAGCGCCTTGGCGGCCTCCAGCAGTTCGACCGCACTCCTGCTCCAGACACCCCAGTGGCCGAGGAGACCGCCGACGATCCGGCGCGTCACTCCGTCGAAGCGGAACGGCGTCAAAAGATCGGTCACGATGGTGTCGTCGTTGCCGGTGTAGAGGGCGATATCTTCCCGGCCGGAAGCGGCGACCGCGCGGACGACATCGATCGTCTGGTAGCGGTTGAAGGGGGCGATCTTGATCGCAAGGATGTTTTCGATCTCCGCAAAGCGCCGCCAGAAGTCGTGGGTAAAAATCCGCCCGCCGACGGAAGGTTGCAGGTAGAAGCCGATCACGGGGATCGTCTTTGCCACGGTCCGGACATGTTCGAGGATCTCGGTTTCCGGCTCGCCTTTCCATGCGCCCAGACTCAGCAACCCGGCCTCGTAGCCGTAGCGCAGGGCGGTTTGCGCTTCGGAGAGCGCCTGCTCCGTCTTGCCGCACAACCCGGCGATGCGGATGAACGGACGCGGGGTTTTCTCCAGCGCCTCGGTGATCGTCGTCGATGCCATCTCCAGCACCGGCGCGAGCAGCCCGTGGTCGCGGATCTCAAACTGCGTCGAGTGGACCGCGACGGCGAGCCCCCCACACCCGGCGGCGACGTAGTAACGGGTCAGCGCGCGCTGATGTTTTTCGGAGAGCTTCCGGTTGGCGTCGAGCGCGAGCGGTTGCGCAGGGATCGCCTGCCCGGCCAGGAGGTGTTGGCGGAGGTGTGACATAGAGAGGAGATAAAAAGGTTAGAATTTACCGTCGCGGGCTTCGAAGTGGGTCGGTTTGTTGAGCGTCGCCCCGCCGCCCTTGAGCCACGCGGCGGTCCAGTTGATCATCTGGTCGATCGCTACGGTCGGGTAACCCCACAACTGGAAGGAACGCCCGGCGTTGGAGAGCCACGCGGTCGGCGCTTCGGTCCCCACGATCTTCGCCTCGACCCCGAGCCGCTGCGCCAGCGAAAGGGCGAGCTGGCGCACGGAGAGGAGTTCCGGCCCGGTGACGTTCATCGCCACCGCGGGGCTCGCCGCCACTTCGAGGCACTGGATGGCGCGGGCCACGGCGTCGCGCTGCCAGATCAGGTTGACGTAACCCATGGAGACATCAATCTCCTCGCCCGCCAGCAGTTTCTGGCCGAGATCGACCAACACGCCGTAGCGCGGTTCCACCGAGTAGTTGAGCCGGTAGAGGCAGAGCGGCGTCTGGTACTTTTTGGAAAAGTAGCCGAAGACCCGTTCGCGGGCGACGCACGAGTTGGCGTAGTCGCCGACCGGTTCGGTCGCATCCCCCTCGCGCGAACCGCCTTCGCTCGCGGACGAAAACCGGTAGACGCACCCGGTGGAGAAGGCGACGATCTTCGAAGCGCGGTAACGCTCCGCCACGTAGGCGGGGACGACGGCGTTCATTGCCCAGGTCAGTTCCGGCGCGCTGGAGGTGCCGAATTTCTGCCCGGCGAGGAAGAAAACGTGGTCGGCATCGGGAAGGGCGGCGACGGCTTCGCGGTCGAGAAGATCGCACGAAACCGTCTCGATTCCCTCAAACTTCGCCCGTGCGGCGGCGTCTGAAAAACGCGAAACGGCCGTCACCTTTGCGCGGCCTTCCAACCCGTCGCGCAACATCAGCGAAAGGGTCGCCCCCATTTTTCCCCCGGCCCCGAGCACGACGACATTGCCGCTCACGCTACTCAAGGTCTTGCGAACCCCTTCGGTCGGGACTGCGAGAAAGGCGTCGATCTGGTCTGCCGGGCATGGAAGCCCGCCGGAGGAAGAAACTTGGGGAATCGTCATAACAGGAGAAAGTAACCATTTGGTTACAACACCCGGTGACGTTCGACAATCACAAAAACGAAAAATTCAGGGGATCGGCGAATGGGAGGATGGGAGCCTGGGCGATTTCCATGGCTGCTGGGGACCGAGGTAGCTCTCCAGTTCGGGTACGCCGTCGTAATCGGACTGCCAGTAAAGCTCGTGCGAGGGCTTCGGCGCGGGCGGGCCTTTTTCGCGCCCGGCAAACTGCGCCGCCATCTTCGGCGTCCAGATTTCCCGCTCCCCGAGGGCCAAAGTGACGTAGGGGGCCCAGTTCGCCCAGAAAAAGGTATGGGGGACCGCCTGAAGCATGAAGGCGTTCGGTCCCGAGGGATCGCGGCTCACCGGTTGGTAGGCGCTTCGCCAACCGCCGGCGTCGGTCAGATAACGCCGGAGGTAGTCCTGATACGGCCCCGGGTCCGGCGCGTGAAGCGCGGCAAAGGCGACCGCCGGCCAGAAGTAGTCGCCATTGTTGAGGGTCGGCCCCGATCCCATCGGGTTGCGGATCAGGACATCCGCCATCCGGATGAGCGCCTGCCGGATTTCGACATCCCCGGTCATCTGCTGGTACTCGAGGAGGGCGTGCATCCCGCCAAAGGTGTTGAAAAACATACGCCCCTGATTGAGCTGCCCCGGCGGACCGGCCTGAACGGGTCCGGGGAAGCTCACATCGGGTTGGGCGTAGAAGCCTTCGTCTGAAAGGAAGAGGCCGATGTAACGCCGGAGTTGCGCGGCTTCCTTCGCGTCGCCGGTCAATTCCCAGTGAAAAAGCAGGCCGCCGAGCCGGGCGCTGTGAAAGGAGGCCGGTTTCACGTTTCCCCGGGTGTAGGCGTTGCGATAGAGATAGCCGATAACGTCGCGTGAACGCGCGTCGCCGCTCAGAAAATAGTGGAGCCGGTATTCGGTGATGGAAGTCTGCCGTTCGTCATGGTTGCCATCGCTCCACGGCTGCACGCCGTGACGGGTCCCCCCTCCCAGCCAGCGGCCTTCCTGCCGGGTGACGACATCGCGGGAGTGGCGGGCCATCGCCTCGGCAGCGAAATAGACGGTACGGTTCCCGTGCCGAAGGTATTCATGCTGGAGGAAGAGACCGGGCAGTCCCTCCGTATTGGTCCAACCGTAGGCACCGTTGTCATAATTCCAGTCGTTGGGGGGAAAGTAGTCGCGCCGTCGCTTCTTCTGCAAGGCGAGCGGATCATCCTTGATCTCGCCCTTGAGCAGGCCCGCGAGAATTTCCGGAGGGTGGCTCCAGCCGTAGCCGCGCCGGAACCGATGTCGGAAGTCTCCAAAATTCCAGAATCCGTACCAGCGGTGCAACTCGCGATGAAAAAGAAAGAAACGGGTCAGGCGCGTCCAGGCGCTCCAGGCGCGAGGCCATCCCCCGGGCGCGGAAGCCGGCAGGACGGTGCCGGTGGCCTGATAATGCGCCCACCCGGCATAGAGCAGGGGCGGGCTTTGAAAATCGGCAGCGACGCTTCCGGCTTCATCGCTCCCGAAGGCCAGCAGCATTTCATGGGTGCGGGAAATACCGTAAAACGGACTGCTGGCATAGTATTCCTGGTTGATCCAGTCCTTCTTGAGAGGCGCTGTCACGGGCGACTCGAGTTGTGCGGGATGGAGATGGTTGGAGTAGCGGCGTACATCCATCGGAGCGACCTCTCCGGGCCAAAGCTCAAACCTCAAACGCCCCTGCTCGACCACCAGCGCCTTGGGCGCCAACTGGCGGAAATTACGGATCGCCGCGCTCACCCGATGCTCCCCGGCCTCGAGTCGCAACCAGCCGTGAAGATCATTCGCCCCGGGATCGATGGTTTTGCCGTTCACCTGCAACTGGCGATGCTCCACGCTCGGCTGGATCAATTTCACCTGCTTGCGGGCCAGCGCTGCGGGCAGCGGAATTTCCAGCCCCATGCCGGTGAGAAAGTTTTTCCTGGGATCTTCGAAACGGAACACCGCCGAGTGGGTGATGCGAATCTCCGGCCGACCCGCCAGAAACTCGAGCCGGAGAATGATGCGGGTCGGTTCCCGATTCGTAGTCAAGCCTTCCAACCGTACGACGCCGCGAAGCGGCCCCGATTCCTCCACGGTCACGCTCTCCACTTCCAGGATTCCCCGCTCATCGCTACCCCCTTCCGGTCCAGCCTTGAAGGGCAGCACCCGGCGGGGGTCGAGCCGGTAATCGCAATAGGCGCTCGCCCGGTTTCGGGCATTGACCAGTTCCTCCTTTCGCCATCTCAGGCGGCGCAGCCAATCGGTGCCGGGACCCAGTGTGACCCGTAGATCGCCGTTTCTGACTTCGACTTCTCCGCCCCCGGTCGCGGTGACCTTCAGCGTGCTGGAAGGCTCGGGAGGAACACTCTTGGCGGCATGGATTCCGACAGGCAGAAAGCCGCCCCTGCGCAGGCTGACGCGCGGGGCAGGCGCTTCCTTCATGGCTTTGGCGGGGTCGATTGCCAAGACCAGCAGGACCCATTTTAGCGAACCATCCGGCCACCAGGCCAGCGGCCGCGCCTGAAAGGCCACCGCCTCGCCGCCCACTTCCACCCGGAGGTCGCCGGTGTTTCTCAGAGTTCCTTTGGAGAACGGATAACCGCCCGTGACGTAAGCAGGAGCCTGCTTCTGTTCGGGAGTCTTCCTGAGCCATTCCGGCTCCCGGAGGATATCCTCAAGCCTCGGGTGGGGTGTGGCTTCCTTTTGAAAGTGCGAGACGAGCCCGGCACGTTCCTCGAGAATAGCCGCCTCGGAATCTGCGGCGTTCAGGATGAATTTCTGTGGAGAGCCCGGTTGAAAAGCCACTTGCAGGGAGCCTTTTCCACCGGCATCGACACGCAGCGCCGAAGGGGTCGATTGCCGCAGTTGAGGATACTCAAGAGTGAGGCCCCCGCGTTCGTCGTAAAGCTGTACGATCGGCGCGGGATGACGCCCTTCATGCATGATCAAAGGGGCGGTCGTTTCGCTTTCGGATTTCCAAAGACGGTAGGCATCCGGTCCGAGTTGATCCAGGCTGAAGAAGCGCCATTCATTGCGATCGGCTTCCGGCAAAAGAGTGGGGTGCGGATTGCCTCCCCCGGCTCTCGGTTCATAGGTGAGCTGATAGAAATAGCGTGTCTCCCACTTCAGGCCATGATCGCTGAGGTAAAAAATCCGTTTGCGCGGGGCAAGCGCAAGATCAAGCTGCCAGAGGGTCTCGCGCGGGAGCGATTGCTTGTCCGGCTGCACGTCGACTTCCACGACCACCGTCTCCCCTGCGCCTTCGACCGTGTAGGAAACCCGCGCGGGGATTTGCCTGCCGCCTTCCGGAGAGAGGCCCAGATAACCAAAAACCTCAACCCGCTGCTCTTCCTTTCTGGAATGGGTAGCGAAGAAGCTCCAGATCCTCCCCCTGTCATCCTCCACCCGGAGGGGCGAAACCGGGGAGGCGGCATCGACCACCTTCCTTGCGCCGACGCTCCATTGCACCATCTGGCCGGTGCGGCCGGAGTCGATCGCCACGCGGGCAGGCCCGTTTTCCCATACCCAGCGGTCGCCGGGGGCCGATGCGAAAAGAACGATCGGCGAGGCGATCAAAAGGAATAGGCGGAAGATCATCATGGAAAGGGCGCATCAAGGTTGATGGGTATGGAAAGGCAGGTGCCCGCGTCCGGCCCCGTACTGCCCCTGGTAGAGCGGTAGCGACTCAAAGTAGTCGGCCCCCTTTGCCTCGATGTGCCCATCGGCAAAGAGGGTGTTGCTGGTTCCTGAATGGCGAAGGTCAACGGTCCAGTCGCGGGAGCCATGGGTAATCTGGTAACCCTGGCTTTTCCGCGCCGTGTAGTAGCTGTCAGCGACCAGGAAAAAACCGGAAGGCACGGCAATCGCTGACAAGGGAAGCAACTCCGTATCGCTGGAAAGCTTTCCCGGTGGCGCCCAGACACGCATGCCGTAGCGCATGTGGGCATGAATCGAGACGGCGGGACCCTTCGGATAAAAGGAGGGACAATAAAAGATGGGAGACGAAGGGGTGCCATCTCCCGGCGGACTGGTGACGGCCTGCACATAGCCCGCGCTGACCAGGATGCGGTGCCAGACGATGGGAGCGCTCTCTCCTTCGGCCTGGAAGGCCCGGCCGGGGATTTTCCCGTTGTGGTCATTGGCAAACCGGAAGAGCGCCCCTCCCACCTGGCGAAGCCGCGACAGGCACTCCGCGTTTCGCGATGACGCCCCCATGCGGAGCGCCGCCGCCAATACCAGGCTGGCGAGAACCGCGATCACCACGATCCCCACCAGCAACTCAACCAGGCTGAAAGCCGCTTTATCTTGCTTCATGCCTCTCCTCTCTTTCCGAATACCGCTTTAACGCCTCCTCCGGCGGAGGAGCCATAGCACCCCTGCGGCGGCCCCGAGAAGACCGGGCCCGGCCGGTTCGGGAATGGGCGCAGCCGTCAGGAAAAAGGTGTAATCCCAGTTGGACCCGTTGGTAAACGTGGTGGGAGCGGTGTAAAACTCCAGTTGGCGACCGGAGCCTGAAGGGTAGGGATTGGTATCGGACGAGCGGCTCAGATAAAGGAGGTTCTGACTGGTCTGGCTCGTTGCTGCAAGTTGAAAGAGGTAACTGCCGCCCTGGGTCAGGGGAAGGGCGGAGGGAAGCTCAAAATAGAGATAGCTCCCCGCCGTGCTGAGGGAAGGGGTCAAGACAAACTCATATTGACCGATCGGCTGGGCATTCACCGTGCTTCCGGTGAGCGAAAAAATCCGGAGTTCATAGTCCTGGCTGGTTTTGACGCTTTGGGTGGTGTGGAGCAGGATGCCGAGGGAATCGAGCGGCCGATCACTGTTCCAGACAAAGGATTGGCCTGCGGACCGGGCGTCGTTTGTGTTATAGCGAACCTGGACGCCGCTCGCGCCCGCTGCATTGGTCTGCCCGATGGTGATCCGCGATTGCAGGGCGGGGTCAATCGAGTCGAGGTTCGTCGGGGTGATTGCGGCGGCAAAGGCAGAGGCGCAGAAAGCGGCGGAAGCCAGGAAAAGAATCAGGAGTTTTGTTTTCATGGGGCGGACGGGGTGGCGGCTGGAGGAGTCGAAATCACCAGGGGATGACGGAAGAAAAATCGTTTCAGGCTATCCGTCTTCAGAAATCCCATACGTCTGTGATTTTGGAGACAAAGAGGCCTTGGGTCAACAGAAATCTTTAAAAACTTAGCGTCCGCGATACGGGCCGGTTGATTCGCCGACCACCAACACGGGAGGGATGAGGCGGGATTTTGCGCGCCTGCCTGTCGCATCGTCCTTCAACTGCTCCAGCAACAGATGCCCGGCAGCCTCCATCAGCCGTTGGGGCTGGTGATCGATCGTCGTCAGCGTGGGATGAAGGTGCCTGGCTATTTCCAGGTGGTCGAAACCGGTGACCGAACAATCCCCGGGCACGTCGATCCCGTGCGCCGTCAGGTACTGCGCGGCGGCGAGCGCCACGCGGTCGTTGATGGCGATCAGGGCGGAAGGGCGGTCGGGATCGGCAACGACCTGTTGTGCGCCGTGGGTCCCCATCGGGTAGGAAAGGTTGTTGTCTTCCTGCGGCGGATATTGCTTGAGATGGCGGCGCGGGTCGAGACCGTGCCGCCGGAGCGCCTTGAGCAGCCCGGGCTGACGCCAGGCGTTATGCTCCAGAATCCCGATCGTGCCAAACCGGCGGTGCCCGAGTTCCACAAGATGATCGACCAGAAGTTCGACCCCGCGATTGCGATCCACGATCGCCATGGAACTCTTCTGGAGGTGCATCGGGTCAACATGAACACTCTTGACGCCCGCCAGCACCCGGGCGCTTTTTGCCGGAGAGAGGATCGACTGAAGCAGGACCATGGCGTCGACCCGCATGCGGCGAAAATCGGCAATCACCCGCAGTTCGGTCGCTTCATCCTGAGCGGTAAAGGCGAGCAGGCTGCGCAGGCCGTTTTCCCTCAAAAAGTCTTCAAAGGAAGCCAGTTTTTCAAGAAGGATGGAGTTGCAAAGCTCGTTGAAGGAGATGCCGATCAACCCCGTTCTCTTGCCCCGCAGGCCCCGGGCCATCGGGTCGGACTGAAAGCCGAGTTCGCTCATCGCCTCCAGCACCCGCCTGCGCGTGCTTTCCTTCACCGCGGGATGACCGTTGATGGCGCGGGAGACGGTCCAGTCCGAGAGACCGAGGTGACGGGCCAACTCGGACTGGGAGCGTACTTTTCGGGTCGGTTCACCGGAGGCGGTCATCATTCGAAAACGAAGATAATGGCGAGCGCCCTAAAGAACAACCATCCCGCGTTTCAAAACAAACAGGGGTACCCCGCTCCTAATCCTTCCGGAGATCGTGCGTGATCGGGCGGGTGGCAAACTTTGCCAAAAACGCGCCGACTTCGCGCACGGCGACGCGGAAGAGGCGCTCCCCGCGCTCCGCCGTGGCGGCCTCGGGGTAGCCGATGTGGCCTTCCTTCGTCATGGAGGGGAAGTTCCCCGCCAGCGACCATCCTTCCTTGAGAAAGGCCGGGTAGGGCACCCCTTCGGGCAGGGAGCGCAGCGGAAGATCGGGCCGGGCGACCATCAGGAGCGAGGCTTCGATCTCGCACGCATGACCGACGGAACCGCCGAGCGTCAGGTCGGGCAGTTCCTCTTCCCACGCCTTGCGGCAGAAGCTCCAGTAGCTCGCGCCGCCGAGCAGGACCTCCTTCTCCGTGCATTCCTCGGCGAGTTCCGCCAGGGCGGTCGAGATCGGCGACTGGTTGCCGCCGTGGGAGTTGAGCAGGAAAATGCGCCGGTGCCCCTGCTTGATGAGGCTGCGGATCATCGTCACCAACACCTGCGTGTAAAGGATGGGAGGGAGCGTCAGGGTTCCGCCAAAGGGGACGTGGTGTTCGCTCGAGCCGAGGATCAACGTCGGGAGAAAGAGGAATTTCCCTTCCGGCGGCGGCGTTTCAAACAACCCGCGTTGCAGGAGATCGTTGAGAATGGTGTCGGTCCCCGTGACCATGTGCGGCCCGTGCTGTTCGGTGGAAGCGGTCGGAAGCACCACCACGCTGTCGTGGGCCAGCCCGGCGACTTCAGGCGCGGTCAGTTGATGCCAATGAAAAACCCGTGGTTCGCTGGAGAGTTCGCTCATAGAAAAAAGTAAAAAGTGTGTGGTTGATCGTTGCCCGGGGGAAGATCCGGATTAGATCGTTTCCCCCCGCCTTCGGGAAGCAGAAAAAGGGCCACTTCGGAGTTCCCGACCTGAAACCAATGCCGTTCACTTGACGACACTGGAGCGACCTCCGCGTCGTTGGACTTGGGTCGGGCCGTCGACTCGCTGCAACCTCCAACCCCGCGGCGGACGGGAGGTCCGCCCTCCAAGGCGCTTGCGCGCCAAGGTCTAAAACAGCTCGCCCTGGGGCTGCGGGAGCGCCTGCCCGGCTTCGGCGCGGACTTCCGCCGTGAGCGACTTGAACTCGCATGTTTCGAGTTCGGCGATCAGCGCCGGGTAATCGGGCCGGATGACCAGCTCCTCCAGCGGCACCGGCAGCGGGAGGTCGACATCAAGCCGCACCATCTCCTGGTTGTGGCGGATCGCCTGTTGCGCGCCGGCGATCTTTTCGCGGATCGTGGCGTTGCGGATCGCGCCCGGGTCGGCCAAGACTTCGTTGAGCGAGCCGTACTCGCTCAACAACGCCGCCGCCCGTTTCGGCCCCATGCCGGGGACGCCGGGGATGTTGTCCGCCGTATCGCCCACGAGCGCCAGCCAGTCGGCGACGAGCGACGGCGCAACCCCCCACTTGGACCGGACGTAGTCGCTCCCGAGCAGCGCAAACGGTTCTTTGGGCGTCGCCAGATCGCTCTTGTTCGTGGAATAAACCGAGACGCGATCCTCCACCAGTTGGAAGAGGTCCTTGTCGTTGGTCGCCACCACGGCTTCGCCTCCGGAACGGACCACGGCGCAGGCGTACGATGCCATCAGGTCGTCCGCCTCCGTATCGGCCAGCGAGGCGTTTTTCACCCCGAGCAGCGGAACGATCCGCTGGATGACGCCGATCTGCGGTTTCATCAGATCGGGCATCTCGGCGCGGTTCTGCTTGTACTCGGGCTGCAATTCGGTCCGGCGGGCGGGCAACCCTTCGTCCCAGACGACGGCGGCGAGATCGGGTTCCAGGTCGCGCAACATCTTGCGCAGCACCTTGATGAAGCCGTAAACCGCATTGGTCGGTTCACCGCGCGAGTTGCTCAGTTCCCGGATCGCAAAAAACGAGCGGTAGACGTAATAAAAACCATCGACGAGGAGAAGTTTCACAGAAGGAAGGGGCTATAATTTCCCCGCTACCTTACGCGTTCCCGGCCATGAAATCGCCCTAAAAAACGGTCTTTTTTTCCCTACTCCCCGTCGCTCGCTTCTTCCAGCCGGGCCAGCGCCTCGTCGTCGAGCCGGAGGTCCACGGCGTCGAGCGTGGCGTCGAGTTGCGCGAGGGAGGTCGCGCTCACGATCGGGGCGACCACGGCGTCGCGGGTCAGAAGCCACGCCAGCGCCACCTGAGCCAGCGTGGCTTCATGCCTTGCCGCCACCTCGTCCATGACCGAAAGAAGACGCAAACCTCTTGTGTCGAGGTATTTCCCAACGATCTCCCCGCGGGCGTTTCCTTTCAGGTCGGCCTCGCTCCGGTATTTGCCGGTCAGGAATCCGCTCGCCAGCGAAAAATAGGTGATCACGCCGATCTCCTCCTCCACGCAAAGTGGCTGAAGCTCCTTTTCAAACTCCGCGCGGCGGGCGAGGTGGTACTCCGGCTGCAACGTTTCGTAACGCGGCCAGCCGTTGCCGACGCTGATCGACAACGCTTCCGCAAGCCGTGACGCGGAGAAGTTGGACGCCCCGATCACCCGCACCTTCCCTTCCTGCACCAGCTCGGCATACGCCCGGAGCGTCTCCTCCTGCGGTGTCGCCAGGTCGTCTTCGTGCGACTGGTAGAGGTCGATTGTGTCGATCTGCAAACGCCGGAGCGAAGCCTCCACCTCCTGCTTGATCGCCGCCGCCGAAAGCCCCTTGCGTCCCGGGGCCATCTCCATCCCGACCTTGGTCGCCACGACCACGGCGTCGCGCTTGCCGCTGGCAGCCAGCCATTTACCAAAGATCGCCTCCGAAGCCCCCTCTCCTTCGCCGCGCCCGCCGTAGATGTTGGCGGTGTCGATCAGGTTGAACCCGCGTTCCACAAAGCGGTCGAGCAGCCGAAACGAAACCGCTTCGTCCACCGTCCATCCAAAAACATTCCCCCCGAAGGCAATCGGGGCCACCGCGAGCGCAGAGCGACCTAAACGACGTTTTTCCATGATTCTATTTCAAAGAATCGCTTACCAGCCCCGTTTTCGCGGTTCAAATGTCGCCGCCGCCCCCACGCCCCCCCCGAGGCGCGATGGCAGCGGCATAAAAAGCGTCCGAAGAAATCGCCGATCAGTAAACTTCCACTTCCTTTAGGTTGAAAACTTCCTTTCCGTCGAGTTCCTCGGCCACAATGCGCAAGCTCTCCAGCGAAATTCCGGGAAGTGAAATGGTTCGTTCCCCGCTGTCGCTTGAGGCAGGAATTTCCGCCAGGGAAACCCATTGATCGCCTTCTTTCATCTGAATGGAACCGCGGGCGATATTGGAACTAATTAGCTTTACAGTCTTTGGCGTGATCGGGTGGACAAAGGTCAGTTCGATTCCTGCTCCGGGTTTGAACCCTTTGAGTTGCGCCCCCGTTCCTTGCGGCAGCTTCATTCCATCAATCGTCATCAGAACGAAATTGCTATTCTTCTCCGTGAAACCGACGGTCCGCACCCGGGTTCCAAGAGAGTGGTGAGCCAGGTTGCCGGGCACGATAACTGTCGCAACCAGTTTTGCTTCCTCTGCTTCGACGCTGGCCCAATCCAGGATATCAGGGACTTCGACCTTCGGTGCGACAAGGACGGCGCTTTCAAAGGGCTTGAGGCGCAATGCGATCTGTTCCTTCCCGCCCTCCACTTCCTCTTTCCGGGCTATATCGCGCCATTGCGAAACTCCGGCAAGGCGGGGATCTGTCACAGAGACGTCGCGCTCGCTCCACGCGAGGTTGCAGATAAGCAGGGCGACAGGGCCATTGCTATCGAAGATCATTCCCCTGGCTTCCTGTTGCGGATCTGCCGGAAATCTTTCGAGCTTTCCGTTTTGTAGCAGAGAAAAGAGAAGCTTGTATTCATTCGAAAGATAGGGTAGGCTTGTGAGAACACCCGGCTCATCCCATACCATGTATTGGTTAAACCATGTGAAGCCTGTCACACCGTGGATCATGCCGTTGACCTGCTGGGTGCGCATTTCACGTGCCGTTGGGCCGCGGGCACCCTTGGCTCCGAAGAACGCGGTGTTGTAGGCCTGTGGCGTCTGCCAGCGTGCCCGGTACGATTCTTCGCCGGTGACAACCTGATCAATGTGTAAACCTTGCCGCTCGGCGGGTCGAAGGGGAGGTTTGTCGATCCGGAAGCCAGGGTAGGGGTCGGGTGTACAGATGTCGGCGACGTGCTGATAATCGCGAATAGCATCAGCCGTATAGTTGGTTATCGCGAGCGGTCGGTAGGGATCGTGTTGACGGAAGAATTCATAAATCTCCTCAAGACGCTTCGAGCCAACGCGATTGAGTTCCGGCTCGTCGGTTTGGAAGTACGCGAGCACGGAGGGGTTATCGCCGACCGCCTCGATGAGAGCCAGAAGTTCATCCCGCTCCTTCTGGGTCAGCGGCGTGTTACCCAGCCCGTGGCGTGGGGAACTTAAGGCCGTGGGGATATAGACGCCACTGAAAATGTTGTGCTGGGCCAATTTTGCTATCTGCTGGTGCATCTCAGTGAAAGGGGGCGTGCTCCAAACCGGGCCGCCGAAGTTATAGAACATTCCAGGAAGAAGGGTCTCCGCCGTCTTGTCCCAGAGGCCAAAGAGATAGCCGTAGACAGGGAAAGGTTTCCCGTTCCGATACAGGATGCCATTCCTGTCGATCCACACCTCATAGGGGCGCGGGGGGAGCTTGCGGATTTCCCGTGCGATACGCCCTGTTTTCTCTCCGTGGCGGTAGGTTATCTCCAAAGTATAAGTTCCAGCCTCAAGCGCCTGAATGCCGGGAACATGGACTTTCCATTTGCCGGACTCGGCCGTGACCTCGCCGGGGAGCGCCTCGTTATCGGAAGAGAGAAGCCGGGCCGTAACAGTGGAGAGATCGAGCGAATCATCGATTTTCTCCAGAAAAGCTTCGATGAAAGAAAGGTTTTGGGAAGCGAAGATGACGCTGCGGTAGCCCGGGGTCGTCAGCGTAAGGGCCACTGGTTGATAGGCCAGTGTGACTTGCCTCTCTATGGAAGTCAGGCGATGGTCCGGGTCTTTTGACAAGGCGAGCTGGTGCTCAATAGCTCCCGTGTAGTCAGATCTCTCTCCGAGTGGAATTGTGGTGGTGAATGTTTCCGCCTTGCCGGGGGCGATTCCTAGTTTTCGGGTCGCCGCCGGGGTGGCACCGCCCTCAAGAAAAGAGGAAACTGTGATCGTCTGAAATGATTCAGTATTATTCTTAACCGTAAGGTTCTGTCTGATGGCGTACGACGCCCCAGTCTGGGTTACACTTGCCGGGGAGGTTTGGATTGACCATGCATACCGGCTGAACGAGACCGAAGGGAGCGCCAGTGATCCAAAGGAAGCCGGGGCCGGAAGCGTATCGGCCGGTTGCCACGACGATGTCATTCGCCCCTCCCCTTCGCGCCGGACCCGGTCCCGGCCAACCTGGAGCTGCCATTGCGGGAGTTTGGGATTGATCTTGAGGTCGGCGATAGGGATTGCCATTTCGACATGCCACGCGCCCTGCTCTACCGTGACGGCACTTTTGACCCGGGGTTTCCAATCTCTGCTGGAGACCAGCCCGCCTTGAGCATACTCAATAGCGGTCCATGCGTTAAGTGGATTAATGACAATCTGATAAAAAGCGGATTGATCGTCGTCGCATGTGAGGAAGAGCTGCAGAGAGTCGTCTCTCCACACAGGGTCTCCATTTTTCGTATGTGTGGCGATGATTTCGCCGGGCTCTGGCAAGGTTGCGCTCAGATAGACATTGTCGCCATCCGTGAGGAGGCGGAATGAGGTGTCAATGGGCGCAGGAGTACGGCTGCCAAGGAGTCCGAAGTGGCCATTCCATTGGCCGCTTTTGTAAACGGTTTCATCAAGCTTGCCATCGACGATAATGGCGCTGCGATCAATGGATTCGAGAGGAGCCTGGTTTGATTGAGGTGCCTTTTGGGCGGCGATTGCGGCGGAGGCGGCGATGGTGGCGAAGAAAAGGGAGGAAATCAGATAATTCATGGAAGAGATCACGGGGTTTTTTCAAACAACGGCTTCGGTATTGGTAGTGAAGGCTTTGAGGCGACGGCGCAGGCTTGCGAGAAGCGCTAGGCCTGCGGCCATCAGAAGGGCGGAGGATGGTTCAGGAATGGCGGAGACGTTGACAAAAACCTTGCCGTCGTCAAAAACCAGCGCCGCTGAAATTCCGCTGAAAGTCTGGCCGAGGAGTAAAGTCTCATTGTTGACATTGGCGAAACTGGCTGCGGAGAGGAGTTCGAGCATCCCGGTGGAGTTCACATTGAGTAAGTCGATATAGACAACGCCGCCATCCTCAATGGAAAAAACTCCATTGGCGCCCGTGCCGGTAAGGCTTATATGGCTGGTTGCTGCCAGATCAAAGACAAAGCGGCTTCCGCCAGCCGCAGCGAGAGGGCCGGTGAGAGTAAGGGTTCCCTCCATGACTTCAACCCTCCCCGTAGCATTGAGGTTAAAGGCTCCTCCGACAAAGGCGGCCTTTTCCACGCGGAGCAGGCCGGCGAGATTAAAGACGCTCGCAATGTTGGCTTCGGCACCATTGGCGACGATGAAAGCATTGCCTGCTCCCTGATAGACAAAGACCTGAGAGCCGCTTTTGAAAGACGCGCCGTCGGCCACCCGGATTTCGTTATTTGTGGCGGTTCCGGCAGATCCTCCAATATAGACGTTGCTGCCGGATTTGACACTCATCTCGGAGCCGCTGCCATGTATATAAATCTTGTTATTCTTCGCGCCGCTATTATAGCCGACAGAAACCGCGCTGCTGTTGGTCCATTTGGCGTTGTTGGAAATCTCGACAAGATTATCCGTCATATTCGCGTAAATGGAGCCGACTGAAAGGGCGTTTTTTACCTCTACACTGGAGTTTATCCCATCAACGGTCAGCGTATTACCGCCCGACGTGGCACTGTAGCCGAGGTAAATCGTTGAGTTGGAGATCAGGCTGGAGCCTTTCTCAATGCGGACGGTATTTCCGGGGGAGTTGGCCGCAGCGCCCAGGCGGAAGTTACTGGAACCTCCGGTGTAGGTAAACGCGGCACCATCGGTCAACGTAAATGAACCCGAGCCTCCGTTGCCGATCCACAAAGAGCTTGTAGCCTCTGTGACCCCTCCTTTGATCGTCAGGCTGCCGTTATACACCGTGATGCCGCCGCTTTTCAGATCCGGGGTCTCTGTCGGAGTGAGACTCGAAAGATCAATCAACGCCTTGCTGCCGGATTGGATCTGAAGGGCGGTGACGGCAATGGCATTGCGGGCCACCGCGGTGTATAGCGGGAGGGTTGTCGCTTTGAAGACCGCCGTATCGCTGTTTCCTGGAGACGAGGTTGTGCTGCCCCAGTTCGCAGGGGTGTCGAAGTAGGAGTCGTCTCCATTTCCGTTCCAATTATAGGTCGCCGCCCTCGCGGTCAACGGGATGAGGGTGCAAGCGGCGAGGAGGAGCGACGCAATAGCAGGGGAGAGTTTCATAGTTTTCTAAGGGATAGCACGTTCCATTAACTGGTGGATCTGGGCTTCATCGAGTTCGTGGAGTGATAGGTAGATGGCTCCCATCCGCCCTTGAAATCCATCATAGATTTTTGGCGTGATGCCCGTACCTGCGCCGATGCGCAGGACGTTCCTTCGCTTGACCGATATTTCCTTTTGCTCGCTGGTTTGAATATCGACGAGCAGCCCGTTTCTATAGAATTTGATCACTCCGTCATTAAAAGTGACGGCAAGATGATTCCACTCACCGATGATGAGTTCAGCTTCGAGTTTCTTGGAAAGATGGACTTTTCGATCACCGTCGCGACCGAGCACAAGCCCCCAGGTTTTCCATGATTTACGGAAGCTCATCCCTCCGGCAGGTGTCCTGTCAGTAAGATAGACGAGGGTTTCGTTGGCTCGCTTGCGCTCCGGCTTGATGAAAAGGGTGATGGTGAACTTGTCATAGGTTCCTTCACGGATGGAAGGAGTGATATACTGGGCCTCGCCGGGATTGCCGCCGGAACAGGAAAACTGAAGCTCTTGCGCGACCCCCAACTCCCCTTTTACGACGGCGGGGTGGTCCGTCGCAGCCCCGGGAAGCGAACCCTCGCCAAACCATTCAAATAATGGCTGCTCCTGCCCGGGAAGTGGTGAAAGACTTAGAAGCAGTAACAGGAAAATACGGAGGCAGCTCATGGTTGATAGAATAGGGTACGGAGGTGGTATTGGAGGTGGATCAAAGGTTTACTTCGGGAGGAGGCTTGCGACCTCACTATCCGGCCCCGTAAACGATTCCGCATGTCCATCCATGAAGATCATATTGATGGCAGAGCCGTGATAACGTCGCAGCCTGCGCGATGTGTTCCTGCTGGCGGGCGGGCCGGTTTTGGCAACGTTCTTCCAGACAGTACTCCAGCGCCCTTCCATATAGAGGATGCGTCGCGACGGCGTCGGTAGCGTTCGATAGCGATATTCGTTTGGGTCGTCATCAGGGGAGCTCATCAGGTAGGTGATTTTTTCCGGTTTCTCATTCCATGCCGAGTCGGGACCGTCAACCAGGCGGCCGGGGCATCGCAGAAGAGTAAGGTCTTCAGGCATGAGGCTTGTCCCGCCGGAGCCATAAGCTGCTATATATTTTCCAAGATAAGCTGAGTTCCACCAATAAGCGTTGATCCGATATTCCGGAATAATATGCGTGGCGGTGCCAAGGCTTGGCGGAAGTTTTCCTTGATGGTCTTCAATAAAGCTTAATGTAAGAACGTGGAGGATGCGGAGGTTGTTGATACATTGAACACCTTGGGCATTTTTCCTGAATGTAGAGAGCACCGAAAAACATAACACGGAGACGATCGCCACCACGGCAAGGCTAACCATAAGCTCAACCGTCGTAAAAGCGCTACGACCAGAACATTGATGCATTCTCCTTGGGAAGGGTGGATCCAGATGCGGGGAGAACATGGGAAAGCGAAGAAGTTTTCAAAGACAGGTTGGTAGAATTTTGGCATTCTCTTCGAGGCGAGTCGTTTTTCCGGGACGGCAATGCGGGGCGAGGTATTTGCCGGGGACAGAGCGATTGTCGTGGTCGAGACGTTCGCAGAGCATCCGGATCGCTTCGGCACCGATTTGATCCATCGGTTGCTCGATGCGGGAGATGTCAGGGTAGCTAAATTGCAGCCCCGTTCCACCGACGACGCTCATTTCCTCCGGTACAGAGAGGCCGCGTTTCCCTGCAAAGTCGAGCACCTTGGCAGCGAGATGATCCCCGGCGCAGAGAACCGCGTCGGGCGCTTTAGCCGATGCTGATACGAGCTGCTCAAGCTTCGGAGTGATCTCCTCGCTCAATCCGGAGCTGAGAACCTCCATTGAGATCGACCGATCAACCCCCCAGCCACTCCCCGCGATAAAGCCCATGAGGTAGAGCCGCATCGAAAGCGGTGCGGCTTCATGCGGACCGATATAGAGAAAGCGCTTGCGCCCGGTTGCTCGGAAGGCACGCGCGACGGTTTCGCCGCCTTTGAAATAGTCGACGGCCACGAAATTGGAAGTGCTGGTCGTCTGGGCGGGGTTGATGGTCACGACCGGCTTGCCAGCCGCTTCATAGGCAGCCTGGACTTCCTCCATATGGGCGATATGAAAGAGCATCAGCATGTCGACCTGATCGACCCGCTCAATAAGATGCCTCCATAGCTCGGGCATACCGGCTCCTTCGGTTTCCATTTTAGCCATGGGAACAAAGGAGATCGACCGGTTCATCCGCATACTTTCACGAACAGCGCCGAGATAAATCGCCTCGCTCCAACTGACGGGTAGCGCCCCTTCCATCGGGAGCAGGTTGCTACCGACGATGAGCGTTCCCTTTTGGGCCGTCACCGTCCCTTTTTTGACAAACACCCCGCGCCCCTGAATCGCTTCGAGGTGACCGGAAAGGACATACTGGCGAATGACCGCCTGCACCGTCGGCGAACTGACTTCGAGAAACCGCGCGATCTCCCGCGTGGTCGGGAGGCGTTGCCCGCCAACATTACCGTCGAGAAATTCCTGCTGAAGGTACGCGCGTACTCTTTCGCCGGGTTGCAATCGGGGGAGTGGAGAATTCCGGGTCATCGGGAGGCAGTCTGTCATTGGTTACTCTCTGATACAAGATTTATTTTTCAAAATTTATAGGAAACATTCAGTGGAAGAAATTGTATGTTTCCGGAGCCGAAAATACGGTTTCGGCAAACCGTGCAAAGTGCCTCCAGTCCGCAGCGGTGATGTCGTGCTTTCCGGTTCGGATATGGTAGCCGACCGGTGCACCGACGGAACGGTCGGGACCCGGAGGGCGCTCCGGCAGTACGGCGCGGCAGCCATAGAGGGCGTAGGCAGGCTGGGCATGAAAGGCCGCGAGGTATTCCCCCAGCGGGTCTGCGGAAAAGTCTTCGGTGGCGCTGGCAATATAGAGAAGGCGCGGGGCGATTAAGGCGAGAAGTTGATGTTGATCCACAGGGAGCGCCTCTTCCCGGTGGTTGAAGCGTTTGTAATTTCCGCAGAGCCAATGGGGCCGCGCGTCGTTGATGATGGCGACCGTTTCTCCGAACTTCCGTTTGGCAAGGGCAGCCCCGGTACAGCCCGAACAGTTGGAAAAAACCGCGGCAAAGCGGGCATCCTCCGCACCGGCCCAGAGGGCGGCCTTTCCGTGTCGGGACTGCCCGACGAGCATCACGCGATCTGCCCGGTAAAGGTGCGGCTGCTCCTGAAGGTAATCCATCGCGCGGCTCATCCCCCAAGCCCACCAGGCGATCGCCCCCGGCTCGGTGTTGCCGGGGTTTCCCGAGGTGCTGGCGTCGGCAAGACTCGGAAACCGTTCGCGCCAATGGGCGACATGGTCGTCGGCGACATCCTCGTAGCAGAAGGTGGCCACCGCAAAGCCGCGTTTGAGCAGAGCCTCATACGGCCAGCGCGAAGCGGCTTCCCCCCGCGCCACCTTAAAACGCGACGAGGTCTCGGCCCGCACCATCGGGTCGCGCGTGGTGCTGTGGTTGCCGTAGTAATTGAGCCCCAGAAACACCGGCACCGGTCCCGTTGCTGCGGCAGGGCGATAAATCAGCAGGTCGATGGTCCGGCCCGCGCCAAAGCAGAGGGAAAGCTGCTCTCTTACGGCGAGGGAGCCGAACGCCGTCCCCTCCTCGTGTCGTCGGACCTGGAACGGCAACACCGGGGGAGGCGTGCCGTAGATATGGGTGCGAAAGAAGTCGAGCAACTCGCCCCGGCGCACCCGCTCCCACCGCTGCACATCGCTCACCGGCTCCCCTTGGGCGGTGACCAGCAGGGGCGGGAGTTGATAGGGAGGAACAAGGGCTTCGTCGAAGTTACGCCCGCTGAAAACGGTGGAAATCATGAAAAGGACGGTGGGTCAAGGGTCTTTCAGAAAGAGACCTACTTTTCACAATTTTTGTCAATCTTTGCTTTTTATTTTCCATCCCGCACAAACGCCTCCAACAACTCCGCGCCGGGGTCCGCCGGATCGGCCATCCGGCTGCGGATGTCCAGGTGGTCGCGGTCGGCGAGCACTTCCATCGTGGCGTTGGCCGGTTCCCCGGGAATCACCCCCTGCACGGTACGCCAGATCGGCGTGGATGGTCACATCGTCAGGCAATGGATGAGGCGGTCTCATGATGAAAGATTCGACTCCCGGCGCACGGAGTCCACCAGCAGCCGGATCGCAGTAAGATTCACTGCCGCCTTGGGCACAAAGGAAGGGGCATAGACAAACTCCGGCTCCTTTGCCCCGTCCGGCGAACGCTCCGAGGCATGGGTGTTTGCCCCGGCGGGACCAAGGGCGTCCAGAGCCGGGAAATGCCGGGCAAGATGGTTGCCGTCGCTGACGCCCCCGCGCGGGTGCCATGTCACGGGCAATCCAAGGCGCTCCCCGGCTTTTTTCCAGAAGGAGAGCAGGCGATCGGTCTGCTCATTCTGCGGCCACGGGCCGATGCTGCCCATCTTTTTCACCGTCACGGTACATGGGTAGCCATCACGCGCGGCCGTGATCTCCCCTACCCCGGCCAGCGCTTCGATCTTCGCGCAGGCAGCTTCAAAGACGCCCCTGTCGTAGGCGCGCACCTGAAGGTCGGCCACTGCTTCGTGCGGAACGCGGTTCGCCCCTTTGCCGCCGTGAAAACTACCGACGTTTATGGTCAACTCCGTTGCATCGTCGGTCATGCCCTGAAGCCGGTCTACGATCCGGGCAAGCTGCCAGATGGCGTTGGCTCCGTCTCCATGCCGCGCCCCTGCATGAGCCCCCCGCCCCGCCACCTCAACGCGGTAAACGGCGGAGCCCTTTCGGGCATTGAGCAGGGAAATGCCTTCATCGCGGACGGCGTTATCCGCTTCAAAGACCAGCGCTGCGAGGAGATCCTTCGGAAAGCAGGCAAGACACGCCGCGCCGAAAGATCGGGAAGCCGCAGCCTCCTCCTCGGCATTCCACGCGAGAATCCATCGCACGGAGCGGAACAGCTCCGGAGATTCCTCCGCCAGCGTCGCCAGCATCAGCCAGATCAGCGCGGTGCCGCCTTTGATGTCGAGCGTGCCGGGGCCGAAGATTCTCCCGTCGGGAGCCTCCTGCCAGTGAAAATCATGAAGTTCCTCTTCCTGGCTGGTAAAAACGGTATCGAGATGGGCCACCAGCGCAATGGCAGGCCCTTTCCCGCCGCTATCGAGAAAAAGATGCTCGCCGCGCCCGGGAACACTGGCCAAGGCGCGGTGAGACTGGAAGCCAAGAGGAGAAAACTGAGCGATAATCCGCCGGGCGTTTTCGTTGACTCCATCGGCGTTGTCAAAATGGCTGTTGATGTCTACCAGCGACCGCAAAAAATGAAGCGTTTCCGGCAGGCGGGCCTGAAGTGAAGAGATGAGAGGATGAGACATGGCTAAAATGAATGCAGCCAGAAGCTAAACGAGGTGCCCCATGGCCGTTGAAGAGCTTTTTTACAGCCTCTCAGAGGCTGTGAAAAAATGATTTTAATGGCCTCGGAGTGCCTATTTTTAGCCTGTAACGAAATTCCGACGACCGCCTGTATTCAAGGAATACAGAAGGAAGGAGGAATGCAGTTAGAGGCAAAAAGAGGTACTCCATGGCCGTTGAAGGGCTT
>DATMFV010000141.1:0-41393 GCA_035555975.1 Chthoniobacteraceae bacterium
CGATCCGCTGCGACCCTTTCAGGGTCGATTTCTCTCCCACCGGGTTATCCGGGGGTGGCGCGCTCTGCGCTTACCCCCGGCTGCCCCGCTTGAGCAACCCTTCAGGTTGCTTCTTATCTGCACCACTTTTAATCACACCCGTTAACCTCAGGTCCCGAAATTTCGTATTGCCGCAGATTGTCTCACTCCTGTACGCTCCGCGAATTCTCCACGCCATCGGAGTGGCGTGGTGCCTCATCATCGGGCGATTAACTCAGCGGTAGAGTAGCTCGCTTACACCGAGTTTGTCGGCGGTTCGAATCCGTCATCGCCCAGATGAAGAGCGGCTTTTTTTTGTAACCGTCGGCGCTGTGACGGCTTACCCCGGTTTCCTGTGAGGAACCGGGGCTTTTTCGGTTTTGGGCGGTGCTCCCGGGGAATCGTGCTTGACGGATTCTTACAAATGTAGGAAAAGATTCGACTACGTTTGTAAGAATTACGGAAATGAGCATCGATCCCAGAATATCTTCCTCCGAGTGGGAGGTGCTGGAGGTGGTATGGGAAAAGGCTCCCGTCACCGGTTCGGAGGTTCACGCGGCGCTGGCGGAGCGGACTTCGTGGGCTCAGAAAACGGTGAACACCTTTCTCTCCCGTCTGGTGGAGAAGGGAGTGCTGGAAGTCCGCCGTGAGGGAAGGGCCAACCGCTATGCCCCCCGGTTGACGCGGGACGCGTGCGTGCGGAAGGAGAGCGAATCGTTTCTCCGGCGTGTTTTTCGAGGGGCCGCGGGGCCTTTGCTGGCCCATTTTTGCGAAAGCGCCGATCTTTCCGACGAAGAAGTGGCCCAACTGCAACGTCTTCTCAAAACCTCGGGGAAAACGCCCCCGGATGCCGCTCCGTTGACCGGTGCAAACCGGTCGAACCGCTCCCCCAACCATCCCCTCCCATGATTTCCCCGGGCGAACTTTTTTTTCCGCTGGCAGAAACCAGCTTTCGCATTTCACTGGCGATCGCACTGTTGCTTCTCCTTCGCCCCCGGCTGCGGCGATGGATCGGCAGTCAGGGGATGGCGTTGCTCTGGCTTCCCCTATTGATCCGGCTGTTGTTGCCTTTGCCGGTAGCGGTGCCGTGGCATCTGATGCCGGCTTCGTTTTACGGGAGAGGGGAGCCGGTGGGACGGCATCTGGAGATGGAGACGCGGGGCGCCGAAAAAGAACGCGCAACGGGTGAGGAAACCGGTCCGGAAGCGTCCGCTCCCGCGCGATCCGGGATCGGCGGGACGGCGGACCTGTTGGGGACGATCTGGCTCTCGGGCTTCTTGACCGGTCTGGGATGGCTGGCGCTCCGTGCGATCCGGACCCGCCGGTTGGCGGGCGAGGCCGTTCCTGCGACCGAGCCCGCTCTGCTCGAAATCTTCCAATCGCTTCCTCTGGAGTTACGGAGCCGCGTCAGCCTGAAAACCACGCGGGCGGTGGAAAGCCCGGTGTTGACCGGAGCCTTCCGTCCGCAGATCTGGATTCCACAGGAGTGGCGGCAACGGTGGACGGCGGCGGAGATGCGGCACATCCTTTGGCATGAACTCGGCCATGCCCGCCGCCGCGATCTGCTGGTCCAGGGGGTGTTTTCCATCGCGCAATGTCTGCACTGGTTTCATCCGCTGGTCTGGGTGGCGGGCCACTACGCCAGACTGGACCGCGAAATGGCGTGCGACGCCTGGGTATTGACCTGGTGCGGACGACAGGAGGCGCAGGCGTATGGGACGACGCTGGTGAAAACCGCGCGCGGGCTTCGCCGCTTCAACCCGGCCCGGGGTGCGGAGATGTTGGGAATGGCTTCGGCGCGCAGCCATCTCTCCGCGCGGATTGCGGCGATCGGCGGTTTCTCCCCGGTTTCCCCCTGGCGCGGAGGGGCGGGGGTGCTGGTCGCTTTCATGGCTCTGGGAGGACTGACCACGGTCGGGAAAGCCAGGGAACCGAAAAGGCCTTCCGCGATCGTCAGGTTCGTCCCGCCCGCGAAGCCTTCTGCTTCCGCCCCGGAACCGCTGGCTTTCCGGGTGGAGGCCAGGGTGTTTCACTTCCCGGAGGCGGAGCTTCCCCTGTTGAACGAAGCGGTGGGAGAGGGCACAACGACGGTGCTTCCTTTGCCGCTTGCTGAAAAACTGCTGGAACGTTTCCGTAGGAAAAAGGGGGTGGAGATGGTCACCCTGCCGACGGTGACGACCCGTTTCGGCAACGGGTTTTCGGTGGATGTGGTCAAAGAAGTTCGTTATGCCCGGCTCTCCCCTCAAAAGGCGGTGATCGGCCACCAGACCAGGGAGGTCGGTTTTCAACTGACCGCCACGCCGCTCCTGGCTTCCGACCGGGAGACGATCCACCTGGCGTTCAGGTGGGGCGTCACGCGATTGATCAGTTTTACCCAATACGGAGAATCGGGAACCCCGGTCCGCCGGATCGAACCCGGGGGCCGATGGCTGGAGCGGATTCAGGAAACCTCTTATCTCTCGGAGAATCCCCTGAATCAACCGACTTTCTCGACACGAAGCGTCCATGGCTCCACCTCGCTCTTCCATGGTCAGGCCCTCCTTTCCCTCGGAGGGAAGGCGGAGGCGGGGGAGGGACGGGAGTTGCTTGTCCTGACGCCCGTCCTCATTCAAGGTCAGCTCAAGCAATGAACGAAATGAAGACCGTCTTCAGGCCCGATCAGCCCGCCGGGCGCTCCCGCGCCAAAGGGATTTTCAGTGAACCGCAGAGTTTCTTGCGCCTCTTTTTTTCCTGCTGGTTTCTCGCGTTGCCCGCTTTTTTGCTTCCGGCCGGTCTGCTCCATTCGGGAACGGTTTTTAACGTTGGCAACGTTTCGGCTTCGGGCGATAAAGAGGCCATGTCGTCGTCAACGTCTTCGCGGGTTTATCTCTCCAGTAACAAGAAGGGGATTTATCTTTGCCTTCTCGATGCAACCGGGCTTTCGGAACCGAAGCTGGCAGCGGGTGAGAACGGGAGTTTCTTTCTCGCGCTGCACCCCTCGCTGCCGGTGCTCTATTCGCTGGATGCCGCCAAGCAACTGGTGAGCGCCTACCAGATCGGAAGCGACGGTGCGTTGACGCCGCTGGGTTCGGTGCCGAGCCGGGGCGCGGTGCCGTGCCATCTGGCGATCGACCGGGCCGGGCGATTTCTGGTGGTGGCCAATTACAACGGCGGCGTCGCCTCGTTCGGACTGGAGGGCGACGGGCGTCTGCACGAAGCCGCTTCCGTCTTTGAACCGACGGGGAGCGGGGCCGACCCGAAGCGCCAGCAGGGGCCGCACCCCCACGGGGTCGCGCTTTCGGAAAAGGGCGACCTCGCCTATATCGCCGATCTGGGGACCGACCGCGTGCTGGCGCTGAAGGTGGAGCCGGGGAGCTGGGCGCTTTCGCTCGATGAGACGCGCTCGGTCGCCCTTGCCCCGGGCGCGGGGCCGCGCCACATCACGCTTCACCCCGGCGGCACGTTTGCGGCGGTGGTCAACGAACTCGACAACACCGTCTCGGCCTTCCGGCGCGACCCGGCTTCGGGAACCTTGACGGCGACCAACACGCTTTCGACGCTTCCTCCTTCCTTCCAAGGCGAGACCTGGACGGCGGAGATCGACTTTCACCCGAGCGCCCCGGTCTGTTATGCGAGCAACCGCGGCCATTCGAGCCTCGCGCTTTTTCCCTTTGACCCGGCGACCGGTCAACTCTCCGCCCCAAGCTGGCTGGAATGTGAAGGGAAGGCGCAGCACTTCGCCATCACCCCGAACGGCGACGCGGTGCTGATCGCCAACAACGATGCGGGGACGATTTCGCTTCACCGCCTCGACCCGGCGACCGGTTCTGCCGGTGGGAAGGTTGCCTCGCTGCCGCTGGAAGCTCCGATGTGCATCGTTGTGGTGCCGCGCCCGTGAGCCGATGGCCGGTTTGCTGCGGCGCGGAAAGGTTTATGGGTTGATTTTCAACTTTTTTGACCTGTATTACCACCATGGCACCCCCCTCCGAGGCTGCGGTCAGCATCATCATCCCGTGCTACAATGCCGCCCGGTATGTCGGCGAGACGATTGAAAGCGCGCTCGCGCAGACGCACCCGGCGTGCGAGGTGATTGTCATTGACGACGGGTCGACCGATGAGAGCCTTTCAGTCATCCAACGTTACGGCGGACGGGTCCGGTGGGAAAGCGGACCCAACCGCGGGGTGTGTGCCGCGCGCAACCGCGGGCTGGAACTGGCCACGGGAGAGTGGATTCAGTTTCTCGACGCCGATGACCTGATCTCCCCCCGCAAGATCGAGCTTCAACTGGCCGCACTGGAAGGGAAGGGGCCCGGGGTGATGGCGACCTGCCCGGTCCGCTTTTTTGACGGGCGCGGTTTTCAGGGGCCGCCGCATTGGGTCGACCATTGGCGCGGGGAGATCGACGGGCTGGAGATGGTGGTGGAGATGTGGTTTTACGATGTCTGGCTCAACCCCCATTGCTGGTTGACGCCGAGGGCGCTGATCCGGGAGCGGGGCGGCTGGCTCGAGTCGCTGACGCACGGGGAGGATGTCGAGTTTTTCGGGCGCACGGCGGCCGGTGCGCGCCGGGTGGTCGTGGTGGCCGGAGATGAAGCGCTCGCCTGGTATCGCCAGCGTGATTGCGGCGGCAATGCCACCACCAATGATAGCTACCGTTCCCGCAAAAGCAGCTTTGACGCCTGGGACGCGGTGCAAAAAATCATCCTCGCGCAGCGCGGCGACCGCAAGGCGCGGCAGGCGGTCCTTCGCTACCTGCAAACCGTGGCGCTCGTCGCCCGTCGGCACCCGGCGCTGGTCACCGAGATTGCCCGGCGCGAAAAGGAACTCGGCGTGTGGGATTTCAACTTTCGTGAGTCGTTCAAACGGGGGTTGCTTTTCGGGCTGCTCGGGATCGAAAAAACCTTGAAGTTGCGGCGTTGGTTCGGGCGACACTAGCCTTGTACCACGTGAAATTTCGTATTGAGCTTGTCCTTTTGGCTCAAAATGCCGTTGCCTTGAGCGACCCTAAAAAAAGATCGGTGGAGTGTGCCCGTCGCACCGGCCCGCCTGTCCATCGCCCTTGACCGGAAACTTCCGTCCATCGCGCTCGGGAAGGGTGTGCCGTTGGAACCATAGGGCCAGTTGTTGTTTCAACTCGCGTTGGATCTCCCGGCAGGCAGGGTCCGAAAACCGGTTGCGGGTCTCGTCCGGATCGTCCGCGAGGTGATAAAGCTCCGGGGGGGCTGAGATGGTCCGGTCGATGTACTTCCATTGACGGGTGCGGATCATGCGGGCATCGCCATATTCGTCGTAAACCACGCTGACTTCCGCGCCCCCCCCGGGATCGCCCGCCAGCAGTTGCGACCGGTCGCGGCCCGGGCTCGGGAAGTTCTCCACCGGCAGCCGTGCGAGGCTCAGGAGGGTGGGTCTCAGGTCGTAGTGGCTGATCATTTCATGGGAGACGCTTCCGGCATGAAGCACCCGGGGGCTTTTGATGATCAGCGGGACCTTGACGGAGGTATCGTAGAGGTTCAGGGGCGACGTGCCGTTGCCTTTTCCATAGATGCCGTGGTGGCCCATGTTCATCCCATTGTCGCTGGTGAAGAGGAGGGTGGTCTGCTCCTCCAGCCCGAGTTCGCGCAGCAACCGGAGAATCCGCCCGATCCCTGCATCCATGGCGGAAACCGCGCCGAAGTAACCCGCGAGGAGTTCCCGTCGCTCGCTGCCGTTCCGGGGTCGGGGGGCGGTGAGCCGTTGCCATGGATGCGGAGGGAGGTTCGGGACCGATTCGAAGGGGCAATCGCGGAAATAAGGGTCAAACCAATGCGCGGGGTGATGTGCGCGCCCCCAGGGAGCGTGGGGTGCGGTGTAGTTGACGCTCAGGAAAAAGGGGGCATTGCCGCCGCCCAGTTGACGAAGGAGCCCCAGCGCGCCGTCGGTGATCCGCTCCGTTGCGTAACCTTCGCGAACGCTCCACTGCCCGTCCCGAACCATTGGTGTGTCGCGGTAGATCGCTTCTCCTCCCGGGGTCGCCTCCCAATGCCGGAAGCCGCATTGCGGGCGGGCGCTATCGCCCAGATGCCACTTGCCGACCAGCCCGCAGGCGTAACCCGCTCCCGCCAGGTCGTCGACAAAGGTGCTTTCTCCTTCAAGGTAACGCACGGCCCCGTTGCCGCAGATCCAGTCGTGAACACCATGCCGGGAGGGCATGCGCCCGGTCAGGATGGAAGCGCGCGCGGGGGAGCAGACCGGCGAGGTGCAGAAGGCGTTTTCAAAGCGGACCCCTTCGGTCGCCAGCCGGTCGAGGTTCGGAGTGATGATTTCGCGGTTTCCGCAACAGCCTGCGGCCCAACTCCCCATGTCGTCTGCCAGAATGAGGATGATATTCGGTCGCGGCGGCGTCATGTAAACGTGGGTTTCCTCCTACGGCAGGTTGGGTTCATGGCCATATTAACCATGTTTATTTTTAATAAAACCAATGTCAATCAGATTTCTTTGAACCCTCGTCGACAGCGCCGTTGGAAGCCTTTGCCAAAGCGTTTCAAGGCGGCTATCTTTGCGGGCGTCCGGCGGGGAAGGCTGTTTTTTCCCTCCCGGGAGAAACGATGCCATGCGGGATGAACTCTGAGAAGATACAGGCAGTGATCGACCTCGAGGCGCGCAGGCCGGTGCTCCCCCGGTTTCCCGACTATGGCCTCTGCCTGCTGGAGAGCCGCCATACCGGGGCGTTTACGATGGAGCCGAGCCGGTACGATTTCTGGGAGGTCATGCTGGTCATCGACGGCGAAGGATGGGTGTCGCATGGCCACACCCGGCACCCGCTCAGGAGAGGAAGCCTGATCCTCGTCCCGGCGGGCGATTCCTATTTCCTGACCGACAGCGAAAAAGCGCCGCTGGCGGTCTTTTGCCTTTGCATCCGGCCGACCGACGCCCGCAGGGAGCTTTTCGCGCCGCTGTTGCCGAAACGGTTTGCCATCGCCCGCAACCTTCCCCTTTCGCAACAGGCGGCCTTTCACCTGCGCGCCATCCTGCTCGAACAGACCTGCCCGGGCGGGTATAGCGAAGCGGTCGTGACCGCCCAGGCGCTCCTTCTTTTAAGCAAGCTTGTGCGCCAGCAGGAGGAGCGCCCCGCCGCCGAAGCCGCCAGCCTGCGCCCGCGCGAGGTGGAACTGGTTGCCCGTGTGCGCGACTATGCCGGGCAGCTCGAAAAACGGTTTCACGAATCGGAAACGATCGAAACGGTGGCCGAACGCCTCGGGATGAGTTCCCGGAGCCTGACGACCTATTTCCGGCAGATCACCGGGGTTTCGCGCCAGCGTTACATCCAGCGGCTTCGCATCGATTACGCCTGCCAGCTTCTGGAAAGCCCCGAGCCGTCGATCACTTCGGTCGCCTTTGCCTGCGGGTTTGAGGATCTCTCGACCTTTTTCCGCGCCTTTCGCCTGGTGAAGAAGATGAGCCCGGCCCGGTGGCGCGAGACGCACGGTCGCGTGGGCTGATCTCTCCCCCCAAGAAAAGGTTTACCCATTATCCCGTCGTCCGTTTCCCAAAACGCCACGACAGGCGGTCGCGGAAAGCGGTAGTCTCCCTCATTCTTTGCCATGTCCATCACCGACCCACCCCTTCGTTTTGCCGTCATCGGCGCGCGCCGCGGCCGTACTTTCATTCATTCCGCCCGTTCCCTGCGCGACCGACAGGTGGAACTGACCGCCGTTTGCGATACTTCCCCCGCCATGCTGGAGGAGTGGAAGGACGAGCCGGAGATCACCCTGCATTCCGACTACGAGGCGGTTCTCAATGATCCGAAGATCGACGCCGTCTGTCTCGCGACGCCGGTCCCGCTCCATGCCCGGCAGGCGATCGCGGCGCTCCGGGCGGGCAAGCATGTTCTCTCGGAAGTCACCGCCGCCTACACGCTGGAGGAGGGGTGGGAGCTGATTGAAGCGGTCAGGAAAAGCGGGCGCACCTACATGATGGCGGAAAATTACTGCTTCATGGAACCGGTGCTCCAGGTGCAGCGGATGGTGGAGGAGGGGGTCTTCGGTGAACTGATCTACGCTTCGGGGAGTTATGTTCACGATTGCCGCAAACTTTTCTTTACGGCGGAGGGCGATTTGACCTGGCGCGGGGAACTGCGCCGGAATCTCCTCGCCAATTCGTACCCGACCCACTCGCTCGGCCCGGTCGCCCGTTGGCTAGGCATCAACCGCACCGATTTTCTCGAAACCACCGCCTCCTGGGCAAGCCGGACGGCGGCCGTGCCGCACTACGCCCGGCGTCAGCATCCCGATCGGCCGGAGTATGGCGAAACGAAGTTCTGGGCGCATGCCGATACCGTCAGCACGCAGATCAAGACCCGCAAGGGGGCCTTGATCGACCTCCGGGTCGACTGGTGCTCCGCCCGCCCGCACCAGATGACCCGTTACGAACTTCAGGGGACCAGGGCGTCGTTCTGCTGGCCGGACGGACCGGGCAAGCCGGAGCCGCTGGTCTGGATCGAGGGAAAGAGCCCGGCGGACGAATACGGGATCGCCACCGGGTGGGAGCCGCTCCTCCGCTACCGCGAGGCGTTTGAGCACCCGCTCTGGCGGGAGTTCCGCGCCGGGGCCGCTACGGCCGGGCACGGCGGGGGCGACTATTTTGTGCTCCGCGAGTTTGTCGGGGCGATCCGCGAAGGCCGCCCGCCGTTGATTGATGTGGTCGATGCGGTCACCTGGTCGAGCATCACCCCTTTGAGCCAGGCGTCGATCGCCCAAGGGTCGGCCCCCGTGGCGGTGCCTGATTTTACCCTTCCCCGCGCATGAAGATTACCGCGATTGAAACCCATGTCTGCCATGCGCGGATGCGGAACTGGATCTTTGTCAAGGTGCTCACCGACCAGCCGGGGCTCTGGGGATGGGGGGAGGCGACGCTGGAGTGGCACACCCGTTCGGTGGTCGGGGCGATCGAGGATCTTGCACAGCTCCTGATCGGCGAAGACCCGCGCCGGATCGAGCACCTCTGGCAGGTGATGTACCGCCAGCACTTCTGGCACGGCAACGGGATCGTGCGGGGGACGGCGATCAGCGGGATCGACATCGCGCTCTGGGATCTTCTGGGCAAGATCCACGGCGTGCCGTGCCATCAGCTCTGGGGCGGGCCGGTGCGCGATTTCGTGCGGCTTTACTGCCACCTGGGCGGCGGGAAGATGGAGGCGTTTTACGAAACCTCGCCTGCGGACGCTCCGGCCTTTGCGGAGCTGGCGCTGGCGGCGGTGGCCGACGGGTTTACGGCGTTCAAGTGCATGGCGGTGCCGGAAACGGCGTCGCTGGAAGGATTGCGCCCGATCCATTACGCCGAGGCGTGCGTTGCGGCGATGCGCGAGGCGGTCGGGCCGGAGATCGACATCATGGTCGACTGCCACGCCCGGCCTTCCCCGCGCATGGGGATGCGCTTTGCCAAGGCGCTCGACCCGTACGGGCTCTACTTTCTGGAGGAACCGTGCTGGCCGGAGGCGATGGAGGAGCTGGCGCGGATTCAGGAGGCGGTGAGCACGCCGATCGCGTCGGGGGAACGGCTGGTCTCCCAATACGCTTTCCGCGAACTTTTCGAGCGCCGGGCGGTCAGCGTGGTCCAGCCCGACATCACCCACTGCGGCGGTTTGAGCGAAGCGCGGCGGATCGCCACGATGGCGGAGGCGTACCGCGTTTCGGTCGCTCCGCACAACCCGCAGGGACCGGTCAGCACGGCGGCTTCGCTGGAACTCGGCTTCAGCATCCCGTCGTACATCATCTGCGAGTCGGTCCACTGCGACGTGCCGTGGCGCGACGAGGTGGTGAGCGAGTCGTTCACCGTGGAGCCCGAAGGGCGGCTGGTGCGCCCTTCGACGCGGCCGGGGCTCGGGATCGAGATCAACGAAGCCGAAGTGGCCCGGCACCCTTTCCAGCAGGAGGTGCTCCAGCGTTCGTTTGCCGGCGACGGAGCGGTCATCGACTGGTAACGTTCATGAAGCTCTCTCTTGAACCGGGCGTGGTCGCGATCAGCGGCGGTTGCGGCGACATCGGCCTTGCGACGGCGCGGGCCTTTGCCGAAGCCGGTTGCCGGGTTGCGCTGGCGGACCTGGCCGAAAAACCGGCGGGCTGCAACGGCTTTTACCACGAAAAGCTGGATGTTTCCGATCCCGAAGCGGTCGAAGCGTGGTACGAAAATCTCGAGCGCCACTTTGGCGAGCCGCCCCGTTACCTTGTTGCGAACGCCGCGATCGTTACCTTCCGCCGCTGTTTGGAGATCACCCCGGCGGAGTGGAAACGCGAGCTGGAGGTCAACCTCAACGGAGCGTTTTACTTTGCGCAGGCGGGGGCGCGGCGGCTGGCGGCATCGAACCGGCCCGGGCGGATCGTCTTTGTCGGAAGCTGGGCGGCGCATGCGCCCCACCGGGCGATTCCCGCCTACAGCGTGGCAAAGGCGGGGATGCGGATGCTCTGCAAGACGATGGCGCTGGAGCTGGCGGCGCACGGCATCGCGGTCAACGAAGTCGCGCCCGGGTATGTCGATGCGGGCCTGAGCGGCCGGGCGTTTGAGGCCGATCCCGACCTGCGCGCCGCGGCGGAGAGCGGGGTGCCGCTCGCACGGCTGCTTTCCCCGGCGCAAGTGGCCGCCCAGATCGTTTATCTTTGCAGCGAAGCCGCCGCCCAGATCACCGGAACGACGGTGCTGGTCGACGGCGGCCTTTCCCTGTTACAAGGACCAACCTCCCGATGATCAACCCGCCGCCTCCCTTCACCTCTCCTTCATTCCGGGGCCGTTTTGGCGTCGCCCGCCGTGACATCACGCCGCCGCCGGGGATCTATTCCCGCAACTGGGGCGCGGCGACTAGCGACGTTGCCATGGGCGTTCATCGTCCGCTCACGTTGACCGTGTTGACGCTTCACGGGGAGGGGGACAACGCCCCGCTGGCGATCCTCGCGCTCGATCTCGGCTGGTGGCGCTCGGCGCAGGAGGAGCGGATTTTGAAGGAGGCAGTGCTTGCGGCGGGGATTGCGCAAGGGCGTTATCTCATCGCCCTTTCCCATACCCATGCCGGACCGGTTTTTTGTCCGGGCCAGACGGAGCAACCGGGCGGAGAAAAAATCGCGGATTATCTTCAAAGCGTGGTCAGCGCCATGACCGGAGCGATCGGCGAAGCGTTGAGCAACGCGCAGCCCGGCCTGCTCGAAACCGCCACCGGCTCGTGCGGGCTGGCTGCCAACCGCGATTTTCCCGATCCGGAGCGCAACGGCGAGCGGCTGCTGGTCGGCTGGAACCCGGCGGCGGAGGCGGACCAGACCGTGCTGGTCGGTCGCATGACCGACGCGCAGGGGCGCGCGCTCGCCACGCTGGTCAACTACGCCTGCCACCCGACCATTCTGGCATGGGAAAACAACCGGATTTCCCCTGATTTTGTCGGGGCGATGCGCGAAGTGGTGGAAACGGAGACCGGAGCGCCGACACTCTTTCTGCAAGGGGCTTCGGGCGATCTCGCGCCGCGGCACCAGTATGTCGGCGACCTGAACGTGGCTGACCGCGCCGGGCGTTGCCTCGGCCACGCGGTCCTCTCGATCCTTTTCGGGATGCCGGAGCCGGGCGGGGAACTGGTTTACCGGGGAGCCGTGGAATCGGGCGCGCCGCTGGCGCTCTGGGCGACGCGACCACGCACCTCCATCCCCACCGATCTCAAGACGCAAACCACAGAAATCGCTCTCCCGATCAAGCCGGATCTCCCTTCCGAAGCGGCGTTGCTGGAGGCGATTCGCCAATGCAGCGATCGCGTGGAAGGCGAGCGTCTGGCGCGCAAATTGTTCCTGCGCCGCTCCCTCGGCGACGGGGAGGCGCTGGTTTCCCCGCATTACCTTTGGCAGTGCGGCGAAATCGTCTTTGTCTCCGTGGCCAATGAAGTCTATTCCTCGCTTCAATCCACGCTACGGGCCGCCGCCGCCCCGCGACCGCTCTTTGTGATTACGGTTGCCAACGGCGGGCGCGGCTATCTTTCCCCCGCTGATTCCTACCGCCTCAATAGCTATGCCTCATGGCAAAGCCCGTTTGCGGAAGGATGTTTTGAGCAGACGATCGCCGTGCTGGAGTCTGCCGTGAGGTCATTTCAAACCAACGAACGCAGATAAGCGAGATCGCCCCGGGCAAACCATTCGCGGTCCCCTTTTCGCGGCGCTTCGAGACAGAGCGGTCCCTGATAACCGTGCGCTTTGAGCAGCCTGATCTGGTGCCGAACGTCGATGATGCCATCGCTCAACGCGCTGACGAGGAACGAGCCATCGACGGGCGGCACCGCGAAGTTTTTCAGATGGACGTAAAAAAGCCGGGAGCCGATTTCGTTCAATGAGGCTTCCATCGACGGGGATTCGGGAAAGAGCAGCAGGTTGGTATAATCCCAGAGGAGGCCGATGGCGGGATGATCGACGGATTCCACCAGGCGTTTGGCCGCCGGGATCGTGTCATGCAGGTAACACGGGTGCGTCTCCAGCGCGAACCGGCACCCGAGTTCCTCGCCCAGCGCTCCCAGACGCCGGAGCGCTTCGGTCGCGCGGCACCATTGCGCTTCCGTGGCAACGGCCGAGCCGT
This sequence comes from Chthoniobacteraceae bacterium, assembly GCA_035555975.1. Lineage (GTDB taxonomy): Bacteria > Verrucomicrobiota > Verrucomicrobiia > Chthoniobacterales > Chthoniobacteraceae > DATMFV01. The sequence continues at coordinate 12,571 of DATMFV010000141.1, forward strand.
GCTGATGGTACGCCGCTCCGGGGACTGAAGCTGCCGGGTTCATCAGGACGCCGGTTTGGAAATTGATCACGCGCAACGGAAAGCGCCGGGCGGCTTCGCGGTAGAAACGTTCGGCGATGTCGAGTTCACGGGCATAAACGGCGTCGTCAGCCGTCATCAGGTCCGGCCCCGGCGTGCCGAAGCTGACCCATTCCAGTGGAGCACCGTCCCAGGCGCGCGAGATTTCGTCAAGATAAGCGAGGTCGTCTCCTTGATGGCGCGCCGGTTTGCGTCGCCACTCGATGCCGTCGGCTCCGAGGTCGCGGGCGAGAGCGCATGCTTCGCGCAAGGTACGGTGTGGCTCAAAGTAGTTGATATGAAGAAGAATCGGTAGCATCTCTGAAAAGTTGGTTTGTTTCATGGAACACTGTGAAACAAAATGGAAACATCTACCGTGCGGGGGCAGGCCCGGTGGATTGGCGGACGACCATTTCTCCCTTCACGATCACCGTCCGGCCGGGCGATTCCGGGTTTTCGGCCCGGTCGGCAATGAGGCGGACCGCCTCCCTCGCCATCGTTTCAAAATTCTGCCGGTAGGTCGTCAGCGGGACCGGCGTTTGCGCCGGGTCGTCATCGTAACCGACGATGCTGATGTCGTCGGGCACTTTGAGCCCGCGGGCGGCGCATTCGGCGATCAGCGCCGAGACGTAGGTGTCGTAGGTCACGATCGCCGTCGGCGGTCTGGGGCAGGAGAGGACCCGGTCGAGAAAGAGCTTGATCGCCGCCACTTCCCCCCTCAGAGGGAAATGAAACGGCTGGAAGAACTCGGCCGGTTGATCCAGCCCGAGGTGAATCCCGTGAAAGAGGAATTCGGCCCAGTAGCGCTGGTCCTGCCATCCTCCGGGGTAGACCCGGAAGCAGGCGATGGAACGATGGCCGAGCCCGTGGAGGAGATCGAGCTGTTCATGTGCCGCCTGCCGGACATCGGGCAGGACGGAGTCGATGAACGGAACGTCGGAGGCAACGTTGAAAAGAACCACCGGCACTTTCCCGCGCAGGATTTCCAGCCGCTCGGGCGGAAGCTTTTCGGCGACCACGCCGTAAACTTTTCCCTCCTCCACACACTGCAAACCTCCCTCTACGGTGGCGTCCTGTTCGTGGTCGATCAGGAGCGGATAGCAGTGCGCGGCAGCGCAGGCGGATTGGAAGCCGATCAGGTGCCGCGTATAAAAGAGATTGCCTTCGAGGATGCGGCTTTTGATCTCGGTCGTGATCGCAAAGGCGAGCGTGCGATGTTTGGCCGCTGCGGGACGGGCGATCGTCTGGATCGGCTTGCTCTGGTAGCCGTGTTCACGGAGCGCCGCCAGCACCTCCTCCCTCATCTTGGGCGAGACGTTCGGATGCCCGTTGAGAACGCGCGAAACGGTGGTGACCGAAGCGCCCGTTTTCCGGGAGATTTTACGGAGAGGTGGAAGCGTGCGGGCCATGGGGCAAAGTGGAGTGAGGTCCTTCATTCATGAAGGGAAAAGCGGGGAAGGTCAAGAAGGGAAATTGGAACGTTTCAAGAAAAAACATTGTTGAAAACCAAATTTATCTTGAAACAAACCGATGGCAAGTTAGGATCTATCCCAATCTTTCAACAGGAGACCTCCCTCATGCCTTCTTTCAACCGATCCACAAAGTCGTTGTTCCTCCCCGGCCGTTTTCGCCTGAAGCTCCTCTCTCTCGCCCTGGTGGGGTGTGCCTTATGGGGAAACGTCATTCCGGTACAGGGGGAGACGTTCAATCCCACCAGCGGGACCGGGCATAGCTGGACTGCTCCCTCCAACTGGTCGCCGGAAGGGGTCCCGGACGCGATCGACGCGGCGGCCATTTTTCAGGCAACGACCACCACGACCGCTTCGGCGAGCCTGACGCAGACCGTCCAGCTCGGTTCCTTCACTGTCGACCTGACGAGCGGCTCCTGGAGTGTTACCGGTTCGGGCAAGATCCAATGGAACACCTCGGCCCCCACGGTCAATCCGTCCATTCATCTCAAGGCTCACGCCACGAACGCCCGTTCGCTGACCCTTGAGGCCGGCTTGATCGACGCGACGGGACCGGGGTTAAAAAAGGGTCTTGATATTACGGGGGAGGGCGCTGCCAGGGTGACCCTTAACTTTCAGGGCGACAATAGCGGCTTTACCGGCGGCTTTAATCTCAAGAGCACGACCGCCCAGACGATCGTTTTTTCCACGGCCCAATCGCTGGGTAACAATGAGGTAAGGGTTTTTGGAAGCAGCTATCAACTGCGGTTCGGCAACAACGCCAGCGACACCAACTGGTCCTTTGCAAACCACATCGCCATGGAGGATGGCGCGGCGAAGGTCGGTATTTATTCCAATGCGAAGAGTGGCTACACTACAACGTTGACCGGGGTGGTCAGCGGCAAGGGAGGTGTCGAGTTCTGGAGCTATTACGGCGGCGGGCTGGAACTGACCGGAGAGAACACCTATGAAGGGACCACCCTGATTGCCGGAGGTCTTCGTCTGACTTTCCATGATGTCTCCAATTTCGGAACGGGTGACACCATCAGCTTCGCCCGCTCCATATCGGACCCGACGTTGATCTACGCTGAAGGCAATACCCAGGATCTTACCCTGAAGGCGGATGGCATCACCCGCAGGACCGTGGATCTTCGCAACGCCCAGGTCAGGATCGATACGGGGCTCAACGACGTGACCTTTACCAATGCCTTGTCAGGTAGCCAGGCGGATTCCGGGCTGATCAAGCAGGGAGAAGGAACCTTGAGGCTTCGGGGAGCCAATGGGCAGCGGGCTCTGACCACCGTCGAGGCGGGCACGCTTCTGATCAACAACACGACCGGTTCAGGCACCGGGACCGGGCAGGTCACGATCAACGCAGGGGCCGTTCTGGGCGGCACCGGCGCGGCCCGTCCCGATGCCGATCGTTCCATTACCGTCGAGGCCGGGGGAACGCTCGCTCCCGGTGATTCGCTGGAAACCAACAGCGTCGGCATTTTGACGCTGGATCTCTCCAATACCACGGGTCGCCTCGTATTGGAGGACGACTCAAGGCTGGCTTTTGAGCTTGCCTCGGGTCTTCTCTCGGATCAACTGGTCATCCAGAGCGAAAGCGCGGGTAGTGTTTCCTTTGAAGGAACGACGACGCTTCATCTAAGTCCCCTCGCCGGGGTTACTCTTGAGGAGGGCGACTACATTCTCTTTCAGGCGGGCGGAGATGACATCTATACAGGGCTTACGGTCGATGGGGAGCATCGGATTACCGGCGGGCTTCTGATCGGCCCCGGTCTGGCTGGCTACCAGAGCTCCCTCTGGTTGAACGATGGCGATATCGTCCTCTCCCTCCAGGCCATCCCGGAACCTTCCAGCCTCGCCATGCTCTCCGCGATGGCCGCCCTGATCGTGATCGGTCGTTTCCGCCGCCGCCGTTAAATTTTCATTTTTATGATTTCGCCCCTCCTCCGAACGGTAGCCAACGCCCTTTTGCTGTTCCGACGGCTGGTCGGTCTTTTTTTGGCAGTGGCCATGATGACCAGCGCATCCCCTTTGACTTCCATGGCTTCCAAACCCGAAAAGAAAGCGATCGACTGGCAGTACACGGAAGGCAAGCCTGCGGAAGCCGCCCGGCGGAAATGGGCCGAGAGTACCGAGGGTAACAACCTGGCGCTTGGCCGCCGGGTCGGTTTCAGCAATGAGCCGAGATACAACCTGACGGCGAGCGACCGGGACGCCTTTGAACTGACCGATGGAAAACTGGCGAAACGCAAGGATGACCGCATCTGGTTCAACCGGGATGCCGTGGGCTGGACCAACGCGGACAGCGGCGTTACGATGCTGATCGATCTGGGGGAAAAACGGCGCGTCGGGAAAGTCGCTATTCGTCTGCTGGGAGGCAGGGAGCAGGGATCGCTGGTTTTCCCGAATGAAATCGAGGTCATCGGGAGTGCCGATGGTCGCACTTATCATTCCCTGGCCAAACGATCGAAAGTGACGTTCAGTGAAAAGGAACTGGCCGAAGAGAAACCCGAAAGCTTCTTTTATCTTCCCGAAGAAGGGAACGCTTACGTGGAGACCTTTCTCTTCCCGATCCAACGGGAGGTGCGCCATGTCGGGCTGGTGATCAAGAGTCCGACCGGCTTTCTTTTCAGCGATCAACTGGCCGTCATCGAAGCAACGCCCGATCAGGCGATGTCGAGCCTCACGGAATTACCGGTCACGACGATCACCACCCATGGGCTGGCGATCCGGCCGCGTCAGGAGGAGTTGATGATCACCTCCAACGTGGTGACGCCGAACTGGTTTTACGTGACTGATCTCAGGGAAGAGAAGCGCGCCGCTTCGTTTTATTTTGACCTCCCGGAAGGGATTTCCCTCAAGATGGGGCCTGCGGGAAGCGCCGTCCGCCGGGCCTCGGCCGAACACCCCAATCGCTGGGTCATTGAGGATCTTTATCACGGCAAACGGCCGGCCTATTCGAACGTTTTCGGCCCCTTTTATTTTACGGTCGACTCGGGGGCGGTCGTCGCGAAAAACGCCACGGCCACGTTTCTTTCGGATGATCCCGGCTCCTCCCATAACCTCTGCCGCGTCCCGGTGCGGCTGGTGGAGGTTCCCAAAGTCCCTCCGCTTCAAAAGCTCGATGTCAGCCTGGCCTGGATGGATGAAAGGGAGCAATGGGTTTACCCGGATTACTTCCGCTCCTTCTCCCATCTCGGGTTCAACACGGTGGCGACGTTTCCGAGAAATCACACGTCGTCCGAAGGGAGGGAGCGGCTCCTGAAATGGGTGCAAACCGCCCGCGAGCATCATTTCAAGGTGCTTTACAACGAAAGCCCGTTCCACGTCATGTGGAGGGCTCACAAGGAGAAGGACGAACTCCGCAACCGCCTTGGCGAAACCGTCGGCAAGCATGCGTGCCCGACTTACACCGGCCCCTATTATCAGGAGGAGATCGACCGGGTGGGCCGGATCGCCAGATCCATCCGGCCGGACTATATCTTTTTCGACATTGAACTATGGAGCCCGGGAGCGGGAGAGGCGTCGCGATGCACCCTCTGCCAGGAGAAGTTCAGGCAATCCGGGGGAACCGACTGGGCCGGGTTCCTCATTGCGCAAGGCACCAGAATGCAACGCGACTTGCGAAAAGCGACCAAAGGGACCGCTCCGGACGGCTCCACCCCGCTCTCCGGGGTCTATTCCATGAACGTGGAAAACAGTCCCTACCATTCCGTGCACGATGTCGCTTCCCTCTATCCCGGGTACGTCGATCTCATCCAGCCATCGCTCTACAACCGTGGCGATGTCCGGGGCGTTGAGCGCCGGATTCGCGCCAACTACGAGTTCGCAGGCAAGCGGGTCCTTCTGCCGTGGCTGACCGCCGGGACGTACGGGGTTTATCCGCCCCATCGTCTGGAGCAAAGCATCCTGGAAGCATTGCTCAACGGGGCGCGGGGGATCACCTACTACGCCTTCTGGGACTTTGACGCGGTCCATTTCTATCATCAGGCAAGGGCGCTTTCCCGGCTCGCTCCTTACGAGGAATTGCTGGCGTCGGGAGCCGCTCTCAAGGTGGAAGGGTCGGAGCCCAAGCTGATGTTTACCGGCTTTGGAACCGGGCGGGAAGCGCTTCTGCTGGTCAGCAACGACACCCGGCAGGCCTTGACCACCGCCGTCACTTTTTCCGGCAAAAAAGTGGGGGACATCTACGATGTGATTTCTCGCGAGACGCTGCCGGCGGGAGAAGAAACCTTGCAGGCGCTTCAAATACCTCAAGACGCGCAACGTCTTTTTCATGTAACCTTCAAGCAACCCCTCCCTTGAACGACCGATGAGAACGCCGCCTCCCCCACGCTCGCAAACCGCCGCCCTTACCGTGGTGGAACTGCTGGTCGCGATGGTAGTGATCGCGATGCTGGCCATTCTCTCGGCTTCCGCTCTCAGGAAAGGAGTTCACTCCAGTCGCGATGTGCAGTGTGTCTCCAATCTGCGACAGATCTGGATGCGCACCCAGATTTACGCCAACGAAAACCGGGGGAGTTTTCCCTGGGCTCACGTGGTGGATGGTTACCGTTTCTGGCCCCAGGATATCAACAAGGCTTCCGGCAATAGCGACATGTCATGTTATATCTGCCCCGAAGTCAATTCTGCCGATCTGTACAAGCCGCTCCGGGAACGGACGGGCGGCTCGGCCTATGTCAACTACGGGATCAATTTCTACGGCATCAGCGCCAGCACCGCTACCAGGGAAAAGTACACACCGGCCCGCATTACCGATCTCGATGAACCTTCGCAGGTGATCGCCTTTATCGACAACGACCACGCCGATCAACCTTACGATGGATGGTATTCCGCTGCGCAGATCCTGACAAAGCAGGCCTGGCCGATGCTCTCCCGCCGCCATGGAGGGAAGTTGAACGCCATCTTCTGCGACGGGCACGTCGAAAAACTTGACGAGAACCGCCTTTTATCCGATCCCTCGAAGGAATTCCCCTGGGCTGCCTTCCGGTATATCAAGCCGAGTCCTCTCCCCTGATCTCTTCTGGGCCACTGTTTTGTCGCCCGCAATCTGGTGTAAATCATTCTAAAACGAAAGCTTGTCTGCGATCGCGGTGCCGATGCCGGTCCGGCCATAGCCGTTGCCGCAGTAGAAGAGGCGGAGCCGACCGTTTTCCTCGATGACATTGGGGTATTCGGTCATCCGGCTTTCCCACCCGGCGCCTTGAGGGGGCAGGGCGAGGTTTTCGCCCGGTGCGCCGCGATGCCAGTGCCGCCCGTCGCAGCTTTCCGCTTCGCAGATGGAGTAGGCTCCGAAGCGGCTTCCAATCCCCGCATAGATCGCCCGCCAGCCGGTGGCGGTCTTCCAGAGGTTGAGCGCGATGGTGGCCGCATTTTCGTAGTCGGCTTCCGGCCGGGGGCGGAGGACGACCTGTTTGTTGAACCATTCCACGCCGTCGTACGAATCGGCCGAGACCGCGTATTTCCTCTGGTCGACCAGAAGGTCGGGGCTGGGGGTGCCGGTGGCGAGGGTGTAAAACTTCCGGTAAAGGGTGCGCCCGTCTTCCTGCGCCAGTTCGATGATCCGCCCCCCTCCGGCGATGCCCCGGTTGTCCGGCCACTCCGCAAAACCGTCGCCGCGAAGGACCGGTTCCGGCGAAAGGCGGCTCCAATGCAGCAGATCGTTGCTGACGGCGAGGCCGATTCCCGTAAAGCTTTGCAACCCGCCCCCGAGCGCAACATGGCGCCCGGTATAGTAAAGATGCCAGCGGTTGCCGATCCGGTGTACGCACGGCAGGACGCACCACGAGGCGTCGAAGCTTCCTTCCCCGCCGACCTCCAGCACCGGGCCGAGCCGTTTCCACGCGGAAAGATCGCCGACCGGCGCGATGGCAAGACAGATGCGGCGTTTCCCGTTCCCGTCGCCCCCCGCGTAGAAGAGGTAGTATTCCTCGCCGCGTCGAATCGCGAAGGGGTTCATGCAGCATTCGACATCAAAGGCCGACGGCCCCGGCGGCAGGACCGGGTTGCGTTCGTCCCGCTGCCATGAGTGGACCTGAAATGGAGCTTGTTCCTTGTGGGAAGAGGGCGTCATGGCGCGAAAGCATAACCGCTTCGCCCGCCCGCGTCGTGGCGTTTTGGGCAACGAAGCGCGGGACAATCGGCAACGCGATGATTTTTTTTCAAGCGCCCGCTTCGCGCAGCCGCCGGAGCGCCGGCATGGCGTTGATCTCGCGGGCGATCTCCCGGGCGTGGGTTTCCACGTGTTCGATGTCGATCCAGAGCAGCGGGAGCAGTTCCTGAAGGCGCTGGTCCGCAGCCAGGAGCGCGGGGTATTCCAGTGGGCTGATTTCCGGTGTCAGCCGTGAAAAGGCGTCGATGTACTCTTGCTTTTCTCTGGGCAGGTGGGCGCGGATCTCGCGCATGGCGTGGCGCGAGGTGTTGAACATTTCCCATTCCTGGAACTGCCGGGCGAGCAGATCGGGGCGGCGGGTAAACTCGATGAATTCGGCGACGAGTTCGCGGTCCCGCACGTGCGGGGAGGCGGCGAGCAGGCAGTTGGTCGTCAAGGTCGCGCGTCGTCGCCCTTCGGGTACGGCGGCGATGCCCCACTCCGTACACCCCTCTTTGATCAGGGTGATGACGGTGATGATCGTTCCCAACTGGATCGCCACATGTCCGCGTGAAAACAAGGAGTGGTCGGCATGGGAGAGATCGCCGTGGTAGGGATGGCCCCATTTGCGTTCTGCGATCATTTCACGGTAAAAGCGCAAGCCCCGCAGGCTCGCTTCTTCGTCGAGCCGGCATTGCAGCCCGTCTTCGCTCCAGATGCGGCCTCCTTCCCGGTAAAGGGCCAGCGGCCAGCGGAACTGGTTGGAGAAGTTGCAGAAAAAAGGGAAAAGCCGCCGCCCCTCCGGGCGGAAGGCGTGCAGCGCTTCGCAGGCGGAGAAAAACTCGCTCTCGCTCCAGTTGAAGCGGGGTTCGGGGATGCCTGCTTCGCTAAAAATCCGGCGGTGGTAGATGAAGGCGACCGGTGAATAGACCAGCGGCAGGAGGTATTCGCTCTCGCGCTCGCCGATGGAACGGGTGAGGTCGTCGGGGATGTCGGCCAGGAGGCTCTGCCACCGTTGGTTCCCCAGAAGCTCGCTCCATTTTTCAAGGAGACCGCGGCGCTGCAGGGTCTGGTACTGCGCTGGCCCGACGGTGTAGAGGTCGATGCCGTTGAACCGCGCTTCGAGGGGAACCTCCCGCACGGCCCCTTCGTCGTGGCTCACCAGCCGGATGCCCGGAAACTCGCGTTCGAAGGCTTCCCGGAACCACGGCGACGTCCAGCGCCGATGAACCGGCCCCGACACCACGCAGCGAAGCTCCACCGTTCGGGAAATGGCGGGAGCCCCGCGCCCGGCGACCGGGAGGCGTCGGACAAACGAGCCGCGCCCGCGCAGCCGATGGATCAACCCCTCCCCTTCCATGAGGCCGAGCGCCTTGCGGCAGGTGATCCGGCTGACCTCGTACTCCTTGCACAACTCCTGCTCCGTCGGCAGGCGGCTTTCCACCGGGAACTCGCCGTCGAGGATGCGCTGCTCGAGACGCCGCCGGAGCTGATGATACAACGGTGTTGCCTCGGATGCGCTCTCATCGGTTGAGGGAGCGCCATTGAGCAACGGAGCGGCTGTCTTCTTTGTCATATGCGCACCGGAGCCTACGACAAACCGCCCCGAAGTAAAAAAGATTCCTTACCGCGCGGCATGCTCCGCCTCCATCGCAGCGCAGAGGTTTCCGGAGGCGATCCCTTCGATCTCTTCCCGTGGCAACTGCGCGTACTGCAACTTGAAGGCGGAAGACTCGGGGTAGAAGAAAGGGGCGTGCGAGCCGAAGAGAAGGCGCGGGGGCAATCCTTTCAGCCGGTGCTTGAGCAGGAGCAGCGGTTGTTCCCCGTCGAGAAAGGAGATGTCGGTCATGACCCGCGACGGGCTTTGCAGGAGGGTGGCAGCCTCCTCCTTGGTGGCGCAGAGGGCCACAAAGGTGGTCGTTTCGGCTTCCGCAGCGAGCCGGGCCAATCCGTGCGGATCGACCGGAGTCATTTCCAGTGCCGTTGGCTGGTTGCGTTCATCGTTGATCCGCAGCGGCACCAGAACCGGCAGGCGATATTCTGCGGCGAAATCGGCCAGTTGGCGCAGTTCGACGTGACCGAGCGGGTAGCCATGATAATTGGGAAAGATTTTCAGGGCCGCGAGCGGGAACTCCTTCAGCGCCGCGGTACAGCTTTCGCGCCAGTTGGCGAGGAGCGGGTTGACCGTTTTGACCGGGCGAAAGCGGGGAAATTCCGCGAGTTTCCGGAAAAGCGGGAGGTCGAACTCGTCGGGATCGGGGAAGAGGATCGACTCGATGGCCGAGACCCACGCCTCCGTGATGCCGTTGCGAGCCATGGCTTCCTCCAGGGCGTCGAGGGTCTGGTGGGTGAAGCGTTGCAGCGGCCAGAAGCCGAACGATGCATTAACGTCGATGATTTTCATAAGATCGGTGGAAAACTCCAGGGGTGTTACGCGATGGCGGCAAATTCGTTGAGGCGGAAAAGGTTGATGGCGTTTTCGCTGAAGATCTTGCGCCGGGCTTCTTCGCTGATGGCTGCGCCCTGAACCCGCGCAAGCTGGGACTCGAAGCCGCGTGCCCCCGGCCGGTCGGAGCCAAACAGGAGGCGCTCCGCCCCGAGATGGCGCACGGCATATTCCACGATGCCGCTGAAGGGCTGGCCGCCGGAGGTGTCGATCCGGACATTGGGGCAGTCCTTCACATCGAGAACGCCGCGCACCCCGCATCCGTCCAGATGGGCCATGATGATCGGGACATCGGGGAAGCGGCGCGCGAGGTCGGCGACATCGTGCGGCTCGGATCTTCCCTGCTGGCGGTAGCGGCCCTCTCCGCTGGTGTCGTTCCAGAAGCTCAGGTACCAGCAGTGTTGCAAAACCACGGCCCGGTACTCACGCGCCTTGGACATCACGAGATCAAGGCGGAAATCGCGGCAGTTGACGTCGATCTCCAGCTTGATGCCGCGAATCTCCGGCTGGCTCAAAACGCGGTCCAGCTCCCCGGCGACAAAGGAGGGGGAATGGAGCGGGTTGATGAAGCACATCCCGTAAAAACGGTCGGGACGGGCGCGTACCATCGCTACGGTGAAGTCGTTCCCTTCCCGCACCTCCCGTTCGCTCTGGAAGGGGGGAACCCGCCCGAGGATGCCGCTGACGGCGACGCCGGTGGCATCCATCAGTTTCACCAACGTATCTGCCCTGCCTGCCGGGTCGTTCAGGGGAAGGGTATGATCCGGGAAGAGCTGCGGAACATGGTGGGGATGGATGTGGACGTCGATAATCTTCATTGTCATGACAATGGAATATGAAAAAGAAAGAGTCGAGAACAATTCGACGCTTCTTGAAGGGAGGTAGAAGATCTTTGCCGCCCGATTCCCCCTTTTCACCGCTGTCAGATCAAAGGGTCGTGTGGGATTTTAAGGAAAATTAACAAATACTGTTGACATGCCAAAGATAACAAATACATGTTATGCGTCTGTAGATCTTGTTCATCTTCGGCCCATCTCTTGAACCCCATGAAAAAACCAATCTCTCTTCTTCTCGCGTTTTGTGTTTCCACCACCATGGCCATGGCGGCCAGCTTTACGTTGGAGGTCGACTTTCAGGATGGTACTTTTGGTGGCGGCACCGCCACCGGCCTTGGCACAGGGCGGCGAATCATCGTCGTTGATGAAAATACCGCGCCTCCTGATCCATTCGGAGTGGAGGGCAATCGTAGCCTGCTGATTGAACAAAACAGCTCCAGCAACCCGGCGGCCACGGTTCAGTGGAATTTGCCGGACAAGCTGACGCTGGGATCGGTGAAGTTTTCCGCCTATTCATTGAATGACGATGATCAGTTTAACAAACCGAGAGGCAACATTTACCTTTATCAGGGAAGCACCATCGGCGTAAACCTCACGTGGAATGAAGCAGGGGCGCTAAAACTCTCGGGGCGCTTATCTCCGACGGGAGCGTACGAGTCGCTTACCTTGGGCGCCGACTGGTCTTTGGACCAGGCGCATGAAGTGGAGATCGTCCTGCTGGGTAATGAATCCATTTCCATTTACCTTGATGGGGTGCTGTTATCGTTGAAGGATTCGGAGCAATCGGTCTTTTACTGGAAGGAAGGCATTACCCATTTCGATAACATCAGGGTCGCCAATCCCGGGTCCAGCAATGTCGGCTCCCAGGTATTCTTTGATGACCTGAAGATCGCTTCCATTCCTGAGCCGGGTTCACTTTCCATGATGTTGACAACCTGCGCACTTGGATGGATCATCTTTGCCCGGTTTCGACGAAAGTAGGAGCGCGCCTCGAGGCGATCAAAGTTCTCCGCCTGGTCGGCTCCCCGAGAGAAATCATCCCGATCTGCTTCATCATCGCTCTCGTTTTCATGAAGTTTCTCTTCCGTTCCCACAGACGCGCCTTTACCACTACTGAGCTGCTGGTGGCTATCGGTATCCTCCTCCTGCTGATCCTGTTGGCCAGTCCTGTCTTCAACAACGTGACACAGTCGCAGGGGGCTGTCCGGTGTGTCGCCAATCTTCGCCAGCTCGGAGCCTTGTTTCAGTCTTTTGCCAATGACCACCGGGGTGCCATTCATCTCTATTACTACCCGCCGGACGCGGGAGACAAACCATGGGCCGATATGCTGACCGAGAAGGGGTATATTGATCGAAGAAGCCATCTTCAAGTATGCCCGACCGTTGCGCCCCGGACCTATACTGCAAGGGGCTCAATTTATGGCACCATGCGACCGACCGCAGAAGAGCGTGCCAGTGTTCCATATGACTTTTCCCCTCCGGAGATTCCCGAACGAAACCCCCTTCGGCCTGCAAACCGCGCCGTAAGGCTTTATTCAGTTCCCGACCCCGCACGCTACTGGTTGTTGACCGATTCGTGGTCATCCAATCGAAATGAGCAGGTTTATATTGTCTATGGGAGCGAGCCCAAGGGCGCTTATATTCATTTCCGTCATGACCATCGGGCCAATATGTTATTTGCCGACGGCCATGTCGAAGCGGTCGCTCCCGAACGTGCCAAATCCCTGCCCTACTACCCCCTGAGTATTGGTTTCGACCATGAATTTCGAGCGTTCAATTTTTGACTCCAGGCCAAGAAAGATGAATGGAACAGCCTCAAGTCTCCTCATTCTGCTCATGCTCACCTCATTTCTTGGCGCGGGCCCTGAAACGGATATCCCCGTGTTCCGACGTCATGGTGTGGCGGCTCCCGTGGGGCAGGCAGCCTGGGGAGGCGTCCATGCGACCATTGACGGAAAAGGGCAACGTCAGATTCTTCTGAAATTATGGGCGGGAGCGGGAGAGAAGAAGGAAAGAACATTGCTGGTGATCGACCCGGTCAGCGGAGCCAGCCAAAGGTTTGTCCCGCCTGATGGGCCTTATGGAGACGGATCGTTTGCGACATTTCTCAGCCGGAAGAATCGGCTGTACGACATGGTTGCCAAAAAGGGGCGGACTTCATTTTATGAGTTTGATGTCGCTTCGGCAAAATGGCTTACCGTCGGCACCCTTAACCTCAAGGGAAGCCACCGCTTTGCCAACAGCTTTACCGAAACGGACGACGGGGTTATTTATGCAGGCATTCTAAGGCAAGGAGGCGGACTCGTCAGCTTTGATCCTGAAAGTAAAAAGCTGATCGACCACGGTCGGCTGCTTGATCAGGAGTGGCTCGTGTATCCACACCTTATCTCCGACAGTGCCGGATGGATCTACGCCGCGACAAAGCACAAGGAAGCTCACATCATCGCCTTTCATCCTGCTTTCGGAAAGCGATACTTTCATCCGGAAGGGATTGAGGGCATGGTCTGGAAGGTTCAGGTTTATAGAGCCGATAATGGCAGGGCCTACCTTCAATTTGACCGTCATCCCTGGCAAATCTATGAAGCATTTGACGGGAGGATTACTCCTGCATCGTCCACCGTCCCCGTCGCCTCATCCGCCATTCTGCGCAGTACCGGCTGGAGGGACGCTCGTGAGTTCCCCGACGGAAGCAGGGTTGTATCGCTCCGGGTTTCAAGCCGGAAGGCGGAGATCGCCGATGCAGATGGCACCCATCGAAAGATTACCTTCGACTATCACAGCACGGGGGCTCATATTCGTTCGTTGATCACCAGCCTCAATGGAAACGTCTATGGTTCTACGATGGGGCCGCTGCGTTTCTTTTCCCTTAATCCTGCAACCGGTCATCGGGAGGACCATGGACTTGCAGATTACGGGGGCAACATCCGGGTGTTGACCGAGTTTGATGGCAATATCTATGGCGCGATCTATAGCAGCGGCGCCTTGATTGAAATTGATCCTGAACAAAACTGGACCGATGCCCCCTTGAGGAGGGAAGGCAATCCGCGAGTCCTGTTTCAGCAATCAACCGAGGAAACCTGGTCCATCGGACGACCGTCCGCCATCCATGTTCACAGGGACGGTGTTCATATCCTGGTGGGAGGAATTCCACGGCGCGTTGCGGCGGGGGGAGGTTTGCTCGTCTATGATCGCACCACCGGAACCGGGATCATCATGCCTTCGCAAGAGGTCGTCCCGGGACAAGCGGTTCAGAGCCTGGTTTCACTTTTGGATGGAACAGTGATTGGCGGCAGTAACCTGGCGGCCGGTACGGGCGGGATCAATGGCAAGGGCCCTGTTCAGCTTTTCGTCATGGACTGGAAGAGCCGCAAGGTCATTCGGCGCTTTCCGATAGCGGGTCATGATCGAATGATTGCGGACCTCGTGCTCTCCGACGACGGGAAGCGCGTGTATGGTCTCGCCATGGGAGATACAGCGAAGCTTTTGCGTTTCACCCCCGAGGGGAAGAATGCGCCAGAGGTGATGGATCTTTCCACCTTCGGCCCTGCGATCAGCTCGGACCAGCCCCACAAGGTTCTTTCATTCGGTCCGGACGGGTGCCTCTATATTCTTCTTGATAAAGGGATTGTTCGCTTCAACACCGGCACGTCCATTGCGAGATTGGCGGCAGAAAGCCCGGTCCCGATCAGCGCAGGAGGAGGCTGGGTAGGTAATGAACTGTTCTTTGCATCAGGTTCCGATATCTGGAGTTGCAGGGTTCCCGTACCTCCTTCCGGAGGTGCTCCGCTGCCATAGTTTCCCGCTCTCGAGTTTATGAAAATCGTAAAGAATTTTTTGTGCCATGAATCACTGGTTCATGAAATGGAAAGAATAGCGCAGACTTATCCCGATGAGGCTACGCTTGGTTTTTTCGGAGAGAGTCGCAACGGTCGGCGTATGCCATTTCTGGTCATTTCACGAGGGAAGAAAGAGGGGCGAAAGGCCATTCTTTTGACGGCTTCGCTTCACGCCAACGAGTTGACGGGAGGGAACCTTCTACTTTCCTGCGCCGAAGAGTGGATCAAGAGAGTGGGTAGCAACGCCGAACAGTCTCTTTGTCTTTATGTTCTCCCGCGAATTGCGATTGATGGTGCGGAATATGTCATTTCGACCAGAAGTGTCGTCCGGAGCCGCGAAACGATTTCCAACGGTGCTCAGATCATACGGCGCGATCTTGACGGCAATGGTCTCGTCTTGCAAATGCGGTGGCCTGATGAGAAGGGGGACTTTTTCGTTCCCGAGGAAGATCCTCGAATCGTTTTACCCTTTGAAGGATCTTGTGGAGCGGGGCGAAGATATCACCAGGTTTGCGAGGGAGTTCTCGGAGAGGATGTGGCAAAGGGCATCACTCCTGACGAGCCGCCCTACTTCCCGGATTTCAATAGGGACTTCGCAACCAAAGGGAAAACCAGCGAAGCCTTCACCGAGCCTGAGGTCTGCGCGTTGCGGGACTTCGTGATCGCGCATCCTGACATCAAGGCGGCTCTGGATCTGCATAGCGGCAATCCGGCTGTTTTTTACCCTGATTCCTGGGTCGGGATGGAAAATTGGGAGCAATCCCCGGGCTATCGGATTGGCACGAAGCTTGAAGAAGCCTTTAAGGCACCCTTGGTCAGCTCCTATTCGGAGATACGCACGGGAGTTCCCCAAAAGAAAGGACCCGGTTATTTTATTCATTGGCTGAATGAAAGATTTGGAATTCCCGCCTATATTCTGGAAGTGGGATTATACTACAACAGTTTTGGGATTGCCTACGGGGAATTTGAAGACAACGCCGCTCTTTGCCTCCAGTCGACCCGCCGTCTCCTGAGTGAAGCAGGCGGCTTTGGTGGAGATCCTGTTTTCCACGCATGGAAACCATTCCATCATCGTCAGTTTGGGCTCGTCGAGATTGGCGGGTGGGACGGTCTGCTTTATAGGAACCCTCCTTTTGAGGATTGGCCTGCATTGGCTGAAAGGACCATGAGCTCTATTGGCGTCATGGTGGAGTATCTCAGTGACCATGAATAAACAAATAATGAATCAGCATCCGGTGACAGACTCGTTTCAAAAGCGTTGGGGAATCCCCGAACTCGAACGCCTCACCGCCATGCTCGATCAGCCGAGTCTTTTCTACTGGAAGGGGCCGCAGACGGCGGCGTTGCTGGAGCGCTTCAGGCAACACTATCCGTTCAAGGAAGTGATGCCGTGTTCCTCCGGGACGGCGGCGATTCATATCGCCGTGGCCGCTGCCGGGATCGGGCCGGGGGACGAGGTGATCGTCCCGCCGATCACCGACATGGGGACGGTGATCGGGATTCTCTACCAGCAGGGGGTGCCGGTCTTTGCCGATCTCGACCCGCACACCTACAACCTTGATCCCGACGACGTGCGCCGCAGGATCACGCCGCGGACCCGCGCGATCGTGGTGGTTCACCTCGCCGGGAATCCATGCCCGATGGAGCGTTTTCAGGCTCTGGCGAGGGAGCATGGGCTGGTGCTCATTGAAGATTGTGCGCAGGCGTGGGGGAGCCGCTGGCGCGATCAGCCGGTCGGCTCCTTTGGCGATTTCGGCTGCTATTCGCTCAATGACTTCAAGCACATCAGTTGCGGCGACGGGGGCCTGGTCGGCAGTTCCGTGGAACGGTTTGCCGGGCAATTGCAGAAGTTTGGGGACAAGGCGTATGACCGGGTGAGCGGCTCGCGGACGCCCGATGTCCTCGCGCCCAATTACCGGATCAGCGAACCGCAGAGCGCCGTCGCCGCAGCGCAACTCGAGCGGATGCCGGAGATTGCCAACCGTCGGCACCGGCTAGGCACCCGGCTGGGCCGCCAGCTCGAGGGCGTCCCGGGAATCGTTCCGCACCGGGTGGAACCGGAGGCTTACTGCACCTATTGGTTTTACCTTTTACGCCTTGCGGACGCGAACCTGCGCGCGGAATTCGTGCGAAGGTTGCAGGCCGAGGGGGTGGAAGGGGTCGGCGCCGGTTATCTCCCGATGCCGCTCTACCGGTTTCCGGTGTTTGCCAACCACGATTTTTTTGGCGGAAGATGGCCGGTCCGGGAACTTGGGCTGACGGAAATGGACTACCGGGAGGTCTCCTGCCCGGTCGCCGAGGCGATCACGGAGAGCGCCGTGCGCCTGACCGTCCATGAACGGATGGAGGAGGCGTCGATTGATTTTGTGGCGGACGCGATCCGCCGCACCGTGGCGGCGCTGGGCGGATAAGCACGGGTTACGCCCCGCCGGCGGCCTGTTCGGCTTCCTTGAGGCGCGCGGCGACATCCTCCGCCTGGAGGGCGGCGACCATTTCGAGGATGTCGCCTTCCATGAAGCGGTCGAGGTTGTAGAGGGTGAGGCCGATCCGGTGATCGGTCACGCGGTTTTGCGGATAGTTGTAGGTGCGGACCTTTTCCTCGCGCCCGCCGCCGCCGATCAGGCTCTTGCGATGGGCGGAATATTTCTCATGTTCTTCCTGCTGCTTGCGCTCCAGCAGGCGGGAGCGGAGGATGTTGAGCGCCTTTTCCTTGTTCTTGATCTGGCTGCGCCCGTCCTGACACCGGACGATGGTCCCCGTCGGCAGATGCATTACCTGCACGGCCGAGTCGGTCGTGTTGACCCCCTGGCCACCGGGGCCGCCTGCGCGGCAGACTTCGATGCGGAGTTCGTCGGGCTTGAGTTCAAAATCGACCTCCTCCGCTTCGGGGAGGACGGCGACGGTCGCCGTGCTGGTATGGATGCGCCCCTGGGCTTCGGTCGCCGGGACGCGCTGGACCCGGTGTACGCCGCTCTCGTACCGCAGTTTCCGGAAAACTTCGTCGCCCGAGACGCGGAAAATGACCTCGCGAAAACCGCCCATTTCCGAAGGGCTCGCCTCCATCATCTCGATCCGCAGGCCGTTGACTTCCGCATAGCGCGAATACATCCGCAGCAGGTCGGCGGCGAAAAGCGCGGCTTCCGCCCCGCCGGTTCCGGCGCGGATTTCGACGATGGCGTCGCGGTCGTCGCCCGGTTCCGGGGGGAGCAGGGCGATCTTGATGTCGATCTCCAGTTCCGCGATCCGCTTTTCCAGTTCGGGAATCTCGGCGCGCGCCATTTCGGCCAGTTCGGCGTCGTTTTCCTTGGCGAGCTGATGATTTTCCCTCAGATCGACCTTCGCCTTTTCCAATTCCTTCGAGAGCGAGAGGAGTTCCTTGATTTGCGAATGTTCGCGCATCACCTCCCGCGCCTGCGCCGGGTGGTTGAAGATGGCTCCCTCCGCGATCTCGGCTTCGAGTTCACGAAAGCGTTCGGCTCTTTTTGCGATCAGGGGTTGAAAATCCATAAAAAAATCGGCTTTTCCAGCCGGGGCAACGTTCCAATCGGGCCGGAAAAACGTGAAAACCGGGGGAGGGTGAAGATAACGGCGGGGAAGTCGGCTGCAATCAAAAACTTTGGTTTTCCATGGCGACGGACGGTGGAAGCGCGAGGAATTTTGCTTCCGCGAAACCTCCAAAATGGGGGATGATACGTTTCTTTGTGACGATGAAAGGCTCCGCTCTCTCCCGCCGCGCTTCCAACGCCATCCTTTCGGCGTGGGAGACGACGCTGCGCTGTCGCGGCGACGCGCCCGCCGTACTGGGCGAGGGGGGGGGCGTGCTTCGCAGCTTTCGCGAGATCGAGGAGGAAGCGGTGCAGTGGGGGGATCGCCTCGCCCACCTCGGGACGTTGCAGGCGGGGGAGATCGCCGCGTTCCAGACCGGCAACAGCCCGGAGTTTTTCGCCATTCTGCTCGCCCTCTTCCGGCGCGAACTGGTGCCGCTGCCGCTGGGGCGTCATTTGAGCCCGGCGGAACGGCAGGCGGCGATGGAGGCGGTCGGGGCGTCGGTGTTGATTGCGTACGACGAGGAGCGCGCCTTTTTCATTGAACTGCTCCCCCCGGCGGGACGGCTCCCGGCGTGGCCTTCCCCGCGGCCTGATTTTCTCAAGCTGACCTCCGGCACCACGGCGGCCCCCCGCGCGATCCGTTTCCGTGCGGAGCAGTTGCTCGAAGATGCCTTGCAGATCGAAGAGACGATGGGGATCACCCCCGCCGACCTGAGCTATGGGGTGATCCCGATCGGCCACTCGTACGGGTTCAGCCATCTGGTGACGCCGCTGCTCTGCCGGGGAACGCCGCTGGTTTTGAGCGAAGACCGGATGCCGCGCGCGATCCTCAACGGGCTGGCGTGCAGCGGTGCGACGGTTTTCCCCTCGATGCCGCTTTTTTTTGACAAACTGGCCGACCTCGGCGGCGAAGTGTTGTTGCCGAAGCTGCGGCTCTGCCTCTCGGCGGGGGCGCCGCTGCCGGTGGCGGTTGCGGAGCGGTTTACGAAGCGTTTCGGGTTGAAGATCCACTCCTTTTACGGGTCGAGCGAATGCGGCGGCATCGCCTACGACCGCTCGGGAAGCTCGGCGCAGCCCGATCGCGACGGGTTCGTGGGAGAGGCGATGTCGCGCACGAACCTCACGCCGCAGCCCGATGGCAGGATCGTCGTCACGGGGGCGGCGGTCGGCGACGGCTATTGGCCGACGGTTCCCGGTCGGGAGGATGAGGCATTGAGTCACGGCTGCTTTACCCCGGGGGATCTGATCGAGGCCCGGCCGGAAGGGTACTACCTCGCCGGACGGGTCAACGACATCATCAACATCGCCGGGCGCAAGCTCAACCCGCGCGAGGTGGAGGCGCGCCTTTTCTGTTACCCGGGCCTGCGGGAGATCGTCGTCTTCGGGGTGCCCTCGCGCCTGCGGCATGAAGAGGCGATCGCATGCGTGGTGGGCGAGGTGGACGAAGCCGCCCTGTTGGAGTTTGCCCGCTCGGTATTGAGCCTCTGGCAGGTGCCGAAGGCGATCTGGCGCGTGCCGCGCATCCCGGTTTGCGAGCGGGGAAAAATCAGCCGCCGCGCCCTTGCCCGGCAGTATGTTGCCATGCAAGGATAGGAGTCTCGCTTCGTCTCTTGCCATGACTTTCAAGCCCGCCGCCCTTATCGCCATGACCTTGCTCGGTTTCAGCGCCCTCCAACCCTCCGCCATCGCTGCGCCGGTCCATCTTTCCCCGGCGGAGACGACCCGCGTGGGCCGGATGATCTGGCAAAACGAATGCGCCGGAACGGTTGAGGGACTGGTGAGCTGGAATCAGGGGGAAGGGTTTCCCTCGCTCGGGATCGGGCATTTTATCTGGTACCCCAAAGGCAAACGAGGGCCGTTTGACGAATCGTTCCCCCGGCTGGCGGCGCTCCTGCGCGAGCGGGGGGTGGCGATGCCGGCGTGGACCCATGGCCCCGCGCCGTGGCAGACGAAGGCGGAGATGGTGCGCGACGGGGCACGCGTCAACGCGTTGCGCAAGCTGCTGGCCACGCCGAAGGCGCTTTCCGTGCAGACGGAGTTTCTGATCGGGCGGCTCAATGCCGCGCTGCCGAAGCTCCTCGCCGCCGCTCCCGCCGGGGAACGCCGGGCGATCCAACACCGTTTCGAAACCTTGACCCGCAGCGCGGCGGGAAGCTTTGCCCTGATCGATTACGTGAATTTCAAAGGAGAGGGGATTCTCGCCACCGAACGCTATCGGGGCGAGGGGTGGGGGCTGCTTCAGGTTTTGAGCGGGATGAAGGATGGCGGCGATCCGGTCAAAACCTTCTCGGATTCGGCCAAACGGGTGCTGACCCGGCGCGTCAAAAACGCTCCGCCCGAACGGAAGGAAAATCGCTGGCTCCCAGGTTGGTTGAATCGCGTCGGCCGGTATGCGGGGTAGGGGACTGGCGTTCCTTCGGGTTATTGCGGGAAAAGCTCCACGTGCGTTTCCGCCGTGCGACCGAAGTAGAGTACACGCCGGCCGGAAAACGAGACGATATAACCGGCACACCCCGCCGCTTTGACGTGATGACAGAAAGCCTTGTAGGAATAGCCGGGCGGATTGGCCTGTGCCCATTGGATTCGGGCGGCGATAGCGGGTTGATCGAACGCCGGAGAAACCGCCTGGTCTGATGGAGGGTTGTTGAGCGTCACGTGGTCCCCATCCGGCAGAAAATAAGTCGTCGTGCCGCAACGATAATCGACGGTATAGCCTTCAAACCCGGCCGAGGCCAGTTCTCTGACGATGTCCGGGAAAGGCCGGGTGCCGTCGTAAGCGGCCTGGAGGGATTGGCGGGCGGTTGCAGTCTGTAGGGTGTTCATGGTTTTGGAGCGGTTCAATCGATCGGCAGGGTGGTCAGATGATGTTTTGAAACGATCTTGTGCAGGAGGGATTGAAGCTGTTTGCGCTCGGCGGCGGTGAGGATATTGAAGAAAAAGGAGGCATCGTTCTGATCCGCAAACCCGGCCAGCTTCGGGACGAGCGCCCGTCCGGTCGACGTCAGCGCCAGCAGTTGGCTTCGTCGATCGTCGGGATGAGCCCGGCGCACGATGAGTACCTTGCGGTCGAGACGCTCGGCCAGCTTGGAAACGGCTCCCTTGGTCATCCCCATCCGCTCCGCCAGCAAAGAGGGGGTACACCGCTCCATATCGTGAAGGACCCGGAGAAAAACCCATTCGGCGACCGTCACCCCTTCCGCCTCGAGCCGTCGGGCAAAACTTTGCGACACGGCATTGGAGACCATCCTCAACCAATACCCAAGATGGGCGGGAAGCGGAGAGGGTGAGCTTTTTGCTGACATGATCGCCTGTTTGCCAAGGTTGGTTGACAAGGAAACTAAGCGTGGAAAGGTTTCCTTGTCAACCAGTTGCTGCGGGGCGCAGGGGATTGATCAGGGGGTGTCGATCGGGTCGATGAAAGTCCGTGGAATGGACCCTTGTTTTTCCAATCAAAAAGCCGCTGCCGGAGGGGGAGGCCTCCAACAGCGGCTTTGAAGTTTTGCTTTTTCTAAACCGTTACGCGGCGATCTCCTTGCGCAACTGGCGGGCGGCGGCCACGAGGTTGCGCAGCGAGGCGAGGGTTTCGTCCCAGCCGCGGGTCTTGAGGCCGCAGTCGGGATTGACCCAGAGGTTGCCGGGAGGCAGCACGGCGGAAGCCTTGCGGATCAGGTTGATCATCTCCTCGGTCGGCGGGACGCGCGGCGAGTGGATGTCCCAGACGCCCGGCCCGATTTCGAGCGGGTACTTGAAGCTCACAAACGCATCGAGAAGTTCCATGTTGGAGCGCGACGTTTCGATCGAGATCACGTCGGCGTCGAGCGCGGCGATCGAGTCGATGATGTCGTTGAACTCGCAGTAGCACATGTGGGTGTGGATCTGCGTTTCGTCCTTCACCCCGGCGGCGCTCAGGCGGAAGGCTTCGACGGCGCTTTCGAGGTAGGCGGCCCAGTCGGCGCGGCGCAGCGGCAACCCTTCGCGCAGCGCCGGTTCGTCGATCTGGATGACGCCGATGCCTGCCTTTTCGAGGTCGAGCACTTCGTCGCGCAGGGCGAGGGCGATCTGGTAGGCAGTTTCGGCGCGCGGCTGGTCGTCGCGGACGAAGCTCCATTGCAGCATCGTCACCGGGCCGGTCAGCATCCCCTTCATCGGGCGCTTGGTGAGCGACTGGGCGTAGGTCGACCAGCGGACGGTCATTGCATGCGGTCGGGAAACGTCGCCGAAGATGATCGGCGGCTTCACGCAACGGGTGCCGTAGCTCTGGACCCAGCCAAACTGGGTGAAGGCAAAGCCGTCGAGCTGTTCGCCGAAGTATTCGACCATGTCGTTGCGCTCGAATTCGCCGTGCACCGGCACGTCGATGTCGAGTTCCTCCTGCTGGCGGACAGCGGAAGTGATCTGCTCGGCGAGGAACTTGTCGTACTCCTCGGTGGAGAGCGTCCCCTTCTTCCAGCGGGCGCGGGCGGAGCGGACTTCCCGGGTCTGCGGGAAGGAGCCGATCGTCGTGGTCGGGAAGGCGGGAAGCTGGAGCCGGGCGCGCTGGGCTTTCTGGCGTTCGGCAAAGACCGAGCGGCGCCTGGCGTCGTCTTGCGTGATGGCGGCGCGGCGCTGCTGCACTTCCGGGCGATGAATGCGCGGACTGTTGCGGCGGGCCTCCTGCGAAGCTTCGTTGGCGGCGAGCGCGTCGGCCACATCTTCACCCCGCAAGGCGCGGGCGAGGGTGACGACTTCAACCAGTTTTTCGTCGGCAAAGGCGAGCCAGTCTTTCAACTCGGCATCGAGCTTCTCTTCGCTGCGCAGGGTGACCGGCGAATGGAGGAGCGAGCACGACGGGGCGACCCAGAGGCGGTCGCCGCCGAGCTTTTCCTTGGCGGTGTTGAGCAGGGCGAGCGACTTCTTGAAATCGTTCTTCCAGATGTTGCGACCATCGACCGGGCCGACGGAAAGAATCTTGTCGGCAGGCAGCCCTTCGAGGACGGCTCCGAGTTCTTCAGGTGCGCGGCTGGCGTCGACGTGCAGGACGTCGACCGGCAGCGCGAGGAAGGTGGGCAGATTGTCGCGCAGTTCGCCGAAGTAGCTGGCGACCAGCAGCTTGACTCCCGGGGCCGAGGCGCGCAGGGCGGTGTAGGCGCGGGTGAGCGCGGCGCGCTGGGCGTCGGTCAGGTCGAGGGCGAAGACCGGTTCGTCGAGCTGGATGACTTCGGCTCCCAGAGCGGTGAGGCGCTGGAGGATCTCCCCGTACACCGGCAGGAGCCGGTCGAGGAGGTCGAGCAGGTCAAACGCTTCGTTGCCGCGCGCCGGCTTGCTCAAAAGCAGGAAGGTCACCGGGCCGACGAGGACCGGCTTGGTCTTGATGCCGAGGGCGAGCGCTTCGGAAAATTCGTCGAACGGCTTGGAAGAGGTGATGCGGAAGCTCTGTTCCTTTTCGAGTTCCGGGACGATGTAGTGGTAGTTGGTGTCGAACCACTTGGTCATTTCCATTGCCTGGCCGTGCGATCCATGAGTAGCGCCGCAACCGCAACTGGCGTCCCCGCGAGCGAGGCGGAAATAGGTGGCGAGATCGACGTTCCCTTCGACCGCCGCGCCGAAACGGGCGGGCACCGCTCCCACCAGCGCGCTGGTATCGAGCATCTGGTCGTAGAGGCTGAAATCGTTGGAGGGGATCAGGTCGATCCCGGTCGCCTTCTGGGCGTTCCAGCGTTCCTTGCGCAGGGCGACGAGGCGTTCGTTAAGCTCGGCTTCCGAAAGGGTCTCCTTCCAGAAGGCTTCGATCGCGGTCTTCAACTCGCGCTGCGCACCGATGCGAGGATAACCAAGGTTGTGGGTCAAAAACGGAATACTCATGGGAACCGTAACTTAAAGCATGGATTTTCGCTTTTGGTAAGCTCTTCTTTCGAGAAAATTTCCTTTGTCAATAAGGGTCGACCCCGGCACCGTGACCCCGGAACTCCCGGGACGGAAGCGAAACCCAAAACATCGCCCCCGTTTTTTCCGCCGGTTCGCACCCGACCTCGCCGCCCATCGATTCGGCCAGACGTTTGGCCACCGCGAGCCCGAGCCCATGACTCGTTTCACCACCCGTCGGCTTCAGGCCCGTCCGGCGGAACTTGCGAAAGATCTCTTCGCGATTTTCCGGCGCGATCCCCGGCCCTTCGTCCGATACTTCGATCCGTGCGAGGCTGCCATCTTCCGCCACCGCGATGGCGATCCCTACGTTTGCTCCGCGCGGGCTGAACTTGAGTGCGTTGCTCAAAAAGTTGTCCAACACCTGCCCCAAAAAACCCGCATCCCCGCGCGCCCAGACCGGTCGCGTCGCTTCAAGCTTCAGACACTGGCCCTTGCCCTCCGCCAGGGGCCGATGGCGTGCCGCCGCTTCCGTCGCTGCCGCTGCGAGATCGATCCTCTCCATCCGCACCGGCACCGTGCCGTGTTCAATGGCGTGGGCTCCGAGATAGTTTTCGACGAGCCGTAACATGCCGTGCGCGAGATCCCGGATGGCGAGGTGCGCACGCTCTGCCTCCCTCTGGCCTCCCGAGAGGAGTTGGTTCGCCAGCGCCTGCACCGTGACGAGGGGTGAGCGGAGGTCATGCGAGGCGATGGCGATAAACTCATTCTTTTCTGCGTTCAGGCACGCCAGTTCCACGTTGAGCATTCGCACGTGTTCCCGTTGGGCAAACATCAGCCGGTCTGCGGCCTCCCGATACCAGCCGAGGAAGAGCATCAAAAGTCCAATGCCCGCAAAGGTCATCGACATAACGAACCATTCGCCGCTGCGATCCGGGGGCAAGGTGATCCGGTAGAAGAGCAGCGTGCCCGCAAAGGATGCCAGCGTCGTCGCCGCCAGCGCGCGAAAGCTCATCGTCAGCGTCACCGCCGAGACGAGCAGGACCGACAACAAGGCTCCTGTCACCGCTCCCGCGATCTGCGTTTGCGGATAGATCAGGGCAAAATGCCAGTAGCGCCACGCCAACGCCCAGCAGACCGCCACCGTGCCCAGCGCGCTCAGCCAATCCGCACGCTGCCGATGCCCCGGCAAACCTGTTGAAATATAGATGATGAGCCACGGCGGGATCATGCCGAAGAAGCGCGTCTCCAGCGTTCGCCGAAGCATTTCGGGGGACTCCACCGAGCCGACCTTCGCCTCGCAGCAGCCGATCAGGCCCAGCGCCAGAATCCCGATCGGCAGCAGGGCCCGCGCGCGCACCCTTGCCGCCGCCACGCGCTCGTCGTGGAAGGCGCTCTCCAGCGCGGCGTCTTCAAACCGGAGCCGGTTCGCCTGTCGGCGGAGTCGCTCGAGGGCGCCCTCCTCGCCCCGCTCATCCACCCGGCCCTCCCGTGCGGATGAACTTGACCGCCGCCGCCGTGCGCGATTTCACCCTCCATTTCCCGTAGATTCCCAGCAGGCAATTTTTCACCGTCGAGCGCGTCACTCCCAGCCTGGTCCCGATCTCCTTGTCGCCCGCCCCCTGCGCCACCCATTCGAGAACCGCGATTTCCCGCGTGGTAAGAACGGAAAGCTCTTCATGCGGCGACGCCTGCGGACCCGGGGCGACCTGCCGTTGCATCAGGGCCAGCACCCTCCGCGCGATCGATGGCGACATCGGCGCACCGCCCGCGAGCGCATCATCGACCGCTTCAATGATCCGGCCTGTATCCCCCGTCTTGAGCACATAGCCGACCGCTCCCGCCCGGATCGCATCCAGCACGACGCCATCCTCGTTCGCCGCAGTGACCATGACCACGAGCGCACAAGGGAACTTCCGGCGCAGTTCCCCCGCCAGCGCAACTCCCGTGCGCCCGGGCAGCCCGACATCCAGCAAAACCACATCCGGACCCAGGTCTTCGGACCAGTCCGCAGCCTCCTCGGCAGACCCCGCCATCGCCATCAACTGATGGCGACCGCTCGCCGCGAAGAGCGATCCCACGACCAGCCGGAAATGAGGATCGTCATCCACCAGCGCCACGCGAATGCGGGGCGAAGAAGCAGGGGTCTGGGGGGGCTCGGCCATGGGCGGAATCGTGAAAAATCACCCATCGTTTGACGAGACTAAAAATGCCTGTCGCGCAGGTTTTTGTCCATTTTACCCGGGTCACCTGTCCGATTGATCAACCTTGGGGGGAAACGTATTCCAATCTAAAAATCATGAAAAATAAACGCCCACTCTTCCTTGCGTCTTGCCAACGGGCGCTTTTGAACGCGGCAAGGCTTAGGGGATTCCCGAACCTTTGCTCCAAAGCCTGGCTCGCCGCCGGGGTGCTGCTTTGGCCCGGCCTTGCTTTCGGGCAGTCGGTTGCCATCACCGGGAGCGTGAATCCCTCACCGGCGGAATCGCCAACCTGGAATATTGGCGATTCCTTGTATGTAGGCTCTTCCGGAGATGGCGGACTAACGATCTCAGGTGACGGCACGGTTTCCAATACGATGGGTTTTATCGGCTACGTTTCCGGTTCCACAGGCACGGTGACGGTGACAGGATCGGGTTCCACCTGGACCAATACCAAAACCTTGGTTGTAGGCCATTTAGGGACTGGCGAAGTAACGATCTCGGATGGCGGCACGGTTTCCAGTTCCGATAGTTACATCGGCAGTAATGCCGGTTCCAAAGGCGCGGTGACCGTGACGGGGGAGGATTCCACCTGGACCAATACCGGCAGCTTGATTGTAGGCCAGTTCGGGACTGGCGAAGTAACGATCTCGGACGGCGGCACGGTTTCCAATACCAAGGGCCGTATCGGCGACCAGTCCGGAGGCGCAGGCACGGTGACGGTGACGGGGGCAGATTCCACCTGGACCAACACCGACGAATTGCAGGTAGGCGTCGTCGGGGCTGGTGCGCTAACCATCTCAGGCGGCGGTCAGGTTTCCAATATCAATGGTTACATCGGCTACCAGTCCACAGGTACGGTGACGGTGACGGGAGCGGGTTCCACCTGGGCCAACACCGGCAGCTTGAATGTCGGCTTCTTCGGGACCGGCGATGGCGAACTGATGATCTCGGATGGCGGTAAGGTGTCCAATACGACAGGTTATATCGGCTACGTTTCCGGTTCCACAGGCACGGTGACGGTGGATGGATCGGGCTCCACCTGGACCAACACCGGTGACTTGTCTATAGGCCGCTCCGGGACGGGGGAACTGACGATCTCGGACGGCGGCAAGGTGTCCAATGTTGCAGGTTATATCGGCTACGATTTCACAGGCACGGTGACGGTGGATGGATCGGGCTCCACCTGGACCAACACCGATGGTTTGTATGTAGGCATCTTCGGGACGGGGGAACTGACGATCTCGGACGGCGGCAAGGTGTCCAATACTACAGGTTCTATCGGCTACGATTCCACAGGCACGGTGAAGGTGGATGGAGCGGGTTCCACCTGGACCAACACCGGTAGCTTGGAGGTAGGCCTCTCCGGGGCGGGAGAACTGACGATCTCAGGCGGCGGCAAGGTTTCCAACACTTTGGGCTATATTGGTCGTTACAGAGACGAAGAGAGCAAGTCCGTGGGGAGCGTAACGGTTAGCGGAAGCCAATCGATCTGGGAGAACGCCGGTGCGCTCCGGGTCGGCACAGCGGGTGAAGGAACACTGCGGATTGAAGACGGTGGCCGCGTGACCGTCATGGCTATCGCGATTGCTGACGCGGGCGGTTCAGAAGGCAAGGTGACCGTATCGGGAGGCGGTTCGACTCTTGCCATGGTCGCAGGGGGCTACGGTGCGGTTTATGTGGGC
The DNA here is from genome assembly GCA_035555975.1 of Chthoniobacteraceae bacterium. GTDB lineage: Bacteria > Verrucomicrobiota > Verrucomicrobiia > Chthoniobacterales > Chthoniobacteraceae > DATMFV01. Next base: position 40,572 of record DATMFV010000141.1, read on the forward strand.
AACAGCGGTGCGGGCGAATTGCGCATCGAAGACGGGGGCCGCGTTTCCAGTGTATACGGCTTTATCGGCATGGAGAACGGTGCAACGGGCACTGCTGCCGTCACCGGCGAGGGCTCGCTCTGGGAGAACCTCGGCGATTTCATTCTTGCTGGCAACTCATCCACCGGTGGCACGACCGGCACGGGCGTCCTGACGATCTCAGACGGAGGAACCGTCAGCGTGGGAGGCACCACGAGGGTGCATGTCAATGGCACGGTGAATCTTGAGGCTGGCGGCACCTTGCAAACCATGCACCTCAATGCCACGGGGGGGACTTTCAACTTCCATGGCGGGACGTTGCTTACCGACGGCACGATCACCGGCGACCTCGCGGTGCCGGAATTCAGCAAGCTGGGCGGCAACGCTGCCGTGACTGGCAATCTCCTTGTTTCCGGAACCCTTGCACCGGGCAACTCCACCGGCATCATCACCGTGGGGGGCGATCTCACGCTCGACTCCACGGCCCGGATCACGCTGGAACTGGCCAGCCTCGCCGACTTCGACCGCATCGCGGTGAACGGCGGGCTGACCTTCGGCGGCACGCTGGCGCTCGACTTCATTGACGGGTTCACGCTGGAGGAGACGACCGGGTTCACCCTCTTCACCGGCGGCTACACGTGGGATGGAGGAACGTTCGGGAGTATCGAATTTTCCGATCCCGGCTACGAAGGCATCTTCGACTACGACACCGGCTCACTCACGATCAACGTTATCCCGGAGCCCTCCACCTCCGGCCTGCTGATCATCTCCTCCTTGGCCCTTTTCATCCTGAATCGCCGTCGC
>DATMFV010000142.1:0-2610 GCA_035555975.1 Chthoniobacteraceae bacterium
CGAAAATCGCCCCCATGGCGACCGGTGCCTGGGCGATCCCTGTTTCGTTCGGTGACGATCGACTTCAACGACGATGTTGCACCGGCACCGTGGACGCATGAAACGATCGCCCGGCAGATGGAATACTACCGTAAAGCCGACATCCGCCGTCTCTATTTCCTGCCGACAGCCAAGCCGGAGGATGGCTATTGGCGGATGCCGCCGGAGCTTTATCCCAAACACCGGCAAAACATCATTCAGAGTGCGGAAAATCTCGGTGACTTCCTGCCGGTCTTTGCCGCAGCGGCCAAGGCGAACGACATCGAGTTCGTCGCCGTCTATAAACCGTTTGATCAGGCATTTGAGAAGGACGGCCTACGGTTTGCACAGGAGAGCCCGGAGTACGGCGACCATTTCCATTCCTTGAGCGGCATCATCGCGCGTTCCACCGACTGGTTGCGCCGCCATCCCCAACTGCGGATGCAGCGTCATCCCGGTGACCTCGAAGCGGTGGCGGTTTGCGGGCCGATCCGTCGGTTGGTGCTGGAAGCGGAGACCGCCTCCGGTCCGGCGGTGGAGTTTTCCCTCTGGACCAGCGAAAGGAACGGGCCGTACACGCGGTTTGAAGGGCTCCCCACCCGACGGGAAGGGGCGCGCTGGGAATGGGAGGTTGCGCCTGGCACGCCCCCTTATCTGGCGATCCGTCGCGAACGGGGAAGCAGCGGGCGCTTCGGCAACCATCTGGGCGCTCTCCTCCGCGCTTATGACGGTGCCGGAAGACCGGTGCCGATTTGCCTTGCGGTGGCCTCCGATGTCAGCCGGGGCAAACGCGCGGGTCCATTTCCTGATGCGGCGTTCTATTTCGACGTCAACTTTGCTTCCCGTCAACCGGTCGATACGCTCGATAGCTATTGGTGGATGCACGAAGAGACGCCGGTGGCGCTCGTCAAAGGGGTGGAGCCGTATCTCGTCGGCGCGCCCTCTCCGCTCCATGCCGCGGTTCGCAAGCATTGGCTGGGCGAAGTGGCGCGTTGCATCGAAGCGGGCTGCGACGGGGTTGATCTCCGCGTCGCCAATCACAACCGGACGATGACCTGGGAGCGGTATGGCTATGATACGTCGCAACTTCGGGAGAGCGCGGCCTCCCCCGGGGAGGTGCGTACGGCGCTCGGCCACGGCTGGTCTCTTTTTGTAGAAGAGGCCTCCCGGCTCGTGAGGTCGCACGGTCGGCGGCTTCATCTCCATCTGGAACCCGGCTTCCAGCCAGCCTCACTGCCGTGTGAGATGAACATCGCCTTCGAATGGACAAAATGGTTGGAGAACGGCTGGGCCGACGAAGTGACCCTCATGAGCAATTTCCCCGCAACGGGTTCGATGCCGGTGATGATCCGGACGGCTCAGGAACGGAAGATCCCCGTCAACCTTAGGCCTTACTTCAACTCCCTGCTGAGGGGGCGGCATGCCGATCGCTTGATCGGTCAAATCATTGAACAGACCCGGGAGTGCGGTTTGGATGGTCTGAACCTCTATGAGAACGCCGCCTTCTTCCGCGTGGCAGCCGACGGCGAACTGCGATGCAGCTATCCCGAGGCATGGGCGCGGCTGACATCGTAGAATCCGCCGTGGTGAAGCCCGGGTTTTCGTGATCAATCGCTCCACCCTCCCCTTCCGGGCGGCGTTGATATCGGCGTCCGGAGAAAATCTTCAGCATCCCCGCGCCCTGCGGCGACGCATCATGAGTACCAGGCCCACCCCGAAGGCGAAGACCAGGCTCGTGGTGGAGGGCTCGGGAATGACCTGCACACCGATATAGGTAAGGTCGAGGTTGGAGTCGTAGAAAATGCCGACCTCATACGCTCCCGTCATCTGATTGGTCCAGGTAATGGAGAAATTTTGGACCAAAAGCTCGACGCTCTCCAAATGACTCCCTTCCCATGCCAAACCGTAATAAGGTTCCAAGAGGCCCGAAGCAGGGTCTTGAAACGTGATGTGATAGCCTGCATCGGGATCTCCGATGCCGATACCTTGAAGGCCGATGGTCAGGTTAGAGGTGGAGGAGAGGAGCAACCCTGCGGAAGCTCCGCTGACGGTCACTGTAGTTCTCCCGGTCAGCCCGAGAGCGACATTGCCCCCCACTTCCAGATGGGCACCGTCGAGTTCCAGAAGTCCCGAACTGCTGACCTGAGCACCGCCGCCGGTCTCCTGATCGCCCACAAAGAGGTCGCCGCCGATCCGCCCCGCCATGTTCGCGAGACGAAGCTCTCCCTGACTCCCTTCCCCGCTGCCGCCATGATAACCGATGGTGGCATATCCGGAAACATCAAAGACATCTACTGTAGCCAACCGGAGATCCATGACCCCGGTGCCACGATAGGTCTTTTCTTCCGTTGTGCCTGATTGCGAGCCGATGACCAGAGAGGAGAGGTAGCCGGTGAACGTGCTTCCGGCTTCCGCTTCCAGCGCGCCATCGGAAATCAAGGTCACGCCGCGAATGGAGGCGTTGGAGCCGATGGTGAGAGCGCTTCGACTGCCCTCGCCTGTACCGAACATCACTTGCGCGCCAGCTTTCATGAGAAGGGTGCCTTGCGAAGTGTTGATGAGGGTCGTGCCGCTTCCCGCGCCGCCTATATT